>NZ_JBVIGN010000005.1:100913-286281 GCF_055570785.1 Streptomyces sp. NPDC031100
GCTCCTGCAAGGCCGGATACCGCCCCCGTGAGGGGGCGGGGAGGGCGGGGGGGGGGGGGGGGGGGGGGGGGGGGGGGGGGGGGCCCCCCCCCCCCCCCCCCCCCGCCTTGGCACAGGGGTGATCCCGGTCAGTCCTCGGGCAGTTCCACCGGGGCGATCTCGTCGTAGACGTCACCCGGGCCCGGGTTGGCCGCGTCGGTCTCGCCGCCGAAGTGGTGCATGACGCCCCAGACCGCGTTCAGCGCGGTCTGGATCGCGCCCTCGGCCCAGCCGGCCGTCCAGGAGATGTCGTCGCCGGCGAGGAAGATGCCCCGCTTGTCCTCGGGCAGCCGGTCCTGCATGAAGTGCGTGAACAGGCGCCGCTGGTAGCGGTAGTGGCCGGGCAGGTTGGCCTTGAAGGCGCCCATGAAGTAGGGCTCGTTCTCCCAGGAGACGGTCACCGGGTTGCCGATGATGTGCTTCCGGATGTCGACCTTCGGGTAGATCTCGCCGAGCGACTTCAGCATGACCTCCATCCGCTCGTTCGCGGACAGCGGCAGCCACTTCAGGCTGTCGTCGCACCAGGTGTAGGACAGGCAGATCACGGCGGGCTTGTCCGGGCCGTCGTCCAGCAGGTAGGTGCCGCGGGTCATGCGGTCGGTGAGCGTCATCGACATGACGTCCCGGCCGGTCTCCTCGTCCTTGTCCAGCCAGAAGGGGCGGTCGACCGGCACGAACAGCTTCGAGGACTCCATGTAGTGGGTGCGCTCGATCGCGGTCCAGTGGTCGATCGGGAAGAGCGAGTCGTCGCAGGCGATCTTGGACAGCAGCATCCAGGACTGGGCGGTGAAGATGGCCGCCTTGTAGGTGCGGATGTCGCCGTTGGCGTCGGTCACGGTGATCTGGTTGCCCGCGGTGCGGTGCAGCCGGGTCACGGCCGGCCGCGGCTCGCCGTCCACGTGCAGGGACTTCAGCGAGGTGCCGTACGGCCAGTGGACGATCTTCTCCGGCTCGCGCTCCCACAGGCGCAGCGGCAGCTGCTGGGAGCCACCCACGATGCCGCGGTGGTGGTCGTCCGCCTCGGTGTAGACGACCCGCAGGATCTCCAGGATGGAGTTCGGGAAGTCGGTGTCCCAGCCGCCGGTGCCGAAGCCGACCTGGCCGAAGATCTCGCGGTGCCGGAAGGACTTGAAGGCCTCGGAGTCGCAGAGGAAGCCGTAGAAGGTCTGGTTGTCGAGCTTCTCGACCAGCTTCGCCCAGATCTCGCGGATGCGCGGCACGTCCCGCTCACGCATGGCCTGGTTCATGTCGGAGAAGTCGGCGCCCTCGTCCAGGCACTTGTTCCACGCCTCGGCGACGTCCCGGTACACCTGGGGCAGGTCGGCGATCGTCTCGGCGTAGTGCGACTCGCCCTTGAGGTCCACGACGGTGGACGGGGTGGCCTCGGCGAGGGGGTTCGGGAACGGCCTGGTCTCCAGGCCCACCATGTCGATGTAGTGCTGGAGGGCGGTGGAGGACGGCGGGAAGCGCATCGCGCCCATCTCGGCGGTCAGCGACTCGTCGCAGCCCTCGAAGCCGACGGTGCGCAGCCGGCCGCCGATCTGGTCGGCCTCGTAGACGACGGGCTTGAGGCCCATCTTCATCAGCTCGTAGGCGGCCACGATGCCGGACAGACCGCCGCCGATGACGGCGACCTCGGTGCCGTGCTCGGTCGCGGGTATCTGGCCGAGGCCCGCCGGGTGGGCGAGGAAGTCGTCGTAGGCGTAGGGGAAGTCCGGGCCGAACATGGTGATCGGCGGCTGCTGCTCGTCGGCGTGCTCGACGGCGTTGGGCACCGTGGACGTCATGGGGTACGGACTCCTTGCGCGGGGGTGGAACGGGGAGGGAGGGCTCGGGGGGTCAGACCAGGGACCCGTACAGGCCGGGGCGGCGGTCCTTCAGGTACGGGTTGGCCTCGCGGGAGGCGGCCAGGAAGGCGGGGTCGACATCGGCGAACACCAGCTCCTCGCCGCGGCCGGCGCGGGTGCGGGCGACGCCGTCGGGGCCGGCGAGGGTGGACAGTCCGAAGAACTCGAACTCTCCCTCCTGGCCGACGCGATTGGCGTACGCGACGTACATCTGGTTCTCGAACGCGCGCACCGGGAGCATGGACTCGGCGACGATCTCGAACGGGTGCATGTTCGCGGTCGGCACGACGAGGAGGTCGGTGCCGGCCAGCGCGTGGGCGCGGACGTTCTCCGGGAACTCGACGTCGTAGCAGATCATCAGGCCGACGGTGAGGCCGTTCAGCTCGGCCTGGACGACCGGCTGCTCGCCCGGCGTGAAGTGGTCGCGCTCGAAGCCGCCGAAGAGGTGGGTCTTGCGGTAGTTCGCGAGCCGGGTGCCGTCGGCGGAGATCAGCTGGGCGGAGTTGTGGACGGTCTCGCCGTCGCGCTCCGGGTAGCCGTAGGCGATGGCCAGGCCGTGCCGGGTGGCGATCTCGGCGATCGCGTCGGCGGAGTCGCCGTCGGCGGGCTCGGCGAGGCGGCCGACGGCGTCGCCGATCGCGTAGCCGGTGAGGAACATCTCCGGCGCGACCAGCAGCACGGCGCCCGCGGCGGCGGCCCGGCCCGCGGCCTCGTCGAGGACCTTGAGGTTCTCGGCGATCGAGCCGGGGCGGCCGGAGCTCTGGAGCAGTGCGGTGCGCATGCAGGTTCCTCACCGGAAAGGGGGGTTTTGGGGGCCACAAAGAAGGTACGGTCGGCGCGCTCGGCCGGACAAGCAGGAGCCGTTGCGCGCCGGTGCGCGGTTCGTTGCGTGGAAAGGGGGTCGGGCGGCGATTCGTTGCGCGCCCGGCGGCGGAGGTCCCGTCCGCCCTGAGACGCAGGTCACGGCGGGGTTTCCCCGCCGGACGGGGGAGGCGGGGTGCCGCCTGCGGGGCGATGTGCCTGCGCCCCTGCGCCGGGAGAGTGGTGAGCGTTCAGTTCACGCGCTTGACCTGCGGAAAGGACCGTCATGCAGCGTCGTACGAAGATCGTCGCCGTCACCTTTGCCACCGCCCTGCTGATCACCGCCGGGACGGCGGGCGCGGCGCTGGCCTCGGCGCCCGGGGCGCAGCGTCCCGAGCGCGAGGCCGCCGCGCTCACCGGCACGGCCAAGCTGTACCGGTCGGCCGGGGACGACATCACCTTCTCCTTCGACGCGCATCTGGCGGCGAAGGACACCAAGGATCCGGGGAGGGCCACCGGCACCTTCGAGTTCAGCCATTACCTGCACGGCAACGGCGCCTGGGCCAAGGCGAAGGTGGACTGCCTGGTCACCGGAGGGAAGGTCGCCGTCGTGTCCGGCGTGATCACGGCCTCGGACCTGCCGGGGGCCAAGGGCAAGCGGGTCGGCGTCACGGTCCACGACCTCGGCCGGCACGACCGGCTGGGCTACAGCTGGGCCGGGGCCGGCAGCCCCACGGACACCAAGGACCTGCCGCCGTGCGTGTCGTCGGCGCCGTTCGAGAAGGTGAAGCAGGGCACCGGTGACTTCAAGGTCGTCCCGTGGAACCCGGCGCTCTGAGCGGGAGCGCCGGGGTCGCCCCTCGATGAACTGGTGGTCGCGGGCGAGCTGCGGCTCGACTACAGCTCCTTCAGGCGCTCCACGATCTCCCGCAGCAGACCCGGATCGGCAGCCGGGCCGGTGACCGGGAGGACGCGGGGCGCATCGATGCGGACCAGCCCCGCCTCGGCCAGGTCGCCGAGCAGGACGCGGACGACGGTGAGCGGCAGGTCGGCGTCCGCGGCCAGCTCGGCCACGGGACGGGGGCCGCGGCGGATCAGGTCGAGCAGGGACGCGCGGGCATGGTCCAGCTCCGGCTGTGCCCCGGCGTCCGGTTCCACCGCGGTGACCTGGGACATCAGGTCGATGGCGTGCCGTTTCGAGGGCCGGGTGCGGCCCCGGGTCACGGTGTAGGGGCGCACCATCGACCCGGTCTCGTCCTCGTACCAGTGCTCGTCGCTCACCGCGGCATCAGGGGGCCGAGCGGGTGGCGGCGTCCAGGTGGCGGCCGAGGCGGCGGACGAGCAGGGCCATCTCGTGGGCGAGCTGTCCGACGTCGGTCCGTGCCTCGCTCAGCACGGCGAGGCGGCTGCCGTGGCCGGCCGGGGTGATGAAGAGGTAGGCGTCCTCCAGCATGACCATGGTCTGCCGCACCTCTCCCGCCTCGAACCGCTCCCCCGCCGAGCGGGCGAGGCCGTGGAAGCCCGAGCAGACGGCGGCCAGGTGCTCGATGTCCCGGCGGCGCATGCCCTCCGAGGAGCTCAGCGGCAGACCGTCGGCGGTGAGCAGCACGGCCTGGCGGACGTGGTCGGTACGGGCCACGAGGTCGTCGAGCAGCCAGCCGAGATCGGTGCCGGGCGCTCCGGCGGGCGGGGCCGGGTGCTCGGGGGTCTGGTCGTCACCGTGCATCGTCGGTGTCCGTCCCTTCGTCGGCGTTGACTGTCGGGGTAGGGGCCTCGGTGTCGGTGGGCAGGCCCTTGCGGCCGCGGTCCAGGCCCCGCTGGAAGGCGCCGAAGATCGCGCGCATCTCCTCGGCGTCGACCTCGCGCTCGGGTGCCGCGTCCCGGGGCGGCGGCTCGTCGCGCAGCTCCCGGACGAGGGAGGCCTGCCGGGTGCGGGTGGGCAGGGCGGGGGCGGGGTCCGGCGAAGGGGCGGCATCCGGCGCGGGGGTGCCGCCCGACGCCGGAGTGTCGTACCGCCCAGGGCTGTCGTACCGCCCAGGGCTGTCGTGCCGCTCGGCGGCGTGCTGCTGCGAGGGCGCGAGTCCGGTGTCCGGCAGAGCAGGGGCGGGGTCCTGCGCGGAGGTGGCGCCCGGCAAGAAAGCAAGTGCGGTGTCCGGCGGGGCAGCGGAAGTGTCCGGCGCCGGGCTGTCGTGCCGCTCGGGACTGTCGTGCCGCTCGGCGGTGTGCTGCGCGGGCGCAGGCGCGGTGTCGGACAGGGACGCGGTCCGCTTCCGGGTGGGCAGCTCCAGCACCGGCGCCCTCCGCTCGTCCGGCCTCGGCAGCTCGGCCACCCGGTCCCGCACGTCGGCAGGGGCGGACGGCGCACCGGCCGGCTCCACCTCCGCCAGCACCCCCTCCGGAAGCAGCACCACCGCGGTCGTACCCCCGTACGGGGAATCCCGCAGGTTCACCTCGACGCCGTGGCGCGCGGCGAGGCGGCCCACGACGTACAGGCCGAGCCGGTCGTGGCGGGTGGGGTCGAAGGCGTCGGTGTCGGTGAGGGTGCGGTGGGCCTCGGCGCGCTGCTCGGCGTCGAGGCCGAGCCCGCGGTCGTCGATCTCCAGCACGAAGCCGCTGCCGACCCGCCCGGTGCGCAGCGTGACCTGGGTGTGCGGCGGCGAGAACACCGTGGCGTTCTCCAGGAGTTCGGCGAAGAGGTGCACGATGTCGGCGACCGCGTCCGCCGCGATGCCGACCTCGGGCATCGGCGGCACCACCACGCGCGCGTAGTCCTCGATCTCGCCCACCGCGGAGGCGACGACGTCCGCGATCGGGACGGGCCTGCGCCAGCGGCGTCCGGGCGCCGCGCCGGAGAGGATGATCAGGCTCTCCGCGTGCCGGCGCATCCGGGTCGTCAGATGGTCGATGCGGAACAGCTCGCGCAGGACGTCCGGGTCGTCGGTGCGCCGCTCCAGCGTGTCGACGAGCTTCAGCTGCCGGTGCACCAGCGCCTGGTTGCGGCGCGCGATGTTGAGCAGCACCGCGAACAGGCCCCGGCGCAGGGTGGCCTGCTTGACGGCAGCCTCCACGGCGGCGAGCCGCGCGGTGTTGAAGGACCGGCCGACCTGGCCGATCTCGTCGTCCCTGACCTCGTCGGCGGCGAGCGGCGGCGCCTCGGCGAGCGCGTCCACGTCCTCACCGGCACTCAACCTCCGCATCACGTCCGGAAGTTGCCGGGCGCTGAGCACGTCGGCCGCGTCCCGCAGCGTCTCCAGGCGCCGCGAGATGCGCCGCGCACCGCGCACCGCGAACCACAGCGACAGCGCTACGGCGGCCAGTCCGACCGCACCGACGACGGCGGACTTGGTCAGCTCGCGGTAGGCGAAGGCCCGCCCGCGCGCGGCGGAGTTCTCGGCGGAGCGGGTGCACAGCTGCATGTAGCGCTTGACGGCCCGGTCGGAGGTCGACCGCCAGGTGTCCGCGGCGACGGCCTCCCCGGCCCGCCCGGCACCGGCCCGCAGCAGGGCGTCCTCGCCCCGCACCAGCGAGCGGTGCAGGTCGCCGCGCCGGAACTCCTCGAACAGGCCGCGCGAGTCGGCGGGCAGGTCCGGTACGTACGTCCGCTCGAAGACGCGCCGGTCCTCGATGGTCGCGGTCAGGGTGTCGTACTGCCGGTCGGTCAGGGTCCCGGCCGCCCGCGCCCCGGCGACCAGGGCGTCCTCCCGGGACACGAACTCCCGTACCCGCACCAGCTCGATGACGACCTGCGCCTCCCGCGCGAGCTGTCCGGCCTGGAGCGCGGTCAGCGTGGACTGCACGTCGAAGCCGGGCTCGACCAGCGTGCTGTACGCGTCGACCGCCCGGTCCCAGGTGATGTCCCTGGACAGCACGCGCTCGCGCAGCCCGTCCAGCTTCCCGGTGGCGGCGACCACGGTGTCCAGGGCCTGCCGCTGCCGGTCCGTGAGCCGGCCGCGGTCCCCGCCCTGGACCGCCTGCCGCATGGCGTCGACGGCCTTGTCGGTACGGCGCTGCTGCCCGAGCAGCTCGCTCGCCGTGGCCGTGTCGAGGCGGGCGCCCAGATAGGCGGCGGACATCCGGCGCTCGATCTGGATCTGCCCGATCGCGGTGTCCACGGGGGTGCCGAAGTCCTCGTACACCCCCTGGAGGCGGATCAGCGCCCGCAGTTCGGCGGTGACCGACACCATGGCGAAGCTCCACAGGGCCATCAGCGCGACGGCCGGGGCGAGGGCGAGCGCCACGATCCGCGCGCGGACGGTGGTGGGACGGCCGACGGGCCAACGCATGGGGTACCTGCCCGTGTTACCTGTCAGTAAGAGCGGGCACAACCTACGGGATCGTCACCTGGTCCGCAATGGTGACCTGCGGTAACCCGGAGTCAGTTCCCGGGCAGCGCGAAGGTGGTCACCACCGCTGCATGGTCCGAGGGCCAGTCGTTGCCCGCGACATGGGGCCACGGGCTCGGACTGCCGACGACGAGCGTCCGCGCGTCCCGCACGGTCAGTCCCCGATGCAGGACGTAGTCGATCCGGTCCTGCGGTTCGGGCCGTCCGCTGCCGTCTTCGTGGACCGGGTGGATCGGCGACCAGGTGTGCCCGGGCTCGGCCGCCGGGTCGGGGTGGGCCTCACGGTAGGAGTCGGCGAAGCCCGCGTCCGCCGCCGCGCGCGTCACCGGCCACGCCACGTCCGGCCAGTCCAGGTGGGAGGGGCAGTTGAAGTCGCCGACGAGGACGACCGGTACGCCGTCGGCGGCCGACTCGGCGATCCGGCGCAGCGCGTCCCGCATCTGTCCGAGCCGCACGTCCTCGTGGGCGATCAGCTCGGCCGCCCCCAGCCGGTCGAAGGCGGACTCGTAGGGCCCGTACGGCGTGTAGTGCAGGTGGGCCGTCCAGACGTCGACCTCGCGGCCGGGCGCGACCCGGATCCGGACGCCGGCGGCGCCGTAGAAGCCGACGTCGGGGTCTGCGAAGCGGGCGGTGATGGGGTGCCGGCTGATGACGCCGAGGTTCTCGCCGGCCCGGTGGTGGTGCCAGCCGAGCGCCTCCGCCAGCTCCTGGGCGGCCGTACCGGCGGTCTCCTGGAGCCCGACGACGTCGGCACCGCTCTCCAGGACGGCCTTGACCTGCTTGGCGCGGTGGTCGTCGACCTTGCTGCCGCCGAGCCACAGGTTCCAGCTCATGACGCGGAGTTCGGGTGCGACCATCCGGCACAGCTCCTGAGGTGTGACACCGACGAGGCTGTCGCGCACGGTCCGCCCGGGTGCCGTGCCGATCGGCGCGAGGGACGGCACGGCGAGTACGGCGCACCCGGCGGCCTCGGCGGAGGCCACGCCGGTCTCGGTGTCCTCAACGGCCACACAGGCGGCCGGTTCGACGCCCAGCGCCCGGCAGGCGGCGAGGTAGGGGTCGGGGGCCGGCTTGGTGCGGTCGGTGTCGTCGGCGGTGACGGAGACGGCGAACCGTCCGGCGCCGAGGGCGTCGAGCACCACGTCGGCGACCGCGCGCGGGGACGCGGTGACCAGGGCGGTGGGGACACCGGCCCGGTCCAGCGCGTCCAGCAGGTCCAGGGCGCCGGGGCGGGGCACGATGCCGGTGCGGACCCGCGCGGCGAACTCGCGGTGCAGCTCGGCCGCGAGGTCGGCCTCGGTCCGGCCGGTGGCGGCGGAGAGCCAGCCGGCGGTGTGCTCGACGGGCCGGCCGAGCACCTCGGGCTGGTCGGCTTCGCTCAGCGGCCGTCCGGCGACCTGTTCGACCGCCTCCCACCACAGGCGCTCGGTGTCGACGAGCGTGCCGTCCATGTCGAACAGGACGGCATGGAGCGGGAGTACGGGGTTGTGGGGGGTCACGTTGTCGTCGTTCCTCACTTCTGGATGTGTTCGGCCACCAGCACCGGTCGCTCGGGCAGCGACACGTCGACGGCGGATCCGGCGCCGAGTCCGGTGGCCTCGTGGGCGGGCAGGTCGGCCTTGGCCTCCGTGCCGTCGGCGAGGCGGACGGTGACCCGGACGACGGCGCCCAGGAAGGCGGTGGCGACGACCCGGGCGCCGCCCTGCTCGTCGGCCCGCACCTGGACGGACTCCGGCCGCACCAGCACGTCCACGGCGCCGTCCGGCACCTCGCCGTCGGCCGGCAGCCGCTGCCCGAGCACCTCGACGGTGCCGTCCTTCAGCTCACCCGGGATCCGGCTCATCGTGCCGACGAACTCGGCGACGAAGGCAGTGGCGGGACGGCCGTACAACTCGGCGGGTTCGGCGCACTGTTCGAGCCGTCCGGCGCGCATGACGGCGACCCGGTCGGCGACCGAGAGGGCTTCCTCCTGGTCGTGGGTGACGAAGAGGGTGGTGATGCCGAGCTCCTGCTGGAGCCTGCGGATCTCCTCGCGCAGGGTCAGGCGGACCTTGGCGTCCAGCGCGGACAGCGGCTCGTCGAGGAGCAGGACGCGCGGGCGCAGGGCGAGGGCGCGGGCGAGCGCGATGCGCTGCTGCTGGCCGCCGGAGAGCTGGTGCGGGTACCGCTCCCCCTTGTCGCCGAGTCCGACCAGGTCCAGCAACTCGGCCGCCCTTGAACGCCGTTCGGCCGTACGGACCTTGCGCATGCGCAGCCCGAAGGCGACGTTGTCGACGGCGTTCAGGTGCGGGAAGAGGCTGTACGACTGGAAGACCATCCCGGCGTCGCGGCGGTGGGCCGGGACGTGGGTGACGTCCTCGCCGTCCACCAGCACGGCACCGGAGTCGGGGTGTTCGAACCCGGCGAGCATGCGCAGTGCGGTGGTCTTGCCGCAGCCGGACGGGCCCAGCAGGGCAAGGAACTCCCCCGGCCGGACGGTCAGGTCGAGTCCGTCGAGGGCGACGGTGGCCCCGAACTCTCGCCGAAGTCCGCGGAATTCGACGGTCGCGGCCTTCTCAGAAGTCTTGATCATGGTGGCGGTCATGTGTGTCATCCCCGGGAGGAAGCGGTTCGGGTGCGTCCGCCGGCACCGGCGAGCGCGAGCAGCAGGGCCCAGGTGACGAGCAGGCTGAGCACGGACACGGCGACGGACATCTGGGCCTGCGAGCCGCCGACGTTGTAGATCCACACGGCGAAGGGCTCGTAGCCGAGCAGGTGGGAGACGGTGAACTCGCCGAGCACCAGCGCCAGCGTGAGGAAGGTCGCGTTCAGCAGCGCACCGCGCAGGTTCGGCAGCACGGCCTGGACGAGGGCCTGCGGCCAGGAGGCGCCGCAGCTGCGGGCGGCCTCGACGAGGGTGCGCACGTCCATCGCGCGCAGGCCCGCGTCCAGGGCCCGGTAGACGAACGGCAGCGCCATCACGACGTACGCCAGGACCAGGACGATCGGAAAGTTCTCGTCCTGGATCACCACGAACGTCTGGAACAGCGGCGTCCGGGACAGGTGCTCCGGGCCCCACTTCAGCACGGTCACGATGCCGGCGACGAACGCGATCGGCGGCACCACCAGCGGCAGGGAGCAGACCACCTCGACCACCGGCCGCAGCTTGGGCGCGCCGAGCCGCAGCGCGACCACGGCGGGCACCATCAGCAGCAGGACCACCGCGATGGTGGCCACGGCCAGCTCCAGTGAGAGCAGCAGGCTGGAGGTGAAGCCGGCGGTGGACAGGATCTTGGTGTAGGCGTCGAAGGTGACGCCCTGGCCGGGCACGTCGACCGTGAAGATCACGGAGGCGGCGAGCGGCACCAGGAAGTACAGGGCGGCCAGGCCGAGGACGGCCCAGCGCCAGGGGGTCAGGCGTCGAGCCATCGGGCGCTCCGTCGTTGCAGGGGCAGGTACACGGCCATCACCAGGCCCGCCACCAGCACCATGTCGAGGCTGAGGGCGAGGGCGACGTTCTCCTGGCCGACCAGCACGTTGCCGGAGAGGGCGTCGGCGATCTGCAGCGTGACGAGCGGGACCGCGCTGCCCACCATCGCGGCGGCGGTGGCGTAGGCGGCGAAGGCGCTGCCGAAGAGCAGCACGAAACCGCCGAGCAGGGAGGGCGCGAGGACGGGCAGGGCCACGTGGCGCCAGTACTGCACACCGGTGGCGCCGTTGTTCAGCGCGGCCTCCCGCCACTGGACGCGCAGGCCGTCCAGGGCCGGGGTGATGGTGAGGACCATCAGCGGGATCAGGAAGTACAGGTAGACGAGGACCAGGCCCCAGAAGCTGTAGAGGTCCCAGCCGCTGTCCTTCAGGCCTAGGTGCAGGGTCAGCACGCCCGCGTTGCCGAGGGTGGCGACGAAGGCGAAGGCCAGCGGGACACCGCCGAAGTTGGCGAGCACGCCGGAGGCGGTCAGCACGGCCTCGCGTAGCGCGCGGGAGCGGGAGCTGACCACGGCCTGCGCGAGCGGCAGCCCGAGCAGGGCGCCGAGCGCGGCGGAGATCGCCGACAGCTTCACGCTGCCGACCAGCGCGGTGAGGTACGGGCCCTGCAGCGAGGTCGAGAGGTTCTCGGTCGTGTAGGAGGCGGCGCCGGTCGTCTGGTCCTTGACCGTGAAGGCGCCGTTCAGGATGGCGAGGGCGGGCAGGCCGAAGGCGATGGCGGTGAACACCAGCAGCGGGACCACGGCAAGCCAGCCGGGGGCGCGGCGCCGCCGCTTCGCCGAAGCGACGGGCGCCACGTCCGCACGAGTGAGGGCGGTGGTCATCCGGAGACGGCCTTGCCCCAGCCCTGGGCGATGACCGTCTTGGCCTTGCTCTGCTGGGCCTCGGTCGGGAAGGACGGCGTGCCGGTGACCTTCGGCAGCTTGGCGGCGGCCGTCTTGTCGAGGGTGCCGGCCTTGTCCATCGAGGTCATCAGCGCCGGGCGGGCGTAGCCCTTGAGCCACAGGTTCTGGCCCTCGGTGCTGTAGAGGTACTCCTGCCACAGGCGGGCGGCCGCCGGGTGCGGGGCGTCCTTGTTGATGGCCTGGGAGTAGTACTGGGCGTACTGGCCGTCGGTCGGGATCGAGACCTTCCAGTCGACGCCCTTGGACTTGAACTCCTCGGCGTATCCGGCGTTCAGGTAGTCCCAGTCGATGCTGATGGGCGTCTCGCCCTTCTCGACGGTGGCCGGGGTGGACTCGACGGGCGTGTAGTTGCCGTTCTTCTTCAGCTTGGAGAAGAAGTCGAGGCCGGGCTGGATGTCGTCGAAGGAACCGCCGCCCGCGAGGGCCGCCGCGTACACGCCGCCGAAGGCCGAGCCGGACTTGGTCGGGTTGCCGTTGAGCGCGACCTGGCCCTTGTACTCCGGCTTGAGGAGGTCCTTGAAGGTGGTCGGGCAGGTCTTCACGCGCTTGGCGTCGCAGCCGATGGAGATGTAGCCGCCGTAGTCGTTGAACCAGCGGGCCTGCGGGTCCTTCTGGCCCTGGGGGATGTCGTCGTAGGAGGCCACCTTGTAGGGCGCGAGCAGGCCCTGCTGGGCGGCGCTGAGCGCGAAGGAGGAGCCGAGGTCGAGGACGTCCGGGGCGCGGTCCTGGCCCTTCCGCGAGGTCACGGCGTTGATCTCGTCCTGGCTGGAGCCGTCGGGGCTCTCGTCCTCGATCTTTACGCCGTACTTCTTCTGGAAGCCGTCGATGATGGCGCCGTAGTTCGCCCAGTCGCGGGGCACCGCGATGATGTGCAGCGTGCCCTCCTTCTTGGCCGCCTTGACGAGGGCGTCGAGACCGCCGAAGTCGGCCGCGGAGGTGGCGGTGGCGGCGTTCTTGCCGTCCTTGGTCTTGGTGGACGCGTTGTCGGGGGCGGCGCCACAGGCGCTCAGCGCGAGTGCGGCGACGACGGCGAGGGAGCCGCCGAGGACGGCGTTTCTCGGCAGGGACACGGTCACGGTCTCTCCAGGGGTGCGCACGGTGCAGGGTGAGATGTGCGGAGAACTTGTCTGAACAAGTTGCGTCACAGTACGCCCGTCGCAGGTGTCCTGTCCGTAAACCGTGGCGAAACTTTGAACCGTTGTTGGCTGCACAGTCCAGACCGTTTCAGATCACGCTCAGGACTCGATTAGGCTGGTCACGCTGTGCACAGCGGCCTACGCAGAGGGGAAGCATGACGGCGCGACACGAGGAGATCGCCGACGAGCTGCGGCGCGCGATCGACCGCGAGGAGTACACGGTCGGCAGCCGGCTGCCCTCGGAGTCGGAACTCGCGACGCACTACGGCGTCTCGCGCGGCACGGTCCGCCAGGCCGTCGCGACCCTCACCTCCGAAGGTCTGATCGGCTCCCGGCAGGGCGCCCGGCGCGTGGTGCTCGCCAGCCGCCGCAGCCAGACCTTCGAGGAACTGCGCAGCTTCGCCCAGTGGGCGCGGGCCATGGGCCGCGAGGCCACCGGGCACGTGGTGGCGCAGGAGTACCGCCCGGCCACCCAGGAGGACGCGGTACGACTTCAACTGTCCGCCGGTACGCAGGTGTTGCACGTGCTGCGCGTCCGCGGCCTGGACGGCGAGCCGGTGCTGCTGGAGCGGACGGTGTACGCGGACTGGATCTCACCGGCGGTCGAGGCGATCGAGCCCGACTGCCCCTCGGTGACCCAGCGGCTCTACGACGACACGGGCCTGGTCTTCGCCTACGGAGAGCACGTCATCGACGCGGTGGCGGCAGGTGCGCAGGACGCGGAACTGCTCGGCATCCGCCGCACGAGTCCGCTGCTGCGGGTGCGGCGGGTGACGACGACCAGGGAAGGCCGCCCGGTGGAGTGGTCGGACGACCGCTACCGCTCGGACGCGGTGAGCTTCAGCGTGCACAATTCGATAGGCAGCAACGCGCTGGCTCGGAAGACGGCGGACTGAAGGTGACGTCCGTGGAGTGGGTCTCTCTGCCACACGTCGACACGCACACGGCCGTCGTCGGGGCCGGGCCGGACGCGGTGTGGCGAGCGATCGGCGAGGTCCTGGACGGTTCCTTCGCCGGCGGTGCCCGGTACGCCCGCCTGGTGGGCTGCGCCGACCGCACGGCCTCCGGCCCGCGCCCGCTGGCCGCCGGCTCCACGATCCCCGGCTTCCGGGTGGCCACCGCAGCCCCGGGCCGGAACCTGGTCCTCAGCGGCCGCCACCGCTTCTCGGCCTACGCGCTGATCTTCCGCCTCGAAGCCGACGGCCCGGGCCGCACGCGCGTGAGCGCGGAGACCCGGGCCGCCTTCCCCGGCTGGGCCGGGAGGCTGTACCGGCTGCTGGTGATCGGCACCGGCGGGCACGCGATGGGCATGCGCCGCCTGCTACGGACGATCGGCCGCCGGGCGAGCTGAAGACCTAGCCCGGCGCCCCCGACGAGAACCTCCGCAGCAACGGCGAAAGCACCAGCACCGACTTGGTCCGCTCGACGAACGGCTCCCCGGCGATCCGCTCCAGCACCCGCTCGAAGTGACGCATGTCGGACGCGAAGACCTGGACGACTGCGTCCGCCTCGCCGGTGACGGTGGACGCGGCCACGACCTCCTGGTACCGCTCCAGGCCCCGCTGGATGGTCTCCGGCGAGGTGTTGCGCCGGCAGTAGATCTCGACGAACCCCTCGGTCTCCCAGCCGAGGGCGGCCGGGTCGACCCGGACGGTGAATCCGGTGATGGCTCCGGTGGCCCGCAGCCGGTCCACGCGCCGCTTCACGGCGGGCGCGGACAGGCCGACCAGTTGCCCGATGTCCGCGTAGGAGCGGCGGGCGTCCTCGGCGAGGGCGTGCACGATGCGTTCGTCGAGATCGTTCAGCACGTTGGGTTGATCAGCTCTCAGGTGTTGCGAGTCGGGAACGGCGAAGGCCGTACAGGAAGTAGAACACGAGCCCGACTGCCATCCAGCACCCGAAGACGACCCAGGTGACGGTGTCGAGGCTGAACATGTTGTACGCGCAGGCCAGGAAGCCCAGCACCGGCAGGACCGGGCCGAACGGCACCTTGAACGTGCGCTCCAGCTCCGGCCGCTTGTACCGCAGGACGACGACCGCGATGTTGACCAGGCCGAAGGCGAACAGCGTGCCGATGCTGGTGGCGTCGACGAGCTTGCCGAGCGGGATGAGGGCGGCGAGCACACCGCAGAAGAGGGACACGATCACCGTGTTGAGGCGGGGAGCGCCGGTCTTCGGGTGGATCTTGCCGAGCGCCTTCGGCACCAGGCCGTCGCGGGACATCGCGAAGAGGATGCGGGTCTGGCCGTAGAGCACGGTGAGCACCACGCTCGCGATGGAGATGACCGCACCCAGCGCGAGCAGGGTGCCCCAGAAGGTCTGGCCGCTGACATCGTTCATGATCGCGGCGAGCGTGGCCTCCGAGCCGTCGAACTTCTTCCAGTTCCAGGCGCCGACGGCGATGCCCGCGACGAGCACGTACAGCGCGGTCACGATGATCAGCGACAGCATGATCGCCCGCGGCAGGTCCCGCTTGGGGTTCTTCGCCTCCTCACCGGCGGTGGAGGCGGCGTCGAAGCCGATGTACGAGAAGAACAGCGTGGCACCGGCGGCGCTGACACCGGACATGCCGAGCGGCATGAAGTCGGCGTAGTTGCCGGACTTGAAGCCCATGAAACCGATCGCGCAGAACAGCACGAGGGCGGCGATCTTCACGCAGACCATGATCGTGTTGGCGCGGGCGGACTCCCGTGCGCCACCGAGCAGGAACACCATCGCCAGCAGGACGACGATCAGGGCGGGCAGGTTGATGATGCCGTGTCCCTCGCCCGGCGCCGAGGACAGGGCGGCGGGGATGGTGACACCGATGGTGCCGTCGAGCAGCTCGTTCAGGTACTCGCCCCAGCCGACGGCGACGGCGGCCACCGACACGCCGTACTCGAGCACGAGGCACCAGCCGCAGACCCAGGCGACCAGCTCACCCAGCGTTGCGTACGCATACGAGTACGAGGAGCCGGCGACCGGGATGCTGCCCGCCAGTTCGGCGTACGACAAGGCCGAGAAGAGAGCCGTGAGACCGGCGATCACGAAGGCCAGGGTGACCGCGGGACCGGCCTCCGGGACGGCGTCGCCGAGGACGACGAAGATGCCGGTGCCGAGGGTGGCACCGATGCTGATCATGGTCAGCTGCCACAGCCCGAGGGACCGCTTCAGCGACCCTCCCTCACCCTGGCCGCCCTCCGCGACCAGGCGTTCCACGGGCTTGCGACGCATGAGGCGCGCGGCGACGCCCGGAGACGCGGGGGCGGCCGTTGTCTGGTTCTTCGGGGGTGCGCCTTGGTCGAGCACGCATGGGCTCCTTGTTCGATGCCGGTCAGGACGGGTGGGGACCGGGTAGGGGCCCGCCAGGGCAGGAACCCACCGAGCGGGGTCCCCGCCACGCCACGTACAGCGCAGCACCCTATGAGGCGGGCCTTCACGGGCGTAATGCAGCAACCTTGCGCGTCCCCGGATGATCATTGCGTTCATCGGGCCGGTATGACAAATCGTTGCGCGCGGGCTGCGGACTGTTGCACGGCGGCCTCGCAGATCCCTCTTTTCACCCTTTCTCCGGTACGGCCGCCCGGGAACGCCGACGGCCCCCGCCGGTCCCGGGAATCGGGATCGACGGGGGCCGTACGGAAGGGACCCGGCTCAGCTCCAGCTGGCGTGCAGCGGCTTGCCCTCGGCGTAGCCGGCCGCGCTCTGGATGCCGACGATGGCCTTCTCGGCGAACTCCTCCAGGGAGCCGGCGCCGGCGTAGGTGCAGGAGGAGCGGACGCCCGCGATGATCGAGTCGATCAGGTCCTCGACGCCCGGGCGGGCCGGGTCGAGGAACATCCGGGAGGTGGAGATGCCCTCCTCGAACAGCGCCTTGCGGGCCCTGTCGTACGCCGACTCCTCCGACGTACGGTTGGCCACCGCACGCGCGGACGCCATGCCGAAGGACTCCTTGTAGGCGCGCCCGTCGGCGTCGTGCTGGAGGTCGCCCGGCGACTCGTACGTACCCGCGAACCACGAGCCGACCATCACGTTGGACGCACCGGCCGCGAGGGCCATGGCCACGTCGCGCGGGTGGCGGACACCGCCGTCGGCCCACACGTGCTTGCCGTACTTCTTCGCCTCGGCGGCGCACTCCAGGACCGCGGAGAACTGCGGCCGGCCCACGCCGGTCATCATGCGGGTGGTGCACATGGCGCCGGGGCCGACACCGACCTTGATGATGTCCGCACCGGCGTCGATGAGGTCCTTGACGCCCTCGGCGGAGACGATGTTGCCCGCGACGATCGGCACCTGCGGGTCGAGGGCGCGCACCACCTTGACGGCGCTGATCATCGACTCCTGGTGGCCGTGCGCGGTGTCGATGACGAGCGTGTCCACGCCCGCGTCGAGCAGCTGCTTGGCCTTGCCCGCCACATCGCCGTTGATGCCGACGGCGGCGGCGATGCGCAGCTTGCCGTTCGCGTCCACCGCCGGGGTGTACAGCGTCGCCCGCAGGGCGCCCTTGCGGGTCAGGATGCCGGCGAGCTTGCCGTCCTTGTCCACGGCCGGGGCGTAGCGGCGGTTGTGGTGGTCGAGGGTGTTGAAGGCCTCGCGCGGGTCGATGTCCGCGTCGAGGAGCAGCAGGTCCTTGGACATGACCACTTCGAGCTGGGTGAAGCGGTCCACGCCGGTCAGGTCCCGGTCGGTGACGACACCGACGGGCCGCTGGTCCTCGTCGACGACCACACCGGCGTTGTGCGCCCGCTTGGGCAGCAGGGCCAGGGCGTCGGCGACGGTCTGGTGCGGGGCCAGCACAATCGGGGTGTCCAGCACCAGGTGGCGGCTCTTCACCCAGGAGACGACATCGGTGACCACGTCGATCGGGATGTCCTGCGGGATGACCACGAGCCCGCCGCGGCGGGCCATCGTCTCGGCCATGCGGCGGCCGGCGATGGCGGTCATGTTGGCGACGACGAGCGGGATGGTGGTGCCCGTGCCGTCCGGCGAGCTGAGGTCCACGCCCTGACGCGAGCCCACCGCGGAGCGGCTCGGCACCATGAACACGTCGTCGTACGTCAGGTCGTACGCGGGCTGGATGTCATTGAGGAAACGCACGTGCTGCACATCCCAGTCGATCAGAGGTGACCCCCCCGACGGGTGCGCCAGGGGGAAAAGAGCACGTACTTCATTGTCCCATGCCCGGGCCCCCGCCATGCCCCCACAGAACATCCAGGCTGGTGGGAGCGGGTCTAGGAGGATCCTCCAAGCTCCAGGACGACGGCGAGGGCGGGGGTACGGTCCACCGCCTCGGCGAACACGTCCTGCGCGGTGCGCCACTCCTCGGGATTCGCCTCGGCGTACGGCCGCCAGCCCCGTACGACGACCAGCAGCCCCTGCTCGACGGCGTCCTCGGGCCAGACCGTGTGGTCGGAGAGGGAGTCCACGAGGGCGTCCCAGTTGCGGCCGAACCAGTCGGGCAGCGCCAGTGCCCGGGCCGTACGGTCCATCAGGCCCGCCTTGTCCGTGACACCCTCGAGGTCGAGGGAGACCACGAGCCGGCCCGCCAGGTCTTCGCTCATCTCAGCACCGCCCGGAACGACTTGTAGTGATCATCGGTGTAGTAGATCTCCCCGCCCTGTCCGGTGATGATCCGCCGCGCACCGCGGTCGCTCGCACTGGGGGTCTTCACCGTGTACTCGTGGTAGTAGCCGCGCTCGTGCTTGGGCAGCAGCCCCTCGAAGTTCCCGAAGACGATCCCGTCCCGCGCGTACGGGAAGGGTCCGCCCTTGTCGATGAGGGCGAGGGTCTGCCGGGCCTCGACCGGGAGCCGGGACAGCTGCACGGTGGCCATGCCGTGGGCCCAGGCCGGGGTGGACGCCGTGGCCGCCGCCGATCCACGTGCATGCGGACCCGGACTCGAACTCGACGAGCACCCCGTCAGCAGGACGGCAAGGAGGACGGCGAGGACTACGCCGAGACAGGCCGCCGGCCCCGCGAGCGCGCGCGGAACGCGCCGCAGGAACGGCGTGGGGACGGACCGCAGCAGCATGCCGCCGATGCTGCCACGGCCGTCCCGGCACGTCGTGGTCACGACCCGCCGTCAGGCCCCCGTCGGACACGGTCGGACCCGGTCAGGCCCCGTCCGGGTCCGCACGGCTGAGCGCGGGCTTGGGCGTCGGCCCCGCCGTCATCAGGTAGTCGGCCGCCGAGGTGTCGGTCACCAGGCTGGTGACCAGCCCGGAGCGCAGCACCGCGTCGATCGCGGCCGCCTTGCGCTGCCCGCCGGCGATCGCCACGACCTCCGGGATACGGCGCAGCTGGTCGGCCTTGACCGTGATGCACCGCTCCCCCAGGTCCCGTCCGACCCGGCGTCCCTCGGCATCGAAGAGGTGCGCCGACATCTCGGCGGCGACACCGAGCGAGGCGTAGTGCGCACGCTCCTCGTCGCTGAGCATGTCGTGCACCGTCGAGATGCCCGGCTCCCAGGAGCCGATGGACACACAGGCGACCGTGACCTTGTCGAAGTACTCGAAGGCCCGGGCGATGCCCGTCTGGTGGCGCAGCGCCGCCGCGGTGGCCGCGTCCGGCAGCAGCATCGGCGCGTAGATGGGGTGCGCGTCACCGCCCGACACCTGGGCGGCACGGCGTACCGCCTCCACGGAGCCGCGCTCGGCGGTCCCGGCGTCGTACACGCCCGTCAGCTGCACCACCGTGCACGGCGGCAGCCGGTCGAGCGCCGCCGCCATGTGGATGGTGGACCGGCCCCAGGCGAGCCCCAGCACGTCCCCCTCGTTGACGAGTTCGCCGAGCAGGTCGGCGGCGACCTCGCCGAGGTTCTCGGGGTCGGGGGTCTCCTCTGCCTCGGCCGGGGACTCGACCACGACGGCGTGCCTCAGGCCGTAGCGGGCGCGGAGCGCGTCGGAGCGCTCTGCGTCCAGCTCGGCCGGCACGCGGATCTCGATGCGTACGAGATCCCGTTCGAGGGCGGTCTCCAGAACCCGGGCCACCTTGAAGCGGCTGACGCCGAACTCCTCGGCGATCTGGATCTTGGACTTCCCCTCGAGGTAGAAGCGGCGGGCCATGGCCGCCGCCTGCACCAGCTCAGCGGGTCCCATCCGCATGGCTGACCGGCCCGCCGACATACCCGACACGGCGATCTCCTCACTGCTGTTCACACTCTGGATTCGCCGTTCATCCTTGCAGATTCGGCGTGACTGATCCGCCCTGATGGGCGCCGACCCCTCAAGCGTTCACGTAGCCGTGGCTCAGTGGTCGCATGCCCAGGAGGCCTTGGCCGTCGTGGACTCCGCCTGGGCGCGCAGCGCTCGCACCGCCTCAGCGGGGTCCTCGGCCCCGTACACGGCCGAACCGGCGACGAAGACGTCCGCTCCCGCCTCCGCGCACCGCTCGATCGTGGATGCCGACACACCGCCGTCGACCTGCAGCCACAGCTGGAGACCGTGCTTGCTGATCAGCTCTCTGGTGCGGCGGATCTTCGGCAGCATGATGTCGAGGAAGGCCTGGCCGCCGAAACCCGGCTCGACCGTCATGATCAGCAACATGTCGAGTTCCGGGAGCAGGTCCTCGTACGGCTCGATCGGCGTGGCGGGCTTGAGCGCCATGGAGGCGCGGGCGCCCTTGGCGCGGATCTCCCGGGCGAGTCGCACGGGCGCGGCCGCCGCCTCCACATGGAAGGTGACCGACGAGGCCCCCGCCTCGACGTACTGGGGTGCCCAGCGATCGGGGTTCTCGATCATCAGATGGCAGTCCAGCGGGGTGTCCGTCGCGCGGGCCAGGGACTCCACGACCGGCACGCCGAGCGTGAGGTTGGGGACGAAATGGTTGTCCATGACGTCGACGTGGAGCCAGTCGGCTCCCTCGACCGCCTTCGCCTCGTCCGCGAGGCGGGCGAAGTCGGCGGACAGGATGCTGGGGTTGATCTGCACGGCCATGACCCAAGACTGCCATGTCCGACGCACGGATGTTCGCGCCCGTCCACAGGCGAGACCGTTGATCATACTTGTACGACCGTATGTGGACGCCTGTGGACAGCGCTGGGCGGAGCCGGACAGGACCCGCGTCCGTCAGCCGGTCCGCCGGATGAGGGCCAGGTACATCGCGTCCGTGCCGTGCAGATGCGGCCACAGCTGCACGTCCGGCCCCTCGCCGAGCGCGGGGACGCCGGGGAGCAGCGGCCGGGCGTCGAACAGCTCGGCCTCCGGGTGCTGCTTGAGCACGTCGGAGACGACCGCCCGGGTCTCGGCGAGGTGCGGCGAACAGGTGGCGTAGGCGACGACCCCGCCCACGCGCACCGACTCCAGCGCGGTGCGCAGCAGGGCGCGCTGGAGCGGCGCGAAGTTGTCGAGGTCCTCGGGGCGGCGCCGCCAGCGCGCCTCGGGGCGCCGGCGCAGGGCGCCCAGCCCGGTGCACGGCACGTCCATCAGCACACGGTCGAAGCTGCCGGGCCGCCAGGGCGGCCGGGTCCCGTCGGCGGCGATGACCTGGTACGGCCCCGGGTTGCCGTGCAGGGCCCTGGCCACCAGACCGGCCCGGTGCGGCTGCTTCTCGGAGGCGAGCAGCGCGGCCCCGCGCTCGGCGGTGAGGGCGCCCAGCAGCGCGGCCTTGCCGCCCGGCCCTGCGCACCCGTCGAGCCACTTCTCGTCGGGACCGTCGATCGGGGCGTTCGCCAGCGCGAGCGCGACCAGCTGGCTGCCCTCGTCCTGCACGCCGGCCCGCCCCTCGCGCACGGCCTCGACGGCACCGGGCTCACCGCCCTCGGCGAGCCGCACGGCGTACGGCGACCAGCGCCCCGGCACGGCGGCGTCCTCCCGCAGCAGCTCCTCGGTGGTGGCCCGCCCGGGCCGCGCCACGAGCGTCACCTCGGGCCGCTCGTTGTCGGCCTCCAGCAGGTCCTCGATCCCGGCTCGCCCGCCGCCGAGGGAGTCCCACAGCGCGGAGACGACCCAGCGGGGGTGCGAGTGCACGACGGCGAGATGGTCCTCGGGATCCTCGTCGTACGACGGGGCGACCTTCGCCAGCCACCCGTCGAGATCGTCCTGAGCCACCTTCCTGAGCACGGCGTTGACGAACTTGGCCCGCCCGTCCCCGAGCACGACCCGCGCCAGCTCCACGGAGGCGGAGACGGCCGCGTGCGTGGGAATCCGTGTCCCGAGCAGCTGGTGGACGCCCAGGCTCAGCACGTCGAGCACCGGCGGGTCGACTTCCCGCAACGGCCGATCGACGCATGCGGCGATCACTGCGTCGTACGTCCCCTGGCGGCGCAGCGTCCCGTACACCAGCTCGGTGGCCAGGGCGGCGTCCCGCGCGTCGAATTTTTCGGGTCCCTCCTTCTCCCGCGCCTTGCGCAGCAGCGGCGGCAGCACGAGGTTGGCGTACGCGTCCCGCTCGTCCACGGCTCGCAGCGCCTCGAAGGCGAGGATGCGGACGGGGTCCTTCTGGGGACGGCGGTAGGGCTTGGCGGGCTTGCGCGGCCGCCGGGACTGCTCGCTCACGAAAAAGGTGCTCCGGATGTGAAGAAGGGGGTGCGACTCCCAGCGTACGTCCGGACACCGTCACCCCCGCCTCCCGGGCCCTCCGCCTCGAGCCCTTGAGGGCCTCAGCCCCCGAGCCGCTCCCCCTCGGCGATGCGCACCCCGCGCGCCCAGTCCGCGGCCCGCATCGGCTTCTTGCCCTGCGCCTGCACCCAGAGCAGTTCGACGGCGTACGACCCGGTGCCCACGTGCACGCTGTTCTTGCCGATCGCCAGCTGCCCCGGAGCGAGGTCGGTCCGCTCGGACACCGGCGTGACCTGGATCAGCTTCAGCCGCTCCCCGCGGAAGGTGGTCCACGCGCCGGGCGCAGGCGTGCAGCCGCGCACCACCCGGTCGACGCGCAGCGCGGGCGCTGCCCAGTCCACCCGGGCGTCCTCGACGGTGATCTTCGGCGCGAGGGTGATGCCCTCCGCCGGCTGCGGTACGGCCTTCAGGGTGCCGTCCTCGATGCCGTCCATGGTCGCGGCGAGCAGCCCGGCACCCGCGAAGGCGAGCCGGGTGAGCAGGTCCCCGCTGGTGTCGGTGGGCCGGATCTCCTCCGTGACCGTCCCGTACACCGGCCCGGAGTCGAGCCCCTCCTCGATGAGGAAGGTGGAGGCCCCGGTGATCTCGTCGCCGGCCATGATGGAGTGCTGCACGGGCGCGGCCCCGCGCCAGGTGGGCAGCAGCGAGAAGTGCAGGTTGACCCAGCCGTGCGCGGGGATGTCCAGGGCCGCCCTGGGCAGCAGGGCGCCGTAGGCGACGACAGGGCAGCAGTCCGGGGCGATCTCCGTCAGCCGCTCCAGGAACTCGGGATCCCGCGGCCTGACCGGCTTCAGCACCTCGATCCCGGCCTCCTCCGCCCGTTCGGCCACGGGCGACGCGACCAGCCTGCGCCCCCGCCCGGCCGGCGCGTCGGGCCGCGTGACGACGGCGGCCACCTCGTGCCGCCCGGAGGCGATGAGAGCGTCCAGAGCGGGAACGGCAACCTCGGGGGTACCGGCGAAGACAAGCTTCATGGGTGGGTTGGGGCCTCTCGGGCGGGGGTTGAACGGGCAGCACACCAGTCTAGGCCGAGGCTCACGACGAAGGCGTGGCGACCGCGGACGACGTCCACGACGCCTACGACGACGACATGGCGACCACGGACGGAAAGCCGCCGACGGCGATCACCCCCACAGGTCGCCCAGTCTCTCTGCCAACTGGAAACGGGTGGTGCGCGGGTGGGAGACAGGCGTACGCATATGCCCGTACGCCCCCACCCCGTGACCAGCGGAGCGCAGACGCGTTGGTCAAGAAAGAGTTGACCACACCGGGCCGCTTTCGCGGCCCAATTCCTTTCAACGCCGGTTCGAGAGGCTTGTTCATGGCCGACCACGCAACCCACGACGCCCAGGCCCGGGCCAGCCTGCACTTGCTGGTGCGGGACATCGAGCGGGTCCGCCGGCAGGTGGACGCACTGCGCACGCTCACCGCCCAGTTGGGCAACGTCTACCGCCCGCGCCGCTCCGGCCCTTCCACGGGCTTCGTCGTCTACGGACGCGCCCCCGCCCCCACGGTCCGCCTGGCCCAGGAACTCCGGGACAGTGTCGAAACCCTGGTCACAGCCGCCGTGGACTTCGACCGCTCACTCGGCTTCTCCTGGGACGCGGTGGGCTCGGCACTCGGGGTCACCAAGCAGGCGGTGCACCGCCGTTACGGCGCCCGCCGCGCCACGACCCAGGCGGCCGCCGAGAGCGAGCGGGCGACGGAGCCGTCCGGCACCCGCACGCTCAACGTGACCGCCGGTCTGCCCACGATGCCGACGGTGCCCGCGGCCCGCTCCATGCCGACGCAGCCGACCGCGGGCAGCCCGACGCTCCGCGACGACGCCCGGCCGACGGCCTTCCCCGGCCCGCGCAACGGCTGACCCGAACCGCCTCGCCCCCTGCCCTCCCGGACACCTCCCGGGAGGGCTGCCGCATGCCGGGCCACGATCACCACGCGCGCCCCTCGCGGGGCCCCCTCACCCGATGTCCGGCGGATCGATCCGAACCCGCACCGCTTCCCCGCTCCCCCGGGCCATCCGCGCGGCCTGAGCCGTCTTCAGCGCGGCGGCGAGCGCGGCCCCGCTTCCCGGCGGCACCCGCACCAGCGCCCGCACCCAGTGCTCGCCGGGCGGCGGCGCCCCGGGTCTGCGCGGTCGTCCGGGCAGGGTGGGCGACACCGGCACCGGCCCCAACACCTCGGCGTCCGACGGCAGTTCGACGGCACCCAGGTAATCGGCGACGGCCTCGGCCGGACCCGACACGGCCGCCATCCGGGACACCGGCGGGAACCCGAGCTCGGCCCGCTCGGCCAGCTCCCGCACCGCGTGCCCCACGGGGTCCCACCGCACCAGCGCCTGCACGGGCCGCAGGGTCGGCTCCGCGACGACGACCACGGTCCCCCGCTCCCCCTGCGGCCGTACGAGCGCCCCGGCCGCGATCCAGCGGCGCAGCGCGTCCTCACCGGCCCGCAGGTCGGGCCGCCCGAGCATGGCCCAGCCGTCCAGCAGCAGGGCCGCCGCATAGCCGCCCTCGGCGACCGGTTCGGCTCCCGGAGTGCTCACGACCAGCGCGGGCGTGCCCGGCACGGTGTCCAGCACCTGCTCACGCCCCGACGTCCGCACAGGTACGGCAGGAAAGGCGCGCCCCAGCTCCTCGGCGGTCCGGCGCGCCCCGACCACCTGGGCCCGCAACCGGAAGCCCCCGCACTCGGGGCAGTGCCAGGCATCCTCCTCGCGCCCGCACCAGTCACACTTCAGCGCCCCTGCGGCCTGCGCCTGGAGCGGCCCGGAACAGTGCCGGCACCGGGCGGGGGCCCGACACTGGGCGCACGCCATGCGCGGCACGTACCCACGCCGGGGCACCTGGACCAGCACGGGTCCGTGCCGCAGCCCCTCGCGGACCACCTGCCAGGCGAGGGTGGGCAGCCGGGCGGCCCGGGCGGCCTCGTCGCGGGCGAGGTCCTCGTCACCCACCGTCCGCACCAGCGGCGCGGCCTGCCGCGTCTGCTCCCGCCCGGCGACCAGGGGCCGCGCCCAGCCGCTCTCCACGAGCTGGGCGGCTTCGACGGTGCAGCTCCAACTCCCCAGCAGAAAGGCGCACTTGTCCAGTGCGGCCCGCAGCAGCAGCACATCGCGCGCGTGCGGCTGAGGGGCGTGCTGCTCGCTGTGACTGTCGTCCCCGTCGTCCCAGATGGCGACGAGCCCCAGATCCTGGACGGGAGCGAACATGGCGGCGCGCGTGCCGACCACGGCCCGCACGGACCCGCGCCGTACCGCGAGCCACTGCGCGTACCGCTTCTCGGGCCCGGCGTCGGCGGTGAGCAGCGCGTGCCGGCCCTCGCCGAGCAGCGCGGTCAGCGCGGCGTCGACCCGCGCGGCGGCCCGCCCGTCCGGTACGACGACCAGCGCGCCGCGTCCCGAGGCGAGCGTCGCGGCGACGGCCCGGGCCAGCTCCTCGCTCCACCCCTGCCCGGGCAGGGCGTTCCACACGGCCCTGGGCGCTCCTCCGGAGGCCAGCGACTCCAGGAAGGCGCCGCCGTGCTCGTACCGCGCCCACGATCCGCCGTCGGGCGCGGCCGGCGGAGGCAGGGGCGCGGGCGACGGCCGCCGCTCGGCCCGCGCGCTGCGTGGCGGCACGGCCAGCTGCAGCACGTCGGCGAGGCTCCCCGCATACCGGTCGGCGACAGCCCGTGCGAGCCCCAGCAGCTCCTCACTCAGTACGGGCTCGGGCGACACGACCTGGGCGAGGGCCGCCAGCGGTCCGGAGTAGTCGGACTCGGCCCGCCGCTCGATCAGGAACCCGTCGATCAGCCCACCGCCCTCGCGGCGCCCCTCCCGCACCCGGTGCCGTCCGGCCCCGAACCGCACCCGCACCCTGACCCCGGGCTGCGCCTCGGCGTCCAGTTCCTCCGGCACGGCATAGTCGAAGTACCGGTCGAGATGCAGCACGCCCTTGTCCACGAGCACCCGCGCGACAGGCAGCTCCTTGGCCAGCGCGGCCCCCCGCCAGGTCCGCGGCTTGGCCCGCGGCACCTTGGCGCCCCGCACACTCTCCCGAATGAACGCGAGCTGCTCCGGCGGCGCCCCTTCGGCCCCGCCGCCCCCCGACCCGTTCTCGCTGCTCACGCTTGCATTCTTACCAAACGCCACCGACAACCGACGCCCGCCCGAGATCCGGACCGGCAGCGGGCCCGGCCCCTTCCGTTCCGGCGCGCATGCGTTCAGGCCTAGGGCCTGTGGGGCGGATCAGGTCGGAGGAAAGTAGCGGCGCCTGATCAGCGCAGGTGAGCGGGGCCTGGTGCGTCCAGCTGCAAGGCGGAGGAGGGCGGCGACGCGATGGGGGTCCCCCCGCGCGAGCGCAGCCGAGCGTGGGGGAGTCGGCAACTGACGACAACGCGGCAGATGGGCGTGCCAGGCCCCGCGTCTCCGGCATGATCCGCCGGGCAGCGCACCACGCGCCGCGGCGACGTCGTCACAGCGACGGTGGCCGCCGTGCACAACTTCGGGGTTTTCGTACGGCTGGACGGGGAGCCCCCGCACCCCGCGTATCCGGGGACGGGTTTCATCCGCGTCCCCGATCTGACCTGGGCGCACATCGGCCACCCGGACGACGTGGTCCGGCCGGGGCAGCGGGTCACCGGCGAGGTTGTGATCATCGACACCTACCAGGGGGAGGTGGTCCTCTCGCTCAAGGCCCTCCAGGAGGACCCCTGGGACAGGCTCACTCCGGGCGCGGGAGGTGTGGTGGCAGGGCCGGTGACCAGGGTGGTCCCCTTCGGCGTGTTCGTCCGGGTCGGGGAGGCGGCAGAGGGTCTGGTCCATGTCTCGGACCTGGACGGAAAGGTCGTCCGCGAGGGGCAGGAGCTGGCGGTCACGATCGTGGAGATCGACCGCGTGCGGCGCCGGATCCGGCTGGCGCCCGCCCGGTGACCGGTCACGCGCCGAGGCCCGGCCCCCGAAGGGAACCGGGCCTCGGCGAGAGAGCCGTGCGGGCTTACAGCCCAGCGGCCTTGCGCAGGGCGTCCACGCGGTCGGTGCGCTCCCAGGTGAAGTCGGGGAGCTCGCGGCCGAAGTGGCCGTAGGCGGCGGTCTGGGCGTAGATCGGGCGGAGCAGGTCGAGGTCGCGGATGATGGCGGCCGGGCGGAGGTCGAAGACCTCGTCGATCGCCTTCTCGATCTTCTCGGTCTCGATCTTGTGGGTGCCGAAGGTCTCCACGAACAGACCGACCGGCTCGGCCTTGCCGATGGCGTAGGCGACCTGGACCTCGCAGCGCGAGGCCAGGCCCGCCGCCACGACGTTCTTGGCGACCCAGCGCATCGCGTACGCGGCCGAACGGTCCACCTTGGAGGGGTCCTTGCCGGAGAAGGCGCCGCCGCCGTGGCGGGCCATGCCGCCGTAGGTGTCGATGATGATCTTGCGGCCGGTCAGGCCGGCGTCGCCCATCGGGCCGCCGATCTCGAAGCGGCCGGTGGGGTTGACCAGCAGCCGGTAGCCCTCGGTGTCCAGCTTGATGCCGTCGTCCAGCAGCGCCTTCAGCTCCGGCTCGACGACGAACTCGCGGATGTCGGGCGCCAGCAGCGACTCCAGGTCGATGTCACTGGCGTGCTGGGAGGAGACGACCACGGTGTCGAGGCGGACGGCCTTGTCGCCGTCGTACTCGATGGTGACCTGCGTCTTGCCGTCCGGGCGCAGGTAGGGGATCGTGCCGTTCTTGCGGACCTCGGACAGCCGCTTGGACAGGCGGTGCGCCAGGAAGATCGGCAGCGGCATCAGGGTCGGCGTCTCGTCGGACGCGTAACCGAACATCAGGCCCTGGTCGCCCGCACCCTGCCGGTCCAGCTCGTCGAATTCTCCACCTGCGGCGGCACCCTCAACCCGCGACTCGTAGGCCGTGTCCACGCCCTGCGCGATGTCCGGGGACTGCGCGCCGATCGACACCGACACACCGCAGGAAGCGCCGTCGAACCCCTTCTTCGAGGAGTCGTAGCCGATCTCAAGGATCTTGCTGCGGACCAGGGTCGCGATGTCCGCGTACGCCTTGGTCGTGACCTCGCCGGCCACGTGCACCAGACCGGTGGTGATCAGGGTTTCGACGGCGACCCGGGAGGTCGGGTCCTCGCGCAGAAGCGCGTCGAGAATGGTGTCGCTGATCTGGTCAGCGATCTTGTCGGGGTGACCCTCGGTCACGGACTCCGAGGTGAACAAGCGACGGGACACAACGCTCCCTGGGGTTGCAGCGGCTGCTGGCTGATCATTTGCGGACGGGCACAGGGCTGCGCCTGGCGTCGTCCGAGAACAGTTTACGGGTCGCACCATGCCGCCGGCCCACGTGTCTCGCCTCTCGGGAGGGCTGTGACCTGCAGCACGGGCATTCTGCACAATGCCGGTGACCTTGGCCAGGGGGCACCACGCTACATCGCCGTGTTGGAAAAACCCGTCAAACGGCCGAAACGCTTCGCCCGGACGGCGGTAACCCGGTCAGCCCAGGCGGGCGGCCACCAGGTCCCAGACGATGTCCGCGAGCGCCTCCTTGGGGCCGTGCGGTACGGGCGTCTCGCTGCCGTCGGCACCCAGCACCAAGGCCTCGTTCTCCTCCGAACCGAAGGTCTTGCGCTCCCCCACCTCGTTGACGACGAGGAGGTCGCAGCCCTTGCGGGCGAGCTTGGTGCGGCCGTTGGCGAGGACGTCGTCGGTCTCGGCGGCGAAGCCGACGACGACCTGTCCGGGGCGGGGGCGGTCGGCGGAGATCTCCGCGAGGATGTCCGGATTCCGCACCAGGACGATCGGGTCGGGCTCCTGGCCGTCCTTCTTCTTGATCTTCCCGGAGGCGTAGCTCGCGGGGCGGAAGTCGGCGACGGCGGCGGCCATCACCACGGCGTCGGCGTCCGCGGCCGCCTTCAGGACCGCCTCGCGCAACTGGACGGCGGTGCCCACCGGGACGACGTCGACGCCGGCCGGGTCGGGCAGGCCGGTGTTGGCCGCGATCAGGGTGACCCGGGCGCCGCGGGCCGCGGCCGTGCGGGCGAGGGCGTAGCCCTGCTTGCCGGAGGAGCGGTTGCCGAGGAAGCGGACCGGGTCGAGGGGCTCGCGCGTGCCGCCGGCCGAGACGACGACATGGCGGCCCTCGAGGTCGGGCTCGGTGACGCCCCGGGCCAGCACCCGGCGGCAGACCTCGAAGAGCTCCGCGGGGTCGGGCAGTCGGCCCTTGCCGGTGTCGACACCGGTGAGGCGGCCCACGGCGGGCTCGATGACGACGGCGCCGCGGCGGCGCAGCGTGGCCACGTTCTCCTGGGTGGCGGGGTGCTCCCACATCTCGGTGTGCATCGCGGGGGCGAAGACGACCGGACAGCGGGCGGTCAGGAGCGTGTTGGTCAGCAGGTCGTCGGCGAGGCCGTGGGCGGCCTTGGCGAGCGTGTCGGCGGTCGCGGGGGCCACCACGACCAGGTCGGCCTGCTGGCCGATACGGACGTGCGGGACCTCGTGGACGTCGTCCCAGACCTCGGTGGAGACCGGGTTTCCGGACAGGGCGGACCAGGTGGCGGCGCCGACGAACTGCAGCGCGGAGGAGGTGGGCACCACACGCACGTCATGACCCGACTCCGTGAACCTTCTCAGCAGCTCACACGCCTTGTACGCGGCGATCCCGCCACTGACCCCCAGAACGACTTTGGGCTTGTCCACCGTCTCTCCCCGGCTCGGAACGTACGAGACCATCACACACCACAGGCCCGGCAGAGCGCTGCCGGGCCTGTGGATAAAGCAACTGCGATCCGAAAGTACTACTGCGCCGGGCCCTCGACGGCCTCGGACGTCAGCAGACCCGCGTTGATCTCGCGCAGGGCGATCGAGAGCGGCTTCTCGTGGACGTGGGTGTCGACGAGCGGACCGACGTACTCAAGGAGACCCTCGCCGAGCTGCGAGTAGTACGCGTTGATCTGGCGGGCTCGCTTGGCGGCGTAGATCACGAGGCTGTACTTCGAGTCGGTGGCCTCAAGCAACTCGTCGATCGGCGGGTTGATGATGCCCTCGGGCGCGGTAATGGAAGAGGACACGCTCTACCTTCCGAAAGAGGGGAAAAGATCAGTCACGATCACACAACGTCCATCAAGGCTAGCAGCTCGCTGGCCACGTCCTTGACGGAGGTGTTGACCAAGGTCACGTCGAACTCCGGCTCGGCCGCCAGCTCGGTCCTGGCCGCCTCCAGGCGGCGCTCGATGACCTCGGGCGGCTCGGTCCCCCGGCCGGTGAGTCTGCGCACCAGCTCCTCCCAGGAGGGAGGAGCGAGGAACACCAGCTGCGCGTCGGACATCGACTCGCGGACCTGTCGGGCGCCCTGGAGGTCGATCTCCAGCAGCACGGGCTCGCCGTTCTCCAGCCGCTCCAGCACGGCCGCGCGGGGCGTGCCGTAACGGTTGCCGGCGAACTCGGCCCACTCCAGCAGCTCACCGTTGGCGATCAGCTTGTCCATCTCCTCGTCGGTGACGAAGAAGTAGTGGACTCCGTGCCGCTCGCCGGGTCGCGGCTTGCGGGTGGTCGCCGACACCGAGAGCCAGACCTCGGGGTGTTCCTTGCGCATATGGGCGACGACCGTGCTCTTGCCGACCCCGGAAGGGCCGGAGAGCACGGTCAGCCGCGGACGTTCACTCATGCAGCGATTATTCCAGCAATCCCGGGGTGCCCGGGACGCCCGGTCCGGCAGGCGCCGGACTCAGGAGCCGGTGCTGCCGAACTCACGCTCCAGGGACGCGATCTGGTTGGAACCGAGACCGCGCACGCGGCGGCTCTCGGAGATGCCCAGACGCTCCATGATCTGCTTGGCGCGGACCTTGCCCACGCCCGGCAGGGACTCGAGCAGGGCGGAGACCTTCATCTTGCCGATGACGTCGTTTTCCTGGCCCTGCTTGATGACCTCGTGCAGGGAGGCGCCGGAGTGCTTGAGTCGATTCTTGACCTCGGCCCGCTCCCGGCGAGCCGCGGCGGCCTTTTCGAGCGCGGCTGCGCGCTGTTCAGGGGTAAGGGGCGGAAGAGCCACGCCTACGTCACCTCGGATGTCGAACTGTCGGATACGGACCGGTGAGGAACCTAGTCGCCCCACACCTGGGGAGCTACGAGCAACACGCTGCCCGTTCTCCCCCACTGCCTTAACGGCGTGGGAGGTGCCCCCACTGCTCGGAGACTAGCGGGCAAGTCCGCCAGAGTCAGCGAGAACAGCGGAAAAGTACTGGTCAGCCGCCGTCAGGCCGGACATTTCAGACATACTGCCCTGGATTTGAGGATGTATTCACACTCAAGTCGCCCCGGTGCCGTCCACCGGAACGCCCGCCGGAGTTCTCAGGCACCGTTCACGGCGGCCCGGATCTCCTCGGCGAAGCGTTCCGTGGCCGAGCGCAGCGCCCCGACCTCGGGACCGTGCCGCAGCACACCCCGGCTGACGTTCGGAACGACGTTGCGCACCGCGGAGCCGAAGACCTTGGGAAGGTCGGCCGGCGTCGCCCCCTGCGCACCGACACCTGGCGCGAGGAGCGGACCGTTGATGCCGAGGTCGTACGACGACAGGTCGCCCACCGTGGCGCCGACGACCGCCCCGAAGGAGCCGAGCGGCTCCTCGCCCGCGTTCTCGGCTGCCAGGTGGGCCAGCATGGTCGCGCCCACGGTGCGCCCGTCGGCGCGGACCGCGTGCTGGACCTCCGGTCCCTCCGGGTTCGAGGTCAGGGCCAGGACGAACAGCCCGGCACCGTTCTCCCGGGCCAGCGCGACGGCCGGGCTGAGCGAGCCGTAGCCCAGGTAGGGCGAGACGGTCAGAGCGTCGGAGAACAGGGGGGCGTCCTTGTGCAGGAAGGCCTCCGCGTACCCGGCCATGGTCGAGCCGATGTCGCCGCGCTTGGCGTCCATCACGACCAGGGTGCCTGCCGCGCGCGCCTCCTGGACCGCCTTCTCCAGGACCGCGATGCCGCACGAGCCGAACCGCTCGAAGAAGGCGCTCTGCGGCTTCATGACGGCGACCCGGTCGGCCACCGCCTCGACGACCGTGCGACTGAACCGCTCCAGACCGGCCACGTCGTCGTTCAGGCCCCACTCGGCGAGCAGGGAGGCGTGCGGGTCGATGCCGACGCACAGCGGGCCGCGCTCGTCCATGGCACGGCGCAGACGGGCGCCGAAGGGTTCCAGTGCAGTCATGCCGTCTTCCTCACGTCGGCGCCGACCGCGTCGGCGAGGGTGGTGTACGGGCTGGTGCGCAGGCGCGCGGCGAGGCCCTTGTGGATCGCGCGGGACCAGAAGGGGCCCTCGTAGATGAAGGCGCTGTACCCCTGGACCAGCGTGGCACCGGCCAGGATGCGCTGCCAGGCGTCCTCGGCGGTCTCGATGCCGCCGACGCCGACCAGGGTGATCCGGTCGCCCACGCGCGCGTACAGCCGGCGCAGGACCTCCAGGGAGCGTGCCTTCAGGGGCGCGCCGGAGAGCCCGCCGGTCTCCATCACCAGCGAGGGTTCGGATGTCAGACCGAGGCCGTCGCGCGCGATGGTGGTGTTGGTGGCGATGATGCCGTCCAGGCCCAGCTCCACGGCCAGGTCGGCGACCGCGTCGATGTCCTCGTCGGCGAGGTCCGGGGCGATCTTCACCAGCAGCGGGACGCGCCGGCCCGCGACCGTACGGTCCGCGGCCTCGCGGACGGCGGTGAGCAGCGGGCGCAGCGCCTCGGTGGCCTGCAGGTTGCGCAGGCCCGGCGTGTTCGGCGAGGAGACGTTCACGACCAGGTAGTCGGCGTACGGCGCCAGGCGCTCGGCCGACTTCACGTAGTCGCCGACGGCCTCCGCCTCCGGGACGACCTTGGTCTTGCCGATGTTGACGCCGACGACCGTCTTGAAGACGGGCTCGCGCGTGGCCAGGCGGGCCGCGACGGCGAGCGAGCCGTCGTTGTTGAAGCCCATGCGGTTGATCAGCGCCCGGTCGGCGACGAGCCGGAACAGCCGCTTCTTGGGGTTGCCGGGCTGGGCCTCGCCGGTGACCGTGCCGATCTCGACGTGGTCGAAGCCCAGCATCGACATGCCGTCGATGGCCACGGCGTTCTTGTCGAAGCCCGCGGCCAGCCCGAAGGGGCCGTGCATGCGCAGCCCGAAGGCCTCGGTGCGCAGCTCCTTGTAGCGGGGCGCGAGTGCGGCCGCGACGAACGTGCGCAGTACGGGGATGCGGACCGCCAGGCGGATCCAGCGGAAGGCGAGGTAGTGGGCCTGCTCCGGGTCCATCCGCTTGAAGACGAGGTTGAAAAAGATCTTGTACATGGTGTCCTCACGAAGAGGGGGACACCGTTTCCGGTGTCCCCCTCGGGGCTGCTAGTCGCGGGCCGCGGTCAGGTGTTCAGCGTGTTCCTGGAGCGAGCGGACGCCCACGTCACCGTGGTTGAGCGCGTCGATGCCCTGGACGGCCGCCGCAAGCGCCTGGACGGTCGTCAGACACGGCACGGAGCGGGCCACCGCAGCCGTACGGATGTCGTAGCCGTCGAGGCGGCCGCCGGTGCCGTACGGGGTGTTGACGATGAGGTCGACCTCGCCGTCGTGGATGAGCTGGACGATGGTCCGCTCGCCGTTCGGGCCGGTGCCCTCGGACTGCTTGCGCACGACCGTGGCGTTGATGCCGTTGCGCTTGAGGACCTCGGCCGTGCCGGAGGTGGCGAGCAGCTCGAAGCCGTGCGCGACCAGCTCGCGGGCCGGGAAGATCATCGAGCGCTTGTCGCGGTTGGCGACCGAGATGAACGCGCGGCCCTTGGTGGGCAGCGGGCCGTAGGCACCCGCCTGCGACTTGGCGTACGCCGTGCCGAAGACGGAGTCGATGCCCATGACCTCGCCGGTGGAGCGCATCTCCGGGCCGAGGACGGTGTCGACACCGCGGCCCTGGATGTCGCGGAAGCGCGTCCACGGCATGACGGCCTCCTTGACGGAGATCGGCGCGTCCAGCGGCAGCTCGCCACCGTCGCCGGTCGCCGGAAGCAGTCCTTCCGCCCGCAGCTCGGCGATGGTCGCGCCCAGCGAGATCCGGGCGGCGGCCTTCGCGAGCGGCACCGCGGTCGCCTTCGAGGTGAAGGGGACCGTACGGGAGGCGCGCGGGTTGGCCTCCAGGACGTAGAGGATGTCGCCCGCCATCGCGAACTGGATGTTGATCAGGCCGCGCACGCCGACACCGCGCGCGATGGCCTCGGTGGAGGCGCGCAGGCGCTTGATGTCGAAGCCGCCCAGCGTGATCGGGGGCAGGGCGCACGCCGAGTCGCCGGAGTGGATGCCGGCTTCCTCGATGTGCTCCATGACGCCGCCGAGGTACAGCTCCTCGCCGTCGTACAGGGCGTCGACGTCGATCTCGATGGCGTCGTCCAGGAAGCGGTCGACGAGGACCGGCCGGGAGGGGCTGATCTCGGTCGACTCGGCGATGTAGGAGGCGAGGCGGGTCTCGTCGTAGACGATCTCCATGCCGCGCCCGCCGAGGACGTACGACGGCCGGACCAGGACCGGGTAGCCGATCTCGTCGGCGATGGCCTTGGCCTGGGCGAAGGTCGTCGCCGTGCCGTGCTTCGGCGCCGGCAGACCGGCCTCGGCGAGGACGCGGCCGAAGGCGCCGCGGTCCTCGGCGGCGTGGATCGCCTCGGGCGGGGTGCCCACGATCGGCACGCCGTTGTCCTTCAGGGCCTGCGCGAGGCCCAGCGGGGTCTGGCCGCCCAGCTGCACGACCACGCCCGCGATCGGGCCGGCGAGGGACTCCGCGTGGACGATCTCCAGCACGTCCTCCAGCGTCAGCGGCTCGAAGTACAGGCGGTCGGAGGTGTCGTAGTCCGTGGAGACGGTCTCCGGGTTGCAGTTGACCATCACGGTCTCGTACCCGGCGTCGGACAGCGCGAAGGAGGCGTGGACGCAGGAGTAGTCGAACTCGATGCCCTGACCGATACGGTTCGGGCCGGAGCCCAGGATGATCACCGCGGGCTTCTCGCGGGAAGCGACCTCGGTCTCCTCGTCGTAGGAGGAGTAGAAGTACGGCGTCTGCGCGGCGAACTCGGCGGCGCAGGTGTCGACCGTCTTGTAGACCGGGCGGATGCCGAGGGCGTGCCGGACCTCGCGGACGACGTCCTCGCGCAGGCCGCGGATCTCGCCGATCTGCTGGTCGGAGAAGCCGTGCCGCTTGGCCTCGGCGAGCAGCTCGCGGGTCAGCTCGGGCGCCTCGGCCAGCTCGTCCGCGACCTCCTTGATCAGGAAGAGCTGGTCCACGAACCACGGGTCGATCTTCGTGAACTCGAAGACCTCCTCGGGCGTGGCACCCGCGCGGATGGCCTGCATGACCGTGTTGATCCGGCCGTCCGTGGGGCGCACGGCCTCGCGCAGCAGGGCGTCCTTGTCGCCGGTCTCGCCGACGAAGGTGAACTGGCTGCCCTTCTTCTCCAGCGAGCGCAGCGCCTTCTGGAAGGCCTCGGTGAAGTTGCGGCCGATGGCCATGGCTTCGCCGACCGACTTCATGGTGGTGGTGAGGGTGGAGTCGGCCTGCGGGAACTTCTCGAAGGCGAACCGCGGAGCCTTGACGACCACGTAGTCGAGCGTGGGCTCGAAGGAGGCCGGGGTCTCCCGGGTGATGTCGTTCGGGATCTCGTCCAGGGTGTAGCCGACGGCCAGCTTGGCGGCGATCTTGGCGATCGGGAAGCCGGTCGCCTTGGAGGCGAGCGCCGAGGAGCGCGACACGCGCGGGTTCATCTCGATGACGATCACGCGACCGTCCTCGGGGTTCACCGCGAACTGGATGTTGCAGCCGCCGGTGTCCACGCCGACCTCGCGGATGACGGCGATGCCGATGTCCCGCAGGATCTGGTACTCGCGGTCGGTCAGCGTCATCGCGGGCGCGACGGTGATCGAGTCACCGGTGTGCACGCCCATGGGGTCGAAGTTCTCGATGGAGCAGACGACCACGACGTTGTCGTGCTTGTCGCGCATCAGCTCCAGCTCGTACTCCTTCCAGCCGAGGATGGACTCCTCCAGGAGCACCTCGGTGGTCGGCGAGAGGGTGAGGCCCTGGCCGGCGATGCGGCGCAGCTCCTCCTCGTCGTGCGCGAAGCCGGAGCCGGCGCCGCCCATGGTGAAGGACGGGCGGACGACGACCGGGTAGCCGCCGAGCTGCTCTACGCCCTTGAGGACGTCGTCCATGGAGTGGCAGATGACCGAGCGGGCGGACTCGCCGTACCCGATCTTCGCGTTGACGGCCTCGACCACGGCCTTGAACAGGTCGCGGTCCTCGCCCTTGTGGATCGCCTCGGGCTTGGCGCCGATCAGCTCGACGCCGTACTTCTCCAGGACGCCGTTCTCGTGCAGCGAGATGGCGGTGTTCAGGGCCGTCTGGCCGCCCAGGGTGGGCAGCAGGGCGTCGGGGCGCTCCTTGGCGATGATCTTCTCGACGAACTCGGGGGTGATCGGCTCGACGTAGGTGGCGTCGGCGATCTCCGGGTCCGTCATGATCGTCGCCGGGTTGGAGTTGACGAGGACCACGCGCAGGCCCTCGGCCCTGAGCACGCGGCACGCCTGGGTGCCGGAGTAGTCGAACTCGGCGGCCTGGCCGATGACGATCGGGCCGGAGCCGATGACCAGGACGGACTGGATATCGGTGCGCTTAGGCACGCTGGCCCTCCATCAGGGAAACGAAGCGGTCGAACAGGTAGGCGGCGTCGTGCGGGCCCGCTGCCGCTTCGGGGTGGTACTGGACGGAGAAGGCCGGCTGGTCGAGCAGCTGCAGCCCCTCCACGACGTTGTCGTTCAGGCAGACGTGCGAGACCTCGGCCCGGCCGAACTTGGTGTCGCTGACCTTGTCGAGCGGCGCGTCCACGGCGAAGCCGTGGTTGTGCGCGGTGACCTCGACCTTGCCGGTCGTACGGTCCTGCACCGGCTGGTTGATGCCCCGGTGGCCGTACTTCAGCTTGTAGGTGCCGAAGCCGAGCGCGCGGCCGAGGATCTGGTTGCCGAAGCAGATGCCGAACAGGGGCGTCCTGCGCTCCAGGACGGCGGTCATCAGGGCGACCGGGCCGTCGGCGGTGGCCGGGTCACCGGGTCCGTTGGAGAAGAAGACGCCGTCCGGGTCGACCGCGTAGATGTCCTGCGGCGTGGCCGTCGCGGGCAGCACGTGCACCTCGATGCCGCGCTCGGCCATGCGGTGCGGGGTCATGCCCTTGATGCCGAGGTCGATGGCGGCGACGGTGAACTTCTTCTCGCCGATCGCCGGGACGACGTACGCCTCCTGGGTGGCGACCTCCTCGTAGAGGCTCAGGCCCTTCATGCGCGGCTGGGCCAGCACGCGCTCGACCAGCTCGGCCTCGGGGGCGATCGCCTCGCCGGAGAAGATGCCGGCGCGCATCGAGCCGCGCTCGCGCAGGTGGCGGGTGAGGGCGCGGGTGTCGATGCCGGAGATGCCGACCACGCCCTGGGCGACCAGCTCGTCGTCCAGGGAGCGCTTGGCGCGCCAGTTGGACGGCACGCGCGCGGGGTCGCGCACGACGTAGCCGGAGACCCAGATGCGGCTCGACTCGTCGTCCTCGTCGTTCCAGCCGGTGTTGCCGATCTGCGGGGCGGTCGCGACGACGATCTGGCGGTCGTACGACGGGTCGGTGAGGGTCTCCTGGTAGCCGGTCATGCCGGTGGAGAACACGGCCTCGCCGAAGGTCTCCCCCACGGCCCCGTAGGCGCGGCCGCGGAAGGTGCGGCCGTCCTCCAGGACGAGTACGGCGGGAACCTTGGCGGCTCCCCTGGTGGAGGTCGTCATCGTGCGCCTTCCGTGTCGTTGATCATGTGGTTCAGGGTGTCGACCCATTCGGTGTGCTCGGCCGCATGGTCGGAGCGGAAGCCGGAGTCGATCAGCTTCTCCCCGTGTGCCCAGGTCACCACCAGCAGCCCGCCCTCGGTGAGGACCTTGCCGGCGATGCCCTTGTCCAGCCGGGCCTCGCGCAGTGCGGCGGCCGGGACGAAGAAGTCGGTCGCCCCGGGGCGTACGACCTCCAGGCCCGCGTCCGTGAGGGTCAGCTCGGCGCGGCTGCGGGTGCCGAGGCCGTGGGCCACGATGCGATCCAGCCACTGCCCGGCGGTGGTCGAGCCGTGGTAACGGCCGCTCATCGTCAGTCTGGCCGTACCGGGCTCGTCCGGCGCGCTGGGCAGCTCGGGCAGGTCGCCCTGGAGCGTGCCGCGCCACTTCCAGCCCTCGCGCATCAGCCAGTAGATGAGCGCGACGAAGAGGGCGAGGCCGACGAGCCAGCCGATGCGGGCTCCCCAGTCGGTGACCTCGGCCGACTTCTTCGCCTCGGCCAGCAGGATTACAGGTGTCACGTGAGCTTCCCGTCGACGAGCGTGGCCTTGCCCCGCAGCCACGTGTGGGTGACACGGCCCGGCAGCTCGCGTCCCTCGTACGGGGTGTTGCTGCTGCGCGAGGCGAAGCCCGCGGGGTCCACCTGGCCACGGTATTCCGTGTCGACGAGGGTGAGGTTGGCGGGCTCACCGGCCGAGACGGGACGGCCGTGCCCGGTGGCCTGTCCGATCTGCGCGGGCTTGACGGACATGCGGTCGGCGACGCCGGCCCAGTCCAGCAGGCCCGTGTCGACCATGGTCTCCTGGACCACTGACAACGCGGTCTCCAGGCCGACCATGCCCATGGCGGCCGCGGCCCACTCGCAGTCCTTGTCCTCGTGCGGGTGCGGGGCGTGGTCGGTGGCGACGATGTCGATCGTGCCGTCGGCGAGCGCCTCGCGCAGGGCGTGCACGTCCCGCTCGGTGCGCAGCGGCGGGTTGACCTTGTAGACGGGGTTGTAGGTGCGCACCAGCTCATCGGTGAGGAGCAGGTGGTGCGGGGTCACCTCGGCGGTGACCTGGATGCCGCGGGCCTTGGCCCAGCGGACGATCTCGACGGAGCCGGCGGTCGAGAGGTGGCAGATGTGCACCCGGGAGCCGACGTGCTCGGCGAGCAGGACGTCCCGGGCGATGATCGACTCCTCGGCGACGGCCGGCCAGCCGCCCAGGCCCAGCTCGGCGGAGACGATGCCCTCGTTCATCTGGGCGCCCTCCGTCAGCCGCGGCTCCTGCGCGTGCTGGGCGACGACACCGCCGAAGGCCTTCACGTACTCCAGGGCGCGGCGCATGATCACGGCGTCGTCCACGCACTTGCCGTCGTCGGAGAAGACGGTGACCCCGGCGGCCGATTCGTGCATGGCGCCGAGCTCGGCGAGCTTCCTGCCCTCCAGGCCGACGGTGACGGCACCGATGGGCTGGACGTCGCAGTAGCCGTGCTCCTGGCCGAGCCGGTAGACCTGCTCGACCACACCGGCGGTGTCGGCGACCGGGAAGGTGTTGGCCATGGCGAACACGGCGGTGTAGCCGCCGGAGGCGGCCGCGCGCGTGCCGGTCAGGACGGTCTCGGAGTCCTCGCGGCCGGGCTCGCGCAGGTGGGTGTGCAGGTCGACCAGGCCCGGCAGCAGCACCTTGCCGGCGGCCTCGACGACCTCGGCACCTTCGGCGGACAGGCCGGTGCCCACCTCGGCGATCGTCGCGCCGTCGATCAGCACGTCCTGCGGCTCGCCGCCGAGCACCTTCGCACCACGGATAAGGATCTTGCTCATGGGTCTTACTTCTCCTCGTTGGTGCGGGCGTGGGTGACGGCGGGCACGTTTTTCGAATCAAACACAGCGCCGCCGAGCAGCAGGTACAGGACGGCCATCCGGATGGAGACGCCGTTGGCGACCTGCTCGACGACAGTGCAGCGCTCGGAGTCGGCGACCTCGGCGGTGATCTCCATGCCGCGGACCATCGGGCCGGGGTGCATCACGATGGCGTGCTCGGGCATCTTCGCCATGCGCTCGCCGTCGAGGCCGTAGCGCCGCGAGTACTCGCGCTCGGTCGGGAAGAAGGCGGCGTTCATGCGCTCCCGCTGGACGCGCAGCATCATCACCGCGTCGGACTTGGGCAGCGTGCTGTCGAGGTCGTACGACACCTCGCAGGGCCAGGTCCCGACGCCGACCGGCACCAGGGTGGGCGGGGCGACGAGGGTGACCTCGGCGCCGAGGGTGTGCAGCAGGTCGACGTTGGAGCGGGCGACCCGGCTGTGCAGGACGTCGCCGACGATGGTGATCCGCTTGCCGGACAGGTCCTGGCCGAGGCCGGCGTCCCGGCCCACCAGGCGGCGGCGCATGGTGAAGGCGTCGAGCAGGGCCTGCGTGGGGTGCTGGTGGGTGCCGTCACCGGCGTTGATGACGGCGGCGTCGATCCAGCCGGAGTTGGCGAGGCGGTAAGGCGCTCCGGAGGCGCCGTGCCGGATGACGACGGCGTCGACGCCCATGGCCTCCAGGGTCTGCGCGGTGTCCTTCAGGGACTCGCCCTTGGAGACGCTGGAGCCCTTGGCGGAGAAGTTGATGACGTCCGCGGACAGCCGCTTCTCGGCGGCCTCGAAGGAGATCCGGGTGCGGGTCGAGTCCTCGAAGAAGAGGTTGACGATCGTGCGGCCGCGCAGGGTCGGCAGCTTCTTGATCGGCCGGTCGGCCACCCGGGCCATCTCCTCGGCGGTGTCGAGGATCAGGACGGCGTCGTCGCGGGTGAGGTCGGCGGCCGAGATGAGATGACGCTGCATCTGTCAGGCTCCGTAAGGCAGTTCAATGGGGAGGATTGGGGCAAACCTGCGCGTGTGTCGGCACGCCGAAGCGGCCGTGCGCGCCTGACTTGCTACTGGTCGGCCGGCTTCACACCGAGCAGCACGGTGTCGCGACCGTCCTCCTCGGCGAGCTGGACCTTGACCGTCTCCCGCAGCGACGTGGGGAGGTTCTTGCCGACGTAGTCGGCGCGGATGGGCAGTTCGCGGTGGCCGCGGTCGACCAGGACCGCGAGCTGGACCGCGCGCGGACGCCCGATGTCGTTCAGGGCGTCGAGGGCGGCACGGATGGTGCGGCCCGAGAAGAGCACGTCGTCGACGAGGACGACCAGGCGGCCGTCGATGCCGTCACCGGGGATCTCGGTGCGGGCCAGCGCACGCGGCGGGTGCATGCGCAGGTCGTCGCGGTACATGGTGATGTCGAGCGAGCCGACGGGGACCTTGCGGTCGGTGATCTGCTCCAGCTTGGCGGCGAGCCGCTGGGCGAGGAAGACGCCTCGGGTGGGGATGCCGAGGAGCACCACATCGTCGGCGCCCTTGGCGCGTTCGACGATCTCGTGGGCGATACGGGTCAGTACCCGCGCGATGTCGGGGCCTTCGAGAACGGGCCGCGCATCGGACGCATACGGGTTCGCTTGCGTGTCCATACGAAACGGACCTCCTTCTCCGCCTCACGGGACGGACCTTAAAGGACGTCGGATTTGCGCCATCCACCGTAGCAGGTCCCGGGTGGTCCTCGATCACCCGGCCGGCGCAATCGGCCGGCACTACCACGGAAGAGTCGGTGTGGACCATTCGGCTTGACGCATGAGAGTCACGCTGCGTAACCTCACAGTGAGTTACCAGCCGCGCGGCGGGAATCACACTGACCGCGTCGACACAGTGTCCGGGGAGCTATATGTCCAGCGAATACGCCAAACAGCTCGGGGCCAAGCTCCGGGCCATCCGCACCCAGCAGGGCCTTTCCCTCCACGGTGTCGAGGAGAAGTCCCAGGGGCGCTGGAAGGCCGTGGTGGTCGGTTCGTACGAGCGCGGTGACCGCGCCGTGACGGTGCAGCGCCTCGCCGAGCTGGCCGATTTCTATGGCGTTCCGGTTCAGGAGCTCCTGCCGGGCACCACGCCGGGCGGCGCGGCCGAGCCGCCGCCGAAGCTCGTCCTGGACCTGGAGCGGCTGGCCACCGTGCCGGCCGAGAAGGCGGGCCCCCTCCAGCGCTACGCGGCGACGATCCAGTCCCAGCGCGGCGACTACAACGGCAAGGTGCTGTCGATCCGCCAGGACGACCTGCGCACACTCGCCGTCATCTACGACCAGTCCCCCTCGGTCCTCACCGAGCAGCTGATCAGCTGGGGTGTCCTGGACGCGGACGCGCGCCGCGCGGTGGCCACCCACGAAGAGGCCTGACGGCCTGCAGCGCCTCAGCAGAAACGTGCCGCCGGGATGGCCCGAACCGCATGGTTCGGGCCACCCCGGCGGTGTTCTGTGCGCCTCGCAGCGCGCGGACGTACAGGAACGCCGGAGGACCCGCAGCAGGTGCACGCTGCGGGTCCTCCGGCGTTTGTCGTACCGGCTTACGCCTCGCGGCGCAGCATCGGCTTCAGCTCCTTCAGGCGGCCCAGGAGCCCGTTCACGAACGAGGGCGACTCGTCCGTGGAGAACTCCTTCGCCAGCTGCACCATCTCGTCCAGGACGACGGCGTCCGGGGTCTCGTCCACCCAGATCAGCTCGTACGCGCCCAGGCGCAGGATGTTGCGGTCGACGACCGGCATCCGGTCGAGCGTCCAGCCCACCGCGTACTGGGCGATCAGGTCGTCGATACGCCTGGTGTGCTCGGCGTAGCCCTCGACCAGCTGCATCGTGTACTCGCTCACCGGCGGCTGCCGGGTGTCGGACCGGGACAGCCGGATCCAGTCCGCGAGGACCGTCAGGACGTCGACTCCGCGCTGGTCGCCCTCGAAGAGGATCTGGAAGGCACGTTTACGGGCCGTATTACGGGCAGCCACGGTTAGCTGCTCACCCGGCCGAGGTAGTCGCTCGTACGGGTGTCGACCTTGATCTTCTCACCGGTGGTGATGAAGAGCGGGACCTGGATCTGGTGGCCGGTCTCCAGGATGGCGGGCTTGGTGCCACCGGTGGAGCGGTCGCCCTGGACGCCCGGCTCGGTCTCCTGGATGGTCAGCTCGACGGCGGCCGGGAGCTCGACGAAGAGCACCTCGCCCTCGTGCTGCGCGACGGTGGCCGTGAAGCCCTCGATGAGGAAGTTGGCGGCGTCGCCGACGGCCTTGCGGTCGACCATCAGCTGGTCGTAGGTCTCCATGTCCATGAAGACGAAGTAGTCGCCGTCCATGTACGAGAACTGCATGTCGCGCTTGTCGACAGTGGCCGTCTCGACCTTGACGCCGGCGTTGAAGGTCTTGTCGACGACCTTGCCGGAGAGCACGTTCTTGAGCTTGGTGCGCACGAAGGCCGGGCCCTTGCCGGGCTTGACGTGCTGGAACTCGACGACGGACCAGAGCTGGCCGCCTTCGAGCTTGAGCACCATGCCGTTCTTGAGGTCGTTCGTGGAAGCCACGGTTGCGGAATCTCCTGGACTGACGTACGACCCCGGGGCACGCACCTACCTAGAGGGCGAGCAGCTCCTTGGTCGTGATGGTGAGTAGCTCGGGTCCGCCGTCCGCCTCGGGGCGTACGACGAGCGTGTCATCGATCCGGACACCACCCCGGCCCGGGAGGTGGACCCCCGGTTCGACGGTGACCGGCACGCAAGCGTCCAGTTTACCCATTGCCGCGGGCGCCAGCTGCGGGTCCTCGTCGATTTCGAGTCCCACGCCGTGTCCCGTCAGCGGTTGCAGGGCCTCCGCATAGCCCGCGGAGTCCAGCACCTGGCGTGCCGCGCGGTCCACCTCGCGGTAGCCGGCGCCGGGCGCGAGGGACTCCCGTCCGGCCCGCTGAGCGGCGAAGACCAGGTCGTACAGCTCGATCTGCCAGTCGGCGGGCGAGGTGCCGATGACGAAGGTACGGCCGATCTCGCAGCGGTAGCCGCGGTAGGTGGCGCCCAGGCAGACCGAGAGGAAGTCGCCCTCCTCCACCCGGCGATCGGTAGGGCGGTGGCCGCGACGGCCGGAGTGCGGGCCGGTGGCCACGGAGGTCGGGAAGGCCGGCCCGTCGGCGCCGTGGTCGACCAGGCGCCGCTCCAGCTCCAGCGCGAGGTGCCGTTCCGTGCGGCCGACCAGGATGGACTCCAGCAGCTCCCCGAGGGCCTGGTCGGCGATCTCGGCGCCGATGCGGAGGCAGGAGATCTCCTCCTCGTCCTTGACGACCCTGAGCTGCTCGACGGCTGAGCCGAGGTCGGCGAGGCGCAGCTTGGGGGCGACGGAGTGGATGGCTCGGTGGCGGGCGACGGTGAGGTGGTGTTCCTCCACCGCGAGGGAATCGACGCCCTGGCCTCCGGCGAGATCAGCGGCTGCTACGGCGGCATCGCCCCCGGGTGAGGGAAGGACGTGCAGCGCCAGTGTCTCGTCGGGGCGGCCCTCTGCCGGTCGGTCGTCCGGCGCAGCGGCACACACCAGCATGTCCTGGCTTTTGCCGAGGAGCATGACGGCACCCTGGGGGGCGGCGCCCGCCAGGTAGCGCACGTTGGCTGGGCGGGAGATGAGCGCTGCCGCGGTGCCGGCCGCGTTGCAGCGCTCCCTGAGCCGGGCTCGGCGGGTCGCGTACACCTCTGACATGAGATGAGCGTAGGAGTTTTGCCCGAGTTGTGCTGGTTGGTAGGGGCCGAGTGGGGTGGGGGCGCCGGTGTCTTCGGGTGCGCGTCAGTGGGGGCCGAGCGCGCCCACGCGGCGGAGCCGCATGTCGATGCAGCCTCGCGCCCCCAAGACCTTGCAGTTCCGCCTGATCACCAGCTCGGGGGGCTTGCTATGGCCCTGGCCAGTACGTCGTCCAGCACCCGGGCCGTGCCCGCGATGTCCAGCTGGGAATTGTCGATGATCGGCAGGCCCGAGCCGTACCAGCCGGCCATGCGGCCGTGGATGCGGGCGACCTCCTCGTCGGTGAGGCGGCGGTTGCCGCTGCGCTCGGCGTTGCGCTCCAGGACGATGTCGAGGCCCGGGAGGAGGACGACCGGGAGCAGGCCGGGGCCGACATGGCGCTTCCAGCCACCGAGGCCCACGACGGGGCGGTCCGGGAAGACGGCGTCGTCGAGGATGCAGGAGATGCCGTTGGCCAGGTAGTTCCGGGCGGCGAAGCCGCAGGTGCGGCGGGCCAGGCGGTACTGGGCCTCGGAATGGTCGTTCCACCCGGACTGGGGGTCGGCGAAGCCGGAGCGGACCCATTCACGCACGTCGTCGAGGCTGATGTGGGCCGTGGGCACCCGGCGGTGGTCCGCCCAGTACTTGGCCACGCTCGTCTTGCCCGCGCCCGCGGGGCCGATCAGCAGCACGGCGAGGGTGGTGGCCGTCGGGTCGGGGACGGTGGCCGCGGCAGGCGGTGCCGTGGGCACGCCGACGGGGCCGCCCGGTGGCAGGGGCACGTGACCTGTGGTGTCGGGCGGCAACGGGGCGGGGGCGTGCTGCGGAGGTGCGGGCGGCACAGGGCCGGACGGGGGTGCGGACCCCGCTCCTGCTCCCGGGAAGCCGGGTGGCGGCGGAGGCAGGGGTGCGGGACCCTGTGGGACTCCCGGGTGATGGGCGGCCGGCGCCCAGCCGCCGTGCGGTCCCTGCCCCGGCTGGTGGGGCGGCGGCAGCGGAGACCCCACTGCGTGCTGCATCCGTTGCCACTCCGTCTCGTACACACATTTGGCGCTGGCAGGCGGGTACGGAGCCCGCTCCCTACCGAACGGTACCGCCCCCGGCCGTCGATTGGTGAAACGACCGGGGGCCCTCCGAAGTGCCCGGCACCGAAAGGGAATCGGACGGAAGGAACAGCGGGGTACTTACTGGCCCACTTCTCCGTAGGCGGCCAGGAGGACGGCCGGGTCCGGGCCCTCCAGGACGGTCGGCTTGGCGAGCCCGTCGAGCACGACGAAGCGCAGCAGGTCGCCGCGGGACTTCTTGTCGACCTTCATCGTCTCCAGCAGCTTGGGCCACTGGTCGTAGCGGTAGTGCAGCGGGAGGCCCACCGCTTCCAGGACGGTGCGGTGGCGGTCCGCCGTCGCGTCGTCCAACCGGCCCGCCAGACGGCCCAGTTCGGCGGCGAAGTGCATGCCGACCGCGACCGCCGCGCCGTGCCGCCACTTGTAGCGCTCGTTCTTCTCGATCGCGTGGCCGAGCGTGTGGCCGTAGTTCAGGATCTCCCGCAGCCCGGATTCCTTCAGGTCGGAGGAGACGACCTCGGCCTTGACCCGGATCGAACGCTCGATCAGCTCGGCCGTGTGCGGGCCCGCCGGCGTGCGGGCGGCCTCGGGGTCGGCCTCGATCAGGTCCAGGATCGCCGGGTCGGCGATGAAGCCGGCCTTGATGACCTCCGCGAGCCCGGAGACGTAGTCGTTGACCGGGAGGGAGTCCAGCGCGGCCAGGTCGCACAGGACACCGGCCGGCGGATGGAACGCGCCCACCAGGTTCTTGCCCTCGGCGGTGTTGATGCCGGTCTTGCCGCCGACCGCCGCGTCCACCATGGCGAGCACGGTGGTGGGGATGGCGATCCAGCGCACCCCGCGCAGCCAGGTGGCGGCCACGAAACCGGCGAGGTCGGTGGTGGCACCGCCGCCGACGCCGACGATGACGTCGGTGCGGGTGAAGCCGGACTGGCCGAGGGCCTTCCAGCAGTAGGCGGCGACCTCCGCGGTCTTGGCCTCCTCCGCGTTGGGCACCTGGACGGCGACCGCCTCGAAGCCCTGCTCGGCCAGGTCGGCGCGCAGCGCGTCACCGGTCTCGGCCAGCGCCTCGGGGTGGATCACCGCGACACGCTTGGCCCTCGGGCCGATCAACCCGGCCAGCTCGCCCAGGAGTTGCCGGCCGACCAGCACCTCGTACGGGTCGGTGCCCGCGGTGCCGGCGACCTGGATCCGGGTGACTGCCTCGCTCATGCTTCCTTCAACTCCAGTGCGTCGAGCGCCTGTTGGGTGACCTCTTCGGGGGTGCGTCCGTCGGTCGGCACGACGGCGGTGGCGACCTCCTCGTACAGGTGCCGCCGGGCCTCCATCAGTTCGCGCCACTGCTTGCGCGGATTGATGGCGAGCAGCGGCCGGGCCACGTTGAGACCGGTGCGCCTGGCCGCCTCCTCCACGTCCATCGACAGGTAGACCACGCGGTACCCGGCGAGCAGCGCCCGCGTGTCGGCATCGAGGATCGCGCCGCCGCCCAGCGCGAGGACGCCCTCGTGCTCGGCCAGGGCCTCGCGCACCGCGCGCTTCTCGAGCGCGCGGAAGGCCGGCTCACCCTCGTCCACGAAGATCTCGGCGATGCTCCGCCCCGCGGCGGCCACGATGTCGTCGTCCGTGTCCCGGTAACCCACCCCGAGCCGCTCGGCCAGCAGCCGCCCGACGGTGGACTTGCCCACGCCCATCGGGCCGACCAGTACGACCGCAGGCATCGCGGTCACCGGATCTGGAGGTTGTCGAGGTACGACTGCACGTTGCGGCGGGTCTCGGCCACGCTGTCGCCGCCGAACTTCTCCGCGACCGCGTCCGCGAGCACGAGCGCGACCATGGCCTCGGCGACGATGCCGGCGGCCGGCACCGCGGAGACGTCGGAGCGCTGATGGTGGGCCTGGGTGGCCTCGCCGGTGGTCACGTCCACGGTCTGCAGGGCCCGCGGCACGGTCGCGATCGGCTTCATGGCGGCACGCACGCGCAGCAGTTCACCCGTGGTCAGGCCACCCTCGGTGCCGCCGGAACGGCCGGTGGTGCGCCTGAGGCCCTCGTCGGTCTTCACGATCTCGTCGTGCGCCTTCGAGCCCGGCACCCGCGCCAGCTCGAAGCCGTCGCCGATCTCCACACCCTTGATCGCCTGGATGCCCATGAGCGCGCCCGCCAGCCGGGCGTCCAGCTTGCGGTCCCAGTGCACATGCGAGCCGAGGCCGACCGGAACGCCGTACGCCAGCACCTCGACGACGCCACCGAGCGTGTCGCCGTCCTTGTGGGCCTGGTCGACCTCCGCGACCATCGCCTTCGACGCGTCCGCGTCCAGGCAGCGCAGCGGGTCGGCGTCCAGCTTCTCGACGTCGGCCGGCGTCGGGTAGACACCCTGCGGAGCCTTCACGGAGCACAGCTCGACCACGTGCGAGACGATCTCGATACCGGTCGTCTCCTTCAGGTACGACCGCGCGACGGCGCCCAGCGCCACACGGGCCGCGGTCTCACGCGCCGACGCACGCTCCAGGATCGGACGGGCCTCGTCGAAGCCGTACTTCTGCATGCCCGCCAGGTCGGCGTGACCAGGGCGCGGCCGGGTCAGCGGGGCATTGCGGGCAAGACCGGCGAGGATCTCGGGATCCACCGGGTCGGCCGCCATGACCTGCTCCCACTTCGGCCACTCGGTGTTCCCCACCATGATCGCGACCGGCGAACCGAGCGTGAGCCCGTGCCGGACACCACCCAGGAAGGTGACCTCGTCCCGCTCGAACTTCATCCGCGCACCGCGGCCATAGCCGAGCCGCCGCCGCGCCAGGTGATCCGCCACCATCTCCGTGGTGATCGGCACGCCGGCGGGGAGGCCCTCCAGCGTCGCGACGAGTGCGGGACCGTGGGACTCCCCCGCGGTCAGCCAACGCAGCCTGCTCAACGGTGCTCCTCCGTGTTCGCGTCCGGTACTGCCCTGCGTACGCGCATCCTCGCGTACGGCGACGGCGCGACCGGATGCGCGACCCCGGCCCGCCACCTCCGATCCTCCCACGTCCGGGGCGGGTGTCCGGCCGCTGGTCCAGCAGACGGGACGGAGAGGCGGAACGGCAGGGGGTTCAGCGAGCCGCGAGCGCCTTTTCGCCGGCGTGCCGCATGGCCTCCAGGGGCGCCGGGGAGCGGCCGGTCATCTGCTCGACCTGGAGGACGGCCTGGTGGACCAGCAGGTCGAGGCCGCTGACGACGGCACCGCCGAACATGGACCAGCGGGCCGCCAGCTCGGTGGGCCAGGGGTCGTAGAGCACGTCGAAGAGGGTGGCCGGGCGCTCGGGGACGGCCGCGGCGAGGGCGTCGGTGGTGCCGGCGGGGGTGGTGGCGATCACCAGGGGGGCGCGCAGGGCCTGCCCCGCGTCCGACCAGTCGGCCGTGCGGACGTCCACGTCGAGCCGCTCGCCCCACTGGCGCATCTCGGCGGCGCGGGTCTCGCTGCGCACATAGGCGACGACCTCACCGGTGCAGATCCGGGCGAGCGCGGCCAGCGCCGAGGAGGCGGTGGCGCCGGCGCCGAGGATCGCCGCGGAGTCGACCTGTTCGATGCCGTGCTCGCGCAGGGCGGCCACTATGCCCGGGATGTCGGTGTTGTCGCCGACGCGGCGTCCGTCCTCGGTGAAGACCACCGTGTTGACGGCGTCGACCGAGGCGGCCGTCTCGCTGATCTCGTCCACCAGCGGGATGACCGCCCGCTTCAGCGGCATGGTCAGCGACAGCCCCGCCCACTCCGGCCCCAGCTTCTCGAGGAAGCCGGGCAGGGCGGCCTCGTCGACCTCGAAGCGGTCGTACGACCAGTCGGTGAGCCCGAGTGCGTCGTAGGCCGCCCGGTGCAGCACCGGGGAGAGGGAGTGGGCGATGGGCGAACCGAGCACGGCAGCCCGGCGGGCGCCACCTACCTTCGATACCATGTTCAGTTCTTTTTCCTCGCCGCGTTCCACTCGTTGACCAGCTTCTCGTGTTCCGCGAGCGTCTTCGTGAACTTGCTGGTCTTGCCGTCCATCGAGATGAAGTAGTACCAGCCGTCGTCCGTCGGGTCGAGCGCGCCCCTGAGCGCCTCCTCGCCGGGGTTGTCGATCGGGCCGGGCGGCAGCCCCTTGGAGAAGTACGTGTTGTAGGGGTTGTTGTACTTGCGCAGCTCGGCGATGCCCAGATCGATCTTGCTCTGGTTCTTCACGTAGTTGTACGTCGAGTCGAACTCCAGCCGCCCGTAGGTCTGCGGGTTGTCCGGCTCGAGGCGGTTGTAGACGACCTCGGCCATCTTGCGGAAGTCGTCGTGGCTCGTGCCCTCGGCCTGCGCCAGGCTCGCCACGGTGAGCAGCTGCCAGGGACCGTCGAGGCCGAGGGCCTTGGCCTTCTTCTCCAGGCCCATTTCCTGGTACTTGGCCGTGGCCTGGGACACCATGTCCTTGAGGACGACCTCGGGTTTCTGCCCCTTGGTGACCGGATAGCTGGAGGGGTAGAGGAAGCCTTCCAACGGGTCCTTGAGACTCGGGTGGTTCAGCGCCCAGGCGGGCAGGCCGAGGTGCTTGTACTCCTTCTTCGCGATGCGCGCCGTGGTGCCTGTCGCCACTCCGACGCGCTTGTCGATCAGGCTGTACACCGCGGTGTTGCGGAGACCCTCGGCAATGATCAGGTTGCTGCGGCTCTTCGGGCTGAGCATCAGTTCCACCGCGCTCGCGGCGGACATGTGCTTCTCCAGGGTGTAGACACCGTCCTGGAGCGACTTGCCCCTGGGGTTCGCCTGCAGCGCGGAGACGAATGCGGCCGCGCTCTCGACGACGCCCGCCTCCTTCAGCTTCTCCCCGATCGCCCAGCCGCCCGCGCCCTGCGGGATGGCGACCGTGACCTGCTCGCCGTTGCCGCTGCCCGCATAGTCCGGGGCCGCGCCGAAACGATTTTGGTAGAACTGGTACCCGAAATATCCGACTCCGCCGAGGCCGCCGCCGAAGACGAGCACCACCACCATGCAGGCGCAGCCGGTGCGCCGTTTCTTGTCCTTGACCGGTTTGCGGCCACGGCGGTCACTGCGGCCGCTCCGGCTCTCGGCCTCGTCGTCGTCCTCGTCATCGCCGCCGCCTCCCGCGAAGAAGGCGTGCTCCTCCTCGGCAGGCGCCGTCGGCTCCGGTTCCGGTTCGGGGCGCCTGCGGCCGGGCGGCTGCGGCGGCGGGTAGGCGTCCTCGGTGCCGTACGTGTCGGGCTGCTCGGCACCGTAGGCCACGGGCTGCTGGCCGTACGGGTCGCCGGGGTCGGCCGCGTACGGCACATGGCCGTGGGTGCCGGTCGCGTCCCAGCCGCCTTGGTGCTGGTACTGCTGCTGGACGTGCGCCGCGTACTGCGGGTCCTGGCCGGCGTACTGCGGATGGCCCTGCTGGTCGTAGTACTGGTGGTACTGCTGCTGGTCGTACCCGGGCTGCTGCCCCTGGGCCCAGTCGCCGTACTGCGGCTGCGGGTGCTGCTGTGGCTGGCCGCCGTAGGGGGACGGCTGACCCGACTGGGCCTGCTGTCCTCCCCATCCGCCGTCCCCGAACAACGGGTCCTCCAGATGCCACGGTTCGGAGCCAGAGCCCCGGCCATACTCAGTCATCTATCCCCTAGAGCCGCGAGGCCGACGGTCGCGCGGCCCGTGGACCGGCTTCCGTTCCGCCTCTTGCTGTGCGGTGGCTGTTCGAACACCGCCGCATCGCGCGGAACGTTACCGTATCGCGATCAGATGACCACTTCGACGCCCACGCCGGGTGCTTTACCTGACACCCGTTCGGATTCGAGGGCCTGCTGCAGGATGATGACGGCGGCGGCCTGGTCGATGACCGAGCGGCCCTTCTTCGCTTTCACCCCCGAAGCGCGGAGTCCCTGACTGGCCGTCACGGTCGTCAGCCGCTCGTCCACCAGCCGGACCGGCACGGGATGGATGCCCTTGGCGAGTTCCTGCGCGAAGGTGCGGACCTTCAGCGCGGCCGGGCCCTCGCCCCCCTTGAGGGAGCGAGGGAGTCCGACGACGACCTCGATCGGTTCGTACTCCTCCACCAGCTGCCTCAGCCGGCGGTGGGCGGCCGGGATGTCCCGGCCGGGGACGGTCTCCACCGGGGTGGCGAGGATCCCGTCGGGGTCACACGAGGCGACCCCGATCCGGGCATCCCCGACGTCGATCGAGAGTCGACGTCCTCTGCGCATTTCCGACCGTTTCCTTACTTGGCTGTCACTTGGCGGTCTCGGCGACGAGCCGCTCGACGGCCTCGACGGCCTCGCCGACGGCGGCCGGGTTCTGGCCGCCGCCCTGGGCGACGTCCGGCTTGCCGCCACCGCCGCCGCCGAGGGTCTTGGCGGCGGTGCGGACCAGGTCACCGGCCTTGAGGCCGCGCTCGCGGGCGGCCTCGTTGGTGGCGATGACGGTCAGCGGCTTGCCGTTGTTGACCGTGAAGAGGGCGACCACGGCGGCCCGGCCGCCCTGGATGCGGCCGCGCACGTCGAGGACCAGCTTGCGCAGGTCGTCGGGGGTCGTGCCGTCCGGGACCTGGCCGGTCACCACGGCGACACCGCGGACGTCCTTGGCGGACTCGGCGAGACCGGCGGCGGCCTGCAGGACCTTCTCGGCGCGGAACTTCTCGATCTCCTTCTCGGCGTCCTTCAGCTTGCCGAGCATGGCGGAGACCTTCTCCGGAAGCTCCTCCGGACGGCCCTTGATCAGCTCCTGGAGCTGGGCGACGACCGTGTGCTCGCGGGCCAGGAAGTTGTAGGCGTCCACACCGACGAGAGCTTCGATACGGCGCACACCCGAGCCGATCGACGACTCGCCGAGCAGCTTCACCAGACCCAGCTGGGCGGTGTTGTGCACGTGCGTGCCGCCACACAGCTCCTTGGAGAAGTCGCCGATGGTCACCACGCGGACCCGCTCGCCGTACTTCTCGCCGAACTCGGCGATGGCGCCCTGCTTCTTGGCCTCGTCGATGCCCATGATCTCGGCGTGCACGTCGAGGTCGCGGGCGAGCACCTCGTTGATCTTCTGCTCGACGTCGGTCATCACGGCGGTCGGGACGGCGGACGGGGAGCCGAAGTCGAAGCGGAAGCGGCCGGGCTGGTTCTCGGAACCGGCCTGGGCGGCTGTCGGGCCGAGGGCGTCGCGCAGGGCCTGGTGGGTCAGGTGGGTGGCCGAGTGGGCGCGGGCGATGGCCTTGCGGCGGCGGGAGTCGATGGAGGCGTGGGCCTTGGCACCGACGGTCACCTCGCCGACCTGGACGACGCCCTTGTGGACGTAGACACCCGGGACGGGCTTCTGGCAGTCGCGGACCTCGATGACGGCACCGGAGTCGACCTTGATCCGGCCGGTGTCGCCGATCTGGCCGCCGCCCTCGGCGTAGAACGGGGTGCGGTCGAGGACGACCTCGACCTCGTCGCCCTCGGTGGCGGCCGGGGAGGAGACGCCGTCGACCAGGAGGCCGACGATCGTGGTCTCGCCCTCGGTGTCGGAGTAGCCGATGAAGTCGGTCTCGCCGGCGGTGTCCGCGATCTCGCGGTAGGCACCCATGTCGGCGTGGCCGGTCTTCTTGGCCTGGGCGTCGGCCTTGGCGCGCTCCCGCTGCTCCTTCATCAGGCGGCGGAAGCCCTCCTCGTCCACGGAGAGGCCCTGCTCGGCGGCCATCTCCAGGGTGAGGTCGATCGGGAAGCCCCAGGTGTCGTGGAGCAGGAAGGCCTTGTCGCCGGCCAGGACCGTGGAGCCGGCCTGCTTGGTCTCGGTCACGGCCGTGTCGAGGATGTTGGTGCCGGCCTTCAGCGTCTTGAGGAAGGCGTTCTCCTCGGCGAGGGCGACCTTCTCGATGCGCTCGCGGTCGGTGACCAGCTCCGGGTACTGCTGGCCCATCATGCCGATGACGACGTCGATCAGGTCCTTGACTACCGGACCGGTGGCACCGAGCAGGCGCATGTTGCGGATGGCGCGGCGCATGATGCGGCGCAGGACGTAGCCGCGGCCCTCGTTGCCGGGGGTGACGCCGTCGCCGATGAGCATCGTGGCCGTGCGCATGTGGTCCGTGACCACGCGGAGGGACACGTCGGAGTCGTGGGCGTCGCCGTAGCGGACGCCGGTCAGCTCGGTGGCCCTGCCGATGACGGCCATGGAGGTGTCGATCTCGTACATGTTCTGCACGCCCTGCAGAATCATGGCGAGCCGCTCCAGACCGAGGCCCGTGTCGATGTTCTTGCTCGGCAGGTCCCCGAGGATCTCGAACTTGTCCTTGCCGGTGCCCTCGCCGCGCTCGTACTGCATGAAGACGAGGTTCCAGATCTCCACGTACCGCTCGTCGTTGACGGCGGGGCCGCCCTCGACACCGAACTCGGGGCCGCGGTCGTAGTTGATCTCGGAACAGGGGCCGCAGGGGCCGGGGACGCCCATGGACCAGAAGTTGTCCTTCATGCCCAGGCGCTGGATGCGCTCCTTGGGCACGCCGACGACCTCGTGCCAGATCTGCTCGGCCTCGTCGTCGTCCTGGTAGACGGTGATCCAGAGCTTCTCCGGCTCCAGGCCGTAACCGCCCTTGTCCTGGGGGCTGGTGAGCAGCTCCCAGGCGAGCTTGATGGCGCCTTCCTTGAAGTAGTCGCCGAAGGAGAAGTTGCCGCACATCTGGAAGAACGTGCCGTGGCGCGTGGTCTTGCCGACCTCTTCGATGTCGGGGGTGCGCACGCACTTCTGCACGCTGGTGGCGCGCGGGAACGGCGGCTTGACCTCACCCAGGAAGTAGGGCTTGAAGGGCACCATGCCGGCGGGGACGAGGAGCAGAGTCGGGTCGTCCGCGATGAGCGACGCCGAAGGGACGACGGTGTGCCCGCGCTCCTCGAAGAAGCTCAGCCAGCGGCGGCGAATCTCGGCCGACTCCATCAGTGGTCCTCATTCCGGTTGTACGAGTACGTCGTGTTCTCGATGTACTTCGGTGTGCTGCGGTTGTTCTCGATGGCGGCGTGCCGCCGGGGCGCGGGGAGTTCGGGGCTGTCGTGGATGCCCAGCGCCTCCTCCAGCTCGGCCTCCCGCTGCGCCATGTTGTCGCGGACGTCGAGCGCGAAGCCGACCGCGCGGTCCTTCAGGCGCTGACCGGTCTCCAGGGCCTTGTTGGCCGCGGTCGCGGCGAGGCTCTCGGGGGTCAGCTGCTTCAGCTTGCGGTTGACCTTGGTGGTGGCCCACACACCGGCGGCGACGCCCGTGGTGAACCAGAACGTACGGCGGAACATCTGCTGTGGCCCCTACTCTCCGCGGTTCCGCTTGCTCCGCCGCGCGGCCGGGACGGTCCGGCCCACGATCACGGTACGCCTGGGCGCCTTCGCGGGCACGTCCTCCTTGCGGCCGCCCAGCGCCCGGCGGACGCCGTAGCCGAAGGCCGCGACCTTGACCAGCGGGCCGCCGAAGGTGGAGGCGACGGTGGTGGAGAGCGCGGAGGCGTTCGACGTGACCTCCTGGACGTCGGTGGCGATCGCGTCGACCCGGTCGATCTGGGTCTGCGCGGAGCGCACGGCCGCGGAGGCGTCGGCGAGCAGCGGGACAGCCTGGTCGGTCACGTCCGCGACGAGCTTGGTGGTCGCCTTGAGCGTCTGGGCCAGCCTCGCCAGCGCGACGGCGAGGAAGGAGACCAGGATCGCCCAGAAGACGGCCACCAGAATCCCGGCCACCTCTCCACCGGACACTGTGCGCACCCGCTCCCTGAAACGTGCCTGAACATCGAAAAAGTCGTGCACCGAGCCTATCGCGCCGGGGGTGGGGCTCCGTACCGGATTACGGTCGGCGAGCGGTGGAGTTACGAGAAGCGATTGTACGGAACGAAAGCGGTTCAGTACGCTCCGTGTCCCATGCGAGGTCCTCAGCGCCCCGGCCCCTCCGCGGACGGCAATCTGCCCCTTGAACCGACCGGATTCGTCGGGCGCTCGGCCGAACTCGCCGAGCTGGCCCAGGCGATGGAGGCGGCCCGGCTGGTGACGGTGACCGGCGTCGGCGGTGTGGGCAAGTCCCGGCTGGCCGCGCGGGCGGCGGCACGGTCCGCGCCCCGGGACGGGGTGTGGCGCGTCGAGCTGGCGGCTGTGCGGGATCCGCAGTTCGTGGAGTACGCGGTGGTGGAGGCGCTGGGGCTGACCGACCACACCACCCGGCTGCCGGTCGAGACGCTGCTCGGGCATCTCGCCGACCGCCGTGTCCTGCTGGTGCTGGACGGGTTCGAGCACCTGGTGGAGTCCTGTGCCGAGCTGGTCGCGGAGCTGCTGCGCAAGCTGCCGGGGCTGCGGGTGCTGGCCGTGGGCCGGCGCCCGCTGGGGCTGGCGGGCGAGCGGCTGTTCCCGCTGGCTCCGCTGGCCGAGGACGAGGCGGTGGAGCTGCTCGCGGACCGGGCGCGGCAGCACGGCCCGGCGGTGGCCGACTGTCCTGCGGTGCGGGAGCTGTGCGCCCGGCTGGAGGGGATCCCGCTGGCGCTGGAGCTGGCCGCGGGCCGGCTGCGGGCCCTGTCCCCGCAGCAGCTGCTGCAGCGGCTGGACGACCGGTTCCGGCTGCTGACCGGCGGCGACCGCGACGCTCTGCCCCGCCATCAGACACTGCGCACGGCGATCGGCTGGAGCCATGAGCTGTGCACGCCCGGCGAGCGGCTGCTTTGGGCACGGCTCTCGGTGTTCGCGCAGACCTTCGATCTGGAGGCGGCCGAGTACGTGTGCAGCGGGGACGGGCTGCCCGCCGAGGACGTCCTGGACGTGCTCACGGAGCTGCTCGCCCAGTCGGTCCTCTCCCGCGAGGAGACCCCGACGGGCTCCCGCTACCGGATGCTGGACACGATCCGGGCCTACGGCGCCGACTGGCTGGAGGCGATCGGGGACGCGCCGCGGCTGCGGCGGCGGCACCGCGACTGGTATCTCGGGCTGGCGACCTGGTGCGAGCTGGACTGGTTCTCGCCGCGCCAGCGGGAGGTGGCCGCGCGGGTCGAGGCCGAGCTGCCGAATCTGCGGGGCGCGCTGGAGTTCTGTCTGACCGAGCCGGACGAGGCGTATCTCGGCCAGTATCTGGCGGGTTCGCTGTGGTTCTGCTGGGCGGGCTGCGGGCGGCTGTCGGAGGGGCGCCGCTGGCTGGAGCGCAGCGTGGAGCTGGACTCGGAGTACGACCAGTCACGGCTGAAGGCGCTGTGGGTGCTCGGCTATGTGGCGATCCTGCAGGGTGACACCGTGCCGGCGCTGGCCGCGCTGCGGGAGTGCCGGGAGCAGGCGGAGCGGGTCGCGGATGCGACGGCGGTGGCGTACGCGGAGCACCGCACCGGCTGTCTGGCCCTGGTCACGGACGACATGGCGCGCGCAGAAACGCTGCTGCGCTCGGCGCTGGGCCGCTATCGCGAGATCGGCGAGCTGAACAGCAACGTCCTGATGGCCCAGGTGGAGTTGGCGATGGCCCGCGCGTTCCAGGGGGACCTGGCGGAGGCGGTGGGGCTGTGCGAGGACGTGCGCCGGGTGTGCGAGGACCGCGGGGAGCGGTGGGCCCGGTCGTACGCGCTGTACGTGCTGGCGTACGCGGCCTGGCGGGACGGGGATCCGTGCGGGGCGCGGGAGCTGCTCGCGGAGTGTCTGGGCCATGCGCACGCGTTCCGCGATCTGCTCGGCTCGGTGCTGGCCCTGGAGCTGCTGGCCCTGGTGGCGGCGTCCGAGGGCGAACCGGCCGAGGCCGCGGTCCTCCAGGGTGCCGCGGAGCGGCTGTGGCCGTCGGTGGGGCTGCCGCTGTTCGGCTCGGCCTACTTCAACGCCCCGCACGAGCTGTGCGAGGCGACGGCCCGGCAGGCCCTGGGCGACGACCGGTACGCGGAGTGCGTGCGCGAGGGGGCGCGGCTGGACCGGGAGGCGGCCGTGGCACGGGCGCTGGGCCATGACGGTGTACGGCCGCTGCAGGGGCTGCCGGCCCTGCGCGGGCCGGTGCCGCACGCCCGCGAGGGCGCCGGGAAACGCGAACCCGCCGCCTCGCCCACCCGGAAGGGCGGGGAGACGGCGGGCTGAGGTGCTACGCCGGGGCTGAGATCAGCGGGCGTAGTACTCGACGACGAGCTGCTCGTCGCAGATCACCGGGATCTCCTTGCGGTTCGGCTCGCGGTCCAGGCGGAACGCCAGGGCCTTGAGGTTCACCTGCAGGTAGCGCGGGGTCTCACCGTCGGGGGCGAAGCCACCCTCACGGGCGATCTGGAAGAGCGTCTTGTCCTTGGAGCGGTCGCGGACCTGCACGACGTCGTCCGGGCGGACGCGGAAGGACGGCTTGTCGACCTTCTGGCCGTTGACCTGGATGTGGCCGTGGACGACCATCTGGCGGGCCTGGTAGATCGTGCGGGCGATGCCCGAACGCAGGACCAGCGCGTCGAGACGGCGCTCGAGCTCGATGATCAGGGCCTCACCGGTCTTGCCCTGGACCTTGGAGGCACGCTCGTAGGCGCGGACGAGCTGACGCTCGGACACGTCGTACTGCGCACGCAGACGCTGCTTCTCGAGCAGACGGACCTTGTAGTCCGAGTTCTGCTTGCGGCCGCGGCCGTGCTCACCCGGCGGGTAGGGGCGGGCCTCGAAGTACTTGACGGCCTTCGGGGTCAGCGCGATGCCGAGGGCACGCGACTTCTTGACCTTGGGGCGGGACTGGTTCGCCACTGTCTCTATCTCTTTCGTAGGTTTCGGCTCGTCAGAGTTAGGGAGGTCGCATCCGCAGCCGGGAAAACCCGCCGGGTCCGCAGGGGACCTGCCGGGCAGCCGCTTCCCTGGTCTGGGCACATACGTGCAGCACGCGAGTGGCCCACCGACCTCTCCCGGGCTCCGGGTGGTGGTGGGCTGCCCGCGACACCGTTCGACGGTGCGCGACGCTCCTGGAGTCAGTCCCGAGGGACTGGATCTCCGGCTGGCTGTCCCGCTCTGACTGCGCGGGACTCAGCACTTCGGGCAAGTCTACAGGGCGCTCAGGACCGCTTGCGACCGAGGTGCTTGCGGGTCCACTCCACGGCGTCCGCGTATCTGGCCTCGGCGCCGTGCCGGGTCGGCGTGTAGTACGCGCGGTCCTTGAGGGCGTCCGGGGCGTACTGCTGCGGGGCGATGCCCTCGGGCAGGTCGTGCGGGTACACGTAGCCCTGGGCGTGGCCGAGCTTGGCCGCGCCCTTGTAGTGCCCGTCCCGCAGGTGCGGCGGTACCGGTCCGGCCAGGCCCTTGCGTACGTCCTCCATGGCGGCGCCGATCGCGGTCGTCGCGGAGTTCGACTTGGGGGCGAGCGCGAGCGCGATGGTGGCGTGGCTGAGGGTGAGGGCGGCCTCGGGGAAGCCGATCATGGCGACGGCCTGGGCGGCGGCGACCGCGATCGGCAGCGCGTTCGGGTCGGCCAGGCCGATGTCCTCACTGGCGGAGATCATCAGGCGGCGGGCGATGAAGCGGGGGTCCTCGCCGGCCTCGATCATGCGGGCGAGGTAGTGCAGGGCTGCGTCGACGTCGGAGCCGCGGATGGACTTGATGAGGGCGCTGGCGACGTCGTAGTGCTGGTCGCCGTCGCGGTCGTACTTCACCGCGGCCCGGTCGACGGTCTGTTCCAGGGTCTGGAGGCTGATCTCCGTCTCACCCTGGTCCAGGGCGGCTCCGGCGGCCGCTTCCAGGGCGGTCAGGGCGCGGCGGGCGTCACCGCCGGCGATGCGCAGCAGATGTTCCTCGGTGTCCTCGGGAAGGGCGACGGCCTCTTTGAGGCCGCGCTCGTCGCTCAGCGCCCGCCGCAGGAGTCCGCGGACGTCGTCGTCGGTGAGGGGTTCGAGGGTGAGGAGCAGGGACCGGGACAGCAGCGGGGAGATCACCGAGAAGTAGGGGTTCTCCGTGGTCGCCGCGATCAGGGTCACCCAGCGGTTCTCGACCGCGGGGAGCAGGGAGTCCTGCTGGGCCTTGCTGAAGCGGTGGATCTCGTCCAGGAAGAGGACGGTCTCCTTGCCGAAGCCGCCGGTGGCTCGGCGGGCGCCGTCGATGACGGCACGGACCTCCTTGACGCCCGCCGTGATCGCGGACAGCTCCACGAACCGCTTGTTGGTGGCCTTGGAGACGACATAGGCGAGGGTCGTCTTGCCGGTGCCGGGCGGGCCCCACAGGATCACCGAGGACGGGCCGGCGGGGCCGCCGTTGCCCTCGCCGACCAGTCGGCGCAGCGGTGAGCCGGGCTTGAGCAGATGCTGCTGGCCCACCACCTCGTCGAGCGTGCGCGGGCGCATCCGCACCGCCAGGGGGCTCGCGGCGGGGTCCTTCTCCTGGCGTTCTTCTGCGGCGGCGGTGAACAGGTCGGGCTCCACGTCCAAAACCCTAAATCACCGCACTGACAACACCCCTCGGGCCGGGGCTCAGGCCCAGAGCTGGCTGCCCCAGCGGGTCAGGATCAGCATGGCGATGATGCCGACGTGGGTGACCGGGAGCACCCAGGTGAACTCGCCGAGGAAGTTCTTGACCGGGCGGGGCGCGCGCAGGAAGTCGTTGCGCACGGTGAACGAGGTCACGTACCAGAACATGGTGATCGTGGCGGCCCAGGCCAGCGAGCACCACAGGCACAGCGCGTTGATCTCGTACAGGGACTGGTACTGCAGCCAGGTGCAGAAGCCCACGCCGAAGAGGGTGCCGAAGTTGAAGGTCAGCCAGTACCAGCGCGGGAAGCGGGCGCGGGCCAGCAGGCTCATGCCGACGCAGATCACGATGCCGTAGCAGACCAGGCCGAGCATCGGGTTCGGGAAACCGAAGACCGCGGCCTGCTTGCTCTCCATGACGCTGCCGCAGGAGACGACCGGGTTGACGCTGCACCCCGGGGTGAAGGTCTTGCCCGCGACCTTGGCCTCGAGGATCTTGAACTTGTCGATCGTGATGACCCAGGCGGCCAGCAGTCCGGCCGCGCCGGTGATCACCAGCAGGATGGCGAAGGCGCGACTGCCGCCCACCGCGAGGGGTGCGTCGGCGGCACGCTCGGGCCCGGGCTCCGTGGAGACGTCTTTGACTGTCGTCTTGCTCATCACGCCGATTCCGTCACTTGAGAGTTGGACCATCTTCGGGCACGGGTCATTGTGCCGCACGCGCGCGGGTGCGCACCGTTCGCTTCGCATAAGGGTGTACGTACGACCGGTGCCACCTGTTCGGTTCCGGACAGCGCTCGTACCCCGCCGACGACAAAGGCGCCGGACGCCCTCGGGGAGCGTCCGGCGCCCACGCGCGCGTGCGGCTAGCCGAGCCGCGCTTCCAGCTCGGCGACGATCTCGTGCAGGCCGACCGCCGTCTGCTCGCCGGACTCCATGTCCTTGAGCTGGACGACGCCCTCGGCGAGGTCGCGCTCGCCGGCGACGATCGCGTAGCGGGCCCCGCTGCGGTTGGCGTTCTTCATGGCGCCCTTCAGGCCCTTGCCGCCGTAGGAGAAGTCCGCCGCGATGCCGGCCTTGCGCAACTCGGTGACCTTGGCGAACAGGGCCCGGCGGGCCTCCTCGCCGAGCGGCACCGCGTAGACGCTGGTCGAGGACGGGATGTCCAGTTCGATGCCCTCGGCCTCCAGGGCGAGGACCGTGCGGTCGACGCCGAGGGCCCAGCCCACCGAGGGCAGCGCGGGGCCGCCGAGCATCTCGGACAGGCCGTCGTAGCGGCCGCCGCCGCCCACCGCGGACTGGGAGCCCAGACCGTCGTGCACGAACTCGAAGGTGGTGCGGGTGTAATAGTCCAGGCCGCGGACCAGCTTCGGGTCGTCCTCGAAGGCCACGCCCGCCGCGGTGATCAGCTCGCGGACCTCCTCGTGGTACGCCTTGCAGGCGTCGCACAGGTAGTCACGCAGCAGCGGGACCCCGGTCAGCTGCTTCTGGACCGACTCGCGCTTGTCGTCGAGGACCCGGAGCGGGTTGATGTCGACGCGCCGGCTCGTGTCCTCGTCCAGGTCCAGGCCGCGCAGGAAGTCCTGCAGCGCCGCCCGGTACACCGGCCTGCACTCCTTGTCGCCCAGGCTGTTCAGCAGGATGCGGAAGTTGCTCAGGCCCAGGGAGCGGTACGCCTGGTCGGCCAGGATGATCAGCTCGGCGTCCAGCGCCGGGTCCTCGGCGCCGATCGCCTCGGCGCCGACCTGGGAGAAGTGCCGGTAACGGCCCTTCTGGGGACGCTCGTAGCGGTAGTACGAGCCGGAGTACCAGAGTTTGACCGGGAGGTTGCCCGCCTTGTGCAGGTTGGCCTCCAGGGCCGCGCGCAGGACGGACGCCGTGCCCTCGGGACGCAGGGCCAGCTTGTCGCCGCCCTTGGTCTCGAAGGCGTACATCTCCTTGGTCACGATGTCGGTGGACTCGCCCACACCGCGTGCGAAGAGTTCGACGCTCTCGAAACCGGGCGTCTCGATGTAGCCGTACCCGGAGTTGCGCAGCGGGGCGGCGATCGCCTCGCGGACCGCCAGGTACGTGGCGGAGTCCGGCGGGATCAGGTCATAGGTGCCCTTGGGGGCCTTGAAGGTGCTCACGGAAGCTCTCTCGTCACATTCCTCGTCGGGGAGCCTGGAGAGCTCCCTGGCCGGCCGCCACCTGCCGCAGATAGGGGTTGGTGGCGCGCTCACGGCCGATGGTCGTGTGCTCGTTGTGACCGGGCAGCACCACGGTGGAGTCGTCGAGCGGCAGGCACACGCGGGCCAGCGATTCGAGCATGTCCTCCATGGAGCCACCGGGCAGGTCGGTGCGTCCGATGGAGCCGGCGAACAGCAGGTCGCCCGAGAACAGGATCGGCGGGATGTCCGCCGCCTCGGGCAGGCCGAAGGTCACCGACCCCTTGGTATGGCCCGGCGCGTGCGCGACGGAGAACTCCAGCCCGGCCAACTCCAGCCTGGCGCCGTCGGTCAGCTCTTTGACGTCGTCCGGCTCCCCCACGGTCAGGTCGCCCATCAGCGGCATGCCGAAGGACCGCCCGAGCGCCTTCTCGGGGTCGTTCAGCATGTACCGGTCCTCGGGGTGGATCCAGGCCGGTACGCCGTGCGCGCCGCACACGGGGACGACCGAGGCCACGTGGTCGATGTGGCCATGGGTGAGGACGACGGCGACGGGCTTGAGCCGATGCTTCTTCAGCGCTTCCTCGACGCCCTGGGCGGCCTGGTGGCCCGGGTCGATGATCACGCACTCCTCACCGGCGGCGGGGGCGACGAGATAACAGTTCGTCCCCCAGGCCCCGGCGGGGAACCCGGCAATGAGCACGATCGTCCTTCGTTGTGTCGATACGGGAGGGCTTGCGGGCCGGCAGCCCGTGGTCCAGAGCCTACCGGCGCTGCCGTTTCCTCAGCGAACCCATATACGGTACGGGGCTACACGCGGTTGTCGGCTCACAGGACGCACGCGTACCGGTCGACACACGACACGCATGAGGAGAGAAACCGGTGGTCAGCCAGGAGCAGCGGCGGCGTCAGCTCGCCCGGGAGAAGTTCTTGCGGCAGCAGCAGCGGCGCACCAGCGCACGGCGCAAATCACGCATGCGCAACTCCGTGATCGCGTCGGTGCTCGGCGTGGTCGTGATCGGCAGCCTTGCGCTGTACACGACCGGTGTGCTGAAGAACGACGACAAGAAGACCAACGCGAGCGCCGACGTCTCGCCGAGCGCGACGCCGACCAGCAAGGCGCCGGACCCGTGCGAGAAGCCGGCCGCGGGCTCGATCAAGAAGCAGAGCTGGAAGCAGGAGCCGACGATGTCGATCGACACGTCGGCCAAGTACACGATGAAGCTCGCGACGACGTGCGGTGACATCGGCATCGCGCTGAAGACGTCGGCGGCCCCGCACACCGTGAACTCGTTCGACTTCCTGGCCGGCAAGGGCTTCTTCGACCACACCAAGTGCCACCGTCTGACCACGAACGGCATCTACGTGCTGCAGTGCGGCGACCCAACGGGCGTCGGCAGCGGCGGCCCGGGCTACACGATCCCGGACGAGAACCTGAAGGACACGAGCCTGAAGGGCGACAAGTACCCGGCGGGCACGGTGGCCATGGCCAACACCGGCCAGAAGCACACCGGCGGCAGCCAGTTCTTCCTCGTCTACAAGGACAGCCCTCTGCCGGCCAACTACACCCCGTTCGGCACGATCGACGCGGCGGGCCTGAAGGTGCTCAACAAGATCGCGGCCGCGGGCGAGAACACGGGTGCCGGTGACGGTGCCCCGAACGCGACGGTAGTGATCAACAAGGCGACGGTCACCAAGTCCTGACGCCGTCCCGAAATCTGAAGAAAGCCCAAGACGGCCAACAGCGGAATTTCGGTCGCGCTGGATGCGGACAGGCAACCCGCCGGTCGCCTATGTTGGCCGTGACGAAACTGTGGACGATGCCCGGGGGTGCTGAGGCCCCCCGCAGGCATCATGTGGAGGAGGCGCTGTGAGCAGCGACCCGTGGGGCCGCGTCGACGAGACGGGGACCGTGTACGTGCGTACGGCCGACGGCGAGCAGGTCGTCGGTTCCTGGGCGGCCGGCTCCCCTGAGGAGGCGCTTTCCTACTTCGAGCGCAAGTACGAGGGCCTGGTTGTCGAGATCGGCCTCCTCGAGAAGCGAGTGCAGACCACGGACCTGTCGGCGAAGGACGCCCAGACCGCGATCGACCATCTGCGTGAGCAGGTGGACGCACATCACGCGGTCGGCGACCTGGACGCGCTGCGGAGCCGCCTGGACAAGCTCGTGGCGACGGTCGAAGCCCGCCGCGAGGAGCGCAAGGCACAGCGGGCCAGGCAGTCCGACGAGGCCCGCAAGGCCAAGGAGGACCTGGTCACGGAGGCGGAGCAGCTGGCGCAGTCCGACCAGTGGCGGGCGGCCGGCGAGCGGCTCCGGTCGCTGGTGGACACCTGGAAGGGTCTGCCGCGTCTGGACCGCAAGTCCGACGACGAGCTGTGGCACCGCTTCTCGCACGCCCGGTCGGCGTTCTCCAAGCGCCGCAAGGCGCACTTCGCGCAGCTGGACGCGCAGCGCGAGGAGGCCCGCAAGACCAAGGAGCGGCTGGTCGCCGAGGCCGAGGCGCTGTCCGGTTCGACGGACTGGGGTCCGACCGCGGCCCGCTACCGCGAGCTGATGGCGGAGTGGAAGGCCGCGGGCCGCGCGCAGCGCGAGCACGAGGACGACCTGTGGAACCGCTTCCGCGGCGCCCAGGACGTGTTCTTCGCCGCCCGCAGCTCGGTCTTCGCCGAGCGGGACGCCGAGCAGTCGGAGAACCTGAAGCTCAAGGAGGAGCTGGCCGAGGAGGCCGAGAAGCTCCTGCCGGTCTCGGACCTGAAGGGCGCCCGGGCCGCCTTTCGCTCGATCAACGAGCGCTGGGAGGCCATCGGCCACGTCCCGCGGGACGCGCGTCCCAAGGTCGAGGGCCGGATGCACGCGGTCGAGCGGGCCATCCAGGAGGCCGAGGAGGCCGAGTGGCGCCGGACGAACCCGGAGGCACGCGCGCGTGCCGAGGGTCTGACCGGTCAGCTGCAGGCCGCCGTGGACAAGCTGAGGGCGCAGATCGAGCAGGCGCGCGCCCAGGGCAACAACGCCAGGGCCGACAAGCTGGAGCGGGAGCTGGAGGGCCGTCAGGCGCTCCTGGACCAGGCTCTGAAGGGTCTGCAGGAGTTCGGGGGCTGATCCCCCGGTCCTACGCGTGAGGGCCCCGTACGTGGCGTACGGGGCCCTTCTGCATGCCTGGGTGTCTACGACCGGCTGCGCGCCGAGGTCACGCGGTAGACGTCGTACACGCCCTCCACGCCCCGTACGGCCTTCAGGACGTGGCCCAGGTGCTTCGGGTCGCCCATCTCGAAGGTGAAGCGGGAGGTGGCCACCCGGTCACGGGAGGTCTGGACGGCCGCGGAGAGGATGTTGACGTGCTGGTCGGACAGGACGCGGGTGACGTCCGACAGCAGGCGCGAGCGGTCCAGGGCCTCGACCTGGATGGCGACCAGGAACACCGAGGACTGGGTGGGCGCCCACTCGACGTCCAGGATGCGCTCGGGCTCGCGGGACAGTGACTCCACGTTGACGCAGTCGCTGCGGTGAACCGATACACCGCTGCCCCGCGTGACGAAGCCGATGATCGGGTCTCCGGGGACGGGCGTACAGCAGCGGGCCAGCTTGACCCACACGTCGTCGACGCCCTTGACCACGACGCCGGGGTCGGCGCTGGAGCGGCGCTTGCGGCCGCGGGTGCGCGTCGGCGGGACGGCCTCGTCGATCTCCTCGGTGGCCGCCTCCTCGCCGCCGAGCGCCTGCACGAGCTTCTGCACGATGTGCTGCGCGGAGACATGGCCCTCACCGATCGCCGCGTACAGCGCGGAGATGTCCGAGTAGCGCATCTCGTGCGCGAGCGTGACGAGGGAGTCGCCGGTGAGGATGCGCTGGATCGGCAGGTTCTGTTTGCGCATGGCGCGGACGATGGCGTCCTTGCCCTGCTCGATCGCCTCGTCCCGGCGCTCCTTGGAGAACCAGGCACGGATCTTGTTGCGGGCGCGCGGCGACTTGACGAAACCGAGCCAGTCGCGGGACGGACCCGCGCCCGGTGCCTTGGAGGTGAAGACCTCCACCAAGTCGCCGTTGTCCAGGGTGGATTCGAGCGGTACGAGCCTGCCGTTGACCCGCGCTCCTATGGTGCGGTGGCCGACCTCGGTGTGGACGGCGTACGCGAAGTCGACCGGGGTGGCGCCGGCCGGGAGCGCGATGACGTCGCCCTTCGGCGTGAAGACGAAGACCTCGTTGCGGGACAGGTCGAAGCGCAGGGACTCCAGGAACTCGCTGGGGTCCTCGGTCTCCTTCTGCCAGTCCAGCAGCTGCCGCAGCCACGCCATGTCGTTGATGGCGTCCTTGTCCTTGCCGGAGGCCTTGGGCACGTCCGTGCGGACCTTGGAGGCGCCGGCGACGGCCTCCTGCTTGTACTTCCAGTGGGCGGCGATGCCGTACTCCGCGCGCCGGTGCATGTCGAACGTGCGGATCTGCAGCTCGACGGGCTTGCCGTTGGGCCCGATGACCGTCGTGTGCAGCGACTGGTACATGTTGAACTTGGGCATCGCGATGTAGTCCTTGAACCGGCCGGGGACCGGATTCCATCGCGCGTGCACGGTGCCGAGGGCGGCGTAGCAGTCGCGGACCGTGTCGACCAGGACACGAATGCCCACCAGGTCGTAGATCTCCGCGAAGTCGCGACCGCGGACGATCATCTTCTGGTAGACGCTGTAGTAGTGCTTCGGGCGTCCGGTGACGGTCGCCTTGATGCGGGCGGCGCGGAGGTCGGCCTGGACCTCGTCGGTCACTATGGCCAGATACTCGTCGCGCTTCGGTGCCCTTTCGGCCACCAGCCGTACGATCTCGTCGTACATCTTGGGATAGAGGATCGCGAACGCGAGGTCCTCCAGCTCCCACTTGATGGTGTTCATGCCCAGGCGGTGGGCGAGCGGCGCGTAGATCTCGAGGGTCTCGCGCGCCTTCTTCTCCTGCTTCTCGCGCTTGAGGTAGCGCATGGTGCGCATGTTGTGCAGGCGGTCGGCGAGCTTGATGACGAGGACGCGCGGGTCCTTCGCCATCGCCACGACCATCTTGCGTACGGTCTCGGCCTGCGCGGCCTCGCCGAACTTGACCTTGTCCAGCTTGGTGACGCCGTCGACGAGCAGGGCGACGACGTCGCCGAAGTCACGGCGCAGGTCGTCCAGGCCGTACTCGGTGTCCTCGACGGTGTCGTGCAGCAGCCCGGCCATCAGCGTGGCCGGATCCATGCCCAGCTCGGCGAGGATGGTGGTGACGGCGAGCGGGTGCGTGATGTACGGATCGCCGCTCTTGCGCTTCTGGCCGCGGTGCCAGCGCTCGGCGACCTGGTAAGCGCGCTCGATCTGCCGCAGCGTGGAGTTCTCGATCTTCGGATCGTTGCTGCGCACTATCCGCAGCAGCGGCTCCAGCACGGGGTTGTACGGGTTCGCGCGCTGGACGCCGAGGCGGGCGAGGCGGGCGCGGACGCGGTTGGAGGAGCCGCTGCGGGCGGGCTGGCCGGCGGCGGGGCGCACGGGCGACGGAGCTCCACCCGCTCGAGCGGAGTCGGGAGTGGGGGGCGGTTTGGGCCGCGTGACCTCGGCTGCCTTCTCGACGGGCGCGGACTGGGCGTGCTCGACCGTCCCGCGGGTGTCGTTCTTCGCGTGCGACACGTTCGGCGCGGGCTTGGCCGCGGGTGCCGAAGCAGGCTCGGGCTTGGCGGCGGTCAGTGGCTGGGCCTCGTCTGGCAAGAGGGCTCCTCGTGCGCGATCCGGGTCCCCGATCGGCCCGGATGTCCATGGTAGCGAGCCAGCCTCCGTGGCGCCGACGAGCCCGGATACCGGTCAGGGGCCCGAGTCCGGCTCAGGCCCCTGACCTCACTTCACCTGCTCGTCATCTGGCTTCGAGCAGGGCGGAACGTGAACGTCACTTCCAGTTGAAGGCAGCCGCGCCCTTCACCTTGATCTGCTTCTCGGCAAGATTGTTCCCCCACGGCACGGTGAACGAGCCGGACTTGCCGCAGCCGAGGTCGAACCACTTCTTGTTGCCGTTGACGAAGCCCAAGGCCTTGACACAGACCTTGGTGCCCCGGAAGACGGCCCAGGAGTAGCCCATTCGCAGACCAGGGCGACCGAAGTGGCCGCACCCGTCACTAAGGGTCTGCCACTTCCACGGAACGGCCACCGCCCGGTTCCAGTCGCCGCAGCCGGCCGGCACGGAAGCGACAGTCTTGGCCGGTGCGTGAGCCTGGCTCGCGCTGGCGGTAGTCGCGCCCGCGCTGAGCGCGGCGACGGAGATGAGAGAGACCAGCCCGGTCGTCATCTTGCGTGACATGCTCATCGTTTTCTCCTCTGCGATGCCTTGGTCGGAGGCATCGGGAAGATCCAATCAGCCTGAACATGTCATCGAACATAGATTTGAGGATGATCTGAGTATGTGATCGCGGACCGAACGTCACCGAGAACTGCGGCGCAAAGGGTGCCCCGGGATGTCCCGGGGCACCCTCTGTCCTGCGGCTGTCTCTCAGATGGTGAGGAGTGCCTCCAGTAGTGCCCCCGCGAGGGCCGGCTCCAGACGGGACCGGCCGCCCAGGAAGCCCAGCTCCATCAGGACGGCGAGGCCCGCGACCTGGGCGCCGGCCCGCTGGATGAGCTGGATCGCGGCCTCGGCGGTGCCGCCCGTGGCGAGCACGTCGTCCACGATCAGCACACGGTCGCCGGAGGACAGGTCCTCCGCGTGCACCTCGATCTCCGCCGAGCCGTACTCCAGGTCGTACGCCTGCCGGAGCGTCGCCCCCGGCAGCTTGCCCGCCTTGCGCACCGGGATGAACCCGAGGCCCGCACGGACCGCGACCGGGGCGCCCAGGATGAAGCCCCGGGCCTCCAGGCCGACGACCTTGGTCGCGCCCGTGTCCGCGGCGATCTGGGCCAGCGCGTCCGTGAGGGCCGTGAAGGCTGCCGGGTCCGCCAGGAGCGGCGTGATGTCCTTGAACATCACGCCCGGCTCCGGGTAGTCCGCCACATCGCGGATGCGGCTGAGGAGTAGCTCCTTGATGTCCGTCATCGGCGCTTCCCGGAGGGGCGGCCGCGGCCCCGGGTGCGGGACGCGGGCTGGTTGCGCGGACCCACCACGGCGGGAGCGGCGTCGTCGCGCTCGTCACCGTCGGCGGACCGCGCCTGAGCGAGGTCCTCCTCGGTGGCGGCCTGGGCGCGCTTGGCCAGGACCCGCTTCGTGAGCGCCTTCATCGCCGGCTCGCGCTCCTTGAGGTCGGCGACGAGCGGTGTGGCGATGAAGATCGAGGAGTACGCACCGGCCGCGAGGCCGACGAACAGCGACAGCGAGATGTCGTTCAGCGTGCCGGCCCCGAGGAAGCCGCCACCGATGAACAGCAGGCCCGCCACCGGCAGCAGGGCGACCACGGTGGTGTTGATCGAGCGGACCAGCGTGCCGTTGATCGACCGGTTGGCGATGTCGCTGTACGTCCAGCGGGTCTGCTTGGTGATGTCCTTCGTCTGCTCCTTGAGGCTGTCGAAGACGACGACCGTGTCGTAGAGCGAGTAACCGAGGATCGTCAGCAGACCGATGACCGTACCGGGCGTGACCTCGAAGCCGACGAGGGCGTAGATGCCGGTCGTGATGGTGATGTCGTGGATCAGCGCGACGAGCGCCGCGACGGCCATGCGCCACTCGAAGGCGATCGCCAGGTAGATCACCACCAGGACCATGAAGATCGCCAGGCCCTCCCAGGCCTTGTTGGCGATCTGCTCGCCCCAGCTCGGGCCGACCAGGTCGGCGGCCAGCTTCTCCGGGTCGAGGCTCAGGTCCTTGGCCAGCGTCTGCTTGATCTGGTCGGACTTGTCGGTGTCGATGCCCGCGATCTGGATGCGCAGGCTGCCGTTGCCGAGCTTCTGCACGACCGCTTCGTGGCCGGAGGCGTCCTTCGCGTACTCCTCCGCCTTCGCCACCGACGTGCTCATCTTCGTCGGCGTCGTGAAGACCGCGCCGCCCTGGAACTCGATGCCCATGTTCAGGCCGCGCACCGCCAGGCCGACGATGGCCGTGATGGTGATCAGGATGGAGACGCCGTACCAGATCTTGCGCTTGCCGACGAAGTCGTAGCTGATCTCGCCGCGGTGCAGTCGAGCGCCGAGGTTGCCGAGTTTCGACATCGCTCAGGCCTCCTTCGGGTCGACAGAGCCGGCGGCAGGACCGGCGGGACGGCGGGTGCGGCGCAGCGGCGGCTTGGCACCCAGGCTCTTCGGGTCGAGGCCGGACCACTTGTGGCCGTCAGCGAAGAACGCGCGACGGGCGAGAAGCGTCATGAGCGGCTTGGTGAAGGTGAAGACGACGACCACGTCGAGGACGGTGGTCAGGCCGAGCGTGAACGCGAAGCCCTGCACCTTGCCGACGGTCACGATGAACAGCACCGCGGCGGCGAGGAACGACACGAAGTCGGAGACGAGGATGGTGCGCCGGGCGCGCGGCCAGGCCCGCTCGACGGCGGGACGCAGCGAGCGGCCCTCTCGGATCTCGTCCCGGATGCGCTCGAAGTACACGATGAACGAGTCCGCGGTGATACCGATGGCGACGATGGCACCGCAGACGGCCGGCAGGTTCAGCGCGAAGCCGATGGCCGGGCCGAGGAGAGCCATGATCACGTAGGTGAGGATCGCGGAGACCAGCAGGGAGGCCATGGCCACGATCGACAGGCCGCGGTAGTAGGCGATCAGGTAGATCACGACCAGGGCGAGGCCGATCGCCCCGGCGAGCAGACCGGCGTGCAGCTGCTCACCGCCGAGCGCGGCGGTCACCGTGGTGACGGTCTCTTCCTTGAACGACAGCGGCAGCGCGCCGTAGGACAGCATGTTGGCGAGGTTCTGCGCCTCCTGTTGCGTGAAGCGACCGGAGATATACGCATTACCACCGGTGATGGCGGTAGTCACGTACGGGCTGGAGACGACCTGGCCGTCGAGGACGATGCCGAACTCGTTCTGCGGGGACTGCTTCTTGGCCAGCTCGGAGGTGACGTCCGCGAACTTCTTCGAACCGCTGGAGGTGAAGCTCATCTGGACCTGCCAGCCGGAGGCGCCCTGGGTGTCGAAGATCGCCTGGGCCTTCTTCACCTCGGTGCCGTCCACGGCGGCCGGGCCGAGCAGGTACTTGTACCAGACCTTGTCGACCTGACCGCAGGCCACGGTGACCTCGCCCGGCTTGGCGCTCGTGCCGGCCTTGGCCCGCTGTGCGGGCTTGGAGCAGTCCAGGGCCGCGTACTGCGCCTGAAGCTTCTTGATGTCGGCGGTGCCCCCGGAGGGCGACGCGGACGGGCTCGGGGACGACGTGGCGCTCCCGGAGGGGGAGGACGACGGCGTGGCGTCGGCCTTCAGGGCGTCGGTTACCGCGCGGCCCTGCGCGGTGGCGGAGGCCGTCGGGGTCGGCGAGCCGGAGGAGGACGAGGACGCCTTCTCCTTGGAGGAGGCGCTGCTCGACGGGCTCGGCGAGCTGCTGCCGCTGGAGGACGCGCTCGGCGAGGGGCTCGGCGCCGCGGAGCCGGTGGGCTCGCTGGCGAGGACCGGGCGGAAGTACAGCTTGGCGGTGGTGCCGACCTGCTGCTGGGCCTGCTTGGAGTTGGTGCCCTTGGGGATGTTCACGATGATGTGGTCGGTCCCCTGGGTCTGCACCTCCGCCTCGGTGACGCCCAGACCGTTGACACGGCGGTTCATGATGTCGACCGCGGTGTCCATGTTGGCCTTGTTGATCGCGGACCCCTGGTCGGCCTTCGCCTTGAGCGTGATGCTCGTACCACCGGCGAGGTCGATACCGAGACGCGGAGTGGTGTTTCCGGAGGCGAACATTCCCCCGGTGAGCGCCACGATGGCGATCAGGATGAGGGCCAGCGAGCGCCCTGGCTTGCTCTGGGCGCTCGCGCTCCGGCCCCTCTTAGGTGCTGCCACCTTCTCGTACTCCCTCTCGGGCCGCTCCGCGCCCGGTCGGCGCGGTCGGCCATGACATGGTGTCGGGCTCCACTGCGGGGAGCAGACGCGCCCGGGGTGCGCGGGGCGCGGTCAAGGCCGCGTCGCACACCCCGGGACGTGACTACTTCGCTTCGGAGCCGCCGTCGGTCTTCTTCGGCTCTTCGTCCGCCTCGGCCTCGGCCGCCTCGGCCTCGGCCTTGTCCTCGACGGCGTCCTTCTTACCGAGGTCGACGGCCTTGTCGTCGGAGGCGGCGGCAGGCTCGTCGGTGGCGTCGGTCTCGGTGAGGGAGGAGGCGTCGTCCGGGACGATGGCGGCGTCGGACTTCAGGTCGTGCTCGATGCCGTGCACGATGCGGTTGTACTCGTCGTCGGAGAGCACGGCGCCGATCGCGTTCTTGGCGAAGAGGAGGTCGACGCCCGGTCCGGCGTCGAGGAGGACGGTGTCCTCGTTGACCTCCTTGACCGTCGCGTACATCCCCCCGATGGTGCGCACGCCCGAGCCGGGCTGCATTTCGTTCCGCATGTGTGCGGCCTGCTGCTGCTTCTTCTTGGCCGAGCGCGTCATCAGGAACATGGCCGCGATGAGCACGATGAAGGGGAGAAGGGTAAAGGCATTCACGGGACGGAATTTCCTTCGCGCGACCGCGCGGTGAGCGGCCTGATGGATGGGGGTTGGTCGGCGCCGCCCGCAAAGGCGGCATCGGCGGAGTCTAAGCGAGTCCGCGTGCATGGAACAACGCTCAGCATGGCACCTGGGTTCCTGCGCCCGCCATTGCCCTCGCCGTCACAGAGTCATCACGCCCCGAACAGGTCCTGTTGTCCGTTTCCCCCGGCTGACGTGCGCGGCGGGGTCAGACCGAGGTGCGTCCATGCCGCGGGCGTGGCGACCCGGCCGCGCGGTGTGCGGGCGAGCAGACCCTCCCGGACGAGGAAGGGTTCGGCGACCTCCTCGACGGTCTCCCGCTCCTCCCCGACCGCGACGGCGAGCGTGGACAGGCCCACCGGGCCGCCGCCGAACAGTTTCAGCAGCGCTTCCAGGACGGCCCGGTCGAGTCGGTCTAGGCCGCGCGCGTCGACCTCGTAGACGGCGAGGGCGGCCGCCGCGATCTCGCGGGTGATCACGCCGTCCGCCTTGACCTGCGCATAGTCGCGGACGCGGCGCAGCAGACGGTTGGCGATCCGGGGCGTGCCGCGGGAGCGGCCGGCGATCTCGGCGGCGCCGTCCGACCCGATCTCGACGTCCAGCAGGTTCGCCGAGCGGTGCACGACCCGCTCCAGCTCGGCGGGCTCGTAGAACTCCATGTGCGCGGTGAAGCCGAAGCGGTCGCGCAGCGGGGGCGGCAGCAGGCCCGCGCGCGTGGTGGCGCCGACCAGCGTGAACGGGGGCAGCTCCAGGGGAATGGCGGTGGCGCCGGGGCCCTTGCCGACGATGACGTCGACGCGGAAGTCCTCCATGGCCATGTACAGCATCTCCTCGGCGGGCCGGGACATGCGGTGGATCTCGTCCAGGAAGAGGACCTCGCCCTCCTGGAGGGAGGAGAGGATCGCGGCGAGGTCGCCGGCGTGCTGGATGGCGGGGCCGGAGGTGATGCGGATGGGCGCGCCCATCTCGGCCGCGATGATCATCGATAGGGTGGTCTTGCCGAGGCCGGGCGCACCGGAGAGCAGCACGTGGTCGGCGGTGGCCCCGCGCGCGCGTGCGGCGCGCAGGACGAGGTCGAGCTGTTCGCGGACCTTCTCCTGGCCGATGAATTCACCGAGGTCCTTGGGGCGCAGGGCAGCCTCTACGGCCTGGTCCTCCCGGTCGGCTGCAGGGCCCACCAGCCGTTCCTCGGCGGAGGTGCCGGTGGTGTCGTCCCAGTTCACTCAAGATCTCCTAGCGGGGGGCGCAGGTCAGCGGGCGCGGTTGAGGGTCTGCAGGGCGGCCTTCAGCAGCCGGCCCACCTGCGGTGTACCGTCGGCGGCCTCGGCCTGGGGGGCCACGGCGGAGACCGCCTCGTCGGCCTCGCGGGTGGCGTAGCCGAGGCCGATGAGGGCCGCGTGCAGCTGGTCGCGCCAGCCCTGGGTGACCGGGGCGCCGACCGCGGGGGCGCCGGTGGGTGCGCCCAGCCGGTCCTTCAGCTCCAGCAGCAGTTTCTGCGCGCCCTTCTTGCCGATGCCGGGAACGGCCGTGAGGGCTTTCTCGTCACCTGTGGCGACGGCACGGCGCAGCGCGTCCGGCGTGTGCACGGCGAGCATCGCCTGGGCCAGGCGCGGGCCGACCCCGCTCGCGGTCTGCAGCAGCTCGAAGACCTGGCGCTCGTCGTCGTCGGCGAAGCCGTACAGGGTCAGCGAGTCCTCGCGCACCACCAGGGAGGTGGCGAGTTTCGCCTGCTGGCCCCTGCGCAGGCCGGAGAGCGTGTTCGGGGTGCACTGGACGGCGATGCCGATGCCGCCCACCTCGACCACCGCGGAGTCGGGGGCGAGGGCGGCGACCGGGCCGCTGACGAACGCGATCATGCCGTACGGCCTTTCGTTGCGTTGAGGGTCTGCCGGGCGACGGCCTGCTGGAGCCGGTTCTGCGCGGGGGCGCGCCAGATGTGGCAGATGGCGAGGGCGAGGGCGTCGGCCGCGTCGGCGGGCTTGGGCGGGGCGCTGAGCCGGAGCAGACGGGTGACCATGGCTCCGACCTGGGCTTTGTCGGCGCGGCCGGTGCCGGTGACGGCGGCCTTGACCTCGCTGGGGGTGTGCAGGGCGACCGGGATGCCGCGCCGGGCGGCGCACAGCATGGCGACGGCGCTGGCCTGGGCCGTGCCCATGACCGTACGCACGTTGTGCTGGCTGAAGACGCGCTCGACGGCGACGACCTCGGGCCGGTGCGTGTCCAGCCACTCCTCGAGGCCCTGCTCGACGGCGAGCAGCCGGTGGCTCAGATCGGCATCGGCGGGCGTCCGTACGACCCCCACGCCGAGCATGGTGAGCGGGCGGCCCGCGACCCCCTCGACGACGCCGACACCGCACCGCGTCAGTCCGGGGTCCACCCCCAGTACACGCACGCGCGCCCCTCCCTTCGCTCGCCTGTTTGTGCAGGCTATCGGGTGGCACCGACAACGCGACGGGCCGACGGGGTGTGTCCCGTCGGCCCGTCGCGTTCGGGTCGGTGTCAGGCTTCGACCTTCTCCATGATGTCGTCGCTGACGTCGAAGTTCGCGAAGACGTTCTGCACGTCGTCGCTGTCCTCGAGAGCGTCGATCAGCCTGAAGATCTTCTTGGCGCCCTCCTCGTCCAGCTCGACCTGGACGGACGGCACGAAGCTGGACTCGGCGGAGTCGTAGTCGATCCCGGCCTCCTGGAGGGCGGTGCGGACCGCGACCAGGTCGGTGGCCTCGCTGATGACCTCGAAGGACTCACCGAGGTCGTTGACCTCCTCGGCACCCGCGTCCAGGACGGCACCCAGGACGTCGTCCTCGGTCAGCTCGCCCTTGGGGACGATGATGACGCCCTTGCGGCTGAACATGTACGACACCGAGCCCGGGTCGGCCATGTTGCCGCCGTTGCGGGTCATGGCGACACGGACGTCGGAGGCGGCGCGGTTGCGGTTGTCGGTGAGGCACTCGATGAGCACCGCGACACCGTTGGGGCCGTAGCCCTCGTACATGATCGTCTCGTAGTCGGCGCCACCGGCCTCGAGACCACCGCCGCGCTTGATCGCGGAGTCGATGTTCTTGTTCGGGACCGACTGCTTCTTGGCCTTCTGGACGGCGTCGTAGAGCGTCGGGTTGCCGTCGAGGTCGACGCCGCCCATGCGCGCCGCGACCTCGATGTTCTTGATCAGCTTCGCGAAGAGCTTGCCGCGCTTGGCGTCGATCACGGCCTTCTTGTGCTTCGTCGTGGCCCATTTAGAGTGGCCGGACATCTGCCTGTCTCCTTCGCGTAACCCATCTATGAACGAACGCCAGAGATCCTACAAGGACTCAGGTGTCCGGTTGGCGCGCACCATGTCGACGAACAGGGAGTGCACGCGGTGGTCCCCGGTCAGTTCCGGGTGGAACGACGTGGCGAGCGCGTTGCCCTGACGGACCGCGACGATGTGGCCGTCGTGCTCGGCGAGCACCTCGACCTCGGCGCCGACGGACTCGACCCACGGGGCGCGGATGAAGACGCCCTCTACAGGATCGCCCGCGACTCCCTTGACGTCGACCGCCGCCTCGAACGACTCGTTCTGCCGCCCGAAGGCGTTGCGGCGCACGATCATGTCGATGCCGCCGATGGTCTCCTGGCCCGAGCGCGGGTCGAGGATCTTGTCGGCGAGCATGATCATGCCGGCGCAGGTGCCGTAGACGGGCATGCCGTCGCGTACGCGCGCGCGGAGGGGTTCCATCACTCCGAAGAGGACGGCCAGCTTGGAGATGGTGGTGGACTCGCCGCCGGGCAGGACGAGGCCGTCGACCTCGGCGAGTTCCTCGGGGCGCCGCACCGGCCTGGCCACGGCGTCGGCCGCGGCCAGGGCGATGAGGTGCTCCCGTACGTCGCCCTGGAGGGCCAGGACGCCTATGACGGGGGTGTTCATGTGATCCGGTGCCTTACCAGCCGCGGTTCGCGTAGCGCTCGGACTCGGGGAGGGTGTCGCAGTTGATGCCCACCATGGCCTCGCCCAGGTTGCGGGAGGCGTCCGCGATGATCTTCGGGTCGTCGTAGAAGGTGGTGGCCTTCACGATGGCGGCGGCGCGCTTGGCCGGGTCGCCGGACTTGAAGATGCCGGAGCCGACGAAGACGCCCTCGGCGCCGAGCTGGCGCATGAGCGCGGCGTCGGCCGGGGTGGCCACGCCACCGGCGGAGAAGAGGACCACCGGGAGCTTGCCGAGCTCGGAGACTTCCTTGACGAGCTCGTACGGGGCGCGCAGCTCCTTGGCGGCGGCGTACAGCTCGTTGTTGTCGAAGCCGCGCAGCTTGGCGATCTCGTTCTTGATCTGGCGCAGGTGGCGGACGGCCTCGACCACGTTGCCGGTGCCGGCCTCGCCCTTGGAACGGATCATCGCGGCGCCCTCGGCGATGCGGCGCAGGGCCTCGCCCAGGTTGGTGGCACCACAGACGAAGGGGGTCGTGAAGGCCCACTTGTCGGAGTGGTTGACCTCGTCGGCCGGGGTGAGGACCTCGGACTCGTCGATGTAGTCGACGCCGAGGGACTGGAGAACCTGGGCCTCGACGAAGTGGCCGATGCGGGACTTGGCCATGACCGGGATCGAGACGGCGTTGATGATGCCCTCGATCATGTCCGGGTCGGACATACGGGCCACGCCGCCGTCCTTGCGGATGTCGGCCGGGACCCGCTCCAGCGCCATGACCGCGACGGCGCCCGCGTCCTCTGCGATCTTCGCCTGCTCCGGCGTGACGACGTCCATGATCACGCCGCCCTTGAGCTGCTCGGCCATGCCGCGCTTCACGCGCGCGGTGCCGGTCTCGGGAGCCTGGTTCTCGGAAGTGGACACGGATGACCTCACTGAAGGTGAAAGAGCGTTTTCTGCTCCAGAGAGCAAACGCGAGTGGACCAGGCCACAGCAAGGGCCAATGGCAAGCCGGTGGATCCTTTTGGTCCACCTGACGTTCAGGAGATCCGCTCCACCAGGGCCGCGGGCGGCTCGTCGTCCATCTCGAAGGCCAGCGGGAACGGGGCATGGCCGGCCAGCCGGAACCAGCGCACCTTGCGGTGCTCGCGGAGCCTGCGAGCGGCCCCCACGGCGTCGTTGTGGAAGCGGCGTGCCATGGGGACACGGCGTACGGCCTCGGCCAGCTCGTGGGTCGCCGCCTCGCCGCCCGGGGCCTCCCGTACGGCCTCGACCTGCCGCGGGTCCTCGAACACCGCCCGCAGAGCCTGGCTCAGCTCGCTCTCGGCGACCTCACGCTGCTCCTCCTCGGCCTGCCGGGCGGCGTGCGCGGCCTCGTAGAGGACGATCGAGGCGGCGGGGTCCAGCACGCCCGAGGTCGCCAGCTCCTGCGTCACGGAGGCCCGCCGCAGCAGCTGCGCGTCCAGCGCGGCCCGCGCGGCGTCCATCCGCACGTGCAGCCGGTCCAGCCGTCCGGCCGTCCAGCTCAGGTACAGGCCGACGGCCACGAGCGCGACGAGGATCCAGATGAGGGTTGCAGTCACGGGCGGCAAGGCTAGTCGGTGCGGGCGGCCGCCTCAGTCCCGTGCCAGGCCGAACCGTGCCCGCAGGCCGGGCCGGTCGTCCGTGGCCACCGCCGACGTGCCGGTCGTGACCGTCTCGTACACCGACAGGATGTCCGCGCCGACGGTGGACCAGTCGAAGCGGCGGACGTGGGTGCTCCCCCGCTCGCGCAGTTCGGCCCGTCGTGCCGGGTCGTCCAGCAGGCGTACGGCCGCCTCGGCCAGGGCGTCCGCGTCCTCGTTGGCGAAGACCTCGCCGGCCTTGCCCTGGTCGAGGACCTGGACGAAGGCGTCCAGGTCGGAGGCGAGGACGGGGGCGCCCGCCGACATCGCCTCGACGAGGATGATGCCGAAGCTCTCGCCGCCGGTGTTGGGCGCGAGGTACAGGTCGACGCTGCGCAGGAAGCGCGCCTTGTCCTCGTCGCTGATCATGCCGAGGAACTCGACGCGGGAGCGCAGCTCCTCGGGCAGGTCCTCGACGGCCGCCTCCTCGTCGCCGCGCCCCGCGACCAGCAGACGGGTCTGCGGGCGGGCGGCAAGGATCTTCGGGAGGGCCTTCATCAGCACCGGCAGGCCCTTGCGGGGCTCGTCGATCCGGCCGATGAAGCCCAGGGTGTCCCCCTGCCACTCGGGGTTGGGCTCGGCCTTGGCGAAGAAGTCGACGTCCACGCCGTTGGGGATGACCACCGCGTCGCCGCCGAGGTGCTCGACCAGGGTGCGGCGGGCGTACTCGCTGACCGCGATCCGTGCGCTGATCTTCTCCAGCGCGGCCTGGAGGATCGCGTAGGCGGCGATCATCGCGCGCGAGCGCGGGTTGGAGGTGTGGAAGGTGGCCACGATCGGGCCCTGGGCCGCCCAGCAGGTCAGCAGGCCGAGCGAGGGGGACGTGGGCTCGTGGATGTGGACCACGTCGAAGGCGCCCTCGTGCAGCCAGCGCCGCACCCGCGCGGCCGACAGGAAGCCGAAGTTCAGGCGGGCCACGGAGCCGTTGTACGGCACCGGGACCGCACGGCCGGCCGAGACGACGTACGGCGGCAGCGGGGTGTCGTCGTCGGCGGGGGCGAGGACGGAGACCTCGTGGCCGAGGCGGATGAAGTACTCGGCGAGGTCACGGATGTGGAACTGGACGCCCCCGGGCACGTCCCAGGAGTACGGGCAGACGATCCCGATTCTCACGAGGGTCCCTTCGCGGGGTCGAGGTCGGCGAGCCACAGCCGCTGGAGCATGTGCCAGTCCTCCGGATGGTCGGCGATCCCGGCGGCGAAGGCGTCGGCCAGCGCCTGTGTCATCACGGACGTCTGCTCGGCCCGCGTACCTGACTCCGGTACCTCGATCGGGGGATGGATCTGGCCCTTCATGACGGGCGAGTCGTCGTACCAGAGCGTGACGGGCAGCAGCAGCGCGCCCGTCTGCTGGGCGAGCAGGGCCGGACCGGCGGGCATCCGGGTCCGCTCGCCGAAGAAGTCGACCTCGATGCCGGACGCGGACAGGTCGCGGTCGGCGACCAGGCAGACCAGGCCGCCGTCGCGCAGCCGCCGGGCCAGGGTGCCGAAGGCGGTGCCGCCGCTGTGCGGCAGGACCTCCATGCCGAGGCTCTCGCGGTAGGCGACGAAGCGGTCGTAGAGCGTCTCGGGCTTCAGGCGCTCGGCGACCGTGGTGAACGGCGTCTCGAGCCTGGTGGTGACCCAGGCGCCGGCCAGGTCGTAGTTGCCCATGTGCGGCAGCGCCAGGATCACGCCGCGCGGGGAGGCGATCCCGTCGGTCAGGTAGTGCACGTCCTTGCACTCGAAGCCCGTCTTCACGCGCTCGGCGCTCCAGGCGGGCAGCCGGAAGGACTCCATCCAGTAGCGCAGGTACGAGCGCATGCCCGCGCGGGAGAGCTCGGCGAGGCGCTCGGGGCCCGCGTCGGGCACCACGCGCGCGTAGTTCGCCTCCAGGCGCTGCACGCCCTTGCCGCGCTGCTTCCAGGTGAGGTCCGCAAGGGACCGGCCGAGGCGTGCCGCGACGGGTTCGGGGAGCTTCTTTACGGTGCTCCAGCCGAGGCCGTACAGCGCGTCGGTGAGCCGTTCCGCGGTGCTCACTTCGCCGCCTCACTCCCCTGGGACGCGCTGCGCTGCGTCGCCGCCTCCGCATCGGCGGACTCGCGGCGGACGGTGACGACCCGCTGGATCAGCGTGATGAGGCTGCCCACGGCGACGATCCACAGGGCGATGGGCAGCAGCCACTGGATGCCCGGCACGCCGAACTTGTGGAAGCCCGCCAGACCGGCCGCGACCAGCGAGATCACCAGGCGCTCGGCACGCTCGACGAGCCCGTTGACGGCGACCGGCAGTCCGATCGACTCGCCGCGCGCCTTGGTGTAGGACACCACCTGGCCGCTGGCCAGGCAGAAGATCGAGACCGCGCACAGGGCGTTGTTGTCGCCGTTGCCCGCGTACCAGAGCGCGAAGCCGCCGAAGATCGCGCCGTCGGCGACCCGGTCCAGGGTGGAGTCCAGGAAGGCGCCCCAGCGGCTGGAGCGGCCCAGCTGACGGGCCATGTTGCCGTCGACCAGGTCGGAGAAGACGAACAGGGTGATCACGATCGTGCCCCAGAAGAACTCGCCCCGGGGGAAGAAGACCAGCGCTCCCGCGACCACACCGGCCGTGCCGACGAGCGTGACCGTGTCGGGGCTCACGCCCCGGCGGATGAGAAACGCGGCGAACGGCGTGAGGACACGCGTGAAGAATGCACGCGCGTACTTGTTCAGCATGGCCTTCCCGACGGTCGTTGTCGCCGCGGCCCTGGTGGCCGCCGGCTGGCCCATCGTAGCCACGCGCGTGCGTGCGTGACGGGCGGGCACCCACAGCCGTGGCGCGCTGCGGTGCGCACCCCGCGCACGCGGCGCGGCGGCGCGATCGGCGTCCGTCGTATGGACGCAACGTGACGGGAGTGGAAAGCTCGAAGGACCGCGGGCGTCGCAGGAGCCGCCAGTGCACGCGGTGCCGCGTGTCCGCGCCCACAGTGACCTCACCGTCCACGGGAGGCAGGATCATGGGCGACAAGGCGCAAACACACACCGGGGCCGCCGGCAGGGCAGTGGCGGCCGACCACCCCGCGTCCGTACGGAATGTGGTGCTGGTCGGCCACTCCGGTTCGGGCAAGACAACATTGGTGGAGGCCCTCGCGCTGAGCGCGGGGGCGGTGAACCGGGCGGGCCGTGTGGAGGACGGCGGCACCGTCTCGGACTACGACGACATCGAGCACCGGCAGCAGCGCTCGGTACAGCTCTCCCTGGTCCCGGTGGAGTGGGACGGCATCAAGATCAACATCCTCGACACCCCCGGATACGCCGACTTCGTCGGCGAGCTGAGGGCCGGTCTGCGAGCGGCGGACGCGGCCCTCTTCGTCGTCTCGGCCTCGGACGGGGTGGACGGCTCGACCCGCATGGTGTGGGAGGAGTGCCAGGCCGTCGGCATGCCCCGCGCGATCGTGATCACTCACCTGGAGGCCGCCCGCGCGGACTTCGAGGAGATGACCCGGGTGTGCGCGGAGGCCTTCGGCGCCGACGACCCGGACGCCGTGCTGCCGCTGTATCTGCCGCTGCGCGGGCCGGAGGGTCCGGACGGGCACGCGCCCGTGACCGGGCTGATCGGGCTGCTGTCGCAGAAGCTGTTCGACTACGCGTCCGGTGAGCGCAAGGAGTCCGAGCCCGGCGAGGACCAGCTGCCGGACATCGAGCAGGCCCGCAACCGGCTCATCGAGGGCATCATCGCCGAGAGCGAGGACGAGACCCTCATGGACCGCTACCTGGGCGGCGAACAGATCGACGTCAAGACGCTGATCGACGACCTGGAGCGGGCCGTCGCGCGCGGCACCTTCTTCCCCGTCCTGGCGGCCGCCCCCGCCGCCGACGGCGCCCGGCAGGGGCTCGGCACGGTCGAGCTGCTGGAGCTGATCACCGGCGGGTTCCCGACCCCGTTCGAGCACCCCATGCCCCAGGTCACCACGGTCGACGGCAAGCCGCGCGAGCTGAAGGCCTGTGACCCGGGCGGCCCGCTGGTCGCCGAGGTCGTGAAGACCTCCTCCGACCCGTACGTCGGCCGTATCTCGCTGGTCCGCGTCTTCTCCGGCACCCTGCGCCCCGAGGAGACGGTGCACGTCTCCGGGCACGGCCTGGCCGACCGCGGGCACGAGGACCACGACGTCGACGAGAAGATCGGCGCGCTGTCCATGGCGTTCGGCAAGCAGCAGCGCCCGGTGTCGCACGCCGTCGCGGGCGATCTGGTGTGCGTGGCCAAGCTCGGCCGCGCCGAGACCGGGGACACGCTGTCGGCCAAGGACGACCCGCTTCTGATGGAGCCCTGGCAGATGCCCGATCCACTGCTGCCGCTGGCCATCCACGCGCACAGCAAGGCGGACGAGGACAAGCTCTCCCAGGGCCTGTCCCGGCTGGTCGCCGAGGACCCGACGATGCGCCTGGAGCAGAACCAGGACACCCACCAGGTGGTCCTGTGGTGCCTGGGCGAGGCTCACGCGGACGTGGCCCTGGAGCGGCTGCGCAGCCGGTACGGCGTCCAGGTCGACGTCGTCCCGCACAAGGTCTCCCTCCGGGAGACGTTCGCGTCCAAGGCCGCCGGGCGCGGCCGGCACGTCAAGCAGTCCGGCGGGCACGGGCAGTACGCCATCTGCGAGATCGAGGTGGAGCCGCTGCCCGGCGGCTCGGGCATCGAGTTCGTGGACAAGGTGGTGGGCGGCGCCGTACCACGCCAGTTCATCCCGTCCGTGGAGAAGGGCGTACGGGCGCAGGCCGCGAAGGGAGTGGCCGCCGGCTATCCGCTGGTGGACGTGCGGGTCACGCTGCTGGACGGCAAGGCGCACTCGGTGGACTCCTCCGACGCCGCCTTCCAGACGGCGGGCGCGCTGGCCCTGCGCGAGGCCGCGGCTCAGACGCGGATCCACCTGCTGGAGCCGGTGGCCGAGGTGTCCGTGCTGGTCGCCGACGACTACGTCGGCCCGGTGATGAGCGACCTGTCGAGCCGGCGCGGCCGGGTGCTCGGCACCGAGCAGGTGGGCTCGGGAAGGACCGTGGTCCGGGCGGAGGTGCCCGAGTTCGAGATCGGCCGCTACGCCATCGACCTCCGCTCGCTGTCCCACGGCACGGCCCGCTTCAGCCGCGAGTACGCCCGGCACGAGCCGATGCCGCCGCAGATCGCCGAGCGGATCCGTGAACAGGCGGGAGAATCCACGTAGTTCACCCCACTGGACTCGATGCGCCGGCGGGCGGCTTCGGCCGTCCGCCGACGCGGTGTCGGTGGCTGCGGATACGCTGATCACCTGATCACGTCGTGCCGAACTCGTGCGGTAAGGGGGGCGGTATCGACGCGACGGCCTGTTCAACAGGTGTGCGGAGCCTGGAAGTCGGGAAGGCCGCAGAAGCGACACCGGCGGCGATGGGGGCGGGAATGTCGGTTGGAACGGAGTGGGACGGACCGCAGGTGCCCGTCTCCGGCGACGGGGGCCAGGCGGCGACGTTCGCGCTGGCCTCGGCGGCCTACCGGGACAACGTGATCGAGGACATCAAGAAGACCGACAACGAGTGGCATCAGTCGACGGTCAAGGCCGGCAAGTGGAAGCTGGTCAGGCCGAACCTGGGCGAGGCCTTCTCCCGGGCCGTCGTCGACCGCATGCTCGCTCCCGGCCGCAAGCCGCTCATCCAGTCCTTCGGCGCCGAGCCCCAGGTCGTCGTGGAGCACTGCCTGGCGGCCAACAACATCCGCCGCGAGCGCGACAACCGGCTGTCCGCCGTGATGGTGCTGTGCGGCCTGATCTTCCTGCCGGGGCTCATCGGCTGGCTGCTCGTCTTCCAGCTGCGCGCGTACGTCGCCAAGCGCGAGGACAAGCGGGCCGGGGCGCTCGCCACCGCCCTGCTCACCGGGGTCGGCGTGGTCGCCGCGCTGTTCCTGCTGAAGATGCCGTTCACCGGGTTCTGGGCGTGGTACGCGCGTGCGGCCGTCGTCGCCCCCGTGCTGGGCTGGTTCTGGGCCAAGCAGATCTGCGAGCGCACCGCGAAGGACCTGCGGGCGCGCTGGGACGGCCTGCTGTCGGGCAGCAGCGTCGGCGCCAAGGTCCCCGAGGCCGTGCCGCGCAGCCCCGGCGAGACCGCCGCCGAGCAGCTGCGGCAGTCGCTGGCCCGGCTCAGCGCCGAGCAGCAGTCCAACTCGGTCTTCTACGCCGGCCCCAAGGGCATACTCGGCATGGGCACCCGCTGGGGCGCCTGGCAGCTCGCCGAGGACCTGGTGCCCGCGGACCCCACCCGGGAGATCCACCCCTTCCGCAGCTGGGACGTCATACGCGCGATCCACGACCAGCTGCGGATGCTGGAGCGCGGCCCGCTGAACACCGGCGGTTTCCCGCGGCCCTCGATACGGCACTGGATCGTCACCCCGATCGGCGAGAACGCGAAGGCGGTGTCCCGTCCCGAGGGCACGGACGTCGAGGCGTTCCAGGTCAAGCAGCACGCCATACAGGACATCTGCAACAAGCAGCAGTTCGGCAGCGGTGACCGGCACTACCTGGGCGTGCAGTGGATGCTGTGGGACGGCCAGCTGGTGATCACGATGCTGATCACCGTGACCGTGCTGCACGAGACGCTGCGCATCGAGGTGACCGGGCACGCCCTGGGTCCGGTGAATCCGTTGTTCACGGCGAAGCCCGAGGCACCGACCAAGGAGGTCAGCAAGTCCCTCAAGCCCTGGGAGATGCGGACGGTCAAGCTGCCGCTGGTCCCCACCGACGAGGTGGTACGGCTGGCCGCGCGCGCCCCGCTGACCTGGTATCCGCCGCTGCTCAACTGGCTCGGCGGTTCACTCGCCCTGCCCGAGCCGTTCGGCCTGCGGCACGCCTGGGCCGATCAGCCGTGGCGGCACCGCTTCATGGCCGACGACGCGCTGCGCGCGGCCACACCGGTGCTGCGGGTGGTGCACTCGGCCGCGCTCCGGGTGCTGTCGGAGAACGGCGTGAACACCGAGAAGTTCGGCACCCGCTCGTCCGTCCTCAGCGGGCTGGTGCAGGATGCGTCACCGCGGAAGGCCGATCTGTACGACGCGTAGGGGGTGCCACCCGCCAAGGGCGCCCGGGGACCTACGCCCGCCAAGCCTCCGCCAGCATCTTTCGCGTGTCCGCCAGCAGCTGCGGCAGTACCCGCGTGTGGCCGACCACCGGCATGAAGTTCGTGTCGCCGCCCCAGCGCGGGACGATGTGCTGGTGCAGGTGGGCGGCGATGCCGGCGCCGGCCACCGTGCCCTGGTTCATGCCGATGTTGAAGCCGTGCGCGCCGGAGGCGGTGCGCAGGGCGGTCATCGCCTGCTTGGTCAGCTCGGCCAGCTCGGCGGTCTCCGGCCCCGTGAGGTCGGTGTAGTCGGCCACGTGCCGGTACGGCACGGTCATCAGGTGGCCGCCGTTGTACGGGTAGAGGTTGAGGACGGCGTACACGTGCTCGCCGCGACGGACGATCAGGCCGTCCTCGTCGGACTTGGCCGGGATCGAGCAGAAGGGGCAGCCGTCCTCGGCCCCCGGACCGGTCGGCTTGTTCTCGCCCTGGATGTAGGCCATCCGGTGGGGCGTCCACAGGCGCTGGAACGCATCCTGCGTCCCCACTCCGATCTGCTGCTCCGGCTCACTCGTCATGCTAGGCAGCATATGGCTTCGCCCGTTCGCGGCGTGTCGCCGGGGCGGTGCGAGGACGCTCACCGGCCAAGCTTGGCCGGTGGACGACAGCCCCCTGGCCCGCTGGGAGCAGCGCACCGAGATCCCGCTCTTCACTGCTTCGCTGATCTTCATGGCCGCGTACGCGACCCGCGTCCTGGCGACCGGCCTGGCGCCGTTCTGGCGGGACCTGTGCGGGTTCGTGCTGCTGGCCCTGTGGGTGGTCTTCGCCGTGGACTACGTGGTGCGCTGGCGGCTCAGCGGACAGCGGTGGTGGCACTTCGTCCTCACCCATGTGCTGAACACGGTCGTGGTGCTGCTGCCCCTGCTGCGGCCGCTGCGGATCGTGCCGTTGTACGAGGTCATCCAGGGCCGGCGCGGGGAGCCCCGGCTCGCGCTGTACGCGCGCGTGATCTCCTACGCCGGCTTGTCCACCCTGCTGCTCGGCTTCGCCGGCTCCCTCGCGGTCTACCAGCAGGAGCGCGGGGCGCCCGGCGCGACCATGCGGACCTTCGGGGATGCCGTGTGGTGGGCCTGCTCGACCCTCAGCACGGTCGGTTACGGCGACATCACCCCGGTGACCGGTCTCGGCCGGGTGATCGCGACCGTGATGATGGCCGGCGGGCTGGCCCTGCTCGGCGCGGTGACGGGTTCGTTCTCGTCCTGGCTACTGCAGACGTTCTCCCGCGAGAGCGACGAAAGGCCCCCGGGACGCTGACCGTCCCGAGGGCCTTCGCAGGTGGCAGTCGCCCCGGTCAGACCTGGGCCCGCTCCTCCACGATCGTCGCGATCTTCGCGATGGCCTCGTCGAACGGGATGCCGTTCTCCTGCGAGCCGTCGCGGTAGCGGAAGGACACCGAGCCGTTCGACATGTCCTCGTCGCCCGCAATGACCATGAAGGGCACCTTCTGCTTCTGGGCGTTGCGGATCTTCTTCTGCATACGGTCCGAGGAGGAGTCGACCTCGACGCGCAGGCCCTTCTTCCGGGCCGCCGCGGCGAACTTGTCCAGGTACTCGACGTGCGCGTCGCCGATGGGGATGCCGATGGCCTGGACGGGGGCGAGCCACGCCGGGAAGGCACCCGCGTAGTGCTCCAGGAGCACCGCGAAGAAGCGCTCGATCGAGCCGAAGAGGGCGCGGTGGATCATCACCGGGCGCTGCTTCGAGCCGTCCGGGCCGGTGTACTCCAGGTCGAAGCGCTCGGGCAGGTTGAAGTCGAGCTGGATGGTCGACATCTGCCAGGTCCGGCCGATCGCGTCCTTGGCCTGGACGGAGATCTTCGGGCCGTAGAAGGCGGCGCCACCCGGGTCCGGCACGAGGGGCAGGCCCTGCTTCTCCGCGACCTGGCGCAGCGTCTCGGTCGCCTCCTCCCACACCTCGTCGGAGCCGACGAACTTCTCCGGGTCCTTGGTGGACAGCTCCAGGTAGAAGTCGGTCAGGCCGTAGTCGCGCAGCAGGCCGAGGACGAAGGTGAGCGTCTTGTCCAGCTCCTCGGACATCTGCTCACGGGTGCAGTAGATGTGCGCGTCGTCCTGGGTGAAGCCGCGGGCACGGGTCAGGCCGTGCACGACGCCCGACTTCTCGTACCGGTACACGGTCCCGAACTCGAAGAGGCGCAGCGGCAGTTCACGGTACGAGCGGCCGCGCGCGTCGAAGATCAGGTTGTGCATCGGGCAGTTCATGGGCTTGAGGTAGTAGTCCACGCCCTCGTCGAGCTGCATGGGCGGGTACATGCCCTCGGCGTACCAGTCGAGGTGGCCCGACGTCTCGAAGAGCTTCCCCTTGGTCGCGTGCGGGGTGTAGACGAACTCGTAGCCCTCTTCCTCGTGCCGGCGGCGCGAGTAGTCCTCCATCACACGGCGGACGATGCCGCCCTTGGGGTGGAAGACGGCGAGGCCGGAGCCGATCTGCTCGGGGATCGAGAAGAGGTCCAGCTCGTTGCCGAGCTTGCGGTGGTCGCGCTTCTCGGCCTCGGCGAGGAAGTCCAGGTACGCCTTCAGCTCGTCCTTGGACGGCCAGGCGGTGCCGTAGATGCGCTGGAGCATCGGGTTCTTCTCGCTGCCGCGCCAGTAGGCGGCCGCGTTGCGCATCAGCTTGAACGCCGGGATGGTGCGGGTCGAGGGCAGGTGGGGACCGCGGCAGAGGTCCTTCCAGCACAGCTCGCCGGTCTTGGCGTCCAGGTTGTCGTAGATCGTCAGCTCGCCGGCGCCGACCTCGACGTCCGCGCCGTCCTCGGAGGAGGCGGAGCCCTTGAGGCCGATCAGCTCCAGCTTGTACGGCTCGGCGGCCAGCTCGGCGCGGGCGGCCTCGTCGGTGACGACGCGGCGGGAGAACTTCTGCCCCCGCTTCTGGATCTCCTGCATCTTCTTCTCGATGGCCTTGAGATCCTCGGGCGTGAACGGCTTCTCGACGTCGAAGTCGTAGTAGAAGCCGTCCTTGACGGGCGGGCCGATGCCCAGCTTGGCCTCGGGGAACAGCTCCTGCACGGCCTGCGCCATGACGTGCGCGGTGGAGTGGCGCAGGATGTTCAGGCCGTCCTCGGAGGAGATCTCGACGCCCTCGACGGTCTCGCCGTCCTTGACCTCGTAGCCGAGGTCCTTCAGCTCGCCCCCGACACGCACGGCGATGATCGAGCGCTCGCCGGCGAAGAGCTCGGCGGCCGTAGTGCCCGTCGTCACCACGCGTTCGTCCCGCTCGGAATCGCGTTGGATGATCACACGGACGTCTGACACCGGTCTCTCCTGACTGAAGGTGGGGTGCGGCGCCATACCAGGAGCGCGCGCACAAGGGATCGTACCGACCCGACACCACCGACCGCGAAACGGTCACCCTCAGTCCTCGCCCCCGTACGCCTCCCCGCACGCCTCCTCGAAGAAGTCGAGGTTCTCCTGCAGGGACTTCATCAGCCGGTCCCGCTCGGCCTCGTCGACCTGCACGGGTACGACCCCGGAGGCGCCGGTGAGCCTGCGGAAGCCGCCCCGGCGTTCGAGCCGGCCGTGCACCCGCACCGGCAGGCCGACGAGATGGGCGTGGCCGGCGATGCGGTAGTCCTCCTCGTCCAGGGTGAGGCGGACGTGCGGGACCTCGGCGCCCGAGAGCACCCGCAGCCGTACGGTGCCCTCGCCGCGCGGGCCGGAGCGGCGCAGACGGACCACCGCCCCGGTGATCAGGACCGGGACCGAGGGTTCCTCCTGGAGGTAGCGGGCGCCGGCCGCGTACAGCACGGGCAGGTCGCCGGGTGAGAACTCGACGGGCTCGGCGGACGGGGCGCAGCCCTCGGGCACTCCGGCCCCGGGGTCCCAGGCGATGCCGATGCGGGCGCCCTCGGTGCCGCGGACGAGCAGGGTCAGCGCCTCGGTCAGTTCACGGCTGACGCCGGCCTCGACGGCGCCGTCGAACGCGTCCATGCCGCCGGTGGCGCGCTGGTAGTCGATGGCCTCGCGGGCCGCGTAGAGGGCCTGGTGGAGGCGGACGGCGAGCGCACGGCCGGTGGGCACGGGCACGAAGGCGGTCAGCCGGCGGCCCTCGGCGGCGGGACCGACGAGGACCTCCTCCAGGAGGGTGGCGGCCGCCCGGCGGTGCCGGGCGCCGTAGTAGCCGGCACGCGCGCGTGTGGCGAGCGCGGCCGCGAGGAGCATCTGGCGGGACGCGGAGCGCAGGCGCTCGTCGACCGTCCACGGGGAGGCGCCGACGGGCCAGGTCGGCGTGTCCCGCCACCAGCGGATCTCGTCGCTGGGCACGGCGAGGGAGATCAGCACCTCGCGCGCGGAGGGCATGTCGCTGCGGGCGAGCGCGTCGAGGGCCTCGCCGAGCAGATCCTCGCTGTCGGGGAAGGCCCGGCTCTCGGGCACCAGGAGGCTGGTCCCGCCGCCGCCCGGCCCGGGCGGGGTCCAGCGGCCGTAGCGTCCGGCCGCTCCCCCGCGCCGTTGCCAGCCGTGCCGGTGCAGCAGGGCGCCGAGCACGGCGGGGTCGACCTCGGCCGGGTCGGGCGGCCGGTTCCAGGAGAGGTCCTCGGGGTGCGGCCGGACCTGCCGGGCCGGCTCGTCGTACGGACGGATCCTCATGGCCTGCCTCCCGTCCCGACCCGCGTCATGATCTCGCACAGCGCCCGGTCGTCGAAGATGCGCGAGGTCGGTATCCGCACGGTGGTCCGGTGCCGGCCGGTGACCGGCTGGCCGGCGAGGTTGACCCAGTAGCAGCAGTGCCTCAGGTCGAGCCGGTCGTGGCTGGCGCGCAGCCAGTCGTCCTGGGCACGCGGGACCAGCATGACGACCAGGATCTTGTGCACCGAGACGGGCGTGCGGGCGAGTTTGCGCAGGTGGTCGTTGTCGAGCGTGAAGGAGAAGAAGCGGCCCGGCGGGTTCGGCGCGACTTGGTAGGTGGCTTTGAGCTGCACCTTGATGGTGACCTCGTCGTCGACGGTGTGTCCGGGTGCGCTGTGGCTGACGTGCCAGTCGATGCCGTTGTCCGGGAAGGGCTGGGACAGCGAGCAGCCCGCCGCGGCGGCGACCGCGTGGAGATAGCCCACCTGCAGTGTCTCCATGCAGGCGGTGGTGGCGAGCGTGCCGCGGACGGTGCCCGAACGTTCGGGCAGCAGCCCGCCCCGCTCGGGCTGCGCTATGGCCATGACCAACAGCCTTCCAAGCAATGAGTTTCCCCGCTGCGGGCTGCTGAACTGCAAAGACCCGCACTCCTGTTGTGTCCTTGCGGCGTACGGCGCAAACGGCCCGGGTATCACCAAACGGGCAGAAGACGGAACTTCATCTGCCGTGGGTGAACAAGGAGTTGGGTTGGGATGACGTGCTGGTACGAGGGGGCGCTGGCCGCCTTCGACACGGAGACGACGGGCGTCGACGTGGAGACCGACCGGATCGTGTCGGCCGCCGTCGTCGTCCAGGACGCGCCGGGCACCCGGCCACGGATCACCCGGTGGCTGGTGAACCCGGGGGTGCCGGTGCCGGAGGCGGCGACGGCGGTGCACGGGCTGACGGAGGAACACCTGCAGCACAACGGCCGCTGGCCGGCGCCGGTGATGTTCGAGATAGCCGAGCAGCTGGCCGAGCACGCGGCGATGCACCGCCCGCTGGTGGTGATGAACGCGCCGTTCGATCTCACGCTGCTGGACCGGGAGTTGCGCCGCCACCGCGCGTCCTCGCTGGACCGCTGGTTCGAGGCGACGCCGCTTCAGGTGCTGGATCCGCGGGTCCTGGACAAGCACCTGGACCGCTACCGCAAGGGGCGGCGCACGCTGACCGACCTGTGCGCACACTACGGCGTGACGCTGGAGGGCGCGCACGACGCGGCGGCGGACGCCCTGGCCGCGCTGGATGTCGTACGCGCCCTGGGCCGCCGTTTCGCGGCCCGGCTGGAGCGGCTCTCCCCCGCCGAACTGCACACGCTCCAGGCCACCTGGCACGCGGCGCAGGCCCGCGGCCTGCAGGCGTGGTTCGCGCGCAGTGGCTCGGAGGAGACGGTGAACACGGACTGGCCGCTGCGACCGGAGCTGCCGGCGGCGGCGTGATTCCCCGGCGGCATGAAGAAGGCCGGTCCGCTGCTGCGGACCGGCCTTTCCCGGTGGGCGATACTGGGTTCGAACCAGTGACCTCTTCGGTGTGAACGAAGCGCTCTCCCACTGAGCTAATCGCCCGGGAACGCACTGAACAATACAGGTCCCTGCGGTGTTACTTCAAACCGCTTCGAGGTGGCGCAGCAGTCCGCGGCGCCCGGCCCGCATCATCAGCCGGTGGTTGGCGCGGAACAGGGGCCGCCCCGGTACGGCGAGCCACCTCAGCAGGGGTTTGCCGACGTCCACGACCTGGTCGTAGCGGGCCAGTGTGCCCGTGCCGGCGGCCGTGACCGTCCAGCGGGCCCAGCCCTCGATGTCACCGGACATGGCGATCTCCAGGACGCCGGCGGCCGGGTCGTGGCGGGTCTCGCGGGCGGTGAAGGTCATGGCGTACGGCAGTACGGAGCGGACGGTGATGACGCCGGTGCCGTCGTCGCACCGCGTCACCGCCCGTACCTGCGGCCACCAGCGCGGATAGTCCTCGGGCCGCTCCAGCACCGCGTACACGACGGCCGGCGGCGCGGGCAGGGACCACAGGCTGCGGAAGCGGTAGCGGAACCAGTCCATGGAGTGAGTGTGCCCTGGTGGGGGCGTCCATCTGAGTACGCGTACTCATGCGCCTCGCCGTGACGCGGAACACACTCGGGGGAAGAGCGCCGCCGCCCGTGCGACGGCGCTCCCCCATCGCCGTCAGCCGGGCATCCTGTCGCCGAGCAGGGCCAGGTTCTCGATGGCCGCGAGGCCGTACAGCGCGGTGTCGTTGGTCGACACCCAGCTCGCCTCGCTCCCCTCGACCAGGGTGGCCGGTCCGGTCAGCTGCTCGGCCTTCCACGGCGAGGACTCGGTGTAGCCGTCGGAGCCGTAGAACTTGGTCCAGGCGCGCTTGGCGAGTGTCGCGTCACCGGTCTGTACGGCGGCCTAGGCGTCCAGGCGCGAGTGGCCCTGGAAGAGCAGCAGGGTGCCGAAGTTGCTGCCGTAGCGGGCGGCCTGTTCGGCCTTGGTGGCGTTGAAGTAGCGGCAGTAGTCGAGGTAGGCCTCCTTGAACTTCGGCATGTCCACCGGGTGGATCAGCTCGGCGCACAGCTCGCCCAGGCCGAAGACGGCCGACAGGTGGGAGACGGACACCACCGGCTTGTCGGCGACGGCGAACCTGCCGGTGTCGATGTCGTACAGGCCGCTGCCCTGGACGAAGCCGTTCGGCTGGGCGGCGATGGTCTCCATGGTGGACAGGACGCGCCCCTTGGCCTTCTCCCACTTCGGGCCCTTGCGCTCCCACTCCGTCAGCCACGCCGACACCAGGCCGCTCCAGTCGGTGCCGAAGCCGATCGACGGGGCGTGCGGGTCGGGGGTGTAGGGATTGGTGCGGACCTTGCGCTGCGGGTCGAGGACGAGGAACGAGGCGCAGGAAGGCGGCCTCGACGGTGTCGGCACCGGAGGGGTGCGGGGTGATCGTGCCGAGGACGCCGGACTTGGCGGTGTCCTCCTCGTACTGCGCGATCTCCTTGCTCACCGCGTCCGTCGGCTGGAACGCCTCGTACTGCTCGGTGCTCGCGAGGATGCCCCGGTCGTAGCCCATGATCTTGCCGACCTCGGGGTCGTGGACCATGAAGTCGATGAACCGGGCGACTTCCTTGGGGTGCGCGGTGCGGGCGGAGGCGCTGAGCATCAGGGAGGCGAGGTACTGGCCGGTGTGCTTGCCGTCCATGGTGCGGATGGGGGCGAGGCCGTACTCGCTGCTTCCCTCCGTCTGGTAACGGACGGTGAAGTTGTCCCAGGTGAACTCCGAGGCTGCGTGGCCCGCGGAGAGCGAGGACTTGGGGTAGTCCTGGGAGACGACCTTCGGGTCGGTGACGATGCCGGCGTTGACGCGGTTGTAGCCGTCGGTCCACCACTCCGTCAGATCGGCCTGGTCGAAACCGAGTCCGTCCTTGGTGAAGAACGCCTTGCCGTTCTGCCGGAGATAGAGGTCGTACAGATACATGATGGCGAAGTAGCCGGTGTCCCCGGGGACCTTGGTCTTGTCGTGAATGGTCTGCAGGGCCTTGAAGTAGTCGTCCCAGATCCAGCCCTGCTGCGGCTCGACTCCCGCCTTCTGGAAGACCTTCTTGTCGATGACGAGCGCCATGGTGTTGGAACCGACGGGAATTCCCAGCTGCTTGCCGTCGACCTCGCCTACCTTCGTGACGCGCTCACGGAAGTGATCCAGGCTCAGATTGCCTGCCTGCACCTGGGACTTGAGGTCGAGCAGAATTCCTCGCTTGTCGTACTTCCGAAGAAATCCGATGGCGTTCTGGAAAACGTCCGGTGGATTTCCGCCGGCCGCCTGCGTCTGGAACTTCTCCCAGAACGACTGGTAGGTCTGGAAGTCGGTCTTGACCTTGATCTTCGGGCCCCTCTCCGCGGCGTCGTCATCGCCGTCATGAATCGTTTCAAGTAAGCGCTTGCTGGCACAGCTACGGAGGGCGGGCCCAGGAGTGCGTCAATGATTCGGACAGGATTTTCTTCCGGCACATGCGGCTCGGGGTGCCCCCTGCGGCCGGGGAGATCCACCCTGCAGCGGCCCCAGGTCCCTGTTCACGGCTCGCGGCCGACTTCGCTCTGTGACCGAGTGAGGTCGCAGGGCTGGATCCCGGACCCAGCCGGACAGCTCCCGCAGCAGCGATCATCCACCGGACGGCGCAACCCTCACGATGACTTTTTGCCGGTTCGGCGACAGGCGGACGGAGCAGGCCGGCTCACCGGCCGTTTCTCCCCCGGTCGGGCGTATCGGGGAGGCCACACACGACGACGGCCCACCTGCTGTCGGCAGGTGGGCCGTCGGTCCGGGTGGGCGATACTGGGTTCGAACCAGTGACCTCTTCGGTGTGAACGAAGCGCTCTCCCACTGAGCTAATCGCCCGGGCGCAGGAAGAACATTACCCCATGTCAGGGGGTGCCTCCGACCAGGGGCCGGACCGGTGTGCGGCCGACCTCGGGCGCCGGATCACTGGTCCTTGATCTTCCACGGCATCACGATGCCGAACTTCCACAGGTAGATCCCGACCAGCGCGCCCACGATCACCAGGCCGACCACGGTCAGCGTGATGTTCCGGCGCCGCACCTTGGGATCGAGGGCCCGCTGGGCCGCCTCGGTGACCTTGCGTTTCGTCCAGCGCAGCACGAGCTGGGCCCAGACGAACTCGGTCGCCCAGATCGCCATGCCCGCGAAGATCACCACCCAGCCCGGGCCGGGCAGCGGAAGCATGATGATGCCGGCCACGACGACCGCGAGACCGACCACGAAGACGCCGACCTGCCAGCTCAGGTGCAGGGCCCGGCGTGCCTTGATGAATTCCGGCGCCCGTGAGCCCAGCCCCCGCCCGGACCGCTCCTCGCCCGCCTTCGCCTTGTCCGCAGCCACGGCAACCTCGCCCGGCTCGTCACTCCCCGTATTCATGCAGCCAAACCCTACCCGAGTGAATCCGGTCACTGAAATGGTCGTAGGTCTCGTACGAGTTCTCGGCCGGAAGAGTTACGTAAAGACACGCAAAACCCTCAGAGGGGTTTACAACGGCACCGTAGGTGGCATGTCGATTTCGCCGACGTGCGAATCCCCGAGCGCACACTGAGCGAAAGGCCCTGGCGCTTATGAACACCACGGTCAGCTGCGAGCTGCACCTGCGCCTCGTTGTGTCGAGCGAGTCCTCCCTGCCTGTCCCCGCAGGCCTGCGGTACGACACGGCCGACCCCTACGCCGTGCACGCCACCTTCCACACCGGAGCCGAGGAGACCGTCGAGTGGGTGTTCGCCCGCGACCTCCTCGCCGAGGGGCTCCACCGCCCCACCGGCACCGGCGACGTCCGCGTCTGGCCATCGCGCAGTCATGGTCAGGGCGTCGTGTGCATCGCCCTCAGCTCTCCGGAGGGAGAAGCTCTGCTGGAAGCCCCGGCGCGGGCCCTGGAGTCCTTCCTGAAGCGAACCGACGCCGCCGTGCCGCCCGGCACGGAGCACCGGCACTTCGATCTGGATCAGGAGCTCTCGCACATCCTGGCGGAGAGCTAGGCCGCGCCCCTCGAAGCCGCCCGGCGCCGTCCACTCGGGGAGACGGCTCGGGCCAAGACAACCGCATACCGGCACAGACCGGCGCCGTCACCGTGAGTGTTCACGGGGCGGCGCGGGCCTGTTCCGCGGCCGCTGCACGGCATAGGGTCGGGGCACAGGACGGTCCCGGGAACCGCCGAGAGCCACGGGGGCGTTCTACCGGGCAGTCATCGGTGGAGCGGAACCCGGTGCGGTGGACGCGGTAGTCGCTACCATCGGCCAGCAGGCGGGCGCCCGCCCGACCCCCCAGGCCAGGGAGCGAAACGTGCTGATCACCCACGACACCCGGTGCGCCCTCGACACCGTGGTGGATCTGGTGAACACCGTGCCGGAGGACGACACGGCGGCGGACGGACTGCCGGATGTCGCGACTCTGGCCGATTTCGTGCGAAGCCACAAAATCAGCGATGTCGGGGTGCTGTCGGAGTTCGACCTGTCGGCGGTGCGCAAGATCCGCGGCCGGTTCGCGGGGATCTTCGCCGCCCCGGACGCCCGGTCCGCCGCCGGGATGATCAACGAGCTGATCGCCGCGGCCGGCACCACCCCGCGCCTCACGGACCACGACGGCTACGACTGGCATGTGCACTACTTCGCCCCCGGAGCCTCCGTGGCCGACCATCTCGCCGCGGACTGCGGGATGGCGCTCGCGTTCTTCGTCGTGGCCGGGGAGCAGGAGCGGCTGCGGCGGTGCGAGGCGCCGGACTGCCGGCGTGCCTTCGTGGACCTCTCCCGCAACCGCTCGCGCCGCTATTGCGACAGCCGCACCTGCGGGAACCGGCTGCATGTGGCCGCCTACCGGGCCCGGCGCAAGGAAGCGGCAGGCTGATCCCCGGCCGCCAGGGGCGACGCCTGTCCCGGCGGGTGGCGCCGGGACGGACGTGTACGGCTCACAGCAACAGCAGGTCGTGCAGCGCAGCCATGAGGAGCAGACACCCGATCACCGCAAGGAAGATCATCAGCGGTGGCTGGGAAAGGGCGAAGAGGCACCCGCGCGGCTCGTCCTTCGGCGGCGCGGCCTCGCTCTGTCTCGTGTCCAGCATCTCGCGGTGATGATGGCCCAGGGCGTGCCCCCTTGGCGATCACACACCCCTCGAGTGCGGTACTTCACCGATTTCCGTACCGGCCGGTGCGACTTGCTTCCGCTTGTGAACGGTTTCAGGTCATATGCCGTGCTTCTTGAGGATGGCCTCGACGTCGCTGAAGTCCTCGCCGGAGTCGGTGGTGCGCTGGGTGCTCGCGGACCGGGCGGCCGGGCCCAGGGAGGGGGCCGAGGCCGACGGGGCCACCGCGTCGCGTCCGGAGGCACGCGCCGCCTTGCGCTCCGCACGGGTGCCCCCGCGCCTGCGCTCCACGGCCCGTGTCGTCGCGAACAGGGCCCAGGCCGCGCCCAGGACACCGAAGCCGGCCCAGGCCGTCGGGCTGAACGCCGTGTCGGCCAGCCAGCCGACGACGCCCGTCATCACCAGACCGACGGGGACGAGAGAGTAGGCGGCGATGCGGGTGGCGGCCAGGAAACGCTTGCGGTAGGCAGTGACCGCGGCGATGCCCAGGCCGGCCGCGGAGACGGCGGAACACACGGTCTCGGCAATCATCCGATCCTCCCGGCGGGCTCGGTGGGCGGACGGGGCGCAGGGCGCGCTTCGTCCCTTCCATCCTGCACCGCCCGGTCCTCGCGATGCCATGCTCCGGCCCGACATCAGGGAGATCTCCGGGTCGTCTCCTCCCGAGGTGCCGGTGGACGCCGTACCGTCCCGATTCGGTCACCGGGGTCTCGCCTGGAAGACTGGTGCCCATGAGCGACTCCTCCCCCGCACGCACCGAACCCGTCGTCCTCGACGTCTGGTGCGAACTCCAGTGCCCCGACTGCCGCAGCGCCCTGGACGACGTCAGTGCCCTGCGCGCCCGCTACGGCGACCGGCTGGAGCTGCGGCTGCGGCACTTCCCGGTGGAGAAGCACAAGCACGCCTTCGCCGCCGCCCAGGCGGCCGAGGAGGCCCTGGAGCAGGGTCAGGGCTGGCCGTACGTCGAGGCCGTCCTCGGGCGGGTCGAGGAACTGGACCGTAAGGGAGAACCCTTCCTGGTCGAGGTCGCCCGTGAACTCGGGCTGGACGCCGAGGAGTTCGACACCGCGCTGATCGACGGCCGGCACATCCTGATCGTCGACGCCGACCAGGCCGAGGGCAAGGCGATCGGCGTGACCGGCACGCCGACCTACGTCATCGGCGGCGAACGCCTCGACGGCGGCAAGAGCCAGGAGGGCCTGCGCGAGCGCATCGAGGAGATCGCAGACCGGCTGCTGGCCGGACAGGCCTGACCCGGAGCCCTACAGCAGCGGCTTCATGAACGCGCTGCTCGTCGTCTCGTAGCCGAGTGACTCGTACAGCCGCTCGGCCGGGGTGTTGCCCGCGAACACGTTGAGCCCGAGGACGGGCCGGCCGGCGCCGATCGCCTGGCGCTCCGCCAGCAGCATGAGCGTACGGCCGTGCCCGCGGCCGCGGTGGACCGCGTCGGCCTCGACGTCGAAGACGAACGCCCCGTCCTCCTGAAGCGCCAGCCACAGGATGCCCACGCGGGCCCCCTCGTGTTCCAGGACGCTGAAGATCATGCCGTCGCTCTCCAGGCCGCGCGGCAGCAGCGTCTCGAGGTCCCGGCGGGACTTGGCGTACGCATCCGCCTCGGGCACGCCTCGCTCGATCCACGACCGGGCGTAGTGCTGGGACTCGTACGCGTGCCACGCCTCGAACTCGGCCGGAGTCATCGGCCGCGCACCGCTGCCCGGGGGCAGTGCGGGAGGTGTGTCCGCGAGGCGCTTGCGCATGCCGCGGTTGCGCAGCGTGTAACCGAGGGCGCCGACGAGCCGTAGTGCGGCCTCCGCCTCGGCGGGCACCTGGGCCTCGATCCGGGTGCAGCCCCAGCCGCGGGCCACCTCCTCCGCCGCGAGCGCGGCCACCGTGCCCCGGCCGCGTCGCCGGTCGGGCTCGGCTATCCGCAGGTCGATGATGCGGGCCACCGAGGGGCCGAGGGCCGGCGAGGTGCCGAGGTGGATCCCGCCCACCGGACGGCTGTTCACACACACCTGGTAGCGGCGGGTACGGGTCCCGTCGGGATGCTGCTGAAGCGGCTCGGCCGGCCGCAGGGTCGTCGTCATCACGGGTGTTCTACCCGCTCCGGAGCCCCCGGTCAGCCGATTTTCCCGGCGTTTGTCAGGGGTCCAGGTCCTCGCCGGACCGCTCGTCGAAGATCCGCATCGCCTTGGCGGTCACCGGGCCGGGAGCGCCGGGCAGTTCCCGGCCGTCGACGCGGTGCACGGCCTGGACGTCTCGCAGGGTGGAGGTGAGGAAGACCTCCTCGGCCCGCTCCAGCACGTCCAGCGGCAGGTCGGTCTCCTTGGCGCCGGTCCACTCGACGGCCAGGGCCCGGGTGATGCCGGGGAGGCAGCCCGAGTCGACCGGCGGGGTGTGGATCTCGCCGTCCAGGACGACGAAGACGTTCGACCCGGTGCCCTCGCAGAGCTGTCCGACCGTGTTGCCGAACAGCGCCTCGGAGGCGCCGTGTTGGTGGGCGCGGGCCAGAGCGACGACGTTCTCGGCGTACGAGGTGGTCTTCAGGCCGGTGAGGGCACCGCGCTCGTTGCGGGTCCACGGCACGGTGATCACGGCGGTGGAGTCGGGGCGGCGGGTGGTCTGCCCCAGGGCCACCACCAGGGTCGGGCCGTGCTCGCCGCGGTCGGAGCCGAGGGGGCCGTGGCCGCCGGTGTAGGTGATGCGCAGCCGGCCCAGCGGCATCGGGTTGGCCTCCAGGACGGCCGCACAGGCGCGGCGGACCTCGGCGTGGTCGGGGTCCGGCAGGCCGAGGCCGCGGGCCGAGCGGGTCAGCCGATCGAGGTGGCGGGTGAGCGCGAACGGCTGCCCGTCGACCGCCTTCACCGTCTCGAAGATGCCGTCGCCGACGGTCAGCCCGTGGTCGAAGACGGAGACACGGGCGGACTCGATGTCCTGCAGCCCGCCGTCCAGCCAGATCTTCATGAAAGACCCCCTCCATTCTCCTCGTACGTCCCCGACGCTACCGCGAGCAGCCGGGACGCCTTCAGTTCGGTCTCCCGCCACTCCCCCTCGGGATCGGATCCCCAGGTGATGCCGGCGCCGGTGCCGAAGCGGAGCATCGCCGCGCCCGCGCAGGACCGGTCGATCCAGAAGGTGCGGATCCCCACGGCCAGCTCGCCGACGCCCCGGTCGGCGTCGACCCAGCCGATGCCGCCGCAGTACGGGCCGCGCGGCGCGGTCTCCAGCGCCTCGATGATCCTCAGAGCGCTGGACTTGGGGGCGCCGGTGACCGAGCCGGGCGGGAAGGCGGCGGCCAGCAGGTCCGGCCAGCCGGAACCGTCGCGCAGCTCGCCCCGGACGGTGGAGACCAGGTGGACCAGGCCGGGATGCTTCTCCACGGCGCACAGGTCGGGGACGGTCACGCTGCCGGTGGCGCAGACGCGCCCGATGTCGTTGCGGACCAGGTCCACGATCATGACGTTCTCGGCGTAGTCCTTCTCCAGGAGGTCCGCCTCGGTGCGCCCGGTGCCCTTGATGGGGCCCGACTCGACGGTACGGCCGTCCCGGCGCAGGAACAGCTCGGGCGAGGCGGTGGCGATCTCCACGCCGTGCTCCGGCAGCCGGATCGTGCCCGCGTACGGCGCGGGGTTGCCGCGGGCCAGGAGTGCGGTCAGGGCGTCCACGTCGGCGTCCGGTGCGGCGGGCGCGCTGAGCACCCGGCAGAGGTTCGCCTGGTAGACCTCGCCGGCCGCGATGTGCTCGCGGATCCGGCCCACGGCCGCGGTGTACGCGGCGCGGTCCAGGGAGGTGGTCCACTCCTCCACAGCCGGGCCGTGCCAGCCGCCCGGCACCGGTGCGGGCACCGGCTCCTCCCGTACGTCCGCGAAGCGCGCGCAGGTCAGCCGCCCCTCGAAGTCCGCGCACACGGCCCAGAAGCCGGCGGAGTCCAGGGCGGCGGGATCGTCGGTGACGTCGAGGAGGCCGGTGGCGAGGCGGTCGCCGAAGCGGGCGAGAGGAGGGAGGCGGGAAGGGAGGTCGAGCACGTGGTCGAGTCTAGGGCGGGTGGCCGAAAGGTGACCCGGGCATGTCCCTCCGGGGGCGCTGACCACGACGTCCGTCGGGTGCACCGCAGCACGCTGCGCAAACGCGTTTTTGTACTGGCCCGGGAATCCGCTAGAGTTCAACACGTCGCCGGGACGCGGAAGCGGACCGAAACGACAAGCGGACGTAGCTCAGTTGGTAGAGCGCAACCTTGCCAAGGTTGAGGTCGCGAGTTCGAGCCTCGTCGTCCGCTCGAAGGAAGAAGGGGTCTTCCCGATCCCCTACACTCCTGGTGGAGTGGCCGAGAGGCGAGGCAACGGCCTGCAAAGCCGTCTACACGGGTTCAAATCCCGTCTCCACCTCCAAGGACGATTAGCTCAGCGGGAGAGCGCTTCCCTGACACGGAAGAGGTCACTGGTTCAATCCCAGTATCGTCCACTGGATCTTCTCCAAGATCCTTGCCCGCGCGATTAGCTCAGCGGGAGAGCGCTTCCCTGACACGGAAGAGGTCACTGGTTCAATCCCAGTATCGCGCACTGCCTGTGACCTGCGGGTCACAGTCCGCGGACGATTAGCTCAGCGGGAGAGCGCTTCCCTGACACGGAAGAGGTCACTGGTTCAATCCCAGTATCGTCCACACAGCAGGAAGCCCCCGGCCGTCTCGTACGGCCGGGGGCTTCTTCGTGTCGGCTCAGCTGGAGAACAGCATGTGGCCGAAGCTCTTGTGACGGTGGTGACCGCCGTGGCCGCCGTAGTGGCCGCCGCCGTGGTGACCGCCGCCGTGCGGGGCGCCCCAGGCGGGGGCGGGCGGCGCCGCCGGGTACGCCTGCGGGGGCGGCGCCGGCTGGGACCACTGGGACTCCAGGCGGGTCAGCGCCTCCAGCTCGCCGTAGTCGAGAAAGATGCCGCGGCAGCCGCTGCACTGCTCGATCTGGACGCCGTTGCGGTTGTAGGTGTGCATCGGCGCATGGCACTTCGGACACTGCATGGTCGGCTCAACTCCTCGCCGGTTGGTCCTGCTTCGTGTTTCCCCAGGACAGACTCCGTCCGGCCCCGGTCGGTTGCACCTTACGCCGGGAATCCGTGCCTCAACTGACGGGGTACCGACGTCATTCGGTTACAGGCGTCCGCCAGGGCCTGCTCCACCTCGTCCAGCGGGCGGTCCGCGGCGAGCGCCTTGGTGATCGCACGGGCCGCGGTCTGCACGGTGAGCGCCCGGGCCGGGACGTCCAGGGCGGGCCAGGGGTCGCCGTCGGCGGGTACGGCGGGGCCGCCGGCCTCGCGGTAGGCGGTCAGGAAGCGGGTCCACTCGTCGGGTGGGAGGAGTCCGCAGGCGTACCAGGCGGCGGGGCGTGCGAGGTCCCAGGCGGGGACGCCGAGGCCGAGGTCGTCCACGTCGATCAGGCGCCAGGGGCCGTCGGGGGCCGGGTGCCGGACGAGCTGGCCCAGGTGCAGGTCGCCGTGGCAGAGGGCCGGGGTGCCGGGCATGGGGGCCTCGGCGCGGGCCCAGGCGGGGAGTGCGGTCCAGGCCTGGAGGACAGCGGGGGCGGCCGGATGGGGCGTGGCGCTCACGGCCGTCCGCAGTCGGCTGATGGCGCCTGCGGCTTTCTCGGGGCCGCGCATCGGGGGCAGGGGCGCGGGCGAGGGCGTCCGGTGCAGCCGGGCGAGAAGTGCGGCGGCGGCCTCCCAGGGGGCGGCGTCGGGGTCGTTCGGGTCCACGGGGGCGCCGAACGGCCAGAAGGTCACCTGACGGTTGTGCAGGGCAGCGGGGGTGGTGGTGAGCGGGGCCAGGAGGACGTCCGGGAGCGCTGCCGCCGCGGTGAGGCGGAGGGTCAGCTCGGCAGGGTCGGTGTCCGGGGCGTGAGCCTTCGCAACGGTGTCGGCGTGGCGGACGACGGTGGCGTCGGGACGGTCGGCGAGGGGGGTGCTGCCGCAGGTGCAGGTGGCTCCGCCGGTTTGCGGGTGGGCGGTGGCTCTGACTTTTGCGGTGAGCGCGGTGAGGAGGTTCATGGGGCCTCGGTGGGTGGGGGTGTGCGGGGTGAGCGTACGCGGGGGGCCGGGGGCGGGGCTGCACTGGTGCCGGTGCTGCAGCTGGGCGGGGGTGGGTTTCGCTTGCCCGCGCCGGCGGGGTGCCTCTCCCAGGCCGCACGACTGCCCGCAGCTGCGTACGGTGCGTTCACTGCTCCGATTGGTCAGGGTGCGGGGAGCTGCGCGACGCGACCAGCCACCACGTGCCTGTAGTCGGAGGTGGCGCGAGGCGCAGAAACGGCGCAATGCCGGCGCAGCTCCCCAGCTGCGCCGGCATTTGTGCCGTCCGCCGCACCCCCGTCCCCACGGGGTTTCATGGATGGATGTCCCCGCCCGGACCGCTCTTCCGGGCCTGGGGTCGCCGCTCAGCGCCCCAGCATCGCACCCACGGACGACGCCTGTGTGGCCACCGTCTCCCAGCCGTCGAAGACGAGGAGGAGCAGGGCCGCCAGGGGTAGGGCCATGAGTGTCGCCACCGCGGGGTGGCGGCGGCCCGTCCGGCGGGGGCGGAACGCTGTGCGCCGCGGTGCCGTGTGGGCCATGGTCCCTCTCCTGACCGTCTCGGTTGTCGTTGGCAGCGGCGGGTGCCTGACCTCGGGGGACGAGTGCTGCACCCGCCGCTTGACCTCAAATCTAGGCGCGCGGCCCGCGGCGGACGTCATGCCCTCGTACCGAATGACGGGCCTCCCGGAGGATGAGCCATGACCTGCCTCGTACTCCCCTGGGTGGAGACGTGGTCCTAGGTCTCGGGGTCTTCCCGGAGGGGTTGCCCGCCGTGTCCCGCCATGTCCGGACCCTCAGGCGCGTGGAACGAGTGACTTCGCTCACTTCGACCGGGGTGGGGGGATGGAGTGTGGTCGGGTGGTGGGCACACCCGGGTGCCGGGCGTCCGGGGGGCCGCCGGGTTCTCGCGGCCGGTCCCGGTCCCCCTCCATGGTCAGCCGGACCGAGGTCAACCTCCCTGCCGCGTCGGCACGTTGAGATCACAGGAACCTCAAGGGCACAGCACCGAGCGGCTTCCTGACCACGTTTCACCTCGCGCTCCCGCCGCGCACAATCCGTCCGCCCGAGAGGGCGCGGCCTCTGCGCGCAGGCGCCTGTGGAAACGTAAGCTGTGCCACGTCACAGGGACCGGGCAGCGGGGATGAACATGGCGATGATGCGCCTGAGGCGCGAGGACCCGCGCGTCGTCGGCTCGTTCAGGCTTCACCGACGGCTCGGCGCGGGCGGAATGGGCGTGGTCTACCTCGGCTCCGACAAGAAGGGGCAGCGGGTCGCGCTGAAGGTGATCCGGCCCGATCTGGCGGAGGATCAGGAGTTCCGGTCGCGCTTCGCCCGCGAGGTCTCGGCGGCCCGGCGCATCAGGGGCGGCTGCACGGCGCGGCTGGTGGCGGCGGACCTGGAGGCCGACCGGCCCTGGTTCGCGACGCAGTACGTGCCCGGGCCCTCCCTGCACGACAAGGTCGCCGACGAGGGCCCGCTCGACGCGGCCGAGACGGCGGCGGTCGGCGCGGCCCTGTCCGAGGGACTGGTCGCCGTGCACGAGGCCGGTGTCGTCCACCGTGACCTGAAGCCCTCCAACATCCTGCTGTCCCCCAAGGGGCCGCGGATCATCGACTTCGGCATCGCCTGGGCCACGGGCGCCTCCACGCTCACCCACGTCGGCACCGCGGTCGGTTCCCCCGGCTTCCTCGCTCCCGAGCAGGTGCGCGGCGCTGCCGTGACGCCCGCCACGGACGTCTTCTCCCTCGGCGCCACCCTGGCCTACGCCTCGACCGGCGACTCCCCCTTCGGACACGGCAGTTCCGAGGTGATGCTGTACCGCGTGGTGCACGAGGAGCCACAGCTGTACGGCGTCCCGGACGCGCTCGCCCCGCTCCTGCGGGCCTGTCTCGCCAAGGACCCCGACGACCGGCCCAGCACCCTTCAACTGTCTCTGCGGCTCAAGGAGATCGCCGCCCGCGAGGCACAGGGCCTGGCCGAAGCACGGCCGCCCGCGCCCCGCACCGGGGAGGCCGACCGGCCGACCGGACGGCTCGCGGACACCTATCCCGAGCAGCAGCGCAGCACTCAGCGACGCACCTCCCCCGGGACCCCGGTGCCGCGCGGGAGCATGCCCTCCCGGGGCGGTGCGCCCTCGCGCGGCGGCCTCGCCTCCCGGCCGGGCTCGGCCCGTCCCACCCTGGCCCCCCGGGCCGGCGGTCCGCGCTCCGCGAGCGGAGGCCGGCCCGCTGCACGGGGCGGCACCGGGCGTCCGGCGCCGCGTAAGACGGTGACCGGAAGACGGCCGGCCAACCCCCGGCTGCTGCGTCAGCGACTGTTCGTCTTCGTGGTGGTGACGCTGCTGGTGGCGCTCGGCATCGCGGTGGCCCAGGGCTGTCAGGGGCCGGCGCGCAGCCTCGGCGAGGACGGCAAGGGGCGGCCGCAGCGCACACAGCCGACCGTCAAGCCGCTGGACGAGGGAAAACTGATGTCGCAGCGGTACGACTCGACCTTCCGGTCCGGCCCCGGTAAGTGACCGTCCCCGGTCCGGATCAGGCCCCGGGCCGTCCCGAGGCCACCGCGTAGAACGCCACCGCGGCCGCCGCGCCCACGTTGAGGGAGTCGACCCCGTGGGACATGGGGATGCGCACCCACTCGTCGGCGGCGACCAGAGCCTGCGTGGACAGGCCGTCACCCTCGGCGCCGAGCATCAGGGCGACCCGGTCCATCCTGTGCGGAGCGGCCTCGTCGAGGGACCTGGCCTTCTCGTCCGGGGTGAGCGCGAGCAGCGTGAAGCCGGCCTCGCGGACCGAGTCCAGGCCCTTGGGCCAGGACTCCAGACGGGCGTACGGCACGGAGAACACCGCGCCCATCGAGACCTTGACGCTACGGCGGTACAGCGGATCGGCGCAGTCGGGCGACAGCAGCACCGCGTCCATGCCGAGCGCGGCCGCCGAGCGGAAGATCGCGCCGATGTTGGTGTGGTCGTTGACCGACTCCATGACCACCACCCGGCGGGCGGAGCGGAGCAGCTCCGCCGCGGTGGGCAGGGGCTTGCGCTGCATGGAGGCGAGGGCGCCGCGGTGCACGTGGTAGCCGGTGACCTGCTCGGCGAGTTCGGGGCTCACGGCGTACACGGGGGCCGGAAGTTCGTCGATGACGTCGCGCATGACGTCGATCCACTTGGCCGAGAGCAGCATGGAGCGCATCTCGTAGCCGGCTTCCTTGGCCCTTCGGATGACCTTCTCGCCCTCGGCGATGAACAGGCCCTCGGCCGGCTCGCGCTTGCGGCGCAGTTCGACGTCGGTCAGGCCCGTGTAGTCGCGCAGGCGCGGGTCGTCGGGATCCTCAATGGTGATGAGATCGGCCACAGGGTGATACTGCCTTGTCCTGGGTGTGCTGCCAACGGCTGGAGACGGGTTGTGTTACCCGTGGTTACGTGCCAGCCTCGCCGGCCATGGCAAACGCATCAAGCCGCGGGCTCCGGGCCGACGTTCACGACCTCGCCGATGACGATGACCGCCGGGGGCTTCACGTCCTCGGCGCGTACGGTCTCGGCGACCGTGGCGAGCGTCGCGTCCACCCGGCGCTGTGCGGCGGTCGTGCCCTCCTGGACGAGGGCGACGGGGGTCTCGGGCGACTTGCCGTGCGCGACGAGCGTCTCGGCGATCTTCCCGATCTTGTCGACGCCCATGAGGATCACGAGCGTACCGGTCAGCTTCGCCAGCGACGGCCAGTCGACCAGGGAGCGCTCGTCGTCCGGGGCGACATGGCCGCTGACCACGGTGAACTCGTGGGCGACACCGCGGTGCGTGACGGGGATGCCGGCCGCGCCCGGCACCGAGATCGAGCTGGAGATGCCGGGGACGACCGTGCAGGCGATACCGGCCTCGGCGAGCGCCTGCACCTCCTCCATGCCCCGGCCGAAGACGAAGGGGTCGCCGCCCTTGAGCCGTACGACGGACTTGCCCTGCCTGGCGTGCTCGATCAGCGCGTTGTTGATGGCCTCCTGGGCCATGTAGCGGCCGTACGGGATCTTCGCGGCGTCGATGACCTCGACGTGCGGCGGGAGTTCGGCGAGCAGGTCGCGCGGGCCGAGCCGGTCCGCGATCACGACGTCGGCCTCGGCGAGGAGACGGCGGCCGCGGACGGTGATCAGGTCCGGGTCGCCGGGGCCGCCGCCGACCAGGGCCACGCCGGGCGTGCGCGTGCGGTGATGGGGGGCGACCAGGGTGCCGTCGCGCAGGCCCTCGACCACGGCGTCGCGGATGGCGGCCGTGTGGCGCGGGTCGCGGCCCTTGGCGTCCGTGGTGAGGACGGCGACCGTGACGCCCTCGCTGTGGCCGGTCGCCGGGGTCCAGGCTGTCGCCTGGTCCGCGTCGTCGGAGCGGACGCACCAGACGCGGTGGCGCTCCGCTTCGGCGGAGGCCCGGGCGTTGGCCTCGGGGTCGCTGGTGGCGATGAGGGCGTACCAGGCCGCCGCGAGGTCGCCGTCCGCGTAGGGGCGCCGCTCCCAGGTGATCTCGCCCGCGTCCGCCATCGCCTCCACCGAGGGGGTCGCCTCGGGGGACACGAGGAGGATGTTCGCGCCGGCCGCGATCAGTGCCGGGAGGCGGCGCTGGGCGACCTGGCCGCCGCCGAGGACGACCACTGTGCGGCCGGAGAGACGGAGGCCTACGGGGTAGGCGGGGTGTTCGGCCATGAGGGGCGGCTCCTCGGACAGCTTTGCGGTGGGCACGCTGCGGCTCCGGAGCGGCCCTGACGTGCGGATTTTAAGGTGTGAGCAGGGCAGACCGCACGGGTGGTCCGGCAGTTGAAACCGGACCACCCCTGGTGACGCCCGCTCCGCCTCTGAGGTGAACCCCTACTTCTCGGTGACCCCTGCCGAATCGAACGTCGCCACCTCGTGCATCGCCCGTGCCGTGCTCTGGACCAGCGGCAGGGCCAGGAGTGCGCCCGTGCCCTCGCCGAGGCGGAGGTCGAGGTCGACCAGGGGCCGCAGGCCCAGCTTGTTGAGGGCGGCGACATGCCCGGGCTCCGCGCTGCGGTGGCCGGCGATGCAGGCCGCGAGCACCTCGGGGGCGATGGCGCGGGCGACGAGGGCGGCGGCGCCGGCGCTGACGCCGTCCAGGATCACCGGGGTGCGCAGAGACGCGCCGCCCAGCAGCAGGCCCACCATCGCCGCGTGCTCGAACCCGCCGATGGCCGCGAGGACGCCGATCGGGTCGGCCGGGTCCGGCTGGTGCAGCTCCAGGGCCCGGCGGACCACCTCGGTCTTGCGGGCCAGGGTCTCGTCGTTGATGCCGGTGCCCCGGCCGGTGACCTCGGTGGGGTCGGCACCCGTGAAGACGGAGATGAGCGCGGCGGACGCCGTCGTGTTGGCGATGCCCATCTCACCGGTGAGCAGCGCCTTGTTCCCCGCCGCCACCAGGTCGCGGGCGGTCTCGATGCCCACCTCGATGGCCGCCTTGGCCTCCTCGCGGGTCATCGCGGGGCCGGTGGTCATGTCCGACGTGCCGCCGCGGATCTTGCGGGGCAGCAGACCGGGCGTGGCCGGCAGGTCGGCGGCCACGCCGACGTCCACGACGCACACCTCGGCGCCGACCTGGCCCGCGAAGGCGTTGCAGACCGCTCCGCCGCCCAGGAAGTTGGCCACCATCTGGGCGGTGACCTCCTGCGGCCAGGGGGTGACGCCCTGGGCGTGCACGCCGTGGTCGCCGGCGAAGATGGCGACGGCGGCGGGCTCCGGGATCGGCGGCGGGCACTGCCGGGACAGCCCGGACAGCTGCGCGGAGATGATCTCCAGCATGCCGAGCGCGCCGGCCGGCTTGGTCATGCGCTTCTGGCGCTCCCAGGCCTCGCCGAGCGCCTTGGCGTCGAGCGGGCGGATCTGTGCGACGGTCTCGGCAAGCAGGTCGTGGGGTTCCTCTCCGGGCAGGGCGCGGCGGCCGTACGTCTCCTCGTGCACCACCCACGACAGCGGGCGCCGCTTGGACCAGCCGGCCTGCATCAGCTCGGGCTCGTCCGGGAATTCGTCGACGTACCCGACACACAGGTAGGCGATGACCTCCAGGTGCTCGGGCAGACCGAGCGCGCGGACCATCTCCCGCTCGTCGAAGAAGCTGACCCAGCCGACGCCGAGGCCCTCGGCGCGTGCGGCAAGCCAGAGGTTCTCGACCGCGAGCGCGGCGGAGTACGGCGCCATCTGCGGCTGGGTGTGGCGGCCGAGGGTGTGGCGGCCGCCGCGGGTCGGGTCCGCGGTGACGACGATGTTCACCGGGGTGTCGAGGATGGCCTCGATCTTCAGTTCCTTGAACTGCTTGGCCCGGCCCTTGGGCAGCGACTTCGCGTACGCGTCGCGCTGGCGCATGGCCAGTTCGTGCATGGCGCGGCGGGTGTCGGCGGACCGGATGACGACGAAGTCCCAGGGCTGCGAGTGGCCCACGGACGGCGCCGTGTGGGCGGCCTCCAGCACGCGCAGCAGCACCTCGTGCGGGATCGGGTCGCTGCGGAAGCCGTTGCGGATGTCGCGGCGCTCGCGCATCACCTTGAGGACCGCCTCGCGCTCGACGTCGTCGTAGGCGGGCGCGGCCGGTCCGGAGGACTGTCCTGCCTCTTCCACTGCGGCCGTGCTCTCTTCCTGCTCGGCGGCCCTGGTTTCCAGGTCCTCCGCGTGCTGGACGACGTCGGGGGCGTGCTCGTCGACCGGCCCGGCCGGTGCGGCGGCGGGCTCGGCCTCGCGTGGCGCGGGGACCGTGACCATGGCTACGGGCTCGTGCTGTTCCTGGGCGGGCAGCACGAGGGGCTGCGGCGGCGTCGGTGCCAGGTGCGGGGTGGTCGGCACCTGGCCCTCGACGGGCACGAACTCGCCGAGCGGCTGGTCGGGTTGCGGCTCCGCCGGGGCGTCGGCGGGGCGGGATTCGGCGGTTGCGCCGGACTCGACCTGCCCAGGGACGCCGTCCGGTACGACGGGCTCGGCCTGGGCGGACTGAAGCTGCGGGCCGGCAGGGGCGGCGCCGGGTGCCAGGGTCGGCGTGGCGGCAGGGGCGCCCTCGCCCTGGCCGGGGGCCTCCTGAGCGTGCGCCGGCAGTTCCGGCAACTCGTGCGCGGCGGCCACGGCCTCCCCGTCGTTCGGGACGGCTCCGGCCAGCTGCGGGCCCTGCGCCTGGTGGAGAGCCGGCTCGGGCACCTCGGCGGGCGCGGCGGGGCCGGGCGGGGTCTGTACGGCGTCGGGCTCCGGGGCGGCGACGGCCGCGGTTTCCGCGCCGGGGGCGGTGGCAACGGGCTCGACGGCAACGGCGTGCTCGGGTTCGGCAGCCGGGGTGGCTAGATCGGCAGAGTCCGGGCCGGCCGCCACGGCACCGGAGACCTGCGGGTCGGCCTGCGCCGCAGCAACGCCGGCGGCTTCGGCCGTGTGCTGTGCGGGAACGGCGCCGGGCGCCGGAGCAACGGCCTGGGCGGCAACGGCGTCGGCAGCCAAGGGGACAGCCTGGACAGCACCAGCATCGGCGCCCTGAACCGCACCCTCGGCGGCAACGGCGTCGGCAGCCAAGGGCACGGCCTGGCCGGCAACAGCGTCAGTGCTCTGAACCGCACCCTGGGCGGCGACGACATCGGGGGTGGGGGGCACGGCCTGGGCGGCGACCGCGTCGCCCCCCGCGGCCGGAGCGTGTGTCGCACCGGCATCCGCGCTCTCGGCAGCAGCGCCGGCGACCGCAGCCGCAGGTCCCTCGGCCTGCACGGCTTCGGCGGCCTGCGCGCCCGCAACCGGCTGCACACCCTCACTCGGCTGAACGGCCTCGGGCACCTGGACGGCTTCCGCGCCCTCCGCGACCTGCGCCCCCTCCGGCGCCTGGACCAGTACGGCCTCGTCCTGGACCGGCGCGCCCTGCTCGGCCGCGTCCGCCGCAGGAGCCGCCTGGCCGGTCTCGGCGACCGCCGTGACCTCGGCAGCCGGAGCCGCCGCCACGACCTCGGGAGCGGGTACACCCCCGTCGGCAGCGGCACCACCCTCGGCAGGAGCCACGGGACCGGTGGCGGCCGCTTCCCCGGGCCCGGGGATGTTCACGGCAGCGGGCGGCTGCGCGCCCTGCCCGCCCTCCGCCGAAGCCGGAGCACTCTGGGCACCCTCGGCGCCCTGCCCGGCAGCAACGGCGTAGCCGCCGTCGTGGCCGTGCTCGGCCTGCACACCGTCATGACCGTGCACACCGCCCGGCATCTGGACCGGGGCCTGGATCTGCTCGCCCGGCACCGGCGCGGACGCCTGCGCGGCGACGCGGGTCATCGCGGCCTGGGCGGCATCGGGCGCTTCGGCGGTGCCCTCGGGCCGAGCAACCGGACTAACCGTTTCCGCAGCCCGTGCCTCGGCGCCGACCTGGGCCACGGCGGCAGGCGCGGCGCCCCAGGGGGCCGCGCTCTGCGGTGCCATGTCGCGCAGCGGCTGGACGTCGAGATACTCGGGCCCGGTCGTGGCCGGAGCCGGCTGGCGTACCGGCGCTCCCGCGGGCCCGCGGTCGGCGAGAGAGCGGACCGGGCTGGCGGAGGCGTCGGGGATCGGCGGGCCGAGGTGCAGCGGTCGGCGCTGCGGCTGCGGTGGCGCCGCAGGGTCGTGCGGGGCCGACAGGATGGGCGACGGCGGCACCGACGCCTGCGCCGGGTTCGGCAGCCGGACGCCGCTGAGGTCGACGGAACCACTGTCCCGGCCGCCCGTCTCGTGCGGGCCCGGCTCGTGGACGGCCTCGACGACCGGTTCCGGGGCGGGTGGCGGCACTTCGTTGCCCCACGCGCCCTGGGCACCCGGCAGCAGCAGGTCTTCGTCCTCGGCGGGAGCCTCGGAGAGGTAGGTGTACGCGCCGTGCGCGGGGGCGCCCGGCTGTTCCACCATGCCTGCGCTCTCCGGCTGTCCCTCGCCCGGGACCTGGCCGGTGTCGGTCATGCGTACCCCTCGCCCATCGGTTAGTGCTTCTACGACCAGCTCACCCGGAACGGCGCACCGACCGCCCCGTAGTGAAGAACGAGCGTGCGTGCCCAGCGGCACGAACGACCCGCCCCAAAAAGGCGACAAAGCCATTCAGTGGCATTGTCCCGGCCGTTCCGCCATCGCGACAGCATGATCCGCGACAGCCCGCTGTGGACTGCGCCACGTTGCGCGTCCTCGGGTTCTGCCGTACCACACCCACCCCAAAACGGGCACGCTTTCCGGACATTGGCGAACGAAGTTCCGGGCCGCGGATGCGGTACAACGATCGGCCAGCCTACCGCGCGCGGTACGACAACAGGATCACGGGGCGCGATCCGGCAGGCCCGCCCGTCGCCCGACGACCACCCCTCAACGAGGCGCTTCGCGCCGGAGCAATTCCCCGGTGAGCAGGAACGCAACGTTCCGCTCGGTCTCCGTCCAGGCCCTGGTGTCCAGTTCGACGGACTGCAGCAGGGCGCACTCGACCCGGTATCCGTGCTCGGTCAGGTCGCGGCCGATGAGTTCGGCCTCGTCCCGGGTCGCGGCGTGGGTCACGATGCGCTGCGGACGGCGGTCGGCGACCGCGGAAACGACGGCCGCTCCCCCGCCGCCGACCCGTACGACGTCCGGTTCGGGCAGGTTTTCGAGGACGTGCGGGGCGGTGCCCTGCACCACTTGGAGGTGGACGCCGAAGCGGCGCGCGGCCGCGTCGGTGCGGGTGCAGGCGTCGTGCCGCCGGTCGACGGCGATGACGGCGGCTCCGGCGCGCGCGGCCTCGGCGGCGAACGCGCCGCTGCCGCAGCCGATGTCCCAGACGAGGTCGCCGACCCGGGGGCCGAGGCGGGCGAGTTGGGCGGCACGCAGCAGCTGGGTCTCCCCTTCGCCGAGGCCGCCGCCGTACGCCGCGTAGTCCGCGTCTGGCTGCACCCAGCCGCGCGGGCCGGTGGCCGGGTCGCGCCCGGCGATCCAGCCGCCGCCCTCGGCGGCCCCGACCGGGCCGCCGATGACGATGACGACGTTCGGGTCGCGCCAGGTGTGGTCGGGGGCCTTGTCGGAGGTGACGACGGTGACCTGTTCGCGTTCGGTGCCCAGTTCCTCGCAGATGACGAAGGTTCGATGGACCCCGTCCAGCAGCAGACCGAGTTCCGCGGGGCCCGCGCCCGGTGCGGTGAGGACGGCGACCTTGGTGTGGGCGCGGCACACGTTCACGGCCCGGCGCAGGGTGCGCGGGTGGGCGACGACCACCTGGGCGTCGTCCCAGGGCATCCCGGCCCGGGCGAAGGCGGCGGCCACCGAGGAGACGGCGGGGACGACCTCGACCTCCAGGCCGAACTCCGGTGCGCGCAGGGTCCGTACGACGCCGAAGAAGCCGGGGTCGCCGTCGGCGAACACCACGGCGGTGCCGCGGTGGGCGGCGATGCGGCGGGCGGCCAGAGCGAGGCTGCCGAGGCGGATGCGCTCGGCGGCGGGCGGGACCTCGGGGAGCGCCAGGTGGTGAGCCGCGCCGGCCACGAGCGTGGCGGCGCCGAGGGCGGCGCGTGCCGCGTCGGTCAGCGGCGAGCCGTCCCAGCCGATCACCGTGACGCGGTCGGCCATCGCAGTCAGTCTCCAGAGGGTTCATGCAGGTCTTCGGGGCCCGGGCGGGCTTCGTGAGGGTACCTGGTGAAGCCAGGGGTGCGTCCGGTGCCCGGAGGCTCAGTTCCAGTCCGGGTACGCGGTGAAACCACCCATGTCGGCCAGCTGCTCGCTGACGGCGGCGAGGTCTTCCGGCAGCAGGCTCCAGACGATGACGTCCGTGCGGGTGTCGGTCCACGTCCCGTCCCCGGACCTGGTGCGCGCTATCCAGGCGTTGCGCAGGACGCCCTCGCTGATACAGCCGATCTTCTGCGCCACCTGCTGAGAGGCGGTGTTGTCGGCGGCGGTGCGCAGTTCCAGCCGCTCGAACTTCTGGTCGTGGAAGAGCCACTGGGCGGTGGCGAGCGCCGCCTCGGAGGCGTAGCCCTCGCCGCGGGCCCAGGGGGCGACGGCATAGGCGATCTCACTGGATCGGACGCGCCAGTTCGTGTTCTGCAGGTGCACGATACCGACGAGGCGCTGGGTGAGGAACTCGTCGACCGCGAAGACGATGCCGCGGCCCTCGGTCCGCTCGGCGGGGGCGAGCTCGGTGATCCACTTCCGTGCCTCGGCCTCGGTGTAGGGGTGGGGCGCGGAGGTCCAGGCGGTGACGAGCTCGTCGTTCATCATCTCGGCCAACGCCTCGATGTCCGACTCCTCGAAAGGGCGCAGGACCAACCGCTCCGTGCTGATGGAGACGTTGGGAAAGGTGCCAGTCATGCGCCGCTCCGTAACCATTGAAAAACCTTCAGTTCCCGCTGAACTGCCCAGCATGCAGCATGAAACCACTGAACGGCACGAGGGGGCCCACCCCCGGTGAGGGAGTGGACCCCGTGCGTGGCGATACGCGGTATACGCCCCGTCAGAAAGAGGGGATGACGGAGCCCTGGTACGTGTCCTCGATGAACTTCTTGACCTCGGGCGAGGTGAGGAGCCCCGCGAGCTTCTTCACGCGCGGGTCCTTCTCGTTGCCCTTCTTCACCGCGAGGAAGTTGCCGTACGGGCTGTTCTTCGCGGACTCCAGGACGAGGGCCTCCTTGGCGGGCTTGATGCCGGAGGAGATGGCGTAGTTGCCGTTGATCACGGCCGCGTCCACGTCGTCCAGGGAGCGCGCGGTCTGGGCCGCCTCGACCTCCTTGAAGTTAAGGTTCTTGGGGTTCTTGGTGATGTCCTGCGGGGTCGCCTCGGAGCCGGCGCCGTCCTTGAGGGTGATGAGCCCCTTGGCGGCCAGCAGCTTCAGGGCGCGGGCCTCGTTGACGGCGTCGTTCGGGACGGCGACGGTCGCACCGCTCTTGAGGGCGTCGACGCTCTTCACCTTGTGGGAGTAGAGGCCGAGCGGCTCCAGGTGCACCGTGACGACGGGCACGATGTGGGTGCCGCGCTTCTTGTTGAAGTCGTCCAGGTACGGCTGGTTCTGGAAGTAGTTGGCATCGACCGAGCCGTCCTCGGTCGCCGTGTTCGGCGTGATGTAGTCGGTGAACTCCTTGACCTCGAGGTCGAGGCCCGCCTTCTTCGCCAGGTTCTTCTCGACGAAGTTCAGGATCTCGGCGTGCGGGGTCGGGCTCGCGGCGACGACCAGCGGGCCGCTGTAGTCGGAGGAGCCGGCGGAGTCCTTGTCGGAGCCGCAGGCGGTGAGCCCGAGGGTGAGGGCTCCGGCGGCGAGGACGGCGGTGGTGAGCTTGGCGGTGTTACGCACGAAAAGTGCCTTTCCTTAAGGGTGGTGCGACCCCGTGATGGGTGTACGGGGAGTCTTTGGGGTGGGGCCTCAGGCGACCTTGGTGACGTCGGCCGCCGCGGGCTCCTCGGCGGCCTTCAGCAGGCGCAGCCTGGGCGCGGGGCCGGAGCGGGCGCCGCGGTGGTGCAGGGAGCGGGCCGCGTAGTCGCCGGCGAACTGGATGAGGGAGATGACGACGGCGAGGATCGCGACGGTGATCCACATCAGCTCGGTCTCGAAGCGCTGGTAGCCGTAGCGGACGGCGAGGTCGCCGAGGCCGCCGCCGCCGACCGTGCCGGCCATGGCGGAGTAGCCGATCAGGGCGATGATCGTGGTGGTCGTGCTGGCGATCAGCGAGGGCAGGGCCTCGGGGACGAGTACCTTGCGGACGATCGTCCAGGAGTTGCCGCCCATGGCCTGCACGGCCTCGACCAGACCGTTGTCCACTTCGCGGACAGCCGTCTCAACGAGGCGGGCGAAGAACGGGATGCCGCCGATGGCGAGCGGCACGATGGCGGCGGTGGTGCCGATCGTCGTCCCGGTGACCCAGCGGGTGAAGCTCATCAGCGCGACCATCAGGATGATGAACGGCATCGACCGGCCGACGTTCACGACCTGGCCGATCACCTTGTTCGCGACGACGTTCTGCAGCAGGCCGCCCCGGTCGGTGAGGACGAGGAGGATGCCGAGCGGAAGGCCGGCGGCGACGGCGATCAGGGTGGACCAGGCCACCATGGTGAACGTCTCGCTACACGCCTGGGACAGCAGCGGCTGCATCTCGGACCAGGTCACTTCGCACCTTCCTTCACCAGCAGGGGCTCCTGGCCCTGGGGGCCGACGACATCGATCTGCAGGCCCTGCTCGCGCAGGAAGCCGACGGGCACCACGTTGTCCTCGTAGCGGCCGGGCAGTTCGATGCGCATGCGGCCGATCTGCAGGCCGCCGACGGTGTCGATGGCGGCGCCGAGGATCGAGATGTCGATGTTGTAGGTGCGCGCGAGCTGGGAGATGACCGGCTGGGTGGCGGCCTCGCCGTGGAAGGTGACGTCGAGGACGGTCCGGTCGGTGCCGGAGGCCTCGCCGCCCACCGGGAACAGCGCGGCGGCCAGCTCGGAGCCCGGGGTGGCCAGCAGCTCGCTGACCGTGCCGGACTCCACGATCCGGCCCCCCTCCATCAGGGCGGCGGAGTCGCAGACCGACTTCACGACGTCCATCTCGTGCGTGATGAGCAGGACGGTCAGGCCCAGCTGCCGGTTCAGGTCGCGCAGCAGCTGGAGGATGGAGCGGGTGGTCTCCGGGTCGAGGGCGCTGGTGGCCTCGTCGGAGAGCAGCACCTTGGGGTCGCCGGCGAGGGCGCGGGCGATGCCGACGCGCTGCTTCTGGCCGCCGGAGAGCTGGGCGGGGTAGGCCTTGGCCTTGTCGGCGAGGCCGACCAGGTCGAGGAGTTCGAGCGCCTTGCGGGACCGTTCCTTCCCGGACTTGCCGAGGATCTCCAGGGGCAGCTCGACGTTGTCCTGCACGGTCCGCGAGGACAGCAGGTTGAAGTGCTGGAAGACCATGCCGATCCGGCTGCGCGCCTGCCGGAGTTCCCGGCCGGCGCGGCTGCCGCGTCCGGCGAGCGCGGTGAGGTCCTGTCCGTCGACGGTGACCGTCCCGGATGTCGGACGTTCGAGGAGGTTGACGCAGCGGATGAGCGAGGACTTTCCGGCGCCGGAATGGCCGATGACGCCGTAGACCTCGCCTTCGCGGACGTGGAGATCGACGCCGTCGAGGGCGGTGACCTCACGGCCGCGGGAGCGGTAGACCTTGGTGAGGCCCGAGGTGGTGATCACTGGGGTTTCCGTCACTGTCGAGTGCGCGGGCGTGGGTGTGCCCGGGCACGGGTGCATTCGTTCAGGGACGCGGCACGGATCTCGCGCTGGCGCTGGAACCGGGGAGAACATGTGCGCGGGGCGGCGTCGGTCACGTACGTCCTACGACGACGTACGGACGTGCCACGGCGTCTCGCTTCGGGGCGCGAGGCTCAGGTGGTGCAGGGGCCCTCTAGAAGGCGCACATTCGACACATACAACGAGCACCGGGCGTCATGGTCGCCTCGGTCGCAAGGGTGCGGCTGCTCGTCGTGGTCATGCGATCAGTAAACCAGACCTACAGTGCTGACCGGCCGCCGCTGTCCGCATGCTGGACAGCGGCGGACAGTGCTCAGGAGCGGACGGAGATCTCCACTCCCCCGTCGGTGACCAGCACGGACAAGGCCGACAGGTCCTTCACCACCAGGTCGGCGTCCAAGTCCTCGGCCCGGTGGGTTGTGGCCAACGCCACGGTGGTCATGCCGGCCGCCCGGCCCGCCTGGAGGCCGGCGGGCGCGTCCTCGAAGACGACACAGCGGGCCGGGTCCACGCCCAGCTGCCGGGCGGCGAGCAGGTAGGGCTCGGGGTCGGGCTTGCCGCGGGTGATGTCGTCGGCGGCGATCAGCGTCTTGGGCCGGATACCGACGGCGTCGAGCCGGGCCTCGGCGAGCCGCCGGGTGGCGGAGGTGACGACGGCCCAGGACTCGGCGGGGAGCGAGTCCAGCAGGTCCCGCGTCCCGGGCAGCAGGTGCACGCCCCCGTCGGGTACGTCCTCCACCTCCAGCTGTTCGACCCGGGCGACCGCCTCCGGCACCAGGCGGGCGGGCAGCAGGTCGGCAACCATCTCGGCCGCGGGCCGCCCGTGCAGTTCCACGCGCCCGAACTCCTCGGCCGTGATCCCGTACTCCCGTCGCCGTGGGGGTCCCCCCGCGCCCTTCAGGCGTGGGGGAGCGTCCAGCAGCGCTCGACCGAGTCGAGGGAGGAGACGAGGGTGCCGTCGTTGTCGAACAGGAGGGCGTGCGCGTGGATCGTCATGGTCTAGACCCTACGGTGTACGACGGGGTCGGCGGCGTCGGGCCGATACGGGCGTAATAAGGTCACCGCATGCTCAATGCCCTGACGCTGGTGACCGCGGTCGCCGCGCTGCTGCTCGCCGCCTGGTGCGGCTGGGCCGCCTACCGGGACCAGCCGACCAAGGACTGGCACCTCATCGGCATGGCCGTGGTGTCGCTGTTGGCGGTGACCCAGCTGGTCATCGGGATCGTGCAGCTGGCGCGGGGCGAGAAGCCGGAGCAGGGCACGACGCTCTTCGTGGCGTATCTGCTGGGCGCGTTCGCGTGCGTGCCGGCGGCCGGGCTCATGTCGCTGTCCGAGCGCACGCGTTGGGGTTCGGTCACGGCGGCCGCCGGCGGTGTGGTGCTGGCCGTGCTGGAGGTGCGTCTCTATGACATCTGGGGAGGCTGAGGTGACGGCGGCCGAGGAGAAGCCGACCCGATTGATCGGCGGGCCGGGCCTGCTGCTCGTCTGGTTCTACGGCGTGATGGTGGTCGGCGCGGTGTCGCGCTCGGCGTACCAGATCGCGACGGAGTTCGACCGGGCCCCGCTGGCGTACTCGCTGTCGGCGGTGGCGGGCGTGGTGTACGGGTTCATCACCTACACCCTGATCCGCGGCGGGGAGACGGCCCGCAGGGCGGCACTGTTCTGCTGTGCCGCCGAGCTCGCGGGCGTGCTGATCGTGGGTACGTGGACCCTGGTGGACCGCTCGGCCTTCCCGGACGCGACCGTGTGGTCGGACTACGGGATGGGGTACGTCTTCATTCCGGTGTTGCTGCCGCTGTCGGCCATGTACTGGCTGAGGAAGGCTCGCAACACCGTCACGCCGTAGTGGCGTACGTCCCCGCCGGCTTCTCCAGGACGATCAGCTCAACGCCGTCCGCACCCTTGGACCTGCCCACCGCCTGGTAGCCGACGCGGCGGTACAGCCGGAGGTTGCCCTCGCTGCGGTGGCCGGTGTGGAGACGGAACCTGGTGGCACCCCGCTCCTGTGCCAGCGCCGCTTCAGCCGCGCGCAGCAGCCTCGCGCCGATGCCGTGGCCCTGTAGGCGCGGGTGGACACAGAGCTTGCCGATGGCGGCCGCGCCGTCCTCGGTCACCTTGCCGCGCACCGAGCCGACCAGCTCGTCGCCGAGGCGGGCCACGAAGACGCAGTCGGCGGCGACCTCCTGACGGACCGAGTCGAGGCTCTCGACGAGCGGGTCGATGCGGTAGTTGCCGTACAACGCCGCCTCGCTCTGGAAGCACAGGTACTGGAGCTGGAAGATCTGCTCCGCATCCCGTTCGGTCGCCACCGAGATGGTCACGCTCATGCCCATGTGCGCATGCCTCCCGCTCACCTGATCGCCTGTCGTTCCTCACTCCTATCCCCGCGCTTCGCGGGCCGCAACCTCCGGAGTGAGCAAACGCCGTAGACATCCCAGACATCTGGAGCGTTCCGGGCCAAGGCTGCCCTGTGAGATACCCAACTCCCCCGCGATCTCCCGGTATGTCAGGTCCTTCGGAGAGAGCAGCGCCTCCAGGAGACGGGGGCAGCGGCCGGGCAGCCGGCGGACCGCGTCGCGCAGGGCGCGGTACCGGGCTGCGGTGAGGGCGAGTTGCTCGGGCCCGGGGCGGGCGTCGTCGACCGGCTCGCTGCCGTACGGGCGTTCGAGGCGAGTGGTGCGACGGCTGCGGCGGGCCTCGGCGCGGACGGCCTTGCGCAGCCAGCCCTGCGGATCGTGCGGCGGCCCCTCGGCCTCCAGGCGTTCCAGGAGGCGGAGCCAGACCGCCTGCTCCAGGTCGCCCGGCTCACTCCCTGACGCATATGCCTCGGCGGAGGCCTCGGCGGTGAGCAGCGGGCGCAGGGCGGCTACCAAGTCGTGCGTCATATGCGGAACGACGCGCCGCCCCGGTGACAGGTTTCCGGGGCGGCACGGAGTCACCCCTAAAGGGGTGCCGTGCGGTCCTGCCGTTGACGACGGCGGGAGGCTCAGCCGGCCAGGAAGTCGGCGCGGGCCAGCAGGCCGGTGTCGGCGTTGTCGGTGAAGACGCCGTCGATGCCGGTCGCGAAGTACGTCTTGAAGGCGCCGAAGACGTCGCCGTAGGCGTCCGCGTTCGTGCCCTTGCGGTACTCGGCCGGGAGGAACGGGTTCTCGTTGCGCATGGTGTACGGGTGCAGGACCAGACCCACCTTGTGCGCGTCGGCGACCAGCGTGGTCGGCTTGGCCAGGGTGCCGTCGGCGTTCTTGGGGATGATCAGGTCCAGCGTCGGGCCGATGCCCTGCGCGTAGCCGGCGATCTCCCTCAGGCCCTTGGGCGTGATCAGGTCGGCGACCGTGCGCGGGTCGCCCGCCTCGACGAAGTCGTAGGGGCGGCTGGTGGCCGAGGAGAGCAGGACGACGAGCGGGTTGTCGACCAGCTGGTTCAGCTTCTGGATGCTGCTCGGCTCGAAGGACTGCAGGATGACCGGCGAGTTCCGGCCGTCCTTGCCGTACTTGCGCAGCAGCTTCGCCACCCGCTCCTCCAGGCCCAGGCCCAGGTTGCGGAAGTAGGTGGGGTGTTTGGTCTCGGGGTAGATCCAGACCTGCTTGCCGCGCTTGCGGGTCTGCTCGTCCTGCCACTTCAGGACCTCTTCGAACGTGGGGATCTCCCAGCGCCCGTTGTAGAGGGTGTTGTGCGGACGGTTGGCCGGGATGCGCTCGACGGCGCGCAGCGTCTTCAGCTCGGCGAGCGTGAAGTCCTCGGTGAACCAGCCGGTGATGGAGACGCCGTCGAGGACCTTGGTGGTCTTGCGGTCGGCGAACTCGGGGTGCGAGGCGACGTCCGTGGTGCCGCCTATCTCCGGCTCGTGCCGGCAGACGAGGTGTCCGTCCTTGGTGGGCACCAGGTCGCCCGCCTCGACGACGTCGGCGCCGAGGTCGAGGGCCAGGTTGTACGAGCCGAAGGTGTGCTCGGGGCGGTAGCCGCTGGCGCCCCGGTGGCCGATGATCGTCGGCTTCGGCAGGCTCTTCAGCCCGCGGCCACCGACTCCGGCCGTCCGGGTGTCGGCCGCCCGGGCGGTTCCGGGCAGTCCGAGGACCGCACCGCCCACGCCGAGCACCGCCGCGCCGAGGAGCGCCCGTCGTGCCGTGCCCTGCGTCTGCTCGTTCGCCTGGTCGCTGTCCATGAGCGCCCTCCTGCTGTCCTGCCGCTTCTGTGCGCGCCGATCGTAGGGGCGTCCACATGACGGACGGGAGTCCTCGGCTCGAACACGCGGGTGACTCCGCATGGCTGGTGCGGGGCGAGATGTGACGGCCCGTCGGCATCGGCCGGTGCGGGCTCGGCGCGATGTCCGTCACACCGTCGCCGGGCGTCACGAACGGGCACCGCCAGGTCACCGCAGGTAAACCAGCGTCAACAGTACGTAAGACCTCGGTGAACCGGGCCTCCCCGATGTGCGCTTCCCCCGGAGCCGCGAGTAATGTCCTCACCTGCACAGACACATATCGCTTCCCTCGACATCGGAGGACCCGTTGTCCCGCTTCGCGCTCATCAAGGCAGTGCTCGGACCGATCATGCGCCTGATGTTCCGCCCACAGGTGGAGGGCGCGGAGCACATCCCCGGGGACGGCCCGGTCATTCTGGCCGGAAATCACCTGACCTTCATCGACTCGATGATCCTGCCCCTGGTCTGCGACCGTCAGGTCTACTTCATCGGCAAGGACGAGTACGTCACCGGCAAGAGCTTCAAGGGCCGGCTCATGGCCTGGTTCTTCACCGGCGTCGGCATGATCCCGGTGGACCGTGACGGTGGTCGCGGAGGTGTGGCGGCGCTCATGACCGGCCGCCGCATCCTGGAAGAGGGCAAGATCTTCGGCATCTACCCGGAGGGCACGCGGTCTCCCGACGGCCGCCTCTACCGCGGCCGCACCGGCATCGCCCGCCTCACGCTGATGACGGGCGCGCCGGTGGTCCCCTTCGCGATGATCGGCACGGACAAGCTGCAGCCGGGCGGGGCGGGGATGCCGCGGCCCGGGCGCGTGACGGTGCGGTTCGGCGAGGCGATGGAGTTCTCGCGGTACGACGGGATGGACCGTGACCGCTATGTGCTGCGGGCTGTGACCGATTCCGTGATGGCTGAGGTCATGCGGCTGTCCGGGCAGGAGTACGTGGATATGTACGCCACGAAGGCCAAGGCTGCCTGAGCGCTGTAGGGCGACTCCTGTTACCCGGCGTTTTCCAGTTTCTGGTTCTTCAGCAAGAACCATGCTGCCGCTGCCGTTGCCAGTAGGACTGCCGCTCCTGCGCCCGAGGCCAGTTGCAGGCCGTGGACGAAAGAGGTGCGGGCCGCTTCCAGCATGGTCTCCGCCGTGTGCGGGGGCATGGTCTTCGATGCCTCCACCGCCGCTCCCAGTGACTCGTGGGCCGTTGCCGGGGTTCCGGTCGGGCCGGTGAAGTCGCGGTAGACGCCGGTCACGATCGAGCCGAGCAGGGCGATGCCGAGGGCCGCGCCCAGTTCGTACGCCGTCTCGGAGACCGCGGAGGCGGCACCCGCCTGGTCCTTGGGCACGCTGGACAGGATCACGTCGGCCGTCACCGTGAAGGAGAAGCCGGCGCCGATGCCGACGACCAGGAGCGCGGCGCCGAGGAGCGGGTATCCGGTGGACCGGCTCACCGTCGTCAGCACGGCCAGGGCCACACCGACCGCCGCCAGGCCGCCCGAGACGACGGCCCGTACCGAGAAGCGGCGGGCCGCGCGGCCCGCGACCAGTCCGGCCGCCACCGCGCCGACGGCGGCGGGCAGTTCGGCCAGGCCCGCCTCGAACGGGCGCCTGCCCTGGACGAGTTGCAGGTACTGGGAGAGGAAGAACACCAGGCCGGACATGCCCAGCACGGTCAGCAGGTCGGCGAGCACGGCTCCGCTGAAGCCGCGGCGCCGGAACAGGCGCATGTCGAGCAGCGGGGTCGGCATGGTGAGCTGGCGGTGCACGAAGCTGTAGAGAGCCGTCGCGCCCAGCAGGGCCGCGCCGAGCGTGGGCCAGGTGAAGCCGTGGGTGGCGGCCTCCTTGACCGCGTAGACCAGGGCGATCATGCCGACGAGCGACAGAACGACGCTGATCAGGTCCCAGGGGCCGGGGTTCGGGTTGCGGGACTCGGGCAGCGTGCGGATGCCGACGAGCACCAGGACCGCCATCACCGGCAGGTTGATCAGGAAGACCGAGCCCCACCAGAAGTGTTCCAGCAGGAAGCCGCCCGCGATGGGGCCGACCGCGGTGCCGGCGGAGGCGGTGGCGCCCCAGATGCCGACGGCGAGGCTGCGCTCACGCGGGTCGTGGAAGAGGTTGCGGATCAGGGCGAGGGTGGCGGGCATCAGGGTCGCGCCCGCGACGCCGAGCAGGGCCCGCGCCAGGATCATCAGCTCGGGTGTCGTGGCGTAGGCGTTGAGGACGGAGATCGCGCCGAACGCGGTCGCGCCGACGAGCAGGATGCGCTTGCGGCCGATGCGGTCGCCGAGGCTGCCCATGGAGACCAGCAGACCGGCGATGACGAAGGAGTAGACGTCGCCGATCCACAGCAGCTGGGTGCCGGAGGGTCCCAGGTCTTCGCTGATGTACGGGGTCGCTAGGCCGAGGACGGTGGCGTCGACGGCCACCAGCAGCACGGCCAGGACGAGGACGGAGAGCGCGAGCCAGCGGCCCTGACGCTTCCCCACCTCCGCCACGCGAGCCGGCTGCAGGGTGCTGGTCATGATTCCTCTCTTCGTAGTGCGCCGCCGAGCAACAGCTCGACGATCATGTGGGTGAAGTCCTTGGCGGCGACGCGGCCTTCCGAGACCGCCCAGGCGCCGGAGGCCAGCAGGCCGTACAGCGCCTCGCTGAGCCAGGCCGGGGTGAGGTCGATACGGAACTCGCCGCTCTCCTGGCCGCGCCGGAACAGGGCCGTGAGGCGCTCGTCGATCCGGGCCCAGCCCTGGTTCTGCTGCTCGCCCTCGAACAGCTGGTTCTCGGTGTAGAGGAAGGCGAGCAGGCCGGCCGAGGGTTCGATCGCCCGGACCAGGCGGCGTACGGCCTCGCCCGCCGGACCCTCGTCCAGGCGGGCCGTGTCCAGGGCCGCCTCGCACTCCGCGATGCCGAGCGCCTCCAGCGCCCGTACGAGCGCGTCGCGCCCGGCGAAGTGGCGGTGCAGCGTGGCCCGGCTGATCCCGGCGGCCTTGGCCACCTCGTCCATGGTCGCCGTGGACTTACGGGTCAGCAGGGCGGCTGCGCTGCGCAGCACGTGGTCACGATCCAAGGCCATGAGACAACCATAGCCCATGTGAGACATTTTTGTCTCACCATAGGCATGCGCGACTCATAGTCGCTGGTCGGCGGAGGTGATCGGTCAGTGCCAGGGCAGCTGTCCGCGCCGCTCCCAGTAAGTGCCCGGGTCCTCCACGAGCGTGGCGAGGCGGGTCAGCTGGTCCGCGTCCAGGTCCACCGCGGGCGCGTGGAGGTTGGAGGCGAGCTGGGTGACGGTCGCGGCACCGGAGAGGACGACACCGGCCCAGGGCTGGCGCAGGATCAGGGCGAGGGCGACGGCGTCACAGCCGAGGTCCGTCTCCTCGGCGACGGCCTTCAGCACGTCCGGGGCGTGCGGCGCGGCGAGCCGGCCGTTGGCCATGCCCTCCTTGACGATGACCGTCAGTCCGGCGTCGTGCGCCTCGGCGAGTGCGGGTGCCGCCGAGGTCTCCAGGGCGTTGTACGTCGACTGGACGGTACGGAAGAGGGGCTCGCCGTCGACCGTCACCTGGAGGGCGGCACGGATCGCGTCGGCCTGGGCGGGGCCGCTGGTGGAGAAGCCGATGCTGAGGCCCCCGGCGGCGGCCTCGGCGAGCTTGGCGTGGAGTTCCTTGTCGGTGAGGGCGGGGCTGTCCGGGGTCACCGAGTGGATCTGGTAGAGGTCGAGCCGGTCGCCGAGGAGTGCGTCGGTCTCGGCGCGCTGCCGCTCGTAAGCCGCCAGGCTGTGGTCCTTGACCTCGTGCTGTTCTGCATCGGCGGACCAGCCGGCGGTGTAGGTGTAGCCCCACTTGCTGCCGACGACCACGTCGTCGATGTCCGGTCGGGCGTTCAGCCAGTCGGCGAGGAACTCCTCGGAGCGGCCGTAGGAGCGGGCGGCGTCGAAGTAGCGCACGCCCTGGGCGTAGGCGGCGTCGAGCAGGTCATGGGTGCGGTCGCGCAGGGCGTCGACGCTGCGGACCGGCGGGAGGTCCTCCTCGCGGCCCAGGTTGATGTAGCCGGGGCGGCCGACGGCGGCCAGGCCGAGGCCGATGTGGCAGGTCGGCGTCGTGGCGTGCGCGAGACGGGCGAAGGGCATCGCGGGCTCCGTTCGGTCGGCTCCGTGGAGCCTGTGTCATGGCCCCGCCCGGCCGGGGCCATGACACAGGCTCTTATGGCTCATGACCAACGTAACCCCCAGGGTGCGGGCGGACACGGCGGTCAGGCGGCCGCGTCGACCGGTCTGCTCTCGTCCAGAGCGCGCCGTACGTACGTCACGTAGCGGTCGAACAGTTCGGGTTGGCCCGTCCGGGCGATGTCGAGCACGGGTGAGTCGGCTCGCCGCACCCCCGGCAGGTAGTGCGAGGTACGGCAGCGGCCCGATGCGGAGTCGGGGTCGACGAGGGAGACGTAGCAGGTGGGCAGGTGCCGGGTGAAGAGGACGGTCATTTGTCCGGCGTGGCCCTCCGCCCTGAAGTCCCGGGCGACTCCGGCCAGTTGACGGGCGGACTGCGCTGCCCGGTCCGGCAGGCCGGGGTCGCCGATGCTGCGGGCGTACTCGACGGTCAGGGCCGACTCCGGATCGGCCACCAGATAGGTGATCCGCACGCCCTGGCTCAGCAGCCGGCGCACGGGGTCGGTGAAGTCGCGCTCGGGTCGGGAGACGAACAGGCTGGTCAGGCTGCGCAGGGCGACACCGATCTCGATGATCTCCGTCTGTGCCCCTTCGAGGAACGCGGCCTTCTCCGTGGGCGCGGGCCGTCCGTGGGCGTGGACGGTCAGGCCGCGCCCGCCGTCACCGGTGGTCAGTCGCTCGTCGATGACCCCGCCCAGCTCCTGAAGGAACGTCTGCCGCTCGGCGTCCCGCAGGAACAGGTCGTAGTAGAAGGGGACGGCGACACCGGCCGCCGCGAAGAGAGCGAGTTCGTTGAGGACGGTCCAGCCGAAACCGTCGCGGCCGTTGGACAGCAGGGCCAGGCTCAGGCCCGCGAGCAGGACGCACAGAGCCAGGGCGGCGCGGAATCTGCTCAGCAGCCGACGGCTCCCCGGCGCGTTGTTCTCCATGGTTTCCCCCCGCCTCCCTGTCTGCCCGGGGAGGCGGGGGTTCACGCGCGGGGTCTTGTCACTTCTTGGCGTCTGCCCAGGCGTGCTGGGCCGCCACGTCCGCCTTGACCTCGGTGAGCTGGACGGCGACCGCGCTGGGTGCCGTACCGCCGCGGCCGCCCCGGGAGGCGAGGGCGCCGGGGACGTTGAGGACCGTGCGGACCTCGGGGGTCAGGTGGGCGGAGATCTTCGCGAACTGCTCGTCGGTCAGCTCGTCCAGCTCCTTGCCGTCCGCCTCCGCGACCTTCACGCACTCCCCCGCGACCTCGTGGGCCACGCGGAACGGCACGCCCTGCTTGACCAGCCACTCGGCGATGTCGGTGGCGAGCGAGAAGCCGGCCGGGGCCAGCTCCTCCATGCGCTCGCGGTTGACCGTGAGGGTGGCGATCATGCCGGTGAAGGCGGGGAGCAGGACCTCCAGCTGGTCGCAGGAGTCGAAGACCGGCTCCTTGTCCTCCTGGAGGTCGCGGTTGTAGGCGAGGGGCAGCGCCTTGAGCGTGGCCATGAGACCGGTCAGGTTGCCGATCAGGCGGCCCGACTTGCCGCGCGCCAGCTCCGCGATGTCCGGGTTCTTCTTCTGCGGCATGATCGACGAGCCCGTGGAGAACGCGTCGTGCAGGGTCACGAAGGAGAACTCCTTCGTGTTCCAGATGATGATCTCCTCGGAGATCCGGGAGAGGTTCACGCCGATCATCGCGGTGATGAAGGCGAACTCGGCGACGAAGTCACGGGAGGCCGTGCCGTCGATGGAGTTGCCGACGCTGCCGTGCTCGAAGCCGAGGTCCTCGGCGACCGCCTCCGGGTCCAGGCCGAGGGAGGAGCCCGCGAGGGCGCCGGAGCCGTACGGCGACACGGCCGTGCGCTCGTCCCACTGGCGCAGCCGCTCGGCGTCCCGGGACAGCGACTGGACGTGGGCCAGGACGTGGTGGGCGAAGAGCACCGGCTGGGCGTGCTGCAGGTGGGTGCGGCCGGGCATCGCCACGTCCGGGTGGGCCTCGGCGAGGCCGATCAGCGCGTCCTGGAGGTCGGCGATCAGGCCGCCGATGATCCGGGCGTGGTCCCGCAGGTACATCCGGAAGAGGGTCGCCACCTGGTCGTTCCTCGACCGGCCGGCGCGCAGCTTGCCGCCCAGGTCCGGGCCGAGGCGCTCCAGCAGGCCGCGCTCCAGGGCCGTGTGGACGTCCTCATCGGCGATCGTGCCCACGAAGGAGCCGGCGGCGACGTCCGCTTCCAGCTGGTCGAGGCCCGCGACCATGCGCGTCAGCTCGTCCTCGGTGAGCAGGCCCGCCTTGTGTAGCACGCGCGCGTGGGCACGCGAACCGGCGATGTCGTAGGGCGCGAGCCGCCAGTCGAAGTGGACGGACGCGGACAGCTTCGCCAGGGCCTCGGCGGGACCGTCGGCGAAACGGCCGCCCCAGAGCCGTACGTCACCGCTGTTGCTGCTCACTTGCGCTGCTCCTAGAGAGAGTGGATGGACGGAACCGTGGCTACGCGAGGTCACGCTTGGCGGCGATCTTCGACGACAGGCTGTAGATGTCGATGAAGCCCTTGGCCGCGGCCTGGTCGAAGGTGTCGCCGGTGTCGTAGGTGGCGAGGTTGAAGTCGTACAGGGACGACTCGGAACGCCGGCCGGTGACGACCGCGCGGCCGCCGTGCAGGGTCATCCGGATGTCGCCGGTCACGTGCTGGTTGGCCTCGTCGACGAAGCCCTCCAGGGCGCGCTTGAGCGGGGAGAACCACTGGCCGTCGTAGACCAGTTCGCCCCAGCGCTGGTCGACCTGCCGCTTGTAGCGGGCCAGCTCGCGCTCGACGGTGACGTTCTCCAGCTCCTGGTGGGCAGTGATGAGCGCGATCGCGCCCGGGGCCTCGTACACCTCGCGGGACTTGATGCCGACGAGGCGGTCCTCGACCATGTCGATCCGGCCGATGCCCTGGGCGCCGGCGCGCTCGTTGAGCTGCTGGATCGCCTGGAGGACGGTGACCGGCTTGCCGTCGATCGCGACCGGGACGCCCTCCTTGAAGGTGATGATCACCTCGTCGGCCTCGCGCGCCACGGCCGGGTTCTGCGTGTACTCGTAGATGTCCTCGATCGGGGCGTTCCAGATGTCCTCCAGGAAGCCCGTCTCGACCGCGCGCCCGAAGACGTTCTGGTCGATGGAGTACGGGGACTTCTTGGTGGTGGCGATCGGAAGCTGCTTCTCCTCGCAGAAAGCGATCGCCTTGTCGCGGGTCATCGCGTAGTCGCGGACCGGGGCGATGCACTTCAGGTCGGGGGCGAGGGCGACGATGCCGGCCTCGAAGCGGACCTGGTCGTTGCCCTTGCCGGTGCAGCCGTGGGCGACCGTGGTCGCGCCGTGCTTCTGGGCGGCGGCGACGAGGTGCTTGACGATCGTCGGCCGGGAGAGGGCGGAGACCAGCGGGTAGCGGTCCATGTAGAGGGCGTTGGCCTTGATCGCCGGGAGGCAGTACTCGTCGGCGAACTCGTCCTTGGCGTCGGCGACCTCGGCCTCGACGGCACCGCAGGCGAGGGCGCGCTTGCGGATGACGTCCAGGTCCTCTCCGCCCTGGCCGACGTCCACCGCGACGGCGATGACCTCGGCGCCCGTCTCCTCGGCGATCCAGCCGATGGCGACGGAGGTGTCCAGACCGCCCGAGTAGGCGAGTACGACGCGCTCGGTCACGGGTTTCTCCTCACACTGCAATCACTGACATGCATGAGTATGCAGAGCACTGCATGATTCGTCAATTCTCGGATCGCTTGAACAACAGCAACCGCTTTCCCGTACTCCCCACCGAACGCTGGCGCCGCGTTGATCACAACCCACTCCTGACCCAAGTGAGGCAGTCGCATGTCCAGGGCACTTCCGAAGTACAACAAGCGTCGCGTGGCGATCATCGGCGGCGCTGCCGCCGTGGTGCTCTCCGGCGCGGTGATCGCCGGTTCCGCCCTTGCCGGTACGCCCGCCAGGAGCAACGGCGCCACCGACGCCCGCACCCTCGCGAGCCCCGGCACCATCACCTGCCCCGACGTGAAGTCGAAGCTGCCCGCGATTCCGGCCTCCGCCCAGGCCGAGGTCGACCGCAACCTCGCCCTCCTCCAGACCCAGGTCCGGGAGGCCAGCACGCGACTGAAGAACACCGTGGGGCAGGGCGGACCCAACTTCGTGCAGAACGCGATCCTCGGCCCCCTCAAGGACAAGCGCGTCTCCACCATCGACCGCATCGCCATCGCCATCGGCCGCAAGGGGACCAGGCCGACCGGGCTGGACGCGCTGGCACCGTGCACCCTGAACGCGGGCGGGACCGGGGGCGCGAACGCGGGCGGCCAGGGGTCCGCCACCGCCGCCCCGAGCACCGCGGCGAACCAGCAGTCGGGCGGCGGGGCCGCGGCCGGCGGGAGCACCGCGGCGGGCACGATCACCTGCCCGGACGTGGCTTCCCGGCTGCCGGCCGTACCGGCCTCCGCGAAGGCCGAGGTCGACCGCAACCTCGCCCTCCTCCAGAAGCAGATCCAGGAGGCCGGCACACGGCTCGCCGACACCGTCGGCCAGGGCGGGCCGAACTTCGTCAACAACGCGATCCTCGGCCCGCTGAAGGACAAGCGCGTCTCGACCATCGACCGCATCGCCATCGCCATCGGCCGCACCTCGGCCAAGCCGACCGGCCTGGACTCGCTGGCCGCCTGCACGCTCACCAAGTGAGCTGACAGGCAGCCGTGGCCGCCCCGCCGATGCGCCGGCCGGGGCGGCCACGGTGGAGACGACCCAACGGATCCGGAATTCCTTAGACAGTCGAACGAATTTCGTCGATAATCGGTCGGCATGGGAAAGACTTATGAGCGCATAGACGGCAGACTCCGGACGTTCATCGAGGAACAGCCCGTCTTCTTCACGGCGACCGCGCCGCTCGCCGGCGACGGCACGGTGAACCTCTCCCCCAAGGGCCTCACGGGCTCCTTCGCGGTGCTCGACGAACTCACCCTGGCATACCTCGACTTCGCCGGGTCCAACGCCGAGACCATCGCGCACCTGCGGGAGAACGGGCGGATCACGCTCATGTGGTGCGCCTTCCAGGGGCCGCCGAACATCGTGCGGGTGCACGGCCGGGGCGAGGCGGTCTTCCGGGACGACCCGCGCTTCGAGGAACTGCTCACCCATTTCCCGGAGATCGACCCGAGCCTGCACGGGCTGCGCGCGGTCATCGTCGTCCACGCCGACCTGGTGCGCGACAGCTGCGGCTACGCGGTCCCCTACATGGCCTACGAGGAGGACCGCGACCTGCACGGAAAGCGCTTCGCACGCGAGGACGACGCCTCGCTGAGCGAGTACTTCACGAAGAAGGAGCACATCGCGACGAGCCTGGATGGCCTACCCGGGCTGCCGTTGCCGCTCCCGCCGTCTAGCTTCTGAGGCATGCGCCCCGCTGTCGCCCTCGCCCTCGTGTCCGCGTCCGTCTGCGGCCTCGCCCTCGCACCCGACCGCGCGCCGGTCCCGTTGCCCGCTCAGATGGCGGACACCGGCGGCGGCACCCAGCTCATCACGGCCCAGGCACCGGCCACCGACTCGACGTCCGGCACGGTCACCTGGTGGGACCTGCGGGACGGCCAGTGGACGGCGACCGGGTCCGCGGCGGCCCGGTTCGGGTCGAACGGGCTGGTGGAGGGGGGCGCACGGGTGCAGGGGACGAACACGACCCCGACCGGGCTGTACGGCTTCCCCTTCGCCTTCGGGATCAAGGCGGCGCCTGCCGGCACGCGCGTCAGCTACCGGGTGGTGAAGAAGACTTCCTGGTGGTGCGAGGACAACGACTCCGCCTCCTACAACCGCTGGGTGGACCCTCTGCCGGCCGACTGCCGTGCCTCGGAGTCCGAGGAACTGATCTCCTACGATCCCCAGTACGCGTACGGGCTCGTCATCGGGTTCAACTACGACCAGCCCGTGCGCGGGCGGGGGGCCGGGATCTTCCTGCACGTGAACGGACAGGCGGCGACGGCCGGTTGTGTGTCCGTGCCCGAGGAGGCCATGCAGCGGATCCTGAAGTGGGCGGACCCCGGCAGGAGGCCGCACATCGCGATCGGCACGGTGGACGGGGCCACGGCCCTCACGCGTTATTGACCTCCCCCAGGGGCAACCGCACCGTGAACGTCGTAGACCCTGGTGCCGACAGGTGTGCAAACGCGCGTTGGCCAACAGGTTGGCCCACACCACCTGGACCGGTCCCCACCGGGTCTGGACGGTGTCGCCGGTGCAGGTGTCGGGAGCGACGTACACCAGCGACGGTTACCGCCGGTCACTCCAGTCCGCCCTCGACTCCGCAGGGCTCTGAACACATACCGCATCCGGCACGTATCTGTGGGCCAAGGGTCAAGTCCCCACGGAGGAACCGTGACCACCACGCTCGCAGGCGGACGTGCCGCCCGCCGCCAGACGATGCGCCGCATCCGCCCGCGCCGCTCCCCGGCCGTTCCGCTGCTGCTCGCGGTCGCGGCGGGCGCGGCGGCCGTGCTGTGGCTCTGGTGGCACAACACCTCGTCCATCGCCGACGACAACAGCAAGATCCTGAACGCGGGCCGCATCACCGGCCTGCTGGCCGGCTATCTGATGGCGCTGGTCGTCCTCCAGATGGCGCGCGTACCGGCGCTGGAGAGGCGCGTCGGCTCCGACCGGGTGGCCCGCTGGCACGCGATGAGCGGCCGGTACACGCTCAGCCTGGTCGTGGCGCACGTCTTCCTCACCATGTGGGGGTACGCGCTCCAGGCGGGCAAGTCGCTCGGCGACATCGTCCAGCAGACCATCGACTCCATCAACCAGCTCCCGGACATGGGCAAGGCCGCCATCGGCACCGGCCTGTTCGTGGTCATCGGCCTGACGTCGATCGGCCCGGTCCGCCGCAGGCTGCCGTACGACACCTGGTACCACGTCCACCTGCTCACGTACGCGGCGGTGTTCCTGACGTTCTGGCACCAGATCACCTCCGGCAACGACTTCGCGGTCGAGCCGTCCGCCAAGACCTTCTGGTACGGGCTCTACGGCAGCGTCACCGCGCTCGTGTTCTGGTACCGGATCCTCACCCCGATCCGGCTGAACCTCCGTCACCGCATGCGCGTCGAGGCGGTGATCGAGGAGACGCCGGGCATCGTGTCCGTGCTGATCGGCGGGCGGAAGCTGCACCGGATGGGCGCGGAGGCGGGCCACTTCTTCCGCTGGCGGTTCCTCGCGCCCGGGATGCGGTTCAGCTCGCACCCGTACTCGCTGTCGGCGGCGCCCCGCCCCGACATGCTGCGGATCACGGTGAAGGCGATCGGCGACCACAGCGCCCGGCTGCGCGAGCTGACGCCCGGCACCCGGGTGTGGGCGGAGGGCCCGTACGGCGCGATGACGGCGCAGCGGCGCAGCAAGGGCAAGGTGCTGCTGGTGGCGGGCGGGGTCGGCATCACGCCGATGCGGGCGCTGTTCGAGACGCTGCCCGGGGCGGCCGGTGACATCACCCTGCTCTACCGGGCCAACACCACCCAGGACCTGGCGCTGTGGGACGAGCTGGCCACGATCGCCGACGAGCGGGGCGCCCGGCTGATGTACGCGGTCAACAGCCCCGACGGCGAGCGGCCGGACATCTCCGCGGAGAACCTCCAGCGGAAGATCCCGGACATCGAGCGCCACGATGTCTTCATGTGCGGCCCGCCCGGGTTCGCGCAGTCGGTGTACGAGGCACTGCGCGGCGCGGGAGTCCCCGCGCGCCGTATCCACCACGAGTCGTTCGAGATGTGAGCGGGAGCTGTAAAGCGATGAGGAAGAGCCACCCCCTACGGCGCGTCGTGCTGGCCACCGCGGCCACCGTGTCCGGCGTCGTGCTGCTGCTGTCGCTGAAGCCCGCGTCGGATCCGGCCGCGGCGTCGGCGGCGGGCGCGGCATCGCAGCAGACGGCGGCGGGGCAGGAGGCGCCGCAGGGCGGAGCCGGGTCCGGCACGGTGACCGGTGACGCGGCACAGACCGAGTACGGGGTCGTGCAGGTACGGCTGACCGTCGCGGGCGGCAAGATCACCAAGGCGGAGGCGGTGCAGGCGCCCAAGGGCGGCCTCAGCGACCAGAAGACCGCCCTCGCCGTGCCCAAACTCAACCAGGAGGCCGTCGCGGCGCAGAGTGCGCAGATCGACGCGGTGTCCGGGGCGACGTACACGAGCACGGGGTACAGGAAATCCCTGCAGTCGGCGCTGGACAAGGTGAAGGCCTCCTCGGCGGGCTCCTCCGGTTCGTCCGGCTCGTCCGGCTCGGGTCAGGCTGGGGCGCGTACCGTCACCGGCAAGGTCGCCCAGACGCAGTACGGCCCGGTGCAGGTGCGGATCACGGTCGCGGGCGGCAAGATCACCAAGGCCGAGGCGGTGCAGGCGCCCAAGGGCGGCCTCAGCGACCAGAAGACCGACCTCGCCGTGCCCAAGCTCAACCAGGAGGCCGTCGCGGCCGGGAACGCGACCATCGACGCGGTCTCCGGCGCCACCTACACCAGCACCGGCTACCAGCAGTCGCTGCAGTCGGCGCTGGACCAGGCCGGTGGCTGACGCGGTGGCCGAGCCGGCTGAAGCTCCCGCCGCGGTGCGTCATGCGGAGGAGGTCATGGGGACCGTCTTCTCCTTCGACGTGCGCGGCGGGGAACCCGATGCGGTACGGCAGGCCCTTCGGGAGGCGGTCGCGGACCTGCACCGGGTCGACGCGCTCTTCTCCACGTACCGCGAGGACAGCGAGGTGTCCCGGCTGGCCCGGGGCGAGCTGGCCGTGGCGCAGTGTGCCCCCGAGGTGGCCGAGGTGCTGGAGCTCGCGGCCGAGGCGGAGCGGGCGAGCGAGGGCTGGTTCAGCACCCGGTACCGGGGCTCGCTGGACCCGACCGGGATCGTGAAGGGCTGGTCGGCGGAGCGGGCGGCGCGGCTGCTGGCCGCGGTCGACGGGGTGTGCGGGGTCAGCGTGAACGGCGGCGGTGACGTCCAGATGCTGGGCGCGCCGGAGCCGCAGCGGCCGTGGCGGGTGGGGGTGGCCGATCCCCTGCGGCCGGGCGGGCTGGCGGCGGTGATCTCGGCGGCCGGGGTGGACGAGCTGTCGGTGGCCACTTCCGGTACGGCGGAGCGCGGTGCGCACATCGTGGATCCGCGGACCGGCAGGTCTGCGGTGACGGACCTGGTCGCCGTGACCGTGGTGGGGCCCCGGCTGACCTGGGTGGACTGCTGGGCCACGGCGGCGTTCGCGATGGGGTCGCGGGCGGGGCTGGCCTGGCTGGAGTCGCTGCCGGACGTCGAGGGCCTGCTGATCACCGCGGGCGACGAGGTGCGGTGCACCGGGGGGCTGGCCGCGCGGCTGGGCTGACCAGGTCGTTTTCTCGCGCGGTGATTTCTGTACGCCTGCGCAGGCATTTCCGTACGTTTGCACGGAAATTCGATTTTCAACCGGAACGCGATCCCGATTCCGCGCTGAGCCGTATCCCCTGTGAAGCTAGTTTCAGGAGGATCCATATGGCTATCTTCAGCAGCCTGATGCCGGCGAAGCACGGGGACCACGGCAAGGACTCGTCGGACCACGACACTTCACGGCACGGGCACCGTCACGACCACGGCGACCGTCATGACCACGGCGACCGTCACGGCCACGACCACGGCCACGGCGACCGCCACGGCCACAGCGGCCACTGATCGCACACGGAGGCTGAGCGGACCGGCGACGCAAGGACCCGGTCCGCTTCGCCGCACCCCGAGGAATGCATGCCATGGCGCAGTTCCTGCGGCGGCTGACGGCGGTGGACGAGACGTCCGACGCCGTGGTCGCGGCCGCGCCCGCGGTGGCCCCGCGTGAGGTGTTCCGCCGGTTCTGGCCGTACACCCGCGGTGGCCGGCGCTGGCTCGTGCCCGTCGTCCTCTTCAGCGTGCTCGGGCCCGTCGTCGACGCGACCGAGGTCTGGCTCTTCAAGATCGTCGTGGACGACGTGCTCGTCCCCCGGGATCTCAGACCCTTCCTGTGGATCGCACCGGCCTATCTGGGTCTCGTCGTCTGCTCCGGCATCCTGGGGTTCGCCGACGACGTGACGTCGACCTGGGTCGGCGAACGTTTCCTGCTCTCGCTGCGCTCCGACGTGTTCCGGCACGTCCAGGGGCTGTCGCTCGGCTTCTTCGAACGCCGACGGCTCGGGGACGTGCTGTCGCGGGTGACCGGCGACGTCGACGCGGTCGAGACGTTCCTGCTCTCGGGAGTGGCGGACGCCCTCTACTACGTGGTCCGCCTGGGCGTCTTCCTCGGCCTGCTGTTCTACCTGCAGTGGGACCTGACCCTGTTCGCGCTCGTGATCGTGCCGCTGTTCTGGGGGGCCGCGCGGCACTTCTCGGGGCTGATCAAGGAGGCCTCGCGGGAGCGCAGGCGCCGTAGCGGATCGATCAGCGCGGTCGCCGAGGAGTCGCTGGGCAACGTCGCCCTGGTGCAGGCGTACAACCGGCAGGGGTGGGAGGCGCGCCGGTTCGACCGGGAGAACACCGGCAGGTTCCGGGCGGCGATGGCCTCGGCGCGGATCCGGGCGGTCTACGGACCCGTCGTGGAGATCATCGAGGTGACCGGCGGTCTCGCGGTCATGGGCCTCGGCACCTGGAAGCTGGCCCAGGGCGAACTCACCCTGGGCGGGCTGCTGGTCTTCCTGGCGCTGATCGGCAAGCTCTACAGCCCCGTCCGCAGCCTGTCCCACCTCGGCACCACCTTCTACGCGGCGTCCGCCTCGGCCGAGCGGATCATCGAGCTGCTGGACCAGCGGCCGCAGGTGGCCGAGGCCCCGGGTGCCCGGCGGATCGGCCGGGCGCGGGGCGAGGTGGAGTTCGACGGCGTCTGGTTCCGCTATCCCGGTGCCTCCTCCTGGGCTTTGTCGGACGTGTCCTTCCGCGTGGCGCCCGGCGAGACGCTGGCGCTGGTCGGGGCCAGCGGGGCCGGCAAGTCGACGGTCGCGAAGCTGCAGCTGCGCTTCTACGACCCCGACCGGGGAGCGGTCCGCCTCGACGGGACCGACCTGCGCACCCTGCGCCTGTCCGACGTACGGGAGAGCGTCGCGGTGGTGCTGCAGGAGACGCTCGTCTTCCACGGCACCGTGCGGGACAACATCGCCTACGGCCGGCCGGAGGCGACGGAGGCGGACATCGTCGCGGCGGCGCGCGCCGCGGACGCGCACGAGTTCATCGAGGCGCTCCCGGAGGGCTACGACACGCTGGTCGGCCAGCGCGGCCGGACGCTGTCCGGCGGACAGTGCCAGCGCCTGGCGATCGCCCGCGCGATGATCAGGGACGCGCCCGTGCTGCTGCTCGACGAACCGACCACCGGGCTCGACGTCCGGTCGGGCCGGCGGATCATGGACCCGCTGCGCCGGCTCATGGCGGGGCGGACGACCGTCGTCATCTCCCACAACCTGCTGACCGTCCGTGACGCCACCCGCATCGTGGTCCTCGACCACGGCCGGGTCGTCGAGCACGGCGCCCACGACGAGCTGCTCGGCCGCGACGGGACCTACGCCCGGCTGCACCGTCTGAACAGCGCGACCAGGTCCGCGGCCCCGGGGAAGGTGCGGTCGTGAGCGCCGAGGCGCCCCCGCCCCTGGCACCGGGAGCGAGACCGGTCCCGGGCTACGAGGTCCTGGCGCATCTGACGCGCACCGGCTGGCTCGACGTCTACGACGCCTGGAGCGAGGAACGGGCCTGCCGCTGCGTGGTGAAGACGGTGCGTCCCGACCGCCGGGGGGAGTCCCGGCTGCGCGAGCGGCTGCTGCGGGAGGGCCGCTGGCTGTGCGGCTTCAGCCATCCGCACCTGGTGCGCGGGTACGCGGCCTTCGCTTCGCCCGAGCCGCTCGTGGTCCTGGAGACCCTGACCGGGGAGACGCTGTCCCACCTCCTGCACCGGTTGCGGCGGCGGCCGTCCGCCGCCGACGTGGCGCTCCTCGGCGTCCAGCTGTGTTCGGCGGTCCACTACCTCCATGGACAGGGCCTGCTGCATCTGGACCTCAAGCCGTCCAACGTGGTGGTGGAGCGCGGTCATGCGAAGGTGCTGGACCTGAGCGTCGCGCGGCCGCCCGGGCGTGCGCCCGCGGGCGTGGGCACGTGCTGCTATCTCGCCCCCGAGCAGGCCCGCGGCGGACCGCTGACAGCAGCCGCCGACGTGTGGGGCATCGGCATCACCCTGTACGAGGTCGCCTGCGGCGAGCTGCCGTTCCACTGCGGCGAGAGGCCGGCCGACTCCTACGCAGGGGACGAGACCGACAGTGACACCGCCCCGGACGCCCGGTACCTCCAGCTGGAGCGGAGCGCCCCGCCGATCACCTCCCGTCGACGCCTGCCACCCTCCCTGGCCGCCACCGTCGACAGCTGCCTCCACGCCGACGCGCCGTCCCGGCCCACGGTCACCGAACTGGCCGCCACCCTGGAGACCGCGCTGCCCGGCGGCCCACGGCACCCCGCGTCCCCCCACTGAGACGGGCCGGCGCCGGGTTCGCTCGTGGCGAGAGGGCAGCCGAGCCCTACGCCAGGGACGAGACCGACAGTGACACCGCCCCGGATGCCCGGTACCTCCAGCTGGAAGCGGAGCGCCCCGCCGATCACCTCCCGTCGACGCCTGCCGCCCACCCTCCACCGTCGACAGCTGCCTCCACGCCGACGCGCCGTCCCGGCCCACGGTCACCGAACTGGCCGCCGCCCTGGAGACCGTGCTGCCCGGCCCGCGGCACCTCGCCTCCCGCCCCTGAGGGCCGGCCCTGTGTTCAGTCCTTCGGGGTCACGACGTGGCCCGTCTCCAGCGGGGCCGAGGCGAGGACGGTGCCGTCGGCGGACACCAGGCGGACGCCGGAGAGTGCCGCGGGGTCGATGGGAGTCGAGGCGCCCCACTGGCCGTGTCCGCCCCGCAGCTCGAAGTCGCCGGCGCGGACCGTCGAGCCGTCGGAGCGCTCGAGGAGGCAGGTGACCCTGCCGCTGTACGGGGTGCCGGGGCCGGTGAGTGCGACGGTCATGAAGACCCAGCCGGGGTGCCCGGGGTGGGCGTAGATCTCGCCGACGGGCTCCGCGCCGCCTCCGGCCGAGATCAGGTCTCCGACCAGTACCGGTTCACTCACGACGGCGGCGGGCGGCGAGGCCGTGACCTCCTCGACTGCGGTGCCGATCGCCCAGCCGGCGAACCCGCAGGCGACGGCGAAGGCGACCGCGACCGAGGCGATCCGCAGCCGGGCCCGGCGGGCGTGATCGCGCAGGCCCTGATGCGCGAGGCCGGACGCGCGCCCGGGGCGCCCCTCGTGCGCCGCCGCCCGGGCCAGGTCGCGCGCCACGCGGGTCTCGAACCCGGGCGGCGGCTCACGGTCCGGCAGCAGGCCGATCAGGCCGTCGCCGACGAGGGTCAACTGCTCGACGTACTCCCGGCAGTCCGCGCACCCGTCCAGATGCGCGACCGCCTCGGCCCGCTCGCGCCCGGGCAGCACGCCCAGCGCGAGTTCGGCGCCGATCTCCCGCACCTTGTCGCAGTTCACGTCACTCGACATGGTCGCCTCGCTTCGGAGAGGCGAGCGTGGTCCGCAGTTTCGCCATCGCAGCCCTGATCCGTGTCTTGGCCGTGCCCAGCGGAATGTGCTCCGAGTCGGCGATCTGCTGGGCCGTCATTCCATAGATCCCTGCCATCACCAGCGCACGGGCCTGTTCCCGCGGCAGCCGCGCCACCGCGGCCCGGAGCTGGGACGAGGCCTCCTCGGCAAGCGCCCACTGCTCGGGGGTCTCGGTGACGACACCCAGGAGGGCGTCGAGATCCTCGGGTGCCACCGGATCCGACCGCCGTGCACGGACGGCGTCGATGGCGAGGTTGTGCGCGATGGTCGTCAGCCAGGTCATGACCGAACCGCGGCGCGAGTCGTAGATCTGGGCATGACGCCACGCACGCTCGAACGTCTGCTGGGCGATGTCCTCGGCCAGCTGCGGGTCTCCGGTGACAGCCATCGCGACACCGAAGACCCGGTGCTGGAACCTCCGTACGAAGGTGACCGCGAGTTCCGGATCACCGGTGGCCAGCCCGGACAGCAGAGCCTCGTCCGGGAGGCGGCCCACGGGGAACCGGGAACCCGACACACCTTTGGATACGGTCGGCCGCCGCCAGGGGATTGCCCGCTCACCGCGGAAGATCACATTCCCATTCTCCGTCGGCGGGCCGGGCCCCGCATGCGGGTCAGTGTCCGTTCTGCGCCAGCCGCAGCAGATGGTCCGCGAGGGCCTGTCCCCCGGTCGGTTCCCGGCTGATCAGCAGCAGGGTGTCGTCACCGGCGATGGTGCCCAGGATGTCGTGCAGCTCGGCCTGGTCGATGGCCGAGGCGAGGAACTGCGCTGCCCCGGGCGGAGTGCGCAGGACCACCAGGTTGGCGGAGGCCTCCGCGGAGATCAGCAGCTCCTGGGACAGGCGCCGCATCCGCTCCTCCTTCGCCGACTCCCCGAGCGGAGCGCGCGGCGTGCGGAAGCCGCCCTCGCTGGGCACCGCGTAGATCAGCTCGCCGTCGGTGTTGCGGATCTTGACCGCGTTCAGCTCGTCGAGGTCCCGCGACAGCGTCGCCTGCGTGACGCTCAGCCCGTCGTCGGCGAGGAGCTTCGCCAGCTGGCTCTGCGACCGCACCGGCTGCCGGTTGAGGATGTCCACGATCCGGCGGTGCCGTGCGGTGCGGGTCTGCGGCACGGCGGGCCCGGCCCCGGCCCCCTGCTCGTGGTCCTGCGCCTGGCTCATCGTCGTCTCATTCTCCGGATCGTCCGTCCCCATTCGCTGGGTTCGCTGCGTCGAGGATGCCGGGCAGCGCCCGGAGGAAGGCGCCTGTCTCGTCGTCGGTCAGGTTCAGCGGCGGCATGATCCGTACGACGTCGGGAGCGGGCGCGTTCACCAGGAACCCGGCCTCCTGGGCCGCCTGCTGCACCTGCGGTGCGTGCGGCCCGGTGAGCACGATACCCAGGAGGAGGCCCGCACCCCGGACATAATCGATCAACGGGTGGTCGAGCGCCTCGATTCCCTCCTGTAGTGCGCCGCTCTGCCGTTTCACGTTCTCCAGCAGCCCCTCGGCCGCGATGGTGTCGAGGACGGCGAGTCCCGCGGCGCAGGCGACCGGGTTGCCGCCGAAGGTCGTGCCGTGCTGGCCGGGCTGGAGCAGGTCGGCGGCCCGCCCGAAGGCCACGGTGGCGCCGAGCGGCAGCCCGCCGCCGAGCCCCTTGGCGAGCGTGACCACGTCGGGCAGGACGCCCTCGTGGGCCTGGTACTCGAACCAGCTCCCGGTACGGCCGATGCCCGTCTGCACCTCGTCCAGGACGAGCAGCGCCCCGGTGGCCGCGGTGATCGCCCGGGCCGCCTTGAGGTAGCCGGCCGGGGGCACCACGACCCCGTTCTCGCCCTGGATCGGCTCGATGATCACGAGGGCCGTCTCCTCGGTGACCGCCGCGGCCAGTGCCTGGGCGTCGCCGTAGGGGACGTGGGTGACATCGCCGGGCAGCGGCAGGAAGGGCGCCTGCTTGCCGGGCTGGCCGGTGAGCGCGAGGGCGCCCATGGTGCGGCCGTGGAAGCCGCCCGTGGTGGCCACCATGTGGGTGCGCCCGGTCAGCCGGCCGATCTTGAAGGCGCCCTCGTTGGCCTCGGCGCCGGAGTTGCAGAAGAAGACCTTGCCGTCCCGGCCGAAGAGCTGGAGGAGGCGTTCGGCGAGGGCGACGGGCGGTTCGGCGACGAACAGGTTGGAGACGTGCCCGAGAGAGGCGATCTGCCGGCTCACCGCCTCGACGACGGCCGGGTGGGCGTGGCCGAGCGCGTTGACCGCGATGCCGCCGACGAAGTCCAGGTACTCCTTGCCGTCGGCGTCCCAGAGCCTTGTGCCCTCGCCGCGGACGAGGGGCAGTCGCGGGGTGCCGTAGTTGTTCATGAGCGCGCCCTGCCAGCGCGCGGTCAGCTCTGCGTTGGTCGCGGTCCCCGTCATGACTGCTCCCCCTCGGCTCCGTCGGGCACGACCATCGTGCCGATGCCCTCGTCGGTGAAGATCTCCAGCAGGATCGAGTGCTGGACCCGGCCGTCGATGACTCGGGCGGTCGTCACGCCGTTGCGCACGGCGTGCAGGCAGCCCTCCATCTTCGGCACCATGCCGGAGGACAGCTCCGGCAGCAGCTTCTCCAGCTGGGAAGCGGTGAGGCGGCTGATCACCTCGTCGGAGTTCGGCCAGTCCTCGTAGAGGCCCTCGACGTCGGTGAGGACCATGAGGGTCTCGGCCCCCAGTGCCGCAGCGAGTGCCGCAGCCGCCGTATCAGCATTGACGTTGTAGACTTGGCCCCCTTTGTCGAAGGCGTCCTGGGACCGGGCGATCGACGACACGACCGGGATGCGGCCGTCGGCGAGCAGGGCCTCGATCGCGCCCGTGTCGATCGCGGTGATCTCGCCGACCCGCCCGATGTCGACCGGCTCGCCGTCGATCTCGGGCTGGTGCTTGGTGGCGGTGATGGTGTGGGCGTCCTCGCCGGTCAGGCCCACGGCGAGCGGGCCGTGCTGGTTGAGCAGGCCGACCAGCTCGCGCTGCACCTGTCCGGCCAGCACCATCCGTACGACGTCCATGGCGTCCTCGGTGGTGACGCGCAGGCCCGCCTTGAACTCGCTGACGATGCCGTGCCGGTCGAGGGCGGCGCTGATCTGGGGGCCGCCGCCGTGCACCACGACCGGCTTGAGGCCGGCGTGCCGCAGGAAGACGACGTCCTGGGCGAAGGCGGCCTTCAACTCCTCGTTCACCATGGCGTTGCCGCCGAACTTGATGACGACGATCTTGCCGTGGTGCCGGGTCAGCCAGGGCAGCGCCTCGATGAGGATCTGGGCTTTCGGCAGGGCCGTGTGCTTGCGAGTGGTCATGAGCTGTACGCGCTGTTCTCGTGGACGTAGTCGGCGGTGAGGTCGTTGGTCCAGATGGTGGCGGTCTCGCCGCCGGCCGCGAGGTCGGCGACGATGTGCACCTCGCGGTAGCGCATGTCGACCAGCTCGCGGTCGTCTCCGACGCCGCCGTTCTTGCAGACCCAGACGCCGTTGATGGCGACATTGAGCTGGTCGGGCTCGAAGGCGGCCTTGGTGGTGCCGATCGCCGACAGGACGCGGCCCCAGTTGGGGTCCTCGCCGTGGATCGCGCACTTGAGGAGGTTGTTGCGGGCGATGGAGCGGCCCACCTCGACGGCGTCGTCCTCGGTCGCGGCGTTGATCACCTCGACCTTGATGTCCTTGCTGGCGCCCTCGGCGTCGCGGATCAGCTGCTGCCCGAGGTCGTCGCAGACCTGCCGTACGGCCTCGGCGAACTCCTCGTACTCCGGGGTGACCCCGGCCGAGCCGGAGGCGAGCAGCAGCACCGTGTCGTTGGTGGACATGCAGCCGTCGGAGTCGACGCGGTCGAAGGTCGTGCGCGTCGCCGCGCGCAGCGCCCTGTCCAGTACGCCGCTCTCCAGCTCCGCGTCCGTGGTGAGCACGACCAGCATGGTGGCGAGGCCGGGGGCGAGCATGCCCGCGCCCTTGGCCATGCCGCCGACGGTCCAGCCGTCCCTGGTCACCACGGACGTCTTGTGGACGGTGTCGGTGGTCTTGATGGCGATGGCGGCCTTCTCGCCGCCGTGCTCGCTCAGGGAGCCGGCCGCCGTCTCCACTCCCGCGAGGACCTTGTCCATGGGCAGCAGCACGCCGATGAGGCCGGTGGAGCAGACGGCGACCTCGATGGCGCCGCGGCCGAGCACCTCGGCCGCCTTCTCGGCGGTGGCGTGGGTGTCCTGGAAGCCCTTGGGGCCGGTGCAGGCGTTGGCGCCGCCGGAGTTGAGGACCACGGCCGACACCTGACCGCCCTTGAGGACCTGCTCGGACCAGAGCACCGGCGCGGCCTTCACACGGTTGGAGGTGAAGACGCCCGCGGCGGCACGGCGCGGCCCGTTGTTGACCACGAGGGCCAGGTCAGGGTTGCCGTTCTCCTTGATCCCGGCGGCGATGCCCGCCGCCGTGAACCCCTTGGCTGCCGTGACACTCACTGCATCTCCTTGTTCGCTTCTCCGCCCGTGCAGCGCAGCGGTGCGGCTTTCGTCGTCGTCTGCGGCCCGGCGGCTGCACGTGCGTCGCTCACGGCGCGACTCCGATCGTGGAAAGCCCGGTGGTCTCGTCGAGACCCAGGGCGATGTTCATGCTCTGGACGGCACCGCCCGCGGTGCCCTTGGTCAGGTTGTCGATGGCGCTGATCGCGATGATGCGGCCCACGGCGTCGTCGTATGCGACCTGCACCTGAACGGCGTTGGAACCGTAGACGGACGCCGTCGCGGGCCACTGGCCCTCGGGGAGCAGGTGGACGAACGGTTCGTCGGCGTAGGCCTTCTCGTAGGCGGCGCGCAGGGACTCGCCGGTGACCCCTTCCCTGGCGGTGGCGCTGCAGGTGGCGAGGATGCCGCGGGGCATCGGCGCGAGGGTCGGCGTGAAGGAGACGGCGATCCGCTCCCCGGCGACCGAGCTGAGGTTCTGGATCATCTCGGGCGTGTGCCGGTGGCCGCCGCCGACGCCGTACGGCGACATGGAGCCCATGACCTCGCTGCCGAGCAGGTGCGGCTTGGGCGCCTTGCCCGCGCCGGAGGTGCCGGACGCGGCGACGATCACGGCCTCCGGCTCGGCGATCCCGGCGGCGTAGGCCGGGAACAGGGCGAGGGTGACGGCGGTCGGGTAGCAACCGGGCACCGCGATGCGCTTGGACCCCTCCAGCGCGCGGCGGGCGCCCGGAAGTTCGGGAAGGCCGTAGGGCCAGGTGCCGGCGTGCGGGGAGCCGTAGAACCGCTCCCAGTCGGCCGGGTCCTCGAGCCGGAAGTCGGCGCCCATGTCGACCACGAGGACGTCCGGGCCGAGCTGCTCGGCGACGGCGGCGGACTGCCCGTGCGGCAGCGCCAGGAAGACGACGTCGTGCCCGGCGAGGGCCTCGGCCGTGGTCTCGGTCAGCACGCGGTCGGCCAGCGGCAGCAGATGCGGCTGGAGCGCGCCGAGCCGCTGGCCGGCGTTGGAGTTGCCGGTCAGGGCACCGATCTCGACCTCGGGGTGTGCGAGGAGCAGGCGCAGGACCTCTCCGCCCGCGTATCCGCTCGCTCCGGCCACCGCCGCACGTACCGCCATGTCCATCCTCCTCTGGATGGCATGACTATACGTATCGCTGCACGTTTATGCAATCGACTTGGGGAGCATCACCCAGCGGGACACGACGAAGGTGACCGGGATCGCCGTCGCCGAGGCGAGCAGCGGGGCGAAGCGGCTGCCGGCGTGGAGGACGTCGACGATCACATAGACACCGGCGGTGGTGATCAGGAAATTGGTGGCGTTGGTCAGCGGGAACAGCAGGAATTTCCGCCAGGTCGGCGGGGTCCGATAGGTGAAACGCGCGTTCAGGAAAAAGGATCCGATCATGCTGAGCAGAAATGCCAGAATGTGCGCGGCAAGATACGGCAACCACGTCAGAAACAATAGGTAAAGACCGTAGTAGGTGGCCGTGTTGACGACACCGACCACCGCGAAGGTGAAGATCTGTCTCGAGATCAAGGGATGAGGTCTTTCGTCCGTTCCACGTTGGTGGCCTTCACCAGGAAGTGCGGGCGCCCCTTCACCTCGTAGTAGATGCGGCCCGTGTACTCCCCGATGACCCCCAGCATGACCATCTGCACGCCCGCCAGGGCCGTGACGGCGGTGATGATGGTCACGTACCCGGGTGTCTGGACCCCGTTGACGAGCGCGGCGCCCACGATCCAGGCGGTGTACAGCCCGGCGCACAGCAGCAGGCCCATGCCCAGCCACAGGGCGGCGCGCAGCGGCCGGTTGTTGAAGGACAGCAGGCCGTCGAGGCCGTAGTTGAGCAGGCTGCGGAAGGACCAGGAGCTGCTGCCGGCCTCGCGCACCGCGTTCTCGTACTCGAAGGTGGTGCTCGGGAAGCCGACCCAGGCGAACAGGCCCTTGGAGAAGCGGTTGTACTCGGTCAGGTTCAGGATCGCGTCCACCACGCGGCGCGACAGCAGGCGGAAGTCGCCGACGCCGTCGGCGAGTTCGACGTCGACCATGCGGTTGATGAGCCGGTAGTACAGGCGGGCGGTGACGGTGCGGGCGAGGCCGTCGCCGGTGCGGGTGCGCTTGGCGATGACCTGGTCGTAGCCCCGGCCGCGCAGCTCCACCATCCGCTTGATCAGCGCCGGCGGGTGCTGGAGGTCGGCGTCCATGACGACCACCGAGTCGCCCGAGGCGTGCCTCAGGCCGGCGAGCAGGGCCGCCTCCTTGCCGAAGTTGCGGCTGAAGGAGACGTACCGCACCCGGGAGTCGCACTCGGCGAGGTGCTTGAGGACGGCGAGTGTGCGGTCCCGGCTGCCGTCGTCGACGTACACGAACTCCATGTCGTGGCCGAGCGGCAGCAGCTCGTCCGCGATCTTCTGGATCTGCTCGTGGAAGCGTTCGAGGACGTCTTGCTCGTTGTAGCAGGGTGCGACGATCGATATCAGCATGGTGGTCCCCCCAGGGGCGCGGTCAGAGTGCGGCGGTCACGCGCTCGTGTGGCGGTGTGGTCGTGGACGGTGCCGGGACGCGTCGGCGGCGGACGGCGGTGAAGGTGGCGAGCAGGCCGAGCGTGAGGAGCGAAGCACCCCCGACGGCCGCGCCCAGGCGCAGGCCCGGCGGATGAAAGGTGCAGGTCAGCGAGGTCGAGGTGCCGTCGAGGGGGACGGCGATCAAGCCGTGGTACTCCCCCGCGGGCCGCTGCGGTCCGTCGCCCACGGCGCAGCGCCAGCCGGCGATCCGGGGGGCCGCGACGACGGCGGTTCCCCTGCTGCCGGGCGGGAGTTCGGCCCGGATGGTGCCGTCGGAGACGGTCACCTCGGTGGCGCCGGTGGCCTTGAGCCGTTCGACCGCGGTGTGCAGCCGGGCGGTGTCCAGGCAGCCGACCGCACCGTCCGGGATGACGCTCGGCTTGTCCGGCGACAGTTCGATCCGCAGGCGGCCGGAGGCCGGCACCGTGCCGAGCCGCTGCATGGGCGCGATCTTGGTGACGGGGTGGTCGGAGCGGAACCGCCCGGTCGGGTCCTGCGCCGTGGCACCGGTGAGCCGCGCGGTGCCCGAGAGGTGCGGCGCCCACAGGTACACCTCGCTGCCGGCCGGGCACCGGGCCGTGATGGCCGGCTTGTGCGGGGCGGTCGCGAAGGGCAGCGCACCGATGAGCAGGCCGGGCCGGTCGTCGACGTCGCGGCTCGGCACCCGCCCTGCGCTGGTGCGCACGGTGGGGCGGGGCACGGTGTAGACGCGGGTGCCCAGCAGCAGTTCCTGGTTGCGGTACGGCGACGGACCGAACGCGGAGAGGCCGGCATGAGTGGCGGAGCCGGTCGAACGAACCGTCACCAGGGGCGGTACGTCCTGGCGGGACACCGTCACCCCGCTGCCGTCCTGCGGGAACCAGTTCTGGTGCGGGTCGGGCGGAGAGTGCACCCGCGCGCCCACGGAGAAGATGGCGTCGGTGACGGCGTTGTCGAGGCTCTGCAGGTTCCGGCCGCGCGAGGTCCAGCCGTCCCCGAGCGCGGTGAGCGTCCGGCTGAGGACGTCGGAGGTCACGCTGCTGTAGTACTGGGCGCCCTGGCCCCCGACCAGCATCGGGTCGTTGCCGACGGTCTGCTCGCGCCCGGGGTCGGTGCGGTAGCGGGGCCAGCCGTCGGCGCCGGCGATCGCCTCCGCCTGCCGCTGCTGCCGCTGTCCCCAGGGCAGGTAGTCGTCCATGTGCGCGAGGCGCAGCCGCGTGGCCACGGCGGAGGTGGCGGCGGTCTCACCGAGCTGCGCGCCGAGCAGGAGTACGACGGCCAGGCCGGCCAGCCGGGAGCGCTGCCCGGCGTCGGCGCGGGCCAGCAGGGCCAGTCCGCCGAGCGCGCCGACGGTGGCGAGCAGCAGTACCGGCCAGGCGAAGAACCGGACCAGGTGGCTTCGGCTCGCGACGAGGGTGATGAGGGCGAGGAGCCCGGCGGCCGCCGCGAGCGCGCGCCGGTCGGGCGGGCCGTAGGACAGGGTGTGCCAGGCGGCGATCACCAGCAGTCCGCAGAGCACGAAGGCCTGGCGGTATGGGCTGCCCTGCGGGGTGGCGAAGGCGTGCCAGACCAGGTGGGTCGGCGCCCACTGCAGCGACAGGGTCACGGCGAGCACGAGGAGGGTCCAGCCCGTGCGCACCCGGGCGGGGACCCCCCGGTGGAACGGCAGGGCGAGGGCGAGCAGCAGGGCCGTGATGCCCACGTAGACGGCCGGGGAGCCGAAGCCGTACGTCGTCGGCAGCAGCCGGGCGAGCAGGTCCTCGCTCGCCACCGGGGCGAACTGACGGACGCGGCCCGGGTAGGCGTGCTGGGTGCCGAAGTAGACCACCGTCACCAGCGGGGCGGCGAGGCCCACGCCGAGGGCGACGGTGAGGGCGGCGCGGCCCGCCGCGGCGAGCGCCCGCCGGCGGGGCAGGTCCGCCAGCAGCAGACGGAGCAGCAGCACCAGGCCGGCGCCGAGCGTGGCCATGTAGGCGGTGTAGAAGTTCGCGATCCAGGCGAGGGCCACGACGAGGACGCCGAGGTGGCGGCGGCGTCCGGCGAGGGCCCATTCGCCGACCAGGCAGAGCAGGGGCAGCGCGATGAGGCCGTCGAGCCACATCGGGTTGTAGGAGGCGTCGGCGACGCTCCAGCCGCACAGGGCGTACGAGGCACCGAGCAGGCCGGCCGCCCACCAGCGGCCGGGGGGTGTCTTCTGGATCAGGTCGGCGGAAAGCGACGGCCCGTTGCGGCCGACCTGAGCGGGGTCTGGTGCGTGCAGCTGCAAGGCGGAGGAGGGAGTCGACGCGGAGCGTCGGGGACCGACGACAACGCGGCAGATGGGCGTGCCAGACCCCGCGTCGCCGACATGATCCAGAAGACACCCCCTAGGGCGCAGGGCGAGCAGCAGGCAGGCCATGGCGGCCGCGGCCGCCGCGATCTTCAGGACGGTGATCACGTACACCGCGAGGTCGATCTCGTCCCGCGGGAAGAGGGCCACGAGCAGGGCGAACGGGCTGCCGAGATAGGTGCCGAGGTCGGGCAGGAAACTGGAGCCGTAGCCCGACTGCCAGTTGACGAGGAGACCGCCGTCGGCCCTGCCGTGCAGGAGGTCCCACAGGTGCGCGTGGAAGGGCACGTACTGGTTGCCCAGGTCGTTGACGCTGCGGGTGCGGGGGCCGAAGGGGTAGCTGCGGGCGATGACGTCACCGGCGCAGAACGCCGTGATCGTGACGGCCGCGGCGAGCAGGGCGGCGGCCCGCCTCGGTCGGGATATCTCTTTCACACCCTGTTCCTGTCCGGGTGTCGCCGCGCGTTGCATCGCATTTCTGACGGTCCCCCACGGAATGTACGCCTCATGGATTCGCCGTCTTAGACGGGACTCGTTTCCCGTTGGTTGTGCGCTCACCGAAAACTGAGGCGACTTCTTCCGAATATGGGAAACACCGCGTGAATTTCGTGACGGGCAGGAGAACTCAGGCTTTCCGGAAGGTGTTTTCAAGGTGAATCGAGCAGCGGGCCGCTGCCTCTCGGACAGCAGCCCGCGGACGACGCCGTGGCTACCTCTGCCTGATCCGCAGGAAGGTGACGGAGTTCGCCGGGAAGGTGTACGTGAACGTCCCCGCGACTCCGGTGAAGGTGGACGTCTGAGGGGCGACCGCCGTGGACGTCTCGGTGTTCACCGCGCCGGGCGCGGCGGCGAGCGTGGTCACCTCGGCCCGGGAGGCCACCTCGGGGCCACCCAGGTCGATCGCCGTACGGGCCGCGGAGTCTTGCGCGTTGACGACCTTGACGATCAGCTCACCGGTCTTCGTGTCCCGGGTGACGACCTGGCGGAACGGCTCGGCCGGCCGGTCGTCGGTGAAGCTGCCCCACTGCTGCCCGTCGAGGAAGAGGGTGACCTGGCGGCCGCGCACCTTGATGTCGATGTCGTAGGCGCGGCCCGTCTCGACCGAGCCCGCCTTCGCCATCAGCGTGGACTTGCCGCCGTCCACGGCCTGCTCGACCGCGCTCTGGGTGTTGTTCCAGCCGCCCAGGTTCCACCAGTAGTAGGTGCCGGTGTCCTTGACGCCGAAGGCGACGAGGAAGCCCTCCTTGCCGGACTTCTTGGTGGCCTTCACGTGCAGGTCGTAGTCGTGCCAGGCCGGGTCGCCCGCCTGCACCATGGTGTTCTCGGCGGTGTCGTTCGCCTGCACGTACTGGCCGTCCTGGATGCTCCAGCTGCCGGTGCCCGTGTGGGTCCACTTCGAGGCGTCACCGGAGAAGTCGTCGCCGAGCAGGGTGCTCCCGTCGGCGGCGGTTACCGACACGTCGTCGTAGGCGGCGCTGGTGTTCCAGGTGGACAGGCCGACGGCGCCGGTGATCGGGCCGCTGACGTCCGGGGTCGTGGTGGCCGTGGACGGCACCACCCGGTTGCCCACGTTGTTCATGAACAGCTTCTGGACCTCGTAGTTGGCCGAGCCCCAGGAGGCGTGGTTGTTGAACCACACCAGGTCCGGCCGCCACTGGACGTAGTCCTCGTTGGCGAACAGCGGGGCGTAGGAGGCGAGCTCGACGACGTCCGCGTTGCGCTCCAGGCCGGTCATGTAGGCCGCCTCGGCGAGGCCGTTCTTGAAGGCGTTGCCCTGGGAGGCGTACTCGCCGAGGAAGACCTTCGGGCCGCTGCGGTCGTAGGAGTCGTAGCGGTCGTTGTTCTGCAGGAACCACTGCGGGCTGTTGTAGTAGTGCTCGTCGACCAGGTCGACCTCGGCGTCCCGGTTGAGCTTCCAGGCCGTGTCGAAGGTCGCGCCGGAGTCGTCCGGGCCGGAGTTGGAGATGACCTGCACGGACGGGTACTTCGCCTGGATGGCCGCGCGGAACTGCTGGAAGCGGGCGAAGAACTCGTTCGGCAGGTTCTCCTCGTTGCCGACCTCGATGTGGGTGAGGCGGAAGGGCTTCGGGTGCCCCATCTCGGCGCGCAGCTTGCCCCAGGCCGAGGACGCCGGACCGCGTGCGAACTCGATGAGGTCGAGGGTGTCCTGGATGTGCCGCTTGAGCAGGGCGTCGTCGACGACGGCCTTGTTCTGGCCGCAGCCGGTCACCAGGGCCGGGACGACGGGCAGGGGCATCGCGCCGATGTCCTCGGCGAAGCGGAAGTACTCGTAGTAGCCGAGGCCGTAGGACTGGTTGTAGCCCCAGAAGTTCGAGTTCGTCGCCCGCTGCTCGACCGGGCCGACGGTGTCCTTCCACTGGTAGGAGCGCGCCCGCTGCCAGCCGGAGGCCTCGCTGTAGTCCTGCATGGAGCCGGTGTTGACCAGGCAGCCGCCGGGGAAGCGGACGAAGCCCGGGTGCAGGGCGGCGACCTTCTCGGCGAGGTCCTTGCGCAGGCCGTTCGGCTCGTGCTTGTAGGTGTCGCGCGGGAAGAGGGAGACCATGTCGAGCGCGGCGGCGGCCGAGGAGGCGACGGTGAGGCGGCCGGTGGTGCTGGTGCGGGTCGCGGTGAAGGTGACCCGGTACCGGGCCCAGCCGCTCTTGCCGACGGCGATCTGCCGCGCGGCGGCCAGTGTGCCGCCCGCGTCCTGCAGGGACACGGTGAGGGTGGTGCCCGCCTCCGCGCGGGCCCACACCGAGAAGTCGTACTTCTTGCCGTCCTGCACGGCGATGCCGGTGTTGTAGCCGGAGTTGGTGACCGACGAACCGGCGCCCAGGGTGAGGTAGTCGCGGTTGCGGTCGTCGAGGCGGCCTGCGTCGTTCACGACCTGGGCGGTGCCGGTGACCGTCCAGGCGGTCAGGGGCGTGTACGACCGGTTGTCGTCGGTGGAGTACTCGAAGGACCGGTTCTGCACGAGCTCGGCGTACAGGCCGCCGTCGGCGGCGCGGTTGATGTCCTCGAAGAAGACGCCGTACATCGTCTTGTCGATCTGGGCGCCCTGGGCAGAGGGGTCGACGGTGATCGAGTAGTCGGTGACGTCGGCGGCGTGGGCAGGGGGCGGGACGGCGGTGGCGGCCAGCAGGAAAGCGCTTGCCGTGAGGCCGAGTCTCAGCCTGGTGCGGGTGGTGCGTGACATGGATACTCCGCGGCTCGTGGTTCGTTCGAAATATCAGACAATGGTCAGCACTTCGAACGGCAAGATAGGGAAGGGGTATGAGCACGTCAATGGGGCGTGCGGACAGGGGTGATGATGGGCGAGTTCTGGCCCGTGGCCGACGTGCCGGCCTATCTGGCCGGGAGCTGGCGCGTGGAGCGGACGGTGCGCGACCTGTCGGGCGGGGACGAGGGGCGCTTCGAAGGAGCCGCCCTCTTCAGTCCGCTCGACGGCGGCGGGCTGCTGCACGAGGAGTCGGGGACCTTCACCTGGCAGGGAGTGGCGCGGCCCGCGACGCGGACCCTGCGTTTTCTGCCCGGGGCCGCCCCGGGCACGGCGGACGTGCGGTTCGCGGACGGCCGGCCCTTCCACGACCTGGACCTGACCACGGGCCGGTACGTCGCCGATCACCCCTGCTCGGCCGACCTCTACCGGGGCGAGTTCACCGTCCTGGACGCCGACCACTGGCGCACGGTGTGGCGGGTGCGCGGACCGGCCAAGGACCTGGTGCTGACCACCGACTACGCGCGCGTGCGCTGAGTCGGCGCGCCGTCGAAGCGGAGGTTCCAGCGGCCCGCCCGGCCCGTCACCATGGTCGTCGACAGCGGGCGGACGTCGATGTTCCAGTAGGACGCGGGCGGTGCCTTCAGGGCGTACACCAGGGCGGCGCGGATCACCGAGGGCTCGGCGACGGCGACGATCCGGCCGCCGTCGTCCACCGGCCGGGTGTCCAGCCAGCCGCCGACCCGGGAGATGAAGGCCAGCAGCGACTCACCGCCGTGCGGGGTCGAGCGCGGGTCGGCGAGCCAGGCGTCCACGGCGTCCGGTTCCCGGGCCATCGCCTCGCCCAGCGTCAGCCCGCGCCAGCGGCCCATGTCGCAGTCGCGCAGGCCGAGCTGGACCAGCGGCGCGTATCCCAGGGCGTCGCCGGTGGCACGGCTGCGCGGGGTCGGGGAGCAGTAGCGCAGCTCGGCCGCCGCCAGCGGCAGCAGGTCGCCGGCGACGCGCTGCACCTCGTCCCAGCCGGCCTGGTCCAGCGGCCGGTCGTCCTCGAAGCGCTCCGCGAGCAGGGGGGAACTGCGCGCGGCCGCGACGAACGTCACCCGAAGTGGCATGCGGTGATGGTGTGCCTCGGGTGTCCGCAGGTCAAGGTCTGCCGCCTGTGAGCTACCCGTGGTGTGCGAGCGCTTACTCGAAGGGGTGAACCAGCCACTGGTCCGGACGGTCCAGCGGCCGGAAGCCCAGCTTCTCGTAGACCCCGTGCGCATCCTCCGTGGCGAGCAGGATGCGGCGCAGGCCGAAGGGCCGCAGATGGTCCCGGATGCGGCCGACGAAGGCCGTGCCGACGCCCTTGCCGCGCACCGAGGGGTCGACGTAGACGTCGGCGAGCCAGGCGAACAGCGCCCGGTCGGTCACCACGCGCGCGTACGCCACCTGCTCGCCCGAGACCGTGGCGTACACCCCGAAGTTGATCGAGGACGCCATCATGCGTTGATCATCACAGCGGGGGCGGACCGGCGTCGACCGGATTTTCCGGTCAGCCTGCCCGGAACACCTCGTCATACGCCGCCCGCAACCGCCGTACCCCCTCCACGATCTCCCCCGTCCCGGCCACCGCCGCGAAGCTCAGGCGCAGGTGGGCAGCGGGAGGCTCGGCGCTGAAGTAGGGGCGGCCCGGGGTGAGGGCCACGCCCGCGCGCAGGGCGGCGGCGGTCAGGGACGCCTCTCCCCCGGAGCCGAAAGCCTGGGAGGTGCCCGAAGTGCCCTCGCAGAGGCGGAGCCAGAGGTGGTAGCCGCCTGACGGGATGTGGGGCAGGGCGAGCTCGGGGAGGTGGCGGGCGAGTTCCGTCGCCATGGTGTCGCGGCGGGTCTTCAGCTCGGCCGACAGCGCCCGCAGATGGCGGGGCCAGGCCGGGGAGCCGACGAGTTCCAGGGCGGCCTCCTGGAGCGGCCGGGGGACGAAGAAGCTGTCCACGACCTGGATGGCGCGCAGGCGCTCCAGTACCGGACCGCGGGCGGCCAGCGCGCTCACCCGGAAGCTGGGCGAGGTCGCCTTGGTCAGCGAGCCGACGTGGACGACGACGCCGTCGGGGTCGTCGGCGGCCAGCGGGCGGGGCAGCGGGCCTGCGTCGGCGTGCACGAGACGCCGTACGAAGTCGTCCTCGATGACGAACGCGCCGGCCGACCGTGCGATGCGCAGCACCTCGGCGCGGCGGTCGGGGGCGAGGACCGCGCCGGTCGGGTTCTGGAACAGGGGCTGGCAGACGAAGACCCGGGCGCCGGTGGCGCGGAAGGCGTCGGCCAGGAGGTCGGGGCGTACGCCGTCGGGGTCGAGCGGCACCGGGACCGGGCGCAGGCCGGCCGCGCGGGCCAGGGCCAGCATGCCCGGGTAGGTGGGCGACTCCACGAGGACCGGTGCGCCGGGCGGGGCCAGCGCCCGCAGGGCCGTGGCCAGCGCGGCCTGGCCGCCGGCGGCGATCAGCACCTCGGCCGCGGTGACGGACCCGCCGATACCGCGCGCGAACCACTCCCGCAGTTCCGGCAGCCCCTCCAGCGGCGGCCTCCCCCAGGCGCCGGGCCGCCGGCCGGCCCGGGCGAGGGCCGCGGCCATGGCCCGCTCGGGCTGCAGCGTGGGATGCAGGTAGCCGCCGTTGAACTCGAGCACGCCGGGCGGCGGGGTGGTGAGCGAGACGGTGACCCCGGAGGCGTCCACCGTGCGCGGTACGAGGTCGGCGGCGCCGTCGGCGCTCAGTGCGACCTGCTGCCAGGAGGTGTCCCCGGCGGGCGCGGCGACGGTGTGCGGCCGTGCACGGAAGGCGCCGGCGCCGGGCCGGGTGACCACCAGACCCTCGGCGGCCAGCTGGGCCAGGGCCCGGGAGACGGTCACCGGGCTCACCCGGAACCGCTCGACCAGGGCCCGGCTCGACGGGAGCTTTCCGCCGGGTGAGTAGCGGTCCAGTTCCCGTCGCAGCTGTTCTGCCAGTTCACCGACACTGCTACGCTCATGCATGAGAACACAGAGTAGCGCTACTATCCCGACGGCGATAGCGGTCCCCGCTCCGCGCGAGCACCGGTCCCTCGGCACCGCCCAGGCCGCCCTCGGCGTGATCGCCTTCTCCCTCACCTTCCCCTCCACCGCCTGGGGCCTGGAGAGCTTCGGTCCCTGGTCGCTGGTGGCCGTGCGCAGCGTCCTCGCGGCGCTGGTCGCGGGAGCGTGTCTGCTGGTTCTCAGGGTGCCGCTGCCCGAGCGGCGGCATCTGCCGGGCCTCGCGGTCGTCGCCGCCGGGGTGGTGCTCGGCTTCCCGCTGCTGACCACGCTCGCCCTTGAGACCTCGACCACGTCCCACGCGGCCGTCGTGGTGGGCCTGCTGCCGCTGACCACCGCCGTCTGCTCGGCCCTGCGCATGGGCCACCGGCCCTCCCGGCGGTTCTGGCTCGCGGCGCTGGCGGGCGCGGCCGCCGTGCTCGCCTTCACCGTCGGCCAGAGCGGCGGCGCGCTCACCGCCGCCGACGGCTTTCTGTTCGCCGCGCTGCTGGTGTGCGCGGCCGGGTACACCGAGGGCGGGCGGCTGGCCCGGGTCATGCCCGGCTGGCAGGTCATCGGCTGGGCACTGGTGCTGTGCCTGCCGCTGAGCCTGCCGGCCGCCGCGCTGGCGCTGTCGTACGAGCCGGTGCAGCTGACCGGGCACGGTGTGGCGGGTGTGGTGTGGGTGTCGGTGGTCTCGCAGTTCCTCGGTCTGGTCGTCTGGTACCGCGGGATGGCGGCCGTCGGGATCCCGAAGGCCAGCCAGTTGCAGTTGGCCCAGCCGCTGCTCACACTGGTGTGGTCGGCGCTGCTGCTGGGCGAGCACCTCGCGGCGGCCGCTCCGCTGACCGCCGTCGCCGTACTCGTCTGCATCGCCGTCACCCAACGGTCGTGACCGTGAGGAGGGCCTGATGCGCGCAAGCGTGGGCGACAAGTTTGTCCAGCACGGCAGGGTGGTCGGCCAACACGACAAGATCGGCGAGATCGTCGAAGTGATGGGCCAGAAGGGCGAGCCGCCGTTCCGCGTCCGCTTCGAGGACGGGCACGAGGGCATCTGCTCCCCCGGCCCCGACACCGAGATCCGGCACAAGGAAACCCGACCCTCGTAGGCTCAGCGGGGTGGTTTCGCCGGCTGCCCGTAGTGGTCGGCGACCACCCGCGCCATCGCCCCGATCGGATCCGCCGCCACGTCCCGGGCGGCGAAGAACACATGCCCGCGCACCTGCGGATACCCGGCGGCGAGTGTGAGGTGCCGGGAGAGTTCGACCGGGTCCCGCCACTCCGACGGCTGCCCCGCGGCCCCGGCCTTGTACAGGGCCTCACCGATGTACAGCTGCGTCTTCGTGCCCTTGGCCACCTCCGCCCACCAGGCGACGAGGGTCGCGTAGTCGGCGGCGGCGAAGCCGATGTGCCAGTAGAGCTGCGGGACGATGTAGTCGATCCAGTGGTTGCGCACCCATTTGCGGGTGTCCGCGTGCAGATCGTCGTACGTCTGCACGCCCGCCCGGGTGTCCGAGCCGCGGGAATCGGTCGTGGCGTTGCGCCACACCCCGAAGGGGCTGATCCCGAACCGGGTGGCGGGCCGGATCCGCTTGATGCCCGCCGCCGTCTCCTGGACCAGTTGGTCGATGTTGTCGCGGCGCCAGGCGGCCCGGGTGGGGAAGTCGCCACCGTACGCGTCGTAGGCGTCATCGTCGTCGAAGGTCTGTCCGGCGACCGGGTACGGGTAGAAGTAGTCGTCGAAGTGGACGGCGTCGACCGGGTACCTGTCGACCGCGTCCAGCACGGCCTGCTGCACGAAGGCCCGGACCTCGGGCAGCCCCGGGTTGTAGTAGAGCTTCCCGCCGTACGGCACCACCCAGTCCGGATGCCTGCGGGCCGGGTGCGAGGCGGCCAGCCGGCCGGGGTCGGTGTGGTTGGCGATGCGGTACGGGTTGAACCAGGCGTGCAGGCGCAGCCCGCGGGCGTGGGCCTCCTTGACCGCGGTGCCCAGCGGGTCCCAGCCCGGGTTCCTGCCCTGCGTGCCGGTGAGGTACTCGGACCAGGGCTCGTAGGGCGAGGGCCAGAACGTGTCCGCCGTGGGCCGCACCTGGAACACCACCGTGTTGAGCCGGTCGCGGACCGCCCTGTCCAGGTGGGCGATCAGCTCCCCCCGCTGTGCGTCGGCGCTCAGGCCGGGCCGTGAGGGCCAGTCGCGGTTGGACACGGTCGCCAGCCACATGCCCCGCATCTCGCCGGCCGCGCGTGGCCCTCGGCCGTCCGGACGGTGCCGGCCGGTCGCCCCCTGGTCCGCCGCGGCGCTCCGGGCCGTCGCCGGCGGCGCCAGCGTCGACAGCGCCGCCAACGCAAACGCACGCCGTGACAGTCCACCCATCTGCACACCCCCATACGCTCCGGATCCGTGTCGTCACGGATCGTTTCGCGCCCCAGGATGCACCCACCCGGGCGATCGATCATCGATACTTGGCGGTAACGTGCACGATCGGAGCAGGGCACCGAACCCGGAGGTCCTGCCGAGCCGGAGAAACACCAGCGAAGGGGACGATGTGACGGGCATCCCAACGGGAGACATTGCGCGCGTCGGAGTCGTGGGCTGCGGCCAGATGGGCGCGGGCATCGCCGAGGTGTGCGCCCGCGCAGGACTGGACGTGAAGGTCGCCGAGACCACCGGCGAGGCCCTGGAGTTCGGCCGTACCCGGCTGTTCAACTCCCTGTCCAAGGCCGCCCAGCGCGGCAAGATCAGCGAGGAGGAGCGCGACGCCACGCTCGCGCGTCTCAGCTTCACCACCGACCTCGGCGAGTTCGCCGACCGCGATCTGGTGATCGAGGCCGTCGTGGAGAACGAGCAGGTGAAGACGGAGATCTTCCAGGTGCTCGACCAGGTGGTGACCCGCGCGGACGCGATCCTGGCCTCCAACACCTCCTCCATCCCGCTGGTGAAGCTGGCGGTCGCCACCTCGCGCCCGGACCAGGTCGTCGGCATCCACTTCTTCAACCCGGCCCCGGTGCAGAACCTGGTCGAGCTGATCCCGGCGCTCACCACCTCCGAGGGCACGCTCAGCCGCGCGCAGCTCTTCGCCGAGAAGGTTCTCGGCAAGCACGCCATCCGCGCCCAGGACCGCTCCGGCTTCGTCGTCAACGCGCTGCTGGTGCCCTACCTGCTGTCCGCGATCCGCATGTTCGAGTCGGGCATCGCGAGCCGCGAGGACATCGACAACGGCATGGAGATGGGCTGCGCGCACCCGATGGGCCCGCTGAAGCTGGCCGACCTGATCGGCCTGGACACCGTCGTCTCCATCGCCAACTCGATGTACGCCGAGTACAAGGAGCCGCTGTACGCCGCTCCCCCGCTGCTCCAGCGCATGGTCGAGGCGGGCCGGCTCGGCCGGAAGACCGGCTCGGGCTTCTACACGTACGGCTGATTACGCTCCGCGACACCTGTGTGCCCGGCACCGAACTCTGTGCCGGGCACATCTGTTTCACACACCGTGTGCGCGCCGGGCACGCATATGCCCTTCGCACACGCTCCCCACGCGCCCACCAGCCGAGTTGACTCCTCATGCGCATGCAAGGGATGCGGAAACAACAACGTTCGACTACGGAAAGGAGTGGACCCGTGACCGCCGATCCGGAGCATCCCGTGGTCCATGGAGAACTCGCAGAGTTACGGCGCCGCCTCGATGTGGCGTACGCCCGAGTCGAGGGAGGACTCGCCCTGCTGAGCCACCGCACCGAGGAGACCGCCAAGGAAGTGGACGAGCTGCACACGCGCATGAGCTCGCTGGAACACGCACGCTGGCCACTGCCGTCGGTCGCCGCGCTCACGGCTCTGGGAGCGCTGTTCGTGACGCTCTGGCAGGTGCTGGCCCACTAGCCGTCGGCGAGCCTGAGGTGGTGCAGCAGGAGTAACGCGGCCGCCATGTTGGCGGCCGGGACCTCCCCTCGCGCGATCAGGTCGGGGACGACTTTGAGCGGGACCCATTCACGGCGGTCCGACTCGAAGTCGTCCACGGGATGTCCGACGTACTCGCCCCGCTCGGACCAGTAGATGTGGTGCCGGGCGTCGGTGAGGCCGTTGGACGGCTCCACGCTCATCAGGTGGTGCAGGGGTCCCGGCCGCCAGCCGGTCTCCTCCTCCAGTTCTCTGGCGGCCGCGCTCGCGATGTCCTCGCCGTCCTCCACCACACCCGCGGCCAGCTCCCAGCCCCAGCTGTCGGTGATGAACCGGTGGCGCCACAGAAGCAGGACTTCATTGGCCTCGTTGACCACCGTGGCGACGGCGACCGGCCGCAGCCGGATCAGGAAGTGGTCGAGATGCCGGCCGTCCGGCAGCTCGACATCTGCGAGGTTGACGCTGAACCAGCGGTTTTCATACACAGTTTGTTCGTTCTGTTTCGTCCACTGCACGGTTCTGCCACCTTCCGACGAGTAAGTGGCAATATCGCAGCAGGGACTGTGTACCTACAGTGCGCCTACAGCGGTACGCGCAGTGCACCGTCGATGAGTTCGGCGGCTTCTGCGGTTCCGGCCGAGCCGCAGCGCACCAGGTGCTCGCGTACCGCGCGGAGTCTGTCGCGCAGCCGCTGGGACTCCATCCCGCGGGCCTGCTCGGCCATCTGCACGGCGGTGGCCACGGCCTTGTCGGCGTTGCCCCGGCGCAGTTCGATCGTGCTGAGCATGGCCAGCCGGTGCACCCGGCCCCGGTCGTGGGCGGGATTGTCGACCGCGGCCGCCGCGTGCTCCTGGGCGGCGGCGAGTTCGCCGAGGCTGAGCAGCGCCTCGGCGACCTGGACGTTGACCAGGCCCGGCTGGACGTAGCCGGTCTCGTCGGGCTCGTACCCGCGCCGGATGCGGTCGGCGGCCGTCTCGGCGCGGCGGATGCAGGACAGCGCGCTGCTGCTGTCGCCGAGGTGGGCGTAGGCCTTGGCCTGCATCGCGTACAGGTCGGAGGCGAGCGCCGGGGTGATGTGCGGGCCTGCGGCGCGCAGCGCCGCCTCGGCGAAGGCGACGGCCTGGCGGTACTCCTTCATGAACAGCGCCTGGTTGACCAGCAGCGCGATGACGTAGGCCCCGAGTCCCCGGTCCCCGCTGGCCTTTGCCAGCCTGAGCGCCTGGTGGAAGTAGCGCTGGGCGAGACCGTGCGCGTCGGAGTCGTACGCGCAGATGCCCGCGATCGCCACCAACCCGCCGGTGGCGCGGTGCAGTTGGCGGCCGGTGGCGTCGGTGTAGCTGCCGCGCAGCAGCGGGGCCGCCTCGGCGTTGAGGAAGCCGACGATGCGGGTGCGGGTCGCGATGCCGCCGGCCTTGCGGTACATCTGCTCGTAGTGGGTGCGGGCGGCGCGCAGCATCTCGATGTCGGCCGCGGTGACCCGGTGCCGGCCGCCCCGGGAGACGTCCACGTCCTCGGGCGGGTTCTCCCACTCCCACACCGGCATCACCGCGGGGGTGCCGGTGACCGCGGGAGCGCCGAGCAGATGCGGGCGCTGCTGTTCGTCCGAGCGCCACAGGGCGGTGGCGCGCTCCACGAAGCCGGAGAGCGAGCCGGTGTGCGGAGTGCTCGGCTCGCCGGGGACCCCGAGGCCGATGTCGTCCAGGGTGACCGGCCGGTGCAGCCGTCCGGCCAGCACCTCGCAGATCAGGTCGGGGACTTGACCGCGTGGCCGCTGGCCCTTCAACCACCGTGCCACGGCGGTGTGTTCGTACCGGAGCACGAGGCCCCGCTTCCGGCCCGCCTGGTTGACATGGGCGGCGAGACCGGCGTGCGAGATCCCCGCCTCGTCCAGGATCGCGTCGAGCAGAGTGTTGGGCTGCATGGGAGTGCCCCCCGAGTGGCCTGGTGCCGTCAGCGTAGTGCGTCCGCTTTCACACGGGGTGTGAACGGAGTGCGCGCATCCGCAGCGTGTGCACGCTGTTGCGGAGAGTGTTCTGCCGGTTGACTGAAATTCCTCGCAAGAGGCCGGCCAAGCCGCCGGCTCCCCCTCAGAACGCGGCGGCTTGGCCGCTGGCGGTGTGTTGTGGGGAGTGAGACCTCGCTCTGTCCCGGTCGTTCCGCAGGACCAGTACCGCCACGTCGTCCGTGGGTCTGCCGGCTGTGTGGTGCATGAGAGCCCTGAAGACCGTTCGGAGGACCGTCTGGGGTGTCACCGGGTGATCGCGTACGGCCTCACGCAGTGCTGTGGGGAGGGAGAAGAACCGGCCGTGGGCGTTCCTGGCGTCCTCCGCTCCGTCCGTGAAGAGGACCAGGGAGTCCCCCGGGGGCAACTGTCCGCACGGGTACACCTCCAGCTCCGCGGGGAGCGGGAACGGGCCCAGGGGCGGGAGCGGGTCGCCTCCGGTGAAAGGCTCCACGCGGGTGCCGCTGAGCAGGTACGGCCACGGGTGACCGCAGTTGAGCGCGCGTACCTCGCCGTCCCGGGTGATCTCCAGGAGCAGCAGGGTGACGAACTCCTCGCCCACCGGGTGCTCGGGCTCCTGAGCCCCGCTCGACGGGTGCTCGGCGCGGGAGCGCTCGCGCAGGTGGCGGGCGTGGGCCCGCTCCAACCGCCGGAGTACGCAGGCGAGTTCGGCCTCGTCGTGCGCCGCCTCGCGGAAACTGCCGAGGACGGCGGCCACGGTGCCGAGGGCGGCGAGCCCATGACCGCGTACGTCGCCCATCACCACCCGGACGCCGTGCTCGGTGGCGACGGCCTCGTACAGATCGCCGCCGATGGCCGCGCCGCGGTCGGCGGACAGCTGGGCGGCCGCCACGTTCAGCCCGTCGAGGCGGGGCGGCAGGGGCCGTAGCAGCACGCTCTGGGCGAGACCGGCGACCCGGCGGGCCTGCCGCAGCTCGCGCAGCAGGGCATGGCGGACATGGAATATCAGTCCGGTGCCGACCGCGAAGAACACGGCGCTGGTGACGATGCGCGCGCCGAGCCCGTCCTGCTGGGCGAGCGGGCAGCCGAACTTGTACGCGAGGGCCACGGCTCCCCAGACCGTGGGCCATAAGGCGCCCCGAGCGGTGGGTGCCCGTGCCTTGATGCGGATCATGCCTCTGGTCCCCCAAGTGGGCCCTGACAGAGCAGACGGACCGACCCCGAAAGGCCGGTCCGATTCTGTCCAGAGGCATGGTCCGGAAGGGCCAGATCACCTCTGATTCCCACTCAAACGAGTGACCCAACCCCAGCCAACCTGCATTTATGCAGCAGACGGCATGCCTAACCCCTCAAAACCGCACCGGTCCGCTCGCCGGCCAGGGCAACGGCAGCATCCCGAGCAGCGGACGCCTCATCCACGGTCAACGTACGATCCCCCGCCCGGAAGCGGAGCGCATACGCCAGCGACTTCCTGCCCTCACCCAGCTGCTCCTCGTTCACATACACGTCGAACAGCCGGATGGACTCGAGAAGCTCACCCGCACCCTCGCGCAGCGCCGCCTCGACCTCCGCGGCCGGGACCGGCTTGTCGACGACGAGGGCGACATCCTGCGTGGCGACCGGGAAGGAGGAGATGCTCGGCGCCTGCGGGGCGCCGTCGCCCACCGCCTCCAGGGCGTCCAGGTTCAGCTCCATCGCGCAGGTGCGCTCGGGCAGGCCCAGGGCCTTGAGGACACGCGGGTGCAGTTCTCCCGCATGGCCCACGACCTGCTCCGTGCCGTCGGCGACGACCACCAGCTCGGCGCAGCGGCCGGGGTGCCACGGACCGTACTGGCCCTTGCGCACGACCAGCTCCGCACCGGCCTCGCGGGCGACGACACGCGCCGCCTCGATCGCGTCGGCCCAGTCCGCCGGGCGGCCCTTGCCCCACCAGCCGGCCTGCTCGCGAGCGCCCGCGAGGACGACGGCCACGTGGCGCGGCTGCTCGGGCAGCGCGGCGTTCAGCCCGGCGATCTCCACGTCGGTGGGACGCCGGTCGACGGGCAGATGCCCGGCAGCGCGCTGCTCCGAACCCGGCAGGAAGACCAGGCCCGTCTCGAACAGGGCCAGATCGTGCGAGCCCCGCCCGTCGTTGCGCCGCAGGGCACCCAGCAGGCCCGGCAGCAGCGTCGTACGGAGCGCGGGCTCCTCGTCGTTGAGCGGGTTGACCAGCTTCACGACGCGGCGGGCCGGGTCGTCGGCCGCCAGGCCGAGCTGGTCGAAGACCTGCTCTCCGACGAACGGGTAGTTCGGCGCCTCGACGTAGCCCGCGCCGGCCAGCGCGCGGCCGACCCGGCGGTGCAGCCGCTGGCGGTGGGTCAGGCCGCGGCCCGAGGGCAGCTTGGGCAGCGTGGAGGGCAGGTTCTCGTAGCCCTCGAGGCGGATGACCTCTTCGGCCAGGTCGTTGGCCTCGAGCAGGTCGGGGCGCCACGAGGGGACGGTGACGAGCAGCTCGTCCTGACCGTAGACGTCGCAGCCGATCTCCTGCAGGCGGCGGACGACGGTCTCGCGGCCGTAGTCCACGCCCGCGACCTTGTCCGGGTGGTTCGCCGGGACCGTGATCGTGTGCGGGGTGGAAGGCGCGCTGACCTCCGTGACGCCGGCCTCGGCCGTGCCGCCCGCGAGCAGGACCAGCAGGTCCACGGTGCGCTGCGCGGCGGCAGCGGCGGCCTGCGGGTCGACGCCGCGCTCGAAGCGGCGGGAGGCCTCGGACGACAGCTTGTGACGGCGGGCCGTACGGGCGATCGCGACCTCGTCGAAGTGGGCGGCCTCGATGACCACGTCGCTCGTGGCGTTCGCCCCGTTCTCGGTGGCATCGTGGTCGGCGATCTCCGTGTTGGCGCCGCCCATGACGCCGGCCAGGCCGATCGGGCCGCGCTCGTCGGTGATGACCAGGTCCTCGGCGTGCAGCTTGCGCTCGACGCCGTCGAGGGTGACGAGCTTCTCGCCCTCCTCGGCCCGGCGCACGCCGATGGTGCCCTGGACCAGCCGGCGGTCGTAGGCGTGCAGGGGCTGGCCCAGCTCCATCATCACGTAGTTCGTGACGTCGACGGCGAGCGAGATCGGGCGCATGCCGACCTTCTGCAGGCGGCGCCGCAGCCAGATCGGGGAGCGCGCCTCGGGGCTGAGGCCGGTGACCGTGCGGGCGGTGAAGCGGTCGCAGCCGGCCGGGTCGGAGACCTGGACCGGGTAGCCGAAGGCGTTCGGGGCCGGTACGTCGATCAGGGCCGGGTCGCGCAGCGGCAGGCCGTAGGCGATGGCGGTCTCGCGGGCGACACCGCGGATGGACAGGCAGTCGCCGCGGTTGGCGGTGACGGCGATGTCCAGGACCTCGTCGACCAGCTCCAGCAGCTCGATGGCGTCCTTGCCGACCTCGGTCTCCGGCGGCAGCACGATGATGCCGTGGGTGCCGTCGTCGCCCATGCCCAGCTCGTCGGTGGAGCAGATCATGCCGTGGGACGTCTTGCCGTACGTCTTGCGGGCGGCGATGGAGAAGCCTCCGGGCAGCGTGGCGCCGGGGAGGACCACGACGACCTTGTCGCCGACGGCGAAGTTACGGGCGCCGCAGACGATCTCCTGGGGCTCGCCGGTGCCGTTGGCCTGGCCGACGTCGACGGTGCAGAAGCGGATCGGCTTCTTGAACTCCGTCAGCTCCTCGATGGTCAGCACCTGGCCGACGACCAGCGGACCCTTGAGGTCGGCGCCGAGCTGCTCGACGGTCTCGACCTCGAGGCCTGCCGAAATGAGTTTGGCCTGGACGTCACGGCCGGTTTCGGTCGCCGGCAGGTCGACGTACTCCCGCAGCCAAGAAAGCGGGACCCGCATCAGATCTCCATCCCGAACGGCCGGGTGAACCGGACGTCACCCTCGACCATGTCTCGCATGTCTTCGACGTTGTGGCGGAACATCAGCATCCGCTCGATGCCGAACCCGAAGGCGAAGCCGCTGTACTTCTCCGGGTCCACGCCGCAGGCGGCCAGCACCTTGGGGTTGACCATGCCGCAGCCGCCCAGCTCGATCCAGCCCTCGCTGGAGCAGGTGCGGCAGGGCCGGTCGGGGTTGCCGACGGACTCGCCCTTGCAGACGTAGCAGAGCATGTCCATCTCGGCGCTCGGCTCGGTGAACGGGAAGAAGTTCGGCCGCAGCCGGGTCTTCATGCCCTCGCCGAACAGGGCCTGGACCATGTGGTCCAGGGTGCCCTTGAGGTCGGTCATGGTCAGGCCCTCGTCCACGGCGAGCAGCTCGACCTGGTGGAAGACCGGGGTGTGGGTGGCGTCCAGCTCGTCGGTGCGGTACACGCGGCCCGGGCAGATCACGTAGACCGGCAGCTCGCGCTCCAGCAGGGAGCGGATCTGGACCGGCGAGGTGTGGGTGCGCAGCACGACGCCGGACTCGGTGCCGCCGTCGGGGCCCGCCACGAAGAACGTGTCGGCCTCGCCGCGGGCCGGGTGGTCCGGGCCGATGTTGAGGGCGTCGAAGTTGAACCACTCGGCCTCGACCTGCGGGCCCTCGGCGACCTCGTAGCCCATGGCCACGAAGACGTCCTCGATGCGCTCCGAGAGCGTGGTCAGCGGGTGGCGGGCGCCGGCCGGCACGCGGTCGTGGGGCAGCGTGACGTCGACGTCCTCCTCGACGAGCACGCGTGCGTCACGCTCGGCCTCCAGCTCGCCCTGGCGGGCGGCGAGGGCCTTGTTCACGGCGCCGCGGGCCATGCCGACGCGCTTGCCGGCCTCGGCCTTGGCGTGCGGGGGCAGGGCGCCGATCTCGCGGTTGGCAAGGGCCAGCGGGGAGGCGGGGCCGGTGTGGGCGACCTTGGCCTCGTGGAGCGCGTCGAGGGAGCCCGCTGCGGCGAAGGCGGCGAGCGCCTCGCCCTGCATGCGCTCGATCTCTTCCGGTTTCAACGCCTCGACCTCGACTGGGTCGTACGACTTATTGGGTGCCGACATCTCTTCCCGTGCTTCCGATTGGCTGGCTGAAGGTCCCCGTCACCGACTGGGAGGGCCGCGGGCAGGACACAAAGGTGCCAAAGGCCGAGTCTAACGGGGCGGAGGTGTACGAAGAGCCCGTGGGCCGTCAGGCGAGATACGCCGGGGCCGCCACGGGCAACGTAAATCGGAACTCGGCGCCGCCGGTGGACGCGCGGCCGACCGTGATGATGCCGCCGTGGGCCTCGACGATGCCCTTGACGATGTAGAGCCCGAGACCCGTGCCGCCGCGCTTGCTGCCCCGCCAGAAGCGGGTGAAGACGCGGTTCATGGATTCCTCCGGGATGCCGGGCCCCTCGTCGCTCACCGTGACCGACGTGCCGGTTTCCTCGCCTTCGCGCGGGGATGCCGAGGGCGTGACGTCAATGGTGACGGTTCCCTCGCCGTGACGCACGGCATTTTCGATCAGATTGCTCAGCACCTGGTCGACCTTGTCGGGGTCGGCCCACAGGGCGGGCAGCGGCTGCTCGATGCGGAGCAGGAAGCGGTCGGCGCGCTGTCCGGCGGCGACATAGGCCTGGATGTGCCGGCCGACGGCCGCGCCTATGTCGACGGGCTGACGCCGGACCTCCAGCCGCCCGCTGTCGATCCGGGAGATGTCCAGCAGCTCGGCGATGAGCCGGGTGACGCGGTCGGCGTCGGCGTCGACGGTCTCCAGCATCAGCCGCTTCTGGTCGTCGGTGAAGCGTTCCCACTTGGCGAGGAGCGTGGCGGTGAAGCCCTTCACGGACGTCAGCGGCGAGCGCAGCTCGTGGGCGACGGTGGCGATCAGCTCGGCGTGGCTGCGCTCGGTGCGGCGGCGGGCCTCGGTGTCGCGCAGACAGACGACGACACGGCGGACGGCCCCGAGGGGTTCCACACGGATGTACCGGGCGGAGACCAGGACCTCCCGCCCGCCGGGCAGCAGCAGGTTGCGCTCGGGCTGCCGTACCCGGATGGCGAGGCCGCCGTAGGGGTCGGTGAGCTGCCACCAGCGCCTGCCCTCCAGGTCCTCCAGGGGCAGCGCCTTCTCCAGGTGCTGCCCGAGGGCGTCGGCGGCGCGGACGGCGGTGATGCGTTCGGCGGCGGCGTTGAAGCAGATGAGGCGGCCCTCGTCGTCGGCGACCACCAGGCCGTCGGGCAGCTCGTCCGGGTCGACGACGAGGCCGGTGTCGACGCGGTCGCCGTGCCGGGGCGCGGGTGCGGGGCGTACGTCCCGCCCGCCGGACGCGCTGCTCGTGCCGACACTCATCCCCGTACCCCACCTCTCAGACGGCGCAGGGCCCCGAGCTGGCCACCCTACTAGCTCTCGGTGACGGTTCGGCACCCTCCGGAGGCGCGCTGTGCTCGGGCTGACGCGTAGAGACATACGGCGGCGGCCGTGGCGAGGTTCAGGCTCTCGGCCTTCCCGTGGATGGGGACGCGTACGACGGCGTCGGCGAGGGCGCGGGTCTCCTCCGGGAGCCCCCAGGCCTCGTTGCCGAACACCCAGGCGGTCGGCCCGCCCATGGTGCCCTTGTCCAGTTCCTCGTCCAGGTCGCGGTCACCGGCCCCGTCGGCGGCGAGGATCCGCACCCCGGCGTCCTTCAGCCCCGCCACGGCCCGCTCGACGGGCACGCCGACGGCGACCGGGAGATGGAACAGGGAGCCGACGGAGGCGCGTACGGCCTTGGGGTTGTACAGGTCGACGGAGGCGTCGGTGAGGACGACCGCCTCGGCGCCGGCGGCGTCGGCGCAGCGCAGCACGGTCCCGGCGTTGCCCGGGTCGCGGACGTGGGCGAGCACGGCGACGAGCTTCGGCCGGGCGGCGAGGACGTCCTCGAAGGGGGTGTCCAGGAACCGGCAGACACCGACGAGACCCTGCGGGGTGACGGTGGTGGAGATGTCGGCGATGACCTCTTCGGAGGCGAGGTGGACGCGGGCGCCGGCGTTGCGGGCCTCCCCGATGATGTCGGCGTACCGCTCCGCGGCCTCCACGGTGGCGAACAGCTCGACGAGGGTCGCCTGCCCGCCGGCCCGGTGTCCGGCAGCCTCCCGCACGGCCTGCGGCCCCTCGGCGAGGAAGAGCCGGTCCTTGCCCCGGAAGTTCCGCTTGGCGAGCCGCCGTGCGGCACTCACACGCGCGGACCGGGGGGAGATCAGCTCGGGGCTGACGGGGGGCATGAAAGTCACCTCTGCTTCGGAACACAAGCGGACCCGCAGGCTTCCGCAGCCTGCGGGTCCCTTCAGTCACGTCGGCCTAGGGCCGGCGCAGCGTCACGCAGCCTTGGGCGCGTTCACGTCCGCCGGCAGCGCCTTCTGAGCGACCTCGACGAGGGCGGCGAAGGCACCCGCGTCGTTGACGGCCAGCTCGGCCAGGATCTTGCGGTCGACCTCGACGTTCGCGGCCTTCAGACCCTGGATGAAGCGGTTGTAGGTGATGCCGTTGGCGCGGGCAGCGGCGTTGATGCGCTGGATCCACAGCTGACGGAAGTCGCCCTTGCGCTTCTTGCGGTCGTTGTAGTTGTAGACCAGCGAGTGGGTGACCTGCTCCTTGGCCTTGCGGTACAGGCGCGAACGCTGACCGCGGTAGCCGGAGGCCTGCTCGAGGATCGCCCGGCGCTTCTTGTGGGCGTTGACTGCCCGCTTGACGCGTGCCACTTGTTAACTCCTTGTAGCGGGGTCGTGGGGGTACTCACACGACCCGGAAACGATTGGGTCCCGGTCCAGACGTACGGCGCTCGGAGGGCGCCGTGACGTCACTTGCCGAGAAGCTTCTTGATCTTCGCGGCGTCGCCCGGGGCCATCTCGGCGTTGCCGGTCAGGCGACGCGTCACGCGGGACGACTTGTGCTCGAGCAGGTGGCGCTTGCCGGCGCGCTCACGGAGCACCTTGCCGGAGCCGGTGACCTTGAAGCGCTTGCTGGCACCGCTGTGCGACTTGTTCTTCGGCATAGCGCCGTTCTCTCCTCGTCGGTGGCGTTCCGGTGCCCGGTCACGAAAACCGGGCACGGTGGAGCGTCGTTCTTGTTTCGGTTACATCCTGGGGACTGGCGTCCCCCGGGATCACGCCTCGGCGGAAGCCTCGGCAGGCGCCTCGGTCTCCACGGCGTTCTCGGAGTCCGCGGCGTTCTGCGAGCGGCCGGGGTTGGCCTTCGCCTCAGCCTTGCGGGCTTCCTGCGCCTGGCGGGCCTCGGCCATCGCCTCGGTCTTCTTCTTGTGCGGACCGAGAACCATGATCATGTTGCGGCCGTCCTGCTTCGGGTTCGACTCCACGAAGCCGAGGTCCTGGACGTCCTCCGCAAGACGCTGCAGCAGTCGGTAGCCGAGTTCCGGCCGGGACTGCTCGCGACCACGGAACATGATCGTGATCTTGACCTTGTCGCCCTGCTTGAGGAACCGGACGACGTGACCCTTCTTGGTGTCATAGTCGTGCGGGTCGATCTTCGGCCGGAGCTTCATCTCCTTGATGACCGTGTGCGCCTGGTTCTTGCGCGCCTCACGGGCCTTCATGGCCGACTCGTACTTGAACTTCCCGTAGTCCATGAGCTTGCACACGGGCGGACGGGCGTTCGCCGCTACCTCGACGAGGTCGAGGTCGTACTCCTGGGCAAGCTCCAGTGCCTTCGCGAGTGGCACGATGCCGACCTGCTCGCCACTGGGACCGACAAGTCGCACCTCGGGAACGCGAATCCGGTCGTTGATGCGGGGCTCGGCGCTGATGGATCCTCCTCGGTAGCACCACACGGCGGTCTGGCGGACAGCCGCGTAACGTCTGTGTTCTTTGGACCTAACCGCGCCGAAGCACAAAAAATGCCCCGGACGATCACAGGCGGGGCTCCCATACCTACCGGAGCACCGACGCGGTGACCGCGGGGCGCGACTCGGGCGACTCCATCGTCCGTACGGAACGATGGTGGCCGCCTGACCGGGTGACCCGCCGTCCCGGAGGACGGTCAGGTGGGAGATCGGAGCCTCCACTTGTGGGCTGGGCACAGTCATGTCCAGCCGGTCGTTACACGAGGTTAGCAGCAAAGCCGAGGGACGGCTAATTGAAGCCACGTGGGGCTGTTCAAGGCCCCCCGTCCGGCCTCGCCTATCGTGTGGGGCATGAGTGAGACCCCTCCTGAGAACACCGACTTCGACGCGATGACCCGGGACATCGCCGAGGTCCCCGCCGTCGAGGTGATCGTGACGGTCGCCGTCAACCTGATGAGCGCCGCGGCCGTGAAGCTCGGTCTGACCGAGGAGGGCGAGAAGCACAAGGACCTGGACGAGGCCCGCAAGCTGGTGACCGCGCTCGCCGGTCTGCTGGACGCGAGCGCGACCGAGATCAGTTCCTTCCACGCGGCCCCGCTGCGCGACGGCCTGAAGTCGCTGCAGCTGGCGTTCCGCGAGGCGTCGATCGTCCCGGACGAGCCGGGCCAGGGTCCGGGCGAGAAGTACACCGGCCCGGTCTACGGCTAGATCGGCTGGATCAGCTGGATCGACCGCGGCGGCCGGACCGCCGACGATCTGATCATCCCCGTACGAACAAGGGCTCGCCCGGAGGCGTGGTCCCGGCCGGCAGCAGTGCCAGGTCGAGGCCGCGCACCAGGCGGGCCCTCAGTGTGTCGTCGGCGGCCAGCCGCTCGGCGACCGCGCGGGCGGCCTCGGCGGGCGGGGCGGCGGGGTCGAGGACGAGGGCGAGGGTGCCGTCGGCCTGTCCCGGCCCGAGGTGGGCGCGCAGCACGGCGGGCTCGGCGGCCACGGCTGCGCGCACGGCCTCGAGGACGGCCGGGTCGGCCAGCGGGTCGGCGCTCGTCCGGCCCTCGGCGAGGGCGAGCAGCGCGGAGCCGGTCAACTCGAAGGGCACCGGGCCGGCCAGGTCCAGCACGACCGCGTCCGCCTTCTCGTGCGCGGCGGCCTCCAGCGCCTGGTGCAGGGGTACGGCGACGGGGCGGGCCGCCGGGTCCCAGCGGGCCAGGGAGTCGGTGGACGTGAAGGCGGGCAGGGCGGTGCGGTGGCCGGCCTTCAGTGTGGGTACGGCCATGTCGCTGGTCTTCTCGCGGCGCAAACCGTTCTCGTCCTCCTCGACCTCGCCGAGCACGGCCACCACGGGCACCAGCAGCCGGGCGCCCTTCAGCGCCGCAAGGACGGGGCCGACGGCCGTGCGGTCCTCGGCCCAGGCGGCGAGCGCGGCGCTCAGCCGGGGGTCGGCGGAGCCGTCGTCGTCGGAGAAGCCGGGGTCGGGAATGTTCTTGTTCGCCACGGTCACCGACCCTATATCGGCCTTGTAGGGGGAAGCTGCTGGGCTTGTGCGCGGCCGGAAACCGGGCCGTCACCGGATTCACAGGAATCTCAGGATTCCCTGACGCGGATCTAACGTCCGTCTAACGGAGCGCACAGTCCACGCCCCGAGCATCTCGGGCATGGAGTCCTCCAGAGCCGGCCGTCGCCGCCGTGCCCGCCGCTCCCGGCGCCGCCCGTTCCTTCTCAGCGCGCTCGCCGTGGTCGCCATCGGCGGGGTCACGGCGGGCGGCACGGTCTATGTGAAGGCGCGGGCGCACTCCGGCACCGGGGCCGTATCGTCGGCGGGGTCGCCGTCGGCCTCCTCCTCGGCCACGGCGGGCGAGGAGGCAACGGTGGAACCGGCGACGGTGGACCGGAAGGCGCTGCTGTCCACGGCGATGGCATCGGTGCCGGTGCCCTCGGGAGCGGAGGTGTCGGCGGCGGTGCTGGAGCTGGACTCCGGTGAGAGCGCCGTGTACGGCGAGGCCGCGTTCGACACGGCGAGCATCGTCAAGGTCGACATCCTGGCGACGCTGCTGCTGCAGGCGCAGGACGCCGGGTGGCGGCTGACGGCTTCGGAGAAGGCGTACGCCACGAAGATGATCGAGAACAGTGACAACGCGTCCGCGACGGCCCTGTGGCACACGATCGGGCGGGCGTCGGGGCTGGACGCGGCGAACGAGCGGTTCGGGCTGGCGTCGACCTCCGGTGGCTCGGGTGAGCTGTGGGGGCTGACGCAGACCACTGCCGCGGATCAACTCGCGTTGCTTCAGCAGGTGTTCGGGGAGGATTCGCTGCTGAGCCCGGCCTCTCGGACGTACGTCCAGGGGCTGATGAAGGGTGTGGAGGCCGATCAGCAGTGGGGGGTGTCCGCGGCGGCTGCCGGGGCGTCGTGGGCGCTGAAGAACGGGTGGCTGGCGCGTAGTACGACCGGGCTGTGGGATGTGAACAGCATCGGGCGCGTGACGGTGGACGGGACCGATTACCTGGTGGCTGTGTTGTCCAAGGGGACGGTGAGCCAGGCGAAGGGGATCGAGCTGGTGGAGGCTGCGGCGAAGGCGGCGGTTTCCGGGTTCGCCGCCGCTTCGTAGGGGTTCGAACAGCTCAGCCCCTGGGGAACCTCCTGCGCCCCCTCCACAGGACCACGCCCGCCACCAGCAGGACTGCGCCCGTGCTGCCCGCCAGCGGGCCCGCCCAGTCCGAGGTGGAGGTGGTGGGCTTGGGGGTGTCCGGGCCCGGGCCGAAGTACTTGTCCTCGTACGACGCCGGGCGCAGGGCCCGTGGCTTGAGCCTGGCCGCCGCCTTGAGGGCGGCTGCCGGGTCGATCATGCCGAAGCCTCGGGAGTCGTCGCGGCCGCCCACCGGGGCGTCGCGGGCGGAGTCCTCCAGCAGCTTCTTGATCTGGGCCGGGGTCAGGTCGGGGTGGGCCGCCTTGATCAGGGCCGCGGCGCCCGAGACGAAGGCGGAGGCGGCCGAGGTGCCCCAGCCCGCGTAGTACTTGTGGTCGGGGTCGGCGATCACGACGTCCACGCCGGGTGCGCTGACCGCGGCGTACCAGCGGCGGGTGGAGAAGGCGGCGCGGGTGCCGTACTTGTCCACGGCGGTGGCGGCGACGACGCCCGGGTAGGCGGCCGGGTAGGAGACGTGGTCGCCCTTGTCGCCGCCGTTGCCCGCGGAGGCCACGACGACCACGCCCTTCTTCAGGGCGTACTGCACGGCCTCGTCCTCGCTGGGCTCCGGGTGCGCGGAGTCGGAGTCGTCGCCGAGGGAGAGGTTGATGACGTCGGCGCCGTGGTCGGCGGCCCAGCGGATGCCGTCGGCGAGGGCGTTGCCCCGGGTGGTGCGGGCCTTGGTGCGGGCGGAGTCGCCGTCCTCCAGGATGACCCGCACGGGCAGGATCTTCGCCTCGGGGGCGACGCCCATGACACCGTCGGCGTTGCCGGGTCCGTGGCCGTGTCCGGCGATGATGCCGGCCATGGCGGTGCCGTGCCGGGCCCAGGTGCGGTCGCCCGGCCTGGCGCCGAAGCCGATCAGGTCCTTGGCGGGCAGGACGTTGCCGGCCAGGTCCGGGTGGTCGGCCTCGACTCCGGTGTCGAGGACGGCGACGGTGACGCCCTCGCCCTTGGTGGTGCGCCAGGCCTCGTCGAGGTGGAGGGCGGCGAGGCCCCACTGCTGGGCGCGGATGCCGTCGGCGTGGGCGGCGGCGGCCGGCACCAGGACGAGGGAGCCGGCGAGCAGCAGGCTCAGTGCCGGTCCGGCAGCGCGCACGCGGCCGGTGCCGCGCATCGATCGCCTCATGAGGGTGTCTCCGTGGCCGAGCTGACGGTCTGGCGCAGCCGCCGTTCGATGCGGTCGACCAGGCCCTGGGCTTCGTTGCCGAGGCCGGCCTGGGCCTGTGCCGTGGTGGCGCCGGAGCGCAGGGCGTCCGCGGCGGGCTGGGGCGAGTCGACGGTGCGGCCGTCGGCCCAGCCGGAGACGGCGTAGGCGACGACGGGGGCGTCGGTGAGGACGGAGATCGTCCAGGTGGCGCGCTGTGCGGTGCCGAAGCCGGCCGCGGCGGTGCCCTTGGCGGCGTACGGGCGGGGCATCAGGTCGCTGCGGCGGTCCAGGTGCTCGTCGCGGAAGCGGGCGGCCAGCGAGGACATGGTGGCGGAGTCGGCCTTGGTGAACAGCAGGCCGACGGTGGTGACGTAGCTCTGCGTGGCGTCGGTGTAGGTGGCGCGCAGGAGCCGCTGGCAGCCGACGGGGGCGAGGGCCTTGTGCAGCAGCGGGTCGAGGGCGTCGGCGCAGCCGCTGTCCCGGGCGACCGCGATCCGCGTCCAGGTGCGGTCGGCACCGCCCGGTCCGGCTCCGGTGGCCTGGAGGGTGGGCGGGAACAGCTGGTCCACGGGCACGCTGTGCCAGAGCGTGCCGGCCGCGCTGAACCCGTGCCCGGCCGGGCCCTCACCGTCGTCCCCGGTGAGCCAACTCCCGGTCACGGCACCGCCGATGAGGCCAAGTCCCAGGACCAGGCAGGCGGCGGCAGCGGCGGTCCGGGGGGCCACCCGGACCCCCAGCGGCCGCGCCCGCATCCGCTCGTCGTACCCCTCGGGCTCCCCGAACGACACGACGGGCCGAGCGGCCGCACCGGCACTCCAGGAGAGCGCCGGGTCCGGCGAAGCCGGCGGAGGGCTCCCGGGGTGCGCGGGGTCGCTCGGGCTCCAGGCGCTGCGGAGATCACGCGCGGGTGGCCTGGGGGGCGGCAGCGGCGAGGTCGCGGGTGCCGCGGCAGGGGCCGGGCGGCCTGCGGCGGGCGAGGTCGCGGGTGCCGCGGCAGGAGCCGGGCGGCCTGCGGCGGGCATGGACGCGGGTGCCGCGGCAGGAGCCGGGCGGCCTGCGGCGGGCATGGACGCGGGTGCCGAGGCAGGAGCCGGGCGGCCTGCGGCGGGCATGGACGCGGGTGCCGAGGCAGGAGCCGGGCGGCCTGCGGCGGGCGTGGACGCGGAACCGGGGCGCTGCGGCTCGGGCGCCGTCCGGATCGGCCGCAGCGGCGCAGTCGTCTCCGCCAGGGACTCCGCGGGCGCTCCGGGGCGGCGGGGCTGTGTGCCCGGGTACGGCGTCGGCGAGGAACTCTCGCGAGCGGGGGCGGGGGCGGACGTCGGCGGGACATCCGCACGGCCGGAAACGGACTCCGCCGGACGCCCGGCGACGGGCGCGGACGCGGGGCCCGGGTGCTGCGGCTCGGCCACCGACCCGATCGGCGCACGGCCGGGAACAGACTCCCCCGGACGCCCGACGATGGACGTGGACGCGGTGCCCGGGCGCTGCGGCTCAGCCCCCGACCCGATCGGCGCACGCCCAGCAACAGACTCCCCCGGACGCCCGACCGCGGGCGTGGACACGGAACCAGGGCGCTGCGGCTCAGCCCCCGACTCGATCGGCGCACCGCCGGAAACGGACTCCCCCGGACGCCCGGCGACGGGCACGGAAACGGAACCAGAGCGCTGCGGCTCAGCCCCCGACCCGATCGGCGCACGCCCAGCAACAGACTCCCCCGGACGCCCGACCCCGGGCACGGAAACGGAACCAGAGCGCTGCGGCTCAGCCCCCGACCCGATCGGCGCACCGCCGGAAACGGACTCCGCCGGACGCCCGGCGACGGGCGCGGGGCCCGGGTGCTGCGGCTCGGCCGTCGGCCGGATCCGGCGGAGCCGGGCCGTCGTCTCCGACAGGGACTCGGCGGGCGCTCCGGGGCGGTGGACCGGGCGCGGCGGCGCGGTCGTGTCGGCACGCCCGGCGCGCTCTGCGCGTGCCTTGCGGCCCACGCTCGGTGCCGTGTCGGGGAGGCGGCCCGCGCTCGGCGGGGTGTCGGGGAAGCGGGCGGAGGCGGGGGGCGGAGGCGGGCCCGCCGGGTCGGTGGCTCCGGGCACGGCGGAGGGCTGGAAGGCGGAGAAGCGGGGGGCGCTCGCGCCGGACGCCTGCCCCGGGCGCTCGGGCGCCGGCGCCTGCGTGGTCGCGTTCCGCGCGGCGCGGGGTGCGAACACGGAGGGCTCGTCGTCGAGGTCCTCGCCCCCCGGCGCGGCCGGGATCGCCGACGGCCCAGCAGCAGCCCGGTACGTGGCCGGCTCCCCGGCACCCGACGGTCCGGCCGTCGGTGCTCCTGAGGGCGTGGCCGGTGACGGCGGTTCGGCGGTGGGGTTCGGGGGCGGTGTCGTCGGGCGCGGAGGGATCGGGGCGCGGCGCGCTTCCGTGCTCATGCACCCCCCGTTTCCTCGTGCCCGGGCCGTCTCCTCGTACGCGGGCCTTCGTGCTCCTCGGCCGTACCCGGTGCGGAACTCCGTCCGGGCACGCATACCCGTACGGCTGGACCGGCATCCCGGTTCAGCCGATGCGGCCGGGTCGTCCCGCCGTACGTGCGCGTCACTCTACGGGTTGTCCGGGAGAGAAGGAGAACCAGTCCACGAGCCCGGGGCATCTGCCCGGAACGTCCCCCTACCCTGCGGTAATCGAGTCTGGCAGGCTTCCGTCATGACTGCGCCTGCCGCTGATCGGGCCCGTTACGACCGGGCCACCGCCCATCTCGACGCCCCTGTCGCGATCGTGGATCTGGACGCGTTCGACGCCAACGCGGACGACCTCCTCCGCCGTGCCGCCGGAAAGCCGGTCCGGGTCGCCAGCAAGTCGGTCCGCTGCCGGGCCCTGCTGGAACGCGTCCTGGCCAGGGACGGCTTCCAGGGGATCATGTCGTTCACCCTGGCCGAGTCGCTGTGGCTGGCGCGCTCGGGCTTCGACGACGTCCTGCTGGCCTACCCGTCCGCCGACCGTTCGGGCTTCGCGGAGCTGGCGGCCGATCCCAAGCTCGCCGGTGCCGTCACCGTGATGATCGACGACATCGCCCACCTCGACCTCATCGACGCGGCCCGCGACGGCGGGCGTGAAGTGGTGCGGGTCTGCCTGGAGTTGGACACCTCGCTGAAGCTGCTGGGCGGCCGGGTGCGCGTCGGGGCGCTCCGGTCGCCGCTGCACTCCCCCGCCCAACTCGCCGAACTGGCCCGGGCCGTGGCCCGGCGGCCGGGGTTCAAGCTCGTGGGGATCATGGCGTACGAGGGGCACATCGCGGGGGTCGGTGACGACGTGGCCGGGCGGCCACTGCGCTCGCGGGCCATCCGGCTGATGCAGGCCACCGCCCGGCGGGAGCTGGCCGAGCGGCGCGGCGCCGTGGTGCGGGCGGTCCGGGCGGTGGTGCCCGGCCTGGAGTTCGTCAACGGCGGCGGCACGGGCAGTGTGCAGCACACCGCCGCCGAGGACGCGGTCACGGAGATCGCGGCGGGGTCCGGCCTGTACGTGCCCCGGCTGTTCGACAACTACACGTCCTTCACCGGCCGTCCGGCCGCCCTGTTCGCCCAGCCCGTCGTACGGCGGCCGGGCGTGGGTGTCGTCACCGTGCTGGGCGGCGGCTACCCGGCCTCCGGCGTGGCCGGTCCCGACCGGCTGCCGGTGCCCTACCTCCCCGAGGGGCTCAGGTACGACCCGCAGGAGGGCCCCGGCGAGGTGCAGACCCCGCTGCTCGGCTCGCCCGCCGACGACCTGCTCATCGGCGACAAGGTGTGGTTCCGGCACGCCAAGGCGGGCGAGCTGTGCGAGCGGTTCGACGTGCTGCACCTGATCGAGGGGGACACGGTGACGGCCACCGTGCCCACCTACCGGGGTGAGGGGCAGACGTTCCTCTGACCAGCCCCCTACAGGGGCGTGACGTACGCGCCCGCGATTCCGCCGTCCACCAGGAAGTCGGTGGCGTTGACGAAGGAGGAGTCGTCGCTGGCCAGGAAGGCGACGGCGGCGGCGATCTCCTCGGCCTCGGCGAACCGGCCGACCGGGATGTGGACGAGGCGGCGGGCGGCCCGCTCCGGGTCCTTGGCGAACAGCTCCTGGAGGAGCGGGGTGTTCACCGGGCCCGGGCAGAGGGCGTTGACCCTGATCCCCTCCCGCGCGAACTGCACGCCCAGTTCGCGGGACATGGCGAGGACGCCACCCTTGGAGGCCGTGTACGAGATCTGCGAGGTCGCAGCGCCCATGCGGGCCACGAAGGACGCCGTGTTGATGATGGAGCCCTTGCCCTGGCGGCGCATGTAGGGGATCGCGGCCTTGCAGCACAGGTAGACGGAGGTGAGGTTGACCTCCTGGACGCGCTTCCAGGCCTCCAGGCCGGTCTCCAGGATCGAGTCGTCGTCGGGCGGCGAGATGCCCGCGTTGTTGAAGGCCACGTCGACGCTGCCGTAGGTGTCGTACGCCGTCTTGAACAGCGCCTCGACCTGCTCGGGGTCGGTGACGTCGACCTTGACGAAGATCCCGCCGACCTCGTCGGCGGCGGCCTTGCCGCGGGCCTCGTCGACGTCGGCGCAGACCACGTGCGCGCCCTCGGAGGCGAGGCGGCGGGCGGCGGCGAGGCCGATGCCGCTGCCGGCTCCGGTGACGACTGCGGTACGGCCGACCAGGCGGCGGCAAACAATGGTGTCGGTCACTGTGCGGGGCCCTCCGTGCTGATGAAGACGTTCTTGGTTTCGGTGAAGGCGGTCAGGGCGTCCGGCCCGAGTTCGCGGCCGAGGCCGGACTGCTTGAAACCCCCGAAGGGGGTCCAGTAGCGGACGCTGGAGTGGGAGTTGACGGACAGGTTGCCCGCGCGCACGGCCTGCGAGACGCGCAGGGCGCGGCCGATGTCCCGGGTCCAGATGGAGCCGGAGAGGCCGTAGGGGGTGTCGTTGGCGAGGCGGATCGCGTCCTCCTCGTCGGTGAAGGGCAGGAGGACGGCGACGGGGCCGAAGATCTCCTCGCGGGCCGCCGCACTGCCCGGCCGCTCCCCGGTCAGGACGGTCGGCGGGAACCAGAAACCGGGGCCGTCGGGGGCGCCGCCCCGCAGGGCGGGGGCGTCCTCGGGGACGTACGACCGTACGCGGTCCAGCTGCTGACGGGAGATCAGCGGGCCCATCTGGGTCTTCTCGTCGGCGGGGTCGCCCACCACGACGGCGGCCAGCGCGTCGGTGAGGAATGCGCGGGCCTCCTCGTACACCGGCTCCTGGACCAGGATGCGGGTGCGGGCGCAGCAGTCCTGTCCGGAGTTGTCCAGGAAGGAGAAGGGGTCGAGGGCCGCCTTGAGGTCGGCGTCGGCGAAGACGACGTTGGGGCTCTTGCCGCCGAGTTCGAGGGTCAGGCGCTTGGTCTGGTCGGCGCACAGCGCCATGATGTGCTTGCCGACCCGGGTGGAGCCGGTGAAGACGATCTTGGCGACGCGCGGGTTCCGCACGAGGGCCTCGCCCGCGATGTCGCCGCGGCCCGGCAGGACCTGGAACAGGTGCTCGGGCAGCCCCGCCGCCAGGGCGAGTTCGGCGAGGCGCAGTGCGGTCAGCGGAGTGGTCTCGGCGGGCTTCAGCAGGACCGCGTTGCCCGCCGCGAGCGCGGGGGCCATGCCCCACGCGGCGATCGGCATCGGGAAGTTCCAGGGTGCGATGACGCCGACCACGCCGAGCGGTTCGAGGAGCGTGACGTCCAACCCGCCGGCGACCGGGATCTGCCGGCCGGTCAGCCGCTCCACGCCGCCTGCGGCGTAGTCCAGCAGATCACGGACGTTGCCCGCCTCCCAGCGGGCGTTGCCGATGGTGTGGCCGGCCTCGCGCACCTCCAGCCGGGCGAGTTCCTCGATGTGGTCGTCGACGACGGCGGCGAAGCGGCGCAGCAGCCGGGCCCGGTCGGCGGGCGCGAGGGCCGCCCACTTCTGCTGGGCTCGTTCGGCCCGGTACGCGGCGGCGTCGACGTCCTGCTCGACGGCGCCGGGTACGGTCGCGATCACCTCTTCCGTCGCGGGGTTCAGGACGTCGAGTTCATACGGGTGCGACACGTCATGCCTCACAAGCGTTCGAAGGAGCGGCGCAGCTCCCAGTCGGTGACCGCGGCGTCGAAGGCGTCCAGTTCGACGCGTGCCATGTTGCGGTAGTGGGCCACGACCTCGTCGCCGAAGGCGGCCTTGGCCACGGGGCTGTTCTCCCAGAGTTCGGCGGCCTCGCGCAGGGTGGTCGGGACGTGCTCGAAGTCGGCGGTGTAGGCGTTGCCGGGGCAGGGCTCGGGGAGTTCGAGCTTCTGCTCGATGCCGTACAGGCCGGCCGCGACCAGTCCGGCGACGGCGAGGTAGGGGTTGACGTCGCCGCCGGGAAGGCGGTTCTCGAAGCGCATCGAGCGGCCGTGGCCGACCACGCGGAGGGCGCAGGTGCGGTTGTCGTGGCCCCAGGCGACGGCGGTGGGCGCGAAGGAGCCGGGCTGGAACCGCTTGTAGGAGTTGATGTTGGGGGCGTAGAGGAGGGAGAAGTCGCGCAGGGCCGCGAGCTGTCCGGCGAGGAAGTGCCGCATCACGTCGGACATCCCGCCGTCGCCGTCCCCCGCCATCGCGTTGCGACCGTCGGCGTCGGCGAGCGAGAGGTGGATGTGGCAGGAGTTGCCCTCGCGCTCGTTGTACTTGGCCATGAAGGTGATCGAGACGCCCTCCTGGGCGGCGATCTCCTTGGCTCCGGTCTTGTACAGGGCGTGCTGGTCGCAGGTGGCGAGGGCCTCGTCGTAGCGGAAGGCGATCTCGTGCTGGCCGGGGTTGCACTCGCCCTTGGCGGACTCGACGGTGAGGCCGGCGCCCGCCATGTCGTTGCGCAGGCGGCGCAGCAGGGGCTCGATGCGGCCGGTGCCGAGGATGGAGTAGTCGATGTTGTACTGGTTGGCCGGGGTCAGGCCGCGGTAGTTCGCGTCCCAGGCCTGTTCGTAGCTGTCCTTGAAGACGATGAACTCCAGCTCGGTGCCGACCTGGGCGGTGTAACCGAGTTCGGCGAGCCGGTCGAGCTGGCGGCGCAGGATCTGGCGCGGGGCGGCGACGACCGGTGAGCCGTCGTTCCAGGCGAGGTCGGCGACGAGCAGGGCGGTGCCGGGGTGCCAGGGGATGTGGCGCAGGGTGGCGAGGTCGGGATGCATGGCGAAGTCGCCGTAGCCGCGGTCCCAGGAGGACATCGCGTAGCCGTCGACGGTGTTCATCTCGGTGTCGACGGCGAGCAGGTAGTTGCAGCCCTCGGTGCCGTGCTGGAGGACCTCGTCGAGGAAGAAGCGGGCGGCGAACCGCTTGCCCTGGAGCCGCCCTTGCATATCGGGGAAGGCCAGGACGACAGTGTCGATCTCACCGCCGGCGACGAGGGTGTGCAGTTCCTCGACGCTCAGCGGGGGTGTGCGGTCTGCCACGGGAGAGCCTCCTTAGGCTGCTTCGCGTTTTACGGCGGGGCCGGGAGCCATAAGGTATTGCCGAGAACCATTGCTTGGGAAGGGGGTACGGCCGGATGTCGCAGGAGACGGACGCGCAGGGCGCGCCTGCGCAGGGAGTCGACGACCGGCTCGCTCCGGTGCTGCGGCCGGTACGGGCGGGCAACGGCTTCGAGGAGGCACTGGAGCAGATCCTGCAGGTCGTACGGCTCGGCCTGGTGGCGGGCGGCGAGCGGCTGCCCGCCGAGCGGGAGCTGGCGGAGCGGCTCGGGATCAGCCGGGTGACGCTGCGCGAGGTGCTGAAGGTGCTGCAGGACCAGGGGCTGGTGGAGGCGCGGCGCGGGCGGTACGGCGGAACGTTCGTGCTGCCGCGCACGGACGCGGGCGGCGAGGACGAGCTGCGGCGCCGGATCTCCGAGGTCGACATCGAGGACGTACTCCGGTTCCGCGAGGTCCTCGAGGTGGGGGCGGCGGGGCTGTGCGCGGCGCACGGGCTGAGCGACGAGCAGGCCGACCGGTTGCGGGAGGCGCTGGACCGGACGCACGAGGCGCCGCTCGCGCACTACCGGCGGCTGGACACGCTGCTGCATCTGACGCTGGCCGAGCTGTGCGGTTCGCCGTCGCTGACCGCGCAGTACGCGGCGGTGCGGGCGACCGTCAACGACCTGCTGGACTGCATCCCGCTGCTGGTGCGCAACCTGGAGCACTCGCAGCGGCAGCACATCGCGCTGGTGGAGGCGGTGCTGGACGGGGACGCGGACGGGGCGCGGGAGATGATGCGCGAGCACTGCGCGGGTACGGCGGCGCTGCTGCGGGGCTTCCTGGCGTGAGCCGGCTCTGCAAAGGTATGCGTACGGACCTTTTGATTGTCTGGAGGGCAGCGTGACCGTACGACCGCTGATCGGTGTGAGTACGTATCTGGAGGCCGGTACGCGCTGGGGCGTGTGGGAGCTGGACGCCGTGCTGCTGCCGGCCGGCTATCCGCAGCTGGTGCAGGAGGCCGGAGGGCTCGCCTTCCTGCTGCCGCCGGACGCGCCCGAGCGGGCCGCCGCGGCGGTGGAGCGCCTGGACGGGCTGGTGATCGCGGGCGGACCGGACGTGGATCCGTCCCGGTACGGCGCCGAGCGCTCGCCGCGTACGGGGCCGCCCGCGCCGGAGCGGGACGCGTGGGAACTCGCCCTGATCGAGGCGGCGTTGGCGGCGAACGTGCCATTGCTGGGCATCTGCCGGGGCATGCAGCTGCTGAACGTGGCCCTCGGCGGCACGCTGGTGCAGCACCTGGACGGGCACGCGGAGCAGGTCGGCGTGTTCGGGCGGCACCGGGTGAAGCCGGAGCCGGGGACGCTGTACGCGCGGATCGCGCCGGAGGAGACCTCCGTACCCACCTATCACCACCAGGCGGTGGAGCGTCTCGGTGCGGGGCTGGTGCCGTCGGCCCGCGCGGAGGACGGGACCGTGGAGGCGATCGAACGGCCGGCGGGCGAGGGGTGGGTGCTCGGCGTGCAGTGGCATCCGGAGATGGGGTCGGACCTCCGGGTCATGCAGGCGCTGGTGGAAGCAGCCTCCTGACCACTGCTCACCCCCTGGTCAGCGACAGCAGCTCGCGCGCCGGTCCCGTCGGCCGGTGCCCCGTCGGCCACACCGCGCGCAGGTCCCGGCGCAGGGACACCCCCTCCACCGGGATGCTCACCAGGCGGCGCATCGCCAGTTCCTCCCCCACCGCCAGCTCGCTGAGGACCGACGGGCCCGCGCCGCTGACCGCCGAGGCCTTCACCGCTGTCGTGGAGGAGAGTTCGATCAGGGGCCGGGCCAGGCCGCCCAGGGCCGTGTCCAGGACCTGGCGGGTGCCGGAGCCGCGTTCGCGCAGGATCAGGGGCGTGGCCGCCAGCTCCTCGGCGGTCAGCGGGCGCCGGCGGCGGGCCCAGGGGTGGCCGGGGGCGGTGACGACGATCAGGCGGTCACGGGCGATCACCGTGGAGTCCAGGCCCGCCGGGACCGTGAGACCCTCCACGAAGCCCAGGTCCGCCTCGTCGGCCAGCAGGAGTTCGGCGACCTTCGCCGAGTTGCCCGCGAGCAGGGACACCGCGGTGTCGGGGCGCTCGGCGTGCAGGGCGAGGAGCCAGCCCGGGAGCAGATACTCCGCGATGGTCATGCTCGCCGCGACCCGCAGCCGCGAGTCCCGCCGGTCGCGCAGCGCCCGCGCGCCCGCGTCGAAGGCGGCAGCCGCCTCCACCACCCGGCGGGCCCAGTCCGTCACCAGGGCGCCCGCGTCCGTGAGCCGGGAGCCGCGCGGGGAGCGGTCGACCAGGGCGACGCCCAGCTGTCGTTCCATGGAGCGGATGCGGCTGCTGGCGGCCGGCTGGGTGATGCCGACCTCCCGCGCCGCCGCCCCGAGGCTGCCCAGCCGGGCCACGGCCAGCAGCAGTTCCAGCGCGCCGAGGTCCGGGACCCGGTGCGCCAGCGAGCCGCCTGCCCGGCCGTCGTCCGTCGCATACTCCTCACTCATAAGACCAGCTTATGCCCTCATAGATGCGAACTCCCTGGTCAGCGACGATCGGCGGCGCGAGGGTGGGGCCATGGTCACCGTTGCCCACTCCCTGCCCGCCGACCGCGCCGTCGCCGTCCGGCACCTCGGTCCCAACTGGTACGCCGCCGTCATGGGAACCTCCATCGTCGGCACGGCCGGCGCCGCGCTCCCCGTGCACCTCGCCACGGGACTGCGCGAGATCTGCACGGCCGTGTGGGCGCTCGCCGGCCTTGTGCTGGCCGCTCTCCTGACCGCCCGCGTCCGGCGCTGGACCCACCATCGCGACCAGGCCCACGCCGACCTGCTCGACCCCGCCATGGCCCCCTTCTACGGCTGCCTGTCCATGGCCCTGCTCGCGGTGGGCGGCGGTGCCCTGACGGTCGGCCGGGACTGGATCGGCAGCGGTGCGGCCGTCGCGCTCGACACGGTCCTGTTCACCGCCGGTACGGCGATCGGGCTCGCGGCCGCCGTGGCCGTGCCGTACCTGATGGCCGTGCGCCATCGTGTGCAGGCCTCCCAGGCCACCCCGGTCTGGCTGCTGCCGCTGGTCGCGCCGATGGTCTCCGCCGCGCTCGGTCCGCTGCTCGTGCCGCATCTGCCGCCCGGGCAGCCCCGGGAGACCCTGCTGCTGGCCTGTTTCGCCCTGTTCGGGCTGAGCCTGCTGGCGACGCTGCTGATGCTGGCGCTGGTCTTCGCCCGGCTGGTCACCTCCGGCCCGCTGCCGCTCGCGCTCACCCCGACCCTGTTCCTGGTCCTCGGCCCGCTCGGGCAGTCAACCACCGCCGTCGGCCTGATCGCGGACGTGGCTCCCGGGGTCGTACCGGCCCCGTACGACCGCGGGCTCGCCGTGTTCGCCCTGCTCTACGGGGTGCCGGTCATGGGGTTCGCGCTGCTGTGGCTGGCGCTCGCGGCCGCGCATGTGGTGCGGGCCCGGCGGCAGGGCATGGGCTTCGCCATGACCTGGTGGGCGTTCACCTTCCCGGTGGGCACCTGTGTCACCGGCGCCGCCGCCCTCGCCCGGCACACCGGGCTCGCCGGGTACGACGCCCTGGCCGTCGGCCTGTACGCCGTGCTGGTCACCGCGTGGCTCGCGGCCGCGGCGGGCACGGTACGGGGCCTGCTCAGCGGCGAGCTGCTCGCAGGGCCTCGGCCAGCACCCGCGGCGCCTCGGCCAGTGACGGGCCGTACCAGGTGAGGTGGCGGCCGCTGACCAGGGCACAGGGCAGGCCGGGGAAGGCCTCGGGGCCGTCGTCGGCGGTGAAGCGGTAGGGCTCGTCCGGGAGGACGACGAGGTCCGGGGCCGCCGCCCGCAGTTCGGCGAGCAGGTTGCGAGGGAACGCAGATCAGGGCGAGTTAGCTCGATCGTGTGATGATCGACGTCCGGGCTTGCAGCGCGTTGGGCCGTCCTGCGGCGTGATCGTGCGATCTGGGACGCCGGTTGCGGTGCCAGCGTGCGGGGCCCCTGCTCCACCGGAGTGATGGTTCAGGGCCTCCCCGTCGCCTCTGGCCGCATCTACCTGGCCAGGTCGTGAGGGAACTGGCCTCCCGGGCTCGGACCACGGACGGGATCCGTGTTGCCGCCCCGGGGCTGAGTACGCCGGGGACCAGTGCGCCCAAGACCGTTCGGGGCGTGCCAGCGAGTGGGCTCGCCCTGCTCACTGCTCAGGAGCGGTTCTTGGTGCCGCCGATGCAGGCCGTGCACCAGTCGGTGGCGCCCACCAGGGCACTGTGGAGCGTCAGCGCCACCGCCTCCGTCAGCGACGGGACGAGGGAGACGACCCGCACTAACGGGACCGGTCCTGGACGGCCTCGATGTGTTCGGCGACCGCCACCACGATGACCCGGGTGTCAGGGACGGTGGCCCGCCAGCGGTGCCGAACCCCGCCGGTGAGGTAGAGGGTGTCGCCTCGTCCGAGGCGGTACGCGCGGCCCTCGGCCTCGATCTCGACGGCGCCGTCGGCGACGTACATCAGCTCGTCGTTGCGGTGCTGGAACTCGCGGCCGGCCTCGTGGTCGCCGGTGAACTCGGAGGCGTGGAGCTGGTGGTGCCCGCGCACCAGGGAGCGGGTGCGGGGGTCGAAGTCGCCCTCGGCGACGGGCTCGGCGCGTACGACGTCCACGCTGCACGCCGGGTCGGCGGCGGCGAGGAGTTCCACGGCGGTGGTGCGCAGGGCGTCGGCCAGCTTCTCCAGGGAGGTGTGGCTCGGGCGGGCCCGGTCGTTCTCGACCTGGCTGAGGAAGGGCACGGACAGGCCGCTGCGCTCGGCCACGACGGCGAGGGTGAGTTCCAGCGCACGGCGACGCCGCCGGACGGCCGCGCCCACCCGCACGGGCTGTTGCTCTTTGTGGTCGCCCATCGCTCCGGCTCCCTCCTTCACTCGTCGTGCCGCGGACCAGGTGCCCGCCGTCGGACACCTCTCTGAAGAGTTGTCTGCACCCTACGCATGTTCGGCAAACCGTTTCATGCGGCTGACACATCCCCGTCACGCCGCCGGGCCCGCACCCCCATGGTTCGCGCCAGTGCGACGGCTCGCCGTGCGGGACGGGTCTCTCCAGGTTCAAGGCGAATCCGGGCGTACATGTTCCCGCCGGGCCCGGGCCCATGGCGCTCCGTGGTTGGCCGGATCCTTCCCGTGGGCGGATCCCCAGGGATGCGGACGCGCTGACACCGCGAGGGGGGGGGGGGGGGGGGGGGGGGGGGGGGGGGGGGGGGGGGGGGGGGGTTTGTGGGGGGGGGGGGGGGGGGGGGGGTGGGGGGGGGGGGGGGGGTTGTCTCTTCTGTGTGGCTGGGGGTCGCTGCTTTGCCCATTAT
>NZ_JBVIGN010000005.1:286288-473036 GCF_055570785.1 Streptomyces sp. NPDC031100
GTACCCCTCCCCCCCCCCTCCCCCCCCCTCCCCCCCCCCCCCCCCCCCCCCCCACGCCCCCCCCCCCCCCCCCCCCCCCCCCCCCCCCCCCCCCCCCCCCCCCCTCGGGCGGCGGTCCGGAACGGTCAGGTCACCCGGCCGCCCGGCTCTTTGCACCCTCCTGGGCGACCGGCGCCCAGGTGTCGACCAGACCCGGGTGCTGCTTCAGCCAGGTGCGCACGGCGTCCTGCTCCCTGCCCTTGCCCGTCTTCTGGATCTGCGCCTCCAGGCCGGTGAGCTGCTTCTCGGTCATCGAGAAGTTCTTCAGCCACTGTCCGGCCTCGGGGTTGTCGGCGGCGAAGCCCTTGCGGGCGAGGGTGTGCACGCCGTCTCCCCGGCCCCAGGCGCCCTGGGGATCCTTCAGCTTCTTCAGGCCGTAGTCGCTGTAGGCCCAGTGCGGGGACCACAGGGTGACGACGACCGGCTGCTTCCTGGCGTAGGCGCGCTTGAGCTCGGCGAGCATCGCGGGCGTGGAGCCGTCGACGACGTCGTACGAGCCCTCGAGGCCGTACTCCTTGAGGACCTTGCTCTTGAGCAGGCCCATCATGCCCGCGCTGGGCTCGATGCCGACGATCTTCCCGCCGAACTCGGAGGCGTGGGCCTTGAGGTCCGCCAGGGAGCTCACGTCCTTGACATAGGAGGGGACGGTCAGCTCCAGGGACGTGGGGCCGTACCACTTGCCGAGGTCGTCCAGCTGCTCGCCGTACTTCTTCCAGTACTCGGCGTGCGTGGTCGGCAGCCAGGAGTCGGTCTGGAAGTCGAGCCGGCCGGTGGCGAGGCCGGTGTAGAGGGGGCCGGCCGCGTACTGGGTGGTGGTGACCTTGAAGCCGCGCCGCTCCAGCAGCTCCTTCCAGAGGAAGGTGGAGGCGATGCCCTCGTCCCAGGGGATGTAGCCGATCCTGATCTCCTTGCCCTTGCCGACGTTCGTGCCGGAGGCCTCGGAGGTGCCGGCGGAGCCGAAGATCCCCATTCCGCCCGCGACGAGCGCGAGGACGACCACGCCGATGACGGCGACCTGGGGGCGCAGGCGGTACGACCACACGCTCGTCCGCGCCTTCGCGGCGGCCCTGCGGCCCAGCGGGGAGAGCTGGGTGCCGAGCGCGCCGGTCATGCGGTCCAGGTAGATGGCGAGGACGACGATGCCGACGCCCGCCTCGAAGCCGAAGCCGATGTCGAGCCGGCCGATCGCCTCGTTGACCGCGCCGCCCAGGCCGCCGGTGCCGACCATGCCGGCAATGACCACCATGGACAGGCCCAGCATGATCACCTGGTTGACGCCGGCCATGATGGTCGGCAGGGCGAGCGGCAGCTGGACGCGCAGCAGGGTGTCGCGCGGGGTGGTGCCGAACGCCTCGGCGGCCTCGACCAGTTCGGCGTCGACCTGCCTGATGCCCAGCTCGGTCATGCGGACACCGGGCGCGAGCGCGAAGATCAGGGTCGCGATGACACCGGCCGCCGTGCCGAGGCCGAAGAAGAGGATGGCCGGGATCAGCAGGACCATCGACGGCATCGTCTGGAGCAGGTCCAGGACGGGCCGTACGGCGGCGCTGACCGCCTTGGAGCGGGCTGCCCAGATGCCCAGCGGGAGGGAGATCACCAGGGCGATGACGGTGGCGACGAGGACCAGCGCCAGGGTGGACATGGCCCGGTCCCACAGGTCGAGCGAGTCGACCAGCGCGAACCCGGCGAAGGCGAGGACGCCCGCGACCAGGCCGCGCAGCCACCAGGCGGTCACCGCGAGGATGCCGGCCAGCAGCAGCGGCTCGGGCGCGGTCAGGACTGCGTCGATGCCGTCGTACATGCCCTCCACGACCGCGCGTATCGCGTCGAACAGCCAGGACAGGTGGGCGACCAGCCAGTCGACGCCGGAGTCGACCCAGTCGCCGAGGTGCAGCCTAGGCACGGGTGATCACCTTCCCGCCGTTGTCGCACGCGGCGGGTTCGCCCTGTTCGTCGCCGAGGAAGCCGACGAGACGCTGCCGGGGTACGACACCCACGAGCGCGCGGTCGGCGTCGAGGACGGCGACCGGGTGGGTGAGGCGGGCGCTGATCGCGCACAGCTCGGCGAACGGCGTCTCGGGGGTGGCCGTCTCGCAGCCGCAGTCGGCCTCGTCGCCGTGGACCTCGGTGTCCATCACGGCGGCGGCGGTCAGCACGCGGGAGCGGTCGACGTCCTGGATGAAGGAGGCGACGTACTCGTTCGCGGGGCGCAGCAGGATGTCCTCGGCGGTGCCGGTCTGCACGATGCGGCCGCCGCGCATGACGGCGATGCGGTCGCCCAGGCGCATGGCCTCGTTGAGGTCGTGGGTGATGAACACGATGGTCTTCTTCAGGGTCTTCTGGAGTTCCAGGAGCTGGTCCTGCATGTCGCGGCGGATCAGCGGGTCCAGGGCGCTGAAGGACTCGTCCATCAGGAGCACGTCGGCGTCGGTGGCGAGGGCGCGGGCGAGGCCGACGCGCTGCTGCATGCCGCCGGACAGCTCGTCGGGCCAGGAGTCCTCCCAGCCGGCCAGGCCGCACAGGGCGAGCGCCTCGTCGGCGCGGCGCTCGCGCTCGGCGCGGGGCACGCCCTGCACGCTCAGGCCGTAGGCGGCGTTGTCGCGGACGCTGCGGTGCGGGAAGAGCGCGAAGTGCTGGAAGACCATGCTGATCTTCTTCGAGCGCAGCTCGCGCAGCCCTCGGTCGGTGAGCCCGGTCAGATCCCGGCCGTCGAATCGGACCTGGCCGGCGGTCGGCTCCAGCAGGCCGTTGAGCATGCGCAGCAGGGTGGACTTGCCGGAGCCCGACAGGCCCATGACGACGAAGATCTCGCCGGCCTCGACGGCGAAGGAGGCGTCGATCACGGCGGCGGTGGTGCCGTCGGCGCGCAGCTCCTCCCGGTCGGCGCCCTTGCGCAGCCGCTCCACCGCCTGGTCCGGTCGTCTGCCGAACACCTTGAACAGATGCTGGGCCTCAAGCCTGGATGACACACGTACCTCTCTCTCGACGGACAGGACAGAGGCCGCGCCTGCCCGCGTCGGTGCACGTCAAACGCGCACGTGGGCCAGTTCACGGCGGATGCGCAGGCCGCAACCCGTTGCGCAGCACACCGTCGCCGTCAGTGCCGTACGGCATGATGCGAGCGTGACCGGACGACTCATGCTTCTCGACACCGCCTCGCTGTACTTCCGCGCCTACTTCGGCGTGCCGGACTCCGTGCGGGCGCCGGACGGCACGCCGGTGAACGCCGTGCGCGGACTGCTCGACTTCATCGACCGCCTCGTGCGGGACCACCGGCCGGACCAGCTGGTGGCCTGCATGGACGCCGACTGGCGGCCGCACTGGCGGGTGGAGCTGATCCCCACGTACAAGGCGCACCGTGTCGCCGAGGAGCACGAGGGCGCGCCGGACGAGGAGCAGGTGCCGGACACGCTCTTGCCGCAGGTGCCGGTCATCGAGGCCGTGCTGGACGCGGTCGGCATCGCCCGGGTGGGGGTCGAGGGGTACGAGGCGGACGACGTGATCGGCACGTTCACCGCGCGTGCCGACGGACCGGTGGACATCGTCACCGGCGACCGCGACCTGTATCAGCTCGTCGACGACAAGCGCGGGATCCGCGTGCTGTACCCGCTCAAGGGCGTCGGCACGCTGCAGCTGACCGACGAGGCGGTGCTGCGCGAGAAGTACGGGGTCGACGGCCGGGGGTACGCGGATCTGGCGCTGCTGCGCGGCGATCCGAGCGACGGCCTGCCGGGTGTGCCCGGCATCGGCGAGAAGACGGCCGCCAAGCTGCTCGCCGAGTTCGGCGACCTGGCCGGGATCATGGCGGCGGTCGACGACCCGCGGTCGAAGCTCACGCCGTCGCAGCGGGTGCGGCTGGCCGAGGCCCGGCCCTATGTGGCGGTCGCGCCGAAGGTGGTGAAGGTGGCCGACGACGTCCCGCTGCCGGACGTCGAGACCACGCTGCCGCGCACCCCGCGGGATCCGGCGGGTCTCGAGTGGCTGGCGGCACACTGGGGACTGGGGAGCTCCCTGCAACGCCTGCTCGTCACGCTCGGGGAGTGAGGCCCGACCGGAATATTCCGGCAAAACGCGTTCATCGAGCCCGCATGGAAGGCCTGTTCAACGAAGAGAGATGCTAACTTAGGTAAACCTAACCAATGCAGCAGGAGGCCGCGATGGCAGAGCGCCCGGGACGAAAGCCGCGCACGCCCTATACCGCCCAGGTGGTGCGCACCGAGCGGCTGACCCCGCACATGCAGCGTGTGGTGCTCGGCGGCCAGGGTCTGGCCGGTTTCGCCGCGGACACCTGTACCGACCACTATGTGAAGCTGCTGTTCGGCCCCGCGGGCGTGACCTACCCGGAACCCTTCGACCTGGAGCGGATCCGTGCGGAGTTCCCCCGCGAGCACTGGCCGGTGACACGGACGTACACGGTGCGCGCCTGGGACCCCGGGCACCGGGAGCTGACCCTGGACTTCGTGGTCCACGGCGACGAGGGTCTGGCCGGACCGTGGGCCCTGCGGGTGCAGCCCGGTGAGAGCGTGCGCCTCATGGGCCCCGGCGGTGCGTACGCGCCCGACCCGAGCGCCGACTGGCACCTGCTCGTCGGTGACGAGAGCGCGCTGCCCGCGATCGCCCGCACCCTGGAGACGCTGCCCGCCGGCACCCGGGCGCACGCCTTCGTGGAGGTGTCCGGCCCCGAGGAGGAGCAGAAGATCGACTCCGATGTGGAGATCGTCTGGCTGCACCGCGGGGACCGGCCGGTGGGCGAGGCCCTGCTGGCGGCCGTCCACGGCCTTCGGTTCCCCGAGGGCCGGCTGCAGGCGTTCGTGCACGGCGAGGCGGGCTTCGTGAAGGAACTGCGCCGGCTGCTCCGGGTCGAGCTGCAGGTTCCGCGCGAGGACCTGTCGATCTCCGGCTACTGGCGCCTCGGGCACAACGAGGACGGCTGGCAGGCCTCCAAGCGGGAGTGGAACGCCCGGATCGAGGCCGAGCAGGAGAGCGGCGGCGCGGCGGCCGCCTGAACGGCGCGAAGGAGCAAGGGGGGTGTCACCCCGGCACCCGTACCCTTGACCTGGTGAGACGCCGTACGCCACTCCCGCCCGCCCCGCTCCCCCAGCGCGACGGTGTCGACCCGGTGCGGGTGCGGCTGCCGTTCGACGGGGCGTGGGCGACCGTGCGGGAGTACCTCGTGGCACGGCTGACGGGGGCCGGACCCGGTGTGGTCGGGGCGATGGTCGACGCGGGGCAGGTCGTGGGGGCCGACGGGCGGGCGGTGGCGCCGGACGCGCCGTACCAGCCGGGGATGTTCGTGTGGTTCCACCGGGAGTTGGCGGCCGAGGTGCCGGTGCCGTTCCCGGTGGAGGTGGTCCACCGGGACGCGCACATCGTCGTGGCCGACAAGCCGCACTTCCTCGCGACGACCCCGCGCGGCACCCATGTCACCCAGACGGCGCTGGCCCGGCTGCGGCGCGAGCTGGACCTTCCCTCGTTGACCGCCGCGCACCGGCTGGACCGGCTCACGGCCGGCCTTGTGCTGTTCACGGTGCGGCCGGAGGAGCGCGGCGCGTACCAGACGCTGTTCCGGGACCGGCAGGTGCGCAAGGAGTACGAGGCCGTCGCGCCGTACGATCCCGCGCTCGAGCTGCCCCGGACGGTGCGCAGCCGGATCGTGAAGGAGCGCGGGGTGCCGGCCGCCCGGGAGGTCGAGGGCGAGCCGAACGCGGTGACCCGGGTGGAGCTGGCCGAGCACCGGGGCGGGCTGGGCCGGTACCGGCTCGTCCCGGAGACCGGGCAGACCCATCAGCTGCGGGTGCATCTGAACGCGCTGGGTGTGCCCATCCTCGGCGACCCGCTGTATCCGGAGGTGACCGCCCCCGTACCGCCCGGTGACTTCCGGCGTCCGCTGCAACTGCTCGCGCGGAGGCTGGAGTTCACCGATCCGGTCACGGGGGCGGAGCACACCTTCGTCAGCGGACGGACGCTGCAGGCATGGCCCTGCCCGCAGCGGTGGGCGGGCGAGGAGCCGTAAGGCCGCTCAGTCCCCCCGCCACCAGCGCAGCATCCGCCGCCACACGTTCTCGCGGCGGGGCGCCTCCGGTGCCGCGGGGGCGGGCGCGGGCTCGGGCGCGGGGGTCGAGGGCGCCGGGAGGGCGTCCGGGACGGGGGGCGTCTCCGTGCGGATGGTGCCGACCTCCCAGTTGGCGCGCTGCGGCGGGATGGGGGACGGGCTCGGCGGAAGGCCGACGTCCTGCTGGGGCTTCGGTTCGAAGCGCACCGGCAGGGCCACCAGGTGCCGGGAGGCGATGGACTGCCGCCAGCGCAGGTCCTCCTCGGCGCAGTCCAGCTGGATGTCCGACAGCCGCATCAGCAGGGCGTCCACGCCGACGTCGGCGATGGCACGGCCGATGTCCTGGCCGGGGCACTCGTGGGGGCCGCCGCCGAAGGCGAGGTGGGAGCGGTTGCCCTGCATGTTGGCGGACAGGTCCGGGCGGACACGCGGGTCGACGTTGCCCGGGGCGGGCGCGAAGAGCAACCCGTCGCCCTTGCGGATGCGCTGGCCGCCCAGTTCCGTGTCCTGCTTGGCGAAGTAGCCGAGGACGGTGCTGAACGGCGGCTCGTCCCACAGGGACTGCTCGATCGCCTCCGGCACCGTCATCTGGCCGCCGTTGAGCTGGGCGCGGAAGCCCGGCTCGGTGAGGACCATGCGCAGTGCGTTGGCGAGCAGGTTGGCGGTGGCCTCGTAGGCCGCGAAGAGGACGAGGCGCAGGTGTTCGCGGACCTCGTCGTCGGTCAGTCCCGCGGGGTGGGTGATGAGGTGACTGGTGAAGTCGTCCTCGGGCCGGGCGCGGCGGCGGGTGGTGAGCCGGCTCAGCGCGTCCATGACGTAGGCATGGCTCTGGATGGCGGTCTCGGTGCCCTTGAGCGCATCGCGGGCGGCCTGCACCATCCGGTCGTTGTACTCCTCGGACATGCCGAGGATCTCGCACATGACGGCCATCGGCAGATGCTCGGCGAACTGGGAGACCAGGTCGGCCCGGCCCCGCTCACAGAAGTCGTTGACCAGCTCCTGGGTGTAGCGGCCGATGTGACGGCGCATGGTGCGGTGGTCGATGGTCGACATGGCGCCGGTGACCGCCGCGCGCAGCCGCTGGTGCTCGTCGCCCTCGGCGTGCGAGCAGATGGGCTGCCAGGCGATGTGCGGCATGAGCGGGTGGTCGGGCTTGACCATGCCTTCCTGGAGCGGGGTCCAGATCCGGCTGTCGCGTGCGTACTGGGAGGGGCTGCGCACCAGGTGGAGGTTCTCGGCGTGCCCGAGGACCACCCACATGGGGACGTCCTCGTGGAGCAGCACGGGCGCCACGGGGCCGTGCTCCTCCCGCAGGCTCTCGTAGAGGTCGCCCAGGTCCTCCGCGTCGGGGCCGTAGAGCCGGTGCAGTCCCCCGGGGCCGCGGCCGTGCGCCGGGCAGCCGGGAGGCGGGCCGGAGGTGGGGTCGGTGCCGGTCAGGGATTGGGGTTCAGGCGTCACAGTGTCGCTCCGGAACGGAAGGTGGGGGTAGATCGGGTGCGGGTCAGGTAAGAGCGCCGGACAGGGCGAGCGAGTGCAGGAAGCGCATCAGGGTCAGCAGCACGTCCTTGCTGGAGGCACGGCGGCGCACGTCGCACTCGATGATCGGGATCTCCGGGGCCAGGTCCAGCGCGGTGCGCAGTTCGTCGACGGGGTAACGGGGCGCGTCGGGGAAGGAGTTGACGGCGACGACGAAGGGGACGCCGCGTTCCTCCAGCCGCCCCATGACGTCGAAGCTGACCTCCAGGCGCCGGGTGTCGACCAGGACGACCGCGCCGAGCGCGCCTTCGAACAGGCCGTTCCACAGGAACCAGAAGCGTTCCTGGCCGGGGGTGCCGAAGAGGTAGAGCACCAGCTTGTCGGTGATGCTGATGCGGCCGAAGTCCATGGCCACGGTGGTGGCCGTCTTGGACTCGGATCCGTAGTTGTCGTCGATCCCGATGCCGGCCTGGGTCATGGTCTCCTCGGTGGTCAGCGGTCTGATCTCGCTGACCGAACCGACCATGGTGGTCTTGCCGACACCGAAGCCGCCCACGATCACGATCTTCACCGCGGCCTGTGCCGTGTGCGGGAGATGGTCCTCGCTCCGTGGGCCGGGGAGCGTGTCAGAGCCGTTGAAGTCCATGCATCACCGCTTCGAGGAGTGATCGGTCGGGGACCGCCTGGCGGACGATCGGGGCGCGCGCCTGCACCAGTTCGTTCACGATCAGCTCGGTGATCAGGACGGTCATCGCGCTGAACGGCAGGTTGAGGTAGGCCGAGAGCTCGGCCACGGACAGGGGGGCGGTGCAGAGCCGGAGCACTGCCGCCTCCTCCGGTGAGGCGGACGGGGGCGGCGCGGAGCGTGCCACGATCAAGGTGACCAGGTCGAGTTCGGCCCGGCCTCCGTCGGCGGTGTCGGCGATGGTGTACAGCCGTTCGGGGTTCCTGGGCGATTCCTCGCCGTCCGCCGGCTCGGGGGGCGGCGGCGGTGGAGGCGGCAGTGGCTGCGGCTGGCGCCGCTTGCGTCGCGGAGGAGTCATACGGTCTGCCCGTTCCGCCGGGGCGGACTGGTGAGATGGGCTCCGATCCGGACGACGAGGTCGCGCATCATGCCGGCCATCCGACCCGGCTCGCAGGTCACGTCGGCGAGCACGGCGAGATAGGCGTTGGCGCCGGCGTCCATGAGGTAGAAGTAGCCGCCCTCGATCTCGATGACGACGAGCTTCATGTCGCTGGCGCCCTCGATCTCCTGGATGATGGCGCCGGCGAGGCTCTGTACGCCCGCGCAGGCGGCGGCCACCCGGTCGGCGGCGTCGGGGTCGCCGCCGTAGCGGGCGATGCGCAGTCCGTCGGCGGAGAGGACCACGATCATCTGGATGCCCGGTACGCCGTCGTTGAGCTGCTTGAGCATCCAGTCGAAGTTGCCTCGCTGCTGGATCACTTGAGGTCCCCCTCGTCGTCGGCCTCGATGGCGGCCTCGGTGGCGGTGTCCGAATCGTTGAGCAGGTGCAGGTACTTGGTCGGGTTCCGCGTGAAGTCGGTCAGTTCGGGCGCGGTGGCGCCCTCGGGCATGCCCTTCCTGAGTCCGTCGAAGAAGTCGTCGATCCACATGCCCGGCGGCCGGTCCCTGAGCTTCTGGATCTCGGGGTCGATCTCGGGCTCGGGCTCGGGTTCGGGCTTGGCCTGCGACCAGATGGTCGGCCTGCCCTCGCGCTCGGCGCGCTCGATGGCGGCCTGTTCGGCGATCCGCTGGCTGAGCGGGGTCTTGACCCGGCTGCGGCGCTGCGGCAGACCGCCCGCCGTCCACTCGGTGACCTCGGGGACGTCGTCCTCCATGGAGATCCCGGCGGGGATGCGGGGGCTGGTGGGGCGGCGCTTCTTGGGCGGGCGCTTCGGGCCCTCCACCGCGCCGAGTTCGGGCCTCGGCACGCCGGTGGCACCGATGCCGTGCGCGGCGCCGACGCCGGGCTCGGTGGTGGTCATGACGCGCGGTACGACGAGGATCGCGCGGACGCCGCCGTAGGCGGAGGCGCGCAGCGAGACCTGCATGTCGAAGGCCTTGCAGAGCCGGCCGACGACGGCGAGGCCGAGGCGCGGGTTCGCGCCCAGGTTCTCCGCGTCGTCGCCCGCCATCGCGTCGTGGATCGCCTTCTCGATGCGGGCGCGGCCTTCCTCGCTGAGGCTGACGCCGGCGTCCTCGATCTCGATGACCAGGCCGGTCTGCACCTCGGCGGCGGTGACGTGCACCTTGGTCGAGGGCGGCGAGTAGCGGGTGGCGTTGTCGAGGAGCTCGGCGGCCGCGTGGATGATCGGCTCGACGGAGGTGCCCTTGATGTTGATGTTGACGATGGAGTTCAGCTCGATGCGCCGGTACTCCAGGATCCGGGACATGGCACCGCGCATCACGCTGTACAGCGACACGGGCTTCGGCCACTGACGGCCGGGGCGGCCGCCGCCGAGCACGGAGATGGTGTCGGCGAGGCGGCCGATCAGCGCGGTGCCGTGGTCGATGCGCAGCAGGTCGTCGAAGACCTCGGGGTTGCGGCCGTGGTCCTCCTCCATCTCCCGCAGTTCGTTGGCCTGCTGGTGGACGATGGCCTGGATGCGGCGGGCGATGCTGACGTAGGAGCGCTCGGTGGCGTCGCGCATCGAGATCTCGAAGTCGGCGCCCTTCAGCGCCGTGCGCAGCAGGGTGCGCTGCGACTCGGGCATGTGGCGCAGTTCGGGGTCGTTGTCGACGGTCTTGCGCATCGCGTCTCTGAGCGGTTCTCCGTAGCGGAGCCGGCGCAGCGCGGTGGGCAGGACCTCGGTGCCGAGGCGGACGATCTCCGCGTCATGGGCGGCGAGGCGGCGCTCCAGATACGCGGTGTGACGGGCGTGCTCGGCCTGCGCCTCGCGGAGTCGGCGGCCGCGGCGGACGGCCTCGGCGGCCGTGGAGAGGACCAACACCAGGGCCACGGCCCCGCACGTGCCGATGGCGATCCGGGCTGAGGCCGGGGCCAGGGCGATCGCGGCCCCGGTCGCCGCGGCCATCGCTATGGCCGGCAGCAACAGCACGCGCGCAAAGGGACGTTCACGGCCGCCGGGAGGCTTCTGAACACTCACCATGGATGCCTTCTGAGACGAATCGGCTGGGTGTCGAGGGGGCTTTCGGGGGGAAGGTTCATGGAACAGAGGGGATCTACTGGAAGTTTGGGAACAGGCGCACGAATACACCTCAACTCGGTGCGCCGCGGGCGAGCTTAGTCCGACCGGATCATCGCCGTGTCATATTCGGCAAGCACCTGAAATCGCCCACGCAACAGGAGTACGCTCGGCTTATTTACACGCTGAGCACTTGTTCGAACACAGGGCGTAATGGCGTTCGGGCATGCGAAAGCAACTCACCGTGATGAGTGAATGAGGGCGCCGATCAGATCAACGGCTTAGGGGCACCGGGCTGTACGGATACGCGGCTGGGCCGCGCGGGCGCGGCCGGCCACAGCCCACCCGCGCCCGCCAACGAAAGATCACCCCACCGACGAGTAGGCGACAACCCCGCGCAGCACCGCATCGACCGCCTTGCGCGCGGCCTTCGCCACCGTCGAGCCTTCCGCAGGCGAAGCCGCGGAGATCTGACCGAGGACATCGATGACCTGCTTGCACCACCGCACGAAGTCACCCGCGGGCATCTCCGCCTCGCGCAGCACCTCGTCGAGCCCCGTCCCCGAGGCCCACATGTAGACGGCCCAGGCGAAGCCCAGGTCCGGCTCGCGCTGGCCGACCCCCTCGGTCTGGTTGATCCGGAACTCCTCCTCCAGCGCGTCCAGCCGGCCCCAGATCCGGACCATCTCGCCGAGCGCGGCCTTCGCCTTGCCGGAGGGCAGCTTGGGCGCCATGGCGTCGTCGCCGACCCGTGCCTCGTACACCAGCGCCGAGACGCAGGCGGCGAGTTCGGCCGGGCCGAGACCCTCCCAGACGCCCTCGCGCAGGCATTCGCTGGCCAGCAGGTCGAGTTCGCCGTAGAGCCGGGCGAGCCGCTTGCCGTGCTCGGTGACCTCGTCGCCGCGCAGGTAGTCCAGCTCGGTCAGCAGCGCCACGATCCGGTCGAAGGTCCGCGCGATGGTGTTCGTACGGCCCTCGATACGACGCTCCAGCTGCGAGGTGTCGCGCATCAGGCGGTGGTAGCGCTCGGCCCAACGGGCGTGGTCCTCACGGTCGTTGCAGCCGTGGCAGGGATGGGCGCGGATCGCCGTGCGCAGCCGGGCGATCTCACGGTCGTCCGCTGCCTGGGACCGCTTCTTGCGCGCCCGCTCCGGCGGGATGTGCCCGGCCTTGGAGCGCAGCGCCGAGGTGAGGTCCCGACGGGACTGCGGGGAGCGCGGGTTGAAGCTCTTCGGGATCCGCATCCGGTCCAGCGGCTCGACCGGCACCGGGAAGTCCATCGACGCCAGCCGCTTGACCTGCCGTTCGGCGGTCAGCACCAGCGGGCGCGGGCCGTCGTGGTGGTCGAAGCCCCGGTGGCCGTTGGACCGGCCGGCGGGCAGGCCCGGATCCAGCACGAGCGCCAGGCCGGCGTACTTGCCCGTCGGCACGTGAATGACGTCCCCCGGCTTGAGCTTCTCCAGGGCGACGGCGGCGTCGGCACGGCGCTGGTTCGCGCCCTGCCGGGCCAGTTCGGTCTCGCGGTCCTTCAACTCCCGCCGCAGCCGCGCGTACTCCTCGAAGTCGCCGAGGTGGCAGGTCATGGAGGCCTTGTAGCCCTCCAGGCCCTCCTCGTTGCGCTGCACCTGGCGGGAGATCCCGACGACCGACTTGTCGGCCTGGAACTGCGCGAAGGACGTCTCCAGCAACTCGCGCGAGCGGTGCCGGCCGAACTGCTCGACCAGGTTGACCGCCATGTTGTACGACGGCTTGAAGCTGGAGCGCAGCGGGTACGTGCGCGTGCCCGCGAGACCGGCGAGGTGCTCGGGGCTCATGCCGCGCTGCCAGAGCACGACCGCGTGGCCCTCGATGTCGATGCCCCGGCGGCCGGCGCGGCCCGTCAACTGGGTGTACTCGCCAGGGGTGATGTCGGCGTGCTGCTCGCCGTTCCACTTGACGAGCTTCTCCAGGACCACCGAGCGGGCCGGCATGTTGATGCCGAGCGCGAGGGTCTCGGTGGCGAACACGGCCTTGACCAGTCCGCGCACGAACAGTTCCTCGACGACCTCCTTGAAGGTCGGCAGCATGCCCGCGTGGTGGGCGGCGATGCCGCGCTCCAGGCCCTCCAGCCACTCGTAGTAGCCGAGGACGTGCAGGTCCTCGGGCGGGATGCCGGCCGTGCGCTCCTCGACCAGCTCACGGACCTGCTCCCGCGCCTCCTCGTCGTTGAGCCTGAGGCCCGCGTACAGGCACTGCTGGACGGCGGCCTCGCAGGCGGCGCGGCTGAAGATGAAGGTGATGGCCGGGAGCAGACCCTCGGAGTCCAGGCGCTCGATGACCTCGGGGCGACCCGGTGTCCACACGCGCGAGCGCTGTCTGCGCTCGCGCTCGCGGTCGGCCTCGCGCATGGCGCGGCCGCGCCGGCGGTCCTGGTACGACGGCCGGGTCGCCTCCATGCGGGCGAGGCGGACGAGGTCGGGGTTGACGGCCTTCTTGTGGCCCTCGCCCTCCTCGAACAGGTCGTACATCCGGCGCCCGGCGAGCACGTGCTGGAACAGCGGCACGGGCCGGTGCTCGGCGACGATCACCTCGGTGTCGCCACGGACGGTGTCCAGCCAGTCACCGAACTCCTCGGCGTTGGACACGGTCGCCGACAGGGACACCAGGGTCACCGACTCGGGCAGGTGGATGATCACTTCCTCCCAGACGGCGCCACGGAAGCGGTCGGAGAGGTAGTGCACCTCGTCCATGACCACGTAGCCGAGGCCGAGGAGGGTCTGCGAGCCGGCGTACAGCATGTTCCGCAGCACCTCGGTGGTCATCACGACCACCGGGGCGTCGGAGTTGATGCTGTTGTCGCCGGTGAGCAGGCCGACCATGCCGTCCCCGTAGCGGCGGCACAGGTCGGCGTACTTCTGGTTCGACAGCGCCTTGATGGGGGTCGTGTAGAAGCACTTCTTGCCCTGCATGAGGGCGAGGTGGACGGCGAACTCGCCCACGATCGTCTTGCCCGAGCCGGTGGGGGCGGCCACCAGCACACCCTTCCCCGCTTCGAGGGCCTGGCAGGCCTCGATCTGGAAGGGGTCGAGGCCGAAGTCGTACATCTCGCGGAAGGATGCGAGCGCGGTGGCCTGCTCGGCTGCCCGCTTCCGGGCTGCCGCGTACCGCTCGGCCGGTGAGAGGTCCTCTGTCATCGTGCTTTCGAGCGTACCGGGCCCCACTGACAACAGGACGATCATTATCCCGAACGTGGGGTGATCGGCAAAGACGGATGCCCCCGTCCTGAAGGACGGGGGCAGCGTTCAGCGGCTGGTGAACGGTCAGGTCACGTCGTCGTAGCCGTTGACCCGGTCCGTACCCGCCTGCTCGGGCAGGGCCCGGTGCGCCGGGACGGGTTCCACCTCGCCGATGTCCTCGGGGGTGAGGTCCAGGTCGGAGGCCTCGTCGTCGGCGGGACCCTCGGCCGCACGACGCCGCTTGCGCTTGTCGTTGGCCAGCGAGAAGGCGACCGCGGCGAAGTACAGCACCCAGATCGGCCCGGCGAGGGCCAGCATGGACAGCGGGTCGGTGCTCGGCGTCGCAACGGCCGCGAAGATCGTGATGCCCAGGATCATGGCGCGCCACCAGCCGAGCATCCGCTGGCCGGTGAGCACCCCGGTGAGGTTGAGCATGATCAGCAGCAGCGGCAGCTCGAAGGAGAGACCGAAGACGATCACCATGCGCGTGACCAGCTGGAGCAGGTCGTCCAGCGGCAGGAAGTTCCTGATGGCCCCGTTCGGCGTGAAGTCGATCAGCACCTTCGCCGTGGTGGGCAGCACCTTGTACGCGAAGAAGCCACCGGCGAAGAACAGCGGGGCGCCGGTGAAGACGAAGGCGTAGGCGTACTTCTTCTCGTGCCGGTGCAGACCCGGGGCGACGAAGGCCCACAGCTGGTAGAGCCAGATCGGCGACGCGAGCACGACACCCGCCATCAGCGAGACCTGAAGGGCCAGCGTGAAGGGGGCGAGGAGACCGTTGATCGTGATCTCCGCGCACTGGGTCTTGCCGCTGGACTTCGCCAGCTCCTCGAAGGTCTGCGGGCAACCGATCGAGTCGAGGATGGGCCTCGTCAGGAAGTTGATGATGTCGTTGTAGAAGAAGGCGGCGACGACCGTCACGACGACGATGGCCAGCAGTGCCTTCGCGAGCCGGTTGCGGAGCTCACGAAGGTGATCCGCAAGGGGCATCCGCCCCTCGGGATCCTTCTCCTTCTTGCGGGCAGACTTGAGCAACCCACGTCCTCATCTCGTGCGGCAGGCCGGAGGGTTCCGGCTCTGCGTCAGCGCTGGGTGGTGTCCGTCGGCTCGTTGACCGGCCGCGAGCTGCTCACGTCGCCGGGGGCCGCCTGGATGGTGCGCTGGGAGGGAGGCTGCTCATTGGAGCTGGGCGCCTGGGCGGAGGTGTTGCTCTCCTCCTTCATCGCCTTGGCCTCGCTCTTGAGGATGCGCGCGGACTTGCCGAGCGAGCGAGCCATGTCCGGAAGCTTCTTCGCGCCGAAGAGCAGCACGACGATGACGAGGATGAGAATGATCTCGGTAGGTCCGAGCCTTCCGAACATAAGTCTTTACCTTCTCACCGAGGCGGCTGGGTTGGGGTGCTGTCCGACCAGTCGGACATGCGTCCGATTGGTCGTGCTGGCAGCGATCGTAACGCTCAGGGGTGAACGAGAGGCAATCCCCGTGCGTACTCCCGGTCCGCGGTGCGCGCCTCGCTCTTCGCACCGCGATCAGCAGCGTACCTGTACCGACGCTCAGCATGACAGGGCGAAGTGGCCCAAACCGTTTCCCATGATCGAATCACGGACTCCGGCGATGTCCCTCACAGCGTGTCCACGGCACGGGCCGCACTCACGGCCGCCCGCTCCAGGTTCTCGGCCGCCCTGTTGATACGGCGCGCGGAGTCCGCGACCTGCTGCCCGAGGCGTCGCGCCTCCAGGAAGACCCGGACGGCGAGCACGCCCAGAACGGCGAGACCCAGGAAACCCACGGCTACCGCGAACATCGGCCAGAACATGACGTCGAGCCTAGACGGTCCTACACCGTGGAGTGCAGCCGCAGGGTCCGCACGCCGCCGCCGGTGAGCAGCTCGACGATGCGCTCCCCGGCGGGCTTGCGCACCGAGGCGCCGCAGTCGGGGCAGGTGAAGCAGTAGAACGTCGTCCGGCTGGTGGCGCCGATGGCGAGGCGCAGGGCGCTCGCGGAGAGTTCGAAGCGGCCCCGGCAGTCCGGGCAGCCGGCCTTGAACACCACGGGGACCACTCTCTTCATGCCGGCGAAGGCGGCCGCCACCGTCATTTGACCAGCACCGGACCCCGGAGACTCGTTCAAAGCCCTTGCTCCTGCCTGTCGAACTGCCCGTCGTTCCCACCGTCGTGGACACCGTGCACCGCCGTCGGCGGTGTGTCCGTGTCGTACGCCGCCAGTGCCTCGCGGGCCGCCCGGCGGGCGCTGTCGGCCAGCTCGGACGGCGAGACGATCCTGCCGTCGCCGCCGAGACGCAGGGCCAGTCGGCGCAGGGAGGCCGGATCAGGGGTGCGCAGAGTGATACGCAGCCCGCCGTCGGGAAGCTCATCGGCGCTGTCGTGCGGGTAGTACTCGGCGACCCAGCGGCCGCCCGGGCCGACCTCGATCACGACCTCCGGATCCTCTGCAGCCGGCTGCACCAGGGCCTCGGAGAGGTCCCGCAGCTCGATCTCCGGGGGCGCGGAGGGCTCGTCCAGGATCCTGATCTCGGCGACCCGGTCGAGCCGGAAGGTGCGCCGGGCCTCGGAGCGGCGGCACCAGGCCTCGACGTAGGTGTGGCCGACGCTGACCAGGCGGATGGGGTCGATCTCGCGCTCGGTGACCTCGTCGCGCGCCGGTGAGTAGTAGCGGATCCACAGCCGACGGCGCTCGGAGATCGCCCGGTCCACGTCGGCGAAGACGCCGCCCTCGGACTCGAAGGTCACCGAGAGGCGGGAGCTGGCGCCGGCGGTCTCACCGGCCGCCGCCTCCACCTTGGCGGTCGCCCGCAGCAGGGCCTGGCGGTCGCTCTCCCGCAGGCCGGGCAGGGTCGACACCGCGCGGGCGGCCACCAGCAGGGCCGTGGCCTCGTCGGCGGCGAGCCGGAGCGGCTCGGCCGCCTCCTCGCCGAGCGCGGCCGGGTTGTGCCACCAGATGCGCTCGCCGTCGGTGTCGATGTCCAGCAGGTCGCCGCCGCGGAAGCTGGTGCCGCACATGGGCAGCAGATCGAGGTCCGAGACCAGCTCGTCCTCGGTGATGCCGAAGGCGCGCGCGACGTCCGCGATCCGCGCGCCGGGGCGCTCCCTGAGGTAGGTGACCAGGGAGAGCATCCGCCGGGTCTGGTCGATGGCGTTCACGGGCCTGACCGGTTTGCCTGCCATGGTTCTGCTCCGCTCCCCCTCAGCCCTTGGCCACGGCACGCAGCCGGTCCATCACGTCGGCCCGCAGCTCGGCCGGCTCCAGGACCACCACGTCGGGTCCGAACTCCACCAGCCAGGCGTCCAGGCCGTGCCCGTACGGAATCTCCAACTCGTCCCATCCGTCGCCGAGTTCCCGGACCTCGGTGGCTTTCGCCCGAAGGGGGTAACCGGCGCCGGAACGCAGCCTGATCAACGCCGAACGGTCGGCGATCTCGCCCGCCCAACCGGCCACGGTCTCGCGGACGGTGACGACGTCGGGCACGGCTGCGGTGAAGCCCGTCCCGCGCGAGCGGACCTTGCCGGTGATGCGGGAGAGCCGGAAGACGCGCTCGGCACCGCGGTCGCGGTCCCAGCCGGCCAGGTACCAGTGGCCGCGCCAGCACTCCAGCGCCCATGGCTCGACGTTCCGGGGCTCGGGGTGGGCTGCGGTGGCCTTGCGGTAGTCGAAGACGACCGGGCGGCGGTCGCGGCAGGCCAGCATCAGCGGTTCGAAGGCGGCCTCGTGCACCGGGATGCGCGGCTCCAGGGCGCCATGGGTCTCGTACGGATCGACGTCCTCCGGCAGCCCGGCCGCGCGCAGCTTCTGCAGGGCGCCGCTGGCAGCCCCGGCCAGACGGGCCTGCTGCCAGACCTTGGCGGCCAGGCCCAGGGCGGCGGCCTCCTCGGCGTCCAGAGTGATGGGAGGCAGGCGGTTGCTGTCGCGGCGGGCGAGGTAACCGACCTCGCCGTCGAGGTTCTCGACGGTCTCGATGACCAGGCCCAGCTCGCGCAGGTCGTCCTTGTCCCGCTCGAACATGCGGTTGAAGGAGTCGTCGGACCCCGCTTCAAGGTAGGCCTCGATGGACTCGCGCAGCTCACGCTTGCTGAGCGGCCGCCGTGTCCCGAGCAGACACAGCGCGAGGTTCATCAGCCGCTCTGCCTTGGCAATGGCCATCGACGCCCTACGCCTCCCATATGGTGCTTACGATCGATGACCGTACCGCTCCCCCGTACCACCGCAAAAGCCGAGGGCCCATGCCTGGACAGGCATGGGCCCCAGATGATCGGGTCCGGTCGGATCCGGCGATCAGACGGCGAGCAGGTCGACCACGAAGATCAGGGTCTCGCCCGGCTTGATCGCGGGCGTCGGGCTCTGGTCACCGTAGGCGAGGTGGGCCGGGATGGTCAGCTGGCGGCGGCCGCCGACCTTCATGCCCTGCACGCCCTGGTCCCAGCCCTTGATGACACGGCCGCCACCCAGCGGGAAGCGGAACGGGGTGCCGCGGTTCCAGCTGGCGTCGAACTCCTCGCCCGTGCTGAAGGCCACGCCGACGTAGTGGACGGTGACGGTCTGGCCCGCCTGCGCCACCTCGCCCTCGCCCTCCCAGATGTCCTTGATCTCGAGGTCCGCCGGCGGCTCGCCGCCCGGGAAGTCGATCTCAGGCTTGTCGATGTTCACGTCAAAAGCTCCTGCTTGTGTACGACACGAAACACGGACAGTCTTTCATCCCCGCAGGTCTGCCGCCCGCCACGGACAGGTGTGCGTGGCCGCGCCTACAGGGCGGCCAGGATGTCCACCGAGAACACGAGGGTGGAGCCCTTCTTCACCGGGCCGCCGCTCGGCGGCTTGTCGCCGTAGGCCAGGTCCGGCGGGGCGACGATCAGCACCCTGCTGCCCACCTTCTTGCCGGTCAGCCCCTGGGCGAGGCCCTTGATGGTCTGCTGCATCTGCTCCAGCGAGAACTGGCCGAGCCGCCCGGAGCCGTACGTCTGCTCGAAGGTCTTGCCGCTGTCCCAGACGACGCCCTTGAACTGGCACAGGACCGCCTGGTCCGCCTTCAGCTCGGCGCCGTCGCCCTCCAGGACGTAGTTCGACACCAGCTTCTTGGGCGGGTCGGACTTCGGGACGGTGATCTCGGGCTCCTTGCCGTCGGTGTTGGTGCCGACCTTCGGCAGGTCGGCGTCGGTCTGCGCGACGGACTTGCCCTTGGCGGAGCTCTTGGAGTTGAAGGAGTCGATCAGGTCGATGACGAAGACCAGGGTGTCGGTGCCCTTGATGCCGGCCTGCGGGTTCCCCTCCTTCCCGTACCCCAGCTTGGGCGGGACGGCGATCTCGATGCGGCTGCCGGTCTTCTTGCCCGCGATCGCGTACCGCCAGCCGTCGATGATGCTGCCCTGGGCGAGCTGCATGAGCAGCGGGCGGTGACGGTCGTAGGAGTTGTCGAAGACCTTGGCGGTGCTCCAGATCTGGCCCAGGTAGTTGGCCTGGATGAAGTCGTTCTCCGCGACCGTGCGCCCGCCGCCCGCGATGACCGTCTTGACCGCGAGGTTCTCCGAGGGGTCGCCCGCTCCCTTGGCCACGGTGGGCTTCTCGCCGAACTTCGTGCCCGCCGTGATCGCCGGCAGCGGCCCTTCCACGATCTTGGGCGGGGGCGCGGAGGACCCCGAGGGCGACGCAGACGCGCCGGCCTTGCTGGAGTCGGACTTGTCGTCGCCGCATCCGGCGAGCGTGACCAGCCCTGCGGGTACAGCGGCGAGGAGGAGTGAGCGTCGGCGCACGGAGATGCCTCGTAATCGGTCGATCTTGTGGATGGGCGTGCGCGCAACTCTACGACGCGAGAAGGGCGCCGTACGGGAAACGTACGGCGCCCGTGTGGCGTTCCGGCAATTCGACGCGGAAACGCTTGACTCGCTTACCTTTGTCACATTCCGGCGATGAGCTTCTCCACCCGGTCGTCCACCGAACGGAACGGGTCCTTGCACAACACGGTGCGCTGTGCCTGGTCGTTGAGCTTGAGATGCACCCAGTCGACCGTGAAGTCCCGGCGCTGTTCCTGTGCCCGGCGGATGAAGTCGCCGCGCAGCCGGGCCCGAGTGGTCTGCGGGGGAACCGACTTGCCCTCGAAGATCTTCAAGTCGTTGCAGATCCGGGCGGCTTGGCCCTTGCGCTCCAGCAGGTAGTACAGGCCACGACGGCGGTGGATGTCGTGGTAGGCGAGGTCTATCTGAGCGACCCGCGGGTGGGACATGGTCATGTTGTTCTTGGCCCGGTACCGCTCGATGAGCTTGTATTTCATGACCCAGTCGATCTCGGTGCCGATCCGGTCGAGTTCCTCGGTCTCGATCGCGTCGAGGGTACGGCCCCACAGCTCCAGGACCTGTGCGACGGTGCCGGTGCGGATCCCCCGGCGGTCGCAGAAGTCCACGGCCTTGTCGAAGTACTCTCGCTGCACCTCCAGCGCGGAGGCCTCCCGGCCGCTGGCCAGGCGCACCTTGCGCCGGCCGGTGATGTCATGGCTGACCTCGCGGATCGCCCGGATCGGGTTCTCCAGGGTGAGGTCGCGCATCACGGTGCCCGCCTCGATCATGCGCAGCACCAGGTCGGTGGCGCCGACCTTGAGCAGCATGGTCGTCTCGGACATGTTCGAGTCGCCCACGATGACGTGCAGGCGGCGGTAGCGCTCGGCATCCGCGTGCGGTTCGTCGCGGGTGTTGATGATGGGCCGGGAGCGGGTCGTCGCCGAGGAGACGCCCTCCCAGATGTGCTCCGCGCGCTGGCTGACACAGTAGACGGCGCCGCGCGGGGTCTGCAGGACCTTGCCCGCGCCGCACAGCAGCTGCCTGGTCACCAGGAAGGGGATGAGAATGTCCGCGAGCCGGGAGAACTCCCCGTGCCGGGCCACCAGATAGTTCTCGTGGCAGCCGTAGGAGTTGCCCGCCGAGTCGGTGTTGTTCTTGAAGAGGTAGACGTCGCCCGCGATTCCCTCCTCGTGCAGGCGTCGTTCCGCGTCCACCAGGAGTCCTTCGAGAATGCGCTCGCCGGCCTTGTCGTGGGTGACCAGTTCGATCACGTTGTCACATTCGGGTGTCGCGTATTCCGGATGTGACCCCACGTCGAGATAGAGCCGGGCGCCGTTTCGCAGAAAGACATTGCTGCTGCGGCCCCATGACACGACACGGCGGAAGAGGTACCGCGCCACCTCGTCAGGAGACAGGCGCCGCTGTCCCCTGAACGTGCACGTGACGCCGTACTCGTTCTCCAGCCCGAAAATGCGGCGGTCCATGAGGGAACATTACGCCCGATCCCCTGAGCTGAAACGGGGTTCGGCAGCACGATTTGGATCATTTTCCGATGAAGCCGCAACAACCCCGCCCCGCGCGGGAGCTGCGAGGACCCCTCCGGTGGCGAGCAGGACCAGCAGGGACACGGCCCCCGCCGCACCCGGGAGCGCGAATCCCCACAGCGCGCCGCCGGCCTGGACCACGGGGCCCGCCAGCCCCGTTCCGACCGAGGCACCCACGGTGAACGTCGTCACAAGCCAGGAGAACGCCTCGGTGACGGTTCCGCTCGGGGCATGCCGGTCGACGATGATGAAGGCGCAGGCGATGCAGGGGGCGAGGAACACTCCGGACACCACGGTGAGCAGCACCATGGCGACCGCGCCCGGCATGAGCATCAGCGGCAGGTAACACAGCGCCAGAAGCGCCACCAGCATCCGCAGTCGCCGCTCGGGCGTGCCGCTCCACCGGCGCGCGCCGTAGACGGTGCCGCCGATGAGGGCGCCAAGGCCGAGTGCGGCCATCAGCCAGCCGTAGACGGCGTCGCCACCGTGGTCGTCGGCGTACGGCACCGAGGCCACGGTGATGGACCCGAGCGCGACGCCGACGAACAGGAAGGCGCCGAGCAGCGCGAGCAGGCCGGGCGAGCGCAGGGCACCCAGCCAGTGCGCCTCGCGCGGGGCCGAGCGCCACGCGCGCGAAGGCGGCGAGACGACCACGGAGAGGGCACCGAGGACGCCGACGGCATTGAGCACCAGCAGGGCGGCACGCTCCGACCACAGGGACGCGCACAGGGTCACCAGCAACGGGCCGACCGTGAACATCACTTCCTGCGCGACGGCGTCCATGGCGTACGCGGTGTGCACCTGCTCCTCGCGGCGCAGCACGGAGGGCCACAGGGCGCGCAGCCCGCCCTCCAGGGGCGGGGTGAAGAGGCCCGCGGCCGCGACGGCGGCGTACGCGAGGGGCAGCGGGTCGGTACCGGAGAAGGCGAAGACCGTCATGGCAAGGGCCGAGAGGACGGCGGCGGGGAGCTGGACGCGCGGCTGCCCGTACAGGTCCACGAGCCGGCCCAGCACCGGCTGGCCCACCGCGTTGGCGACGCCGTACACGGCCGCGAGGGCACCCGCCAGGCTGTACGTGCCGCCCTCGGCGCGGACGAAGAGCACCAGGGCGATCGCGGCGGTCGCGTTGGGCAGCCGGCCCACCAGGGTGCCGGTCAGCAGCCGGGCCGCGTGCCTCGCCCTGAGGATCTCCAGGTATCCCGCGGCCATGCCCACCCTCCAAGTGTTACGTATAACGTTCCCTGTCATACGTACCATGTGCGCTGTTCAAGCGTCCAGACGAAGGAGCAGGCCCACGGTGGCACGCAGCAGCACGCGCCCGACCAGCCGTGACGTCGCGCAGGCGGCCGGCGTCTCCCAGGCGGCCGTCTCGCTCGTGCTCGGCGACAAATGGCGCGGCCGGGTCTCGGAGACCACCGCCGAGCGGGTACGGGAAGCCGCCCGCGACCTCGGCTACCGGCCCAACCTCGCCGCCCGCAACCTGCGCCTGGGCCGCACCCGCACGGTCCTGCTCGTCGTGCCCGCCCTGACGACGGAATTCTTCGCCGGCGTCTACACAGGCGCGGCACGGGTGGCGGCCCGGCACGGCTTCGGCGTCGTGCTCTACCCCTCCCCCGAGGGCATCGGCCCCGCCCGCAACCCCTTCGCCTCCGCACAGGCCGCCCTGGACGGCGTCATCGCGTCCTCGATGGCCGCCGACGCGCTCACCGCGATCCGCGGCGACCAGCTCCCGCTGGTCATGCTCGACAGCGACCCCGAGGGCAGCCTGGGCGCGGCGACGGTGAACCTGGACATCGCCGACGGCGTCCGGCAGGTCGCCGAGCACCTGCTGGGCCTCGGCCACCGCCGCTTCCTGCACCTCGCCGCGGACGTGCCCTCCTGGACGTTCGAGATGCGCGCACAGGAGCTGGCCACGCGGCTGACCGCCGTGCCGGGGACGGAGATCCGCACGGCTCCCGCGCCGATCTCCATCGAGGGAGCCCTGGCCGCCACCGAAGCCGCCCTCACCGCACCCGGCCCCCGTCCCACGGCGGTGGTCTGCGACGACGACAAGCTGGCCGCCGGCGCCTACAAGGCCCTGCGCCGCCTCGGCCTGCGCATCCCGGACGACGTCTCGGTGACCGGCCTGGACGACCTGGCCCTGGCCACCGCCATCGACCCCGAGCTGACGACGGTACGGCTGGACGCCGAGCTGTTCGGAGAACGCGGGATGGAGGCCCTGCTCGCGGTCCTGGACGGCCGTGAGCCGGACGGCGGGGACATCCCCGTCGAACTGGTCGTACGGGCCTCCACGGCGCCACCTCGCAGGTCCTGAAACGCGGTGTGCCCCGACCGGAGAACCGGTCGGGGCACACAGAGCGGGATGCGGCGGGTCTACTCCTCCTCGGAGCCCTCCTCTTCGGAGCTCTCCGCCTCGGTGGCCGCGCCACCCTCCTCCAGGAGGCGGGCGAGCTGGCGGCCGACGACACGCTTGAACTTGCGCGACTGCGGGCGCGTGCGGTCCAGCACCGCGACCTCCAGGCGCTCGGCGGGGATCTCCCGCTGCGTGCCGTTCGACTCGCGCGACAGGGCCTGCACGGCCAGCTTCAGCGCCTCGGCCAGGGACATGCCGTCCTGGTGGCGCTGGTCCAGATAGTTGCTGATCAGTTCCGCGTTGCCGCCGACCGCGACCGAACCGTGCTCGTCGACGATCGATCCGTCGTGCGGCAGCCGGTAGATCTGGTCGCCCTCGGGGGTCTCCCCTACCTCGGCGACGACCAGCTCCACCTCGTACGGCTTCTCCGCGGCGCTGGAGAAGATCGTGCCCAGGGTCTGGGCGTAGACGTTGGCGAGACCACGGGCGGTCACGTCGTCCCGGTCGTAGGTGTAACCGCGCAGGTCGGCGTAGCGGACGCCGCCGATGCGGAGGTTCTCGTACTCGTTGTACTTGCCGGCGGCCGCGAAGCCGATCCGGTCGTAGATCTCGCTGAACTTGTGCAGCGCGCGGGACGGGTTCTCGCCGACGAACACGATGCCGTCGGCGTACTGCAGCACGACCAGGCTGCGGCCACGGGCGATGCCCTTGCGGGCGTACTCCGCCCGGTCGGCCATGGCCTGCTGGGGTGAGACATAGAACGGCGTCGACACCGGTTATCCGTCCCTTTCTGTCATGGTCACTGGATCACCTTGATAAGAACCGGGCCCGCGCTCAGAGCAGGGCGGCCTTGGGACCGTCGGGCTCCTCCAGGCGGCGCTGGAGCACCGCGCGGGAGAGCTCGGAGGCCTCGTCCTCGGAGAGCCGGCGGAAACCGTCCTCGGTGATCACGGTGATGATCGGGTAGATCCGGCGGGCGACATCGGGACCACCGGTCGCCGAGTCGTCGTCTGCCGCGTCGTACAGGGCCTGGACCACCAGGGTCGTGGCCTGCTCCTCGGTCAGATCGTCACGGAACAGCTTCTTCATGGCACCGCGCGCGAAGATCGAGCCGGAGCCCGTCGCCGCGAAGTTGTGCTCCTCGGAGCGGCCGCCCGTGACGTCGTAGGAGAAGATGCGCCCCTTCTCCCGGTCCAGGTCGTACCCGGCGAACAGCGGGACCACGGCCAGCCCCTGCATGGCCATGCCGAGATTGGAACGGATCATGGTCGACAGGCGGTTCGCCTTGCCCTCCAGCGACAACTGGGCACCCTCGACCTTCTCGAAGTGCTCCAGCTCCAGCTGGAAGAGCTTGACCATCTCGACGGCGAGACCAGCGGTGCCGGCGATGCCGACAGCCGAGTACTCGTCCGCCGGGAAGACCTTCTCGATGTCCCGCTGGGCGATGACATTGCCCATCGTGGCCCGGCGGTCACCGGCGAGCACGACGCCCCCGGGGAAGGTCACGCCGACGATGGTGGTGCCGTGGGGCGCCTCGATCACGCCCTGCGTCGGGGGCAGCTGCCGGTTGCCGGGCAGCATCTCCGGCTGGTGCGCCGACAGGAAGTCCATGAACGAAGAGGACCCAGGCGTCAGGAAGGCAGCTGGTAGACGCCCGGTGCTACGAGTGTTGGCTTCCACAAGTTTCCTTCCAGATAGGCAACAGCACGACGACCCACGTCGGGATCATCCCTCAATTTGCCGATGGCCGAGTTGCAGTTGAAGCACAGTACGCCTCGGACCCTACCCGTCTTGTGGCAGTGATCCACATGCACAGCCGGGGCGTCCAGACAGATCGCACAGAGCCCGCGTTGAGTGGCGACCATTGCGTCACGCTCGGCTTCGGTGAGGCCGTAGTTGCGCTTGAGGTGGTTTGCTCGTCCCTCAGTGGCCCGGCACGCTTTGCAGCGTGTCGACAACCCATCCGAAGCGGTGGCATTGCGATGCCACTCGCTCCAGGGCTTGACCTCCCCACACTTCAGGCAGTGCTTGTGCCCATCGGGAACCTCCACCTTGGGCCTGACCTTCTTACCGAGGCTCTGCTGGCGCGTCCGGTGGTAGTCCGATGCACACTCCCGGCAATGTCGCTGCAGAGCGTCGAGGTTCGATCGCCGCTTAGCGAAGGCTGCGTGCGGCTTCCACTCGCCGCACCGCACGCAGCGCTTCACACCTTCTTCGCTTGCCAACTTCTCCGCCCCCGCAACCTTCGATTCGAAGGCTACTGGCCGCCTTTCTGAACGAATGACCGAACGAAATCCTCTGCGTTCTCCTCCAGGACATCGTCAATCTCGTCCAGGACGGAGTCCACGTCATCGCTCAGCTTCTCGTGCCGCTCCTTGAGGTCCTCCGAAGCCTGCGCGTCCTGCGCCTGCTCCTCGACCTCCTCGGTGGAGCGTGTGGCCTTCTGCTGGCCGCCGCCGGTGTCCTTGGTTGCCATAACCCTCACCCCGCTCAGTTCGCCTGCCGATCGGTGATGATCAGACCCTACAAGCCGGGTCCGACATCGGCCCCGCAGTTTCGACAACGTACGGGGGCCACCTCGATGATTCCCGGGCGGTGGGATTTCCACCCTGACCGCCCGGGACGGTACGAGTGCCCGCTGATCCCGCTCAGCCGCCTGACAGGACCCTGACCAGGTCTTCCGCCGTGCGGCAGCGGTCCAGCAGCTCCTTGACGTGATTTCGCGTTCCGCGTAGCGGTTCGAGGGTTGGAACGCGCTGGAGGGAGTCCCGGCCGGGCAGGTCGAAGATGACCGAGTCCCAGGACGCCGCGGCCACGTCGTCCGCGTACTGCTCGAGGCAGCGGCCGCGGAAGTAGGCGCGGGTGTCCTCCGGAGGCTTGGTGCGTGCCCTGTCGACCTCGGACTCGTCCAGCAGGCGCTTCATGCGCCCGCGGGCCGCCAGGCGGTTGTAGAGGCCCTTCTCGGCGCGTACGTCGGCGTACTGGAGGTCGACGAGGTGGAGCCGGGCGGCGTCCCAGTCGAGGCCGTCGCGGCGGCGGTAGCCCTCCATCAGCTCGCGCTTGGCGACCCAGTCCAGCTCGCCGGCGAGGCTCATGGGGTCGTTCTCGAGCCGGTTGAGGGTGTCCTCCCAGCGGGAGAGCACGTCCTTGGTCTGCTCGTCGGCGTCGGCCCCGAAGCGCTCCTCCACGTATTTGCGGGACAGCTCGAAGTACTCCATCTGCAACTGGACCGCGGTGAGTGTCCGGCCGCTGCGGAGGGTGACCAGGCGCTTGAGGGAGGGGTCGTGCGAGATCTGGTGGAGGGTGCGGACGGGCTGGTCGACCGCGAGGTCGACCGCGATGAAGCTGTCCTCGATCATGGACAGGACCAGGGCGGTCGTGCCCAGCTTGAGGTAGGTGGAGATCTCGGAGAGGTTGGCGTCGCCGATGATCACGTGCAGACGGCGGTACTTCTCGGCGTCGGCGTGCGGCTCGTCGCGGGTGTTGATGATCGGGCGCTTGAGGGTGGTCTCGAGGCCCACCTCGACCTCGAAGTAGTCCGCGCGCTGGCTGAGCTGGAAGCCGTGTTCGTGCCCGTCCTGGCCGATGCCGACGCGGCCCGCTCCGGCGAAGACCTGACGGGAGACGAAGAAGGGTGTGAGGTGGCGCACGATGTCCGAGAAGGGGGTCTCCCGCTTCATCAGGTAGTTCTCGTGCGTGCCGTAGGAGGCGCCTTTGTTGTCGGTGTTGTTCTTGTAGAGGTGGATCGGCTGGGCGCCGGGGAGCTGGGCGGCCCGCTCGGCGGCTTCGGCCATGATCCGCTCGCCGGCCTTGTCCCAGAGGACGGCGTCGCGGGGGTTGGTCACCTCGGGGGCGCTGTATTCGGGGTGGGCGTGGTCCACGTACAGGCGCGCACCGTTGGTGAGGATCACGTTGGCGAGGCCGATGTCCTCGTCGGTGAGCTGGCTGGCGTCGGCGGCCTCCCGGGCGAGGTCGAAGCCTCGTGCGTCGCGCAGCGGGTTCTCCTCCTCGAAGTCCCAGCGGGCCCGGCGGGCCCGGTGCATCGCCGCCGCGTAGGCGTTGACGATCTGGGACGAGGTGAGCATGGCATTGGCGTTGGGGTGGCCGGGGACGGAGATCCCGTACTCCGTCTCGATGCCCATTACTCGCCGTACGGTCATGCGGCCCTCCTTGCCCGGCGGCACCCTCGGTCGTGGGCGCCGCTCAAGTACCGCTGGCGCTCCGGTGCGTGTGCGGTGCCCGTCCCCGCACTGCGCGATTCGGCGGTAGGAAAGAGCCTAGAACGCCTTTGCGCTGGTGGGGAGATCATTTGCGTCATTGCCTGCTCCGGTCGTGGCCTGAAAAACAGTCGGCTGCGGGTACCCGACGAGGGCACCCGCAGCCGCCCTGCCGTTACAGGTACTGACCGGTGTTCGCCACCGTGTCGATGGAGCGGCCGGTGTCCGCGCCCTGCTTTCCGGTGATGAGCGTACGGATGTACACGATCCGCTCGCCCTTCTTTCCGGAGATCCGGGCCCAGTCGTCCGGGTTGGTGGTGTTGGGCAGGTCCTCGTTCTCCTTGAACTCGTCCACGCAGGCCTGGAGCAGGTGGGAGACGCGGAGACCCTTCTGGTTCTTCTCCAGGAAGTCCTTGATCGCCATCTTCTTGGCGCGGCCCACGATGTTCTCGATCATGGCGCCGGAATTGAAGTCCTTGAAGTAGAGGACTTCCTTGTCGCCGTTGGCGTAGGTGACCTCCAGGAAGCGGTTCTCCTCGGATTCGGCGTACATCTGCTCGACCGCCGTCTGGATCATGCTCTGGACGGTCATGGACTTGTCGCCGCCGTGCTCGCCGAGGTCGTCCGCGTGCAGGGGGAGACGCTCGGTGAGGTACTTGCCGAAGATGTCCTTGGCCGCCTCGGCGTCCGGACGCTCGATCTTGATCTTCACGTCGAGCCGGCCGGGGCGCAGGATGGCGGGGTCGATCATGTCCTCGCGGTTGGAGGCGCCGATCACGACCACGTTCTCCAGGCCCTCCACGCCGTCGATCTCGGCGAGCAGCTGCGGGACGATGGTGTTCTCCACGTCCGAGCTGACGCCGGAGCCGCGGGTGCGGAAGAGGGACTCCATCTCGTCGAAGAAGACGATCACGGGGGTGCCTTCGCTGGCCTTCTCGCGCGCACGCTGGAAGACGAGGCGGATCTGCCGCTCGGTCTCGCCGACGTACTTGTTGAGCAGCTCGGGGCCCTTGATGTTGAGGAAGAAGCTCTTGCCGGCGGCCTGGCCGGTCACCTCGGCGACCTTCTTGGCCAGCGAGTTGGCCACGGCCTTGGCGATCAGCGTCTTGCCGCAGCCGGGAGGCCCGTAGAGCAGGACGCCCTTCGGGGGCCGCAGCTCGTGCTCCTTGAACAGGTCCGGGTAGAGGTAGGGCAGCTCGACGGCGTCGCGGATCGCCTCGATCTGGTTGCCGAGGCCGCCGATGGCTTCGTAACCGATGTCGGGGACCTCTTCGAGGACGAGTTCCTCGACCTCGCTCTTGGGCACGACCTCGTAGACGTAGCCGGAGCGGGGTTCGAGCAGGAGGGCGTCGCCGGGGCGGATGGTGACGTCCAGCAGCGGCTCGGCGAGCCGCACCACCCGCTCCTCGTCGGTGTGCCCCAGCACGAGGGCACGCTCGCCGTCCTCGAGGATCTCCTTGAGGGTGACGATGTCGCCGATGAGCTCGAACTCCATGGCCTCGACCACGTTGAGCGCTTCGTTGAGCATGACTTCCTGGCCGCGCCTGAGGTCGTCCAGCTCCACGCTGGGACTCACGTTCACGCGGAGCTTGCGGCCGCCGGTGAAGATGTCGGCGGTGCCGTCCTCGTTGGCCGTCAGGAAGACGCCGAAGCCGGCCGGCGGCTGGGCGAGCCGGTCGACCTCTTCCTTGAGGGCCACGATCTGGTCGCGGGCCTCGCGGAGCGTGTTGGCCAGTCGTTCGTTCTGTGCGGAGACGCCGGCCAGGTTCGTCTGCAGCTCGACGATCCGCTCTTCGAGAATCCTCGTGTGTCGCGGAGAGTCGGCGAGCTTTCGTCGCAGGACGGCGATCTCCTGCTCAAGGTAGGCGATCTGCCCGGCCGGGTCGTCGGACCCTCGTCCCGGGCGGATGCCGCGGTTCATGTCGTCGTCGTGGGCTGCCACGGTCCTCACCTCCTCCAAGGGGAGCTGGACGCTTCCAGACCCTACCTGGGTGGGTGTCGATTGAAACCCCTAGATCACAATGACTGTCAAGGTGTGTCGTCGGTCACCCGGTGCGCTCCCTCTCGCACGGAGGGGATACCCACTCAACGTGATTCAGAAGCGGCTTGTTCCTTGTCGGGGACGGTCAAAACCCTTCAGGACTGGCAGGAGTTGTCCGTTCCGGGCCGGTCGTCCGGTACGCAGGCAGGCGTGAGGACGCTTGTTGCGATCATCACGCAGAGCGACGGTCCGGGATGGTCGGCGTCACCGTTGGGCGGCCTGAAATGTTCGCCCCGGTCTCCGGGGGCTCCCATCCTCGGTCGCGCGCTCGTACCCAAGAGGGTACGGGAGGAAACCCCATACCGGTCGACCCCGGCCGGAATGCGGGCGGAGGTAGGGTCGAGGTGTTCAACAGCCGCTGGAGCGGACCCGGCTGGCGTTCGCGCCGGGAGCGCCGCCCGGCGAACCGACGGCAGGAGAGATGACCGTGCAGCAGGAGGCCCCGGGCGGCGAGGCGCTGGAGGTCTGGATCGACCAGGACCTGTGTACCGGCGACGGAATCTGCGTCCAGTACGCGCCCGAGGTGTTCGAGCTGGACATCGACGGGCTGGCCTATGTGAAGGGCGCGGACGACGTGCTGCTCCAGGACCGGGGGGCCACGACGCCGGTGCCGCTTCCGCTGCTCGCGGACATCGTGGACTCGGCGAAGGAGTGTCCCGGCGAGTGCATCCACGTACGCCGGGTTTCGGACAGGGTGGAGGTGTACGGGCCCGACGCGGAGTGAGTCCCGGTCGGGCCCGGGTGGGTCGGACGTCAGACGCCGTGGGCCCCGGCCGGGGTGGAGCGGAGGAACGCGCTGCCGTTCCACTGCCACTTGGCCGGGGTCTTCACGTCGGGGCAGCAACTGGGCACGTCGGCCGAGGAGTAGCCGAGCAGGGTGGCGCTGACGGCCCGCGCGCGCAGGGCGAAGTCGGTGACGGTCAGCCGGTCCTTGGGCTCGACGAGCGTGGCGACCACGCGGGCCGTGCCACCGTCCGCTCCCCGGGTCAGGACGTAGACCCCGTCCGGCGGGGTGCCCATGGGGGCGTCGCAGTGCACGACCGCGACGGTTTCCGGCCTGCCGTCCCCGTCCAGGTCGCCGGTGGCCTGCTTCACGACCACGGCCTTCACCGGGCCGCACTCGAGGGGGAAGTCCACGCCCGTCGTGCTGGGCGGTGCGACGGCGGCGGGGGCCGACTTGGCTTCGGTGCCGGGGGCGGGCTGGGCTGCCGTGGCCGATCCGGGCTGCACGACGGAGGACAGAGCGATCACACCGGCGACCGCGGTGGCTGTGGCGACCCAGTGGATGGGCCGGGTGTGCGTGTGGGCGAGCTCCGGAACGGCGGATTGCTGCACTAGGAGTGTCTCCTGTGAGGGCTGTGCCGGTGGGGGTGGCCAGCATGGTGCCACACGTCACAGTGCGGGGGAACGGCGGGGTCCGTACGGGATTCCCGCAGGCACGGTACGGGATTCCCGCGGGCGAGGGGCGCTCACGCGCGCGGGGTCGTACGGATCCTCGTTCCGGATCAACGGACGGGCGCCGTGGCAGAGTTCCCGGAGTCGGTCGGGGAACTCTGCCGCGGCGCCCTTGCGTTGTGCTCGGCGGGGGAGGTCAGCGGCCGGCGCCGCCGTCGGCGTTGGGGCCGGCGTAGTCCTCGCCGTAGGCGCCCTTGGCGGGGCGGCGGCGGCGCATGGGGGGCTCGACGCCGTCGGCGAGGCGACGGGCGGTCAGCAGGAAGCCGGTGTGGCCGATCATCCGGTGGTCCGGGCGGACGGCCAGGCCCTCGATGTGCCAGTTGCGGATCATCGTCTCCCAGGCGGTCGGCTCGTTGAAGCAGCCGATCTCGCGGATGGATTCGACGGTCCGGGCGAGCTGGGTGGTGGTGGCCACGTAGCAGCACAGGATGCCGCCGGGGACCAGCGCCTTGGAGACGGCCTCCAGGCACTCCCAGGGGGCGAGCATGTCCAGGATGACGCGGTCCACGTCGGTGTCGGACAGGTTGTCCTGGAGGTCGCCGACGGTGAGCCGCCAGGCGGGGTGCGGGCCGCCGAAGTAGCGCTCCACGTTCTGCTGGGCGATCTCGGCGAAGTCCTCGCGGCGCTCGTAGGAGTGCAGCATGCCCTGGTCGCCGATGGCGCGCAGCAGGAAGCTGCTGAGCGAGCCGGAGCCGACGCCGGCCTCCACGACGCGGGCGCCGGGGAAGATGTCGGCGAAGGCGAGGATCTGCCCCGCGTCCTTCGGGTAGACGACGGCTGCCCCGCGGGGCATGGACAGGACGTAGTCGGGGAGCAGGGGGCGCAGCGCGAGGTAGGCCACGTTGCCGGTGGTGCGGACAACGCTGCCCTCGGGAGCACCGATCAGTTCGTCGTGCGGGAAGGAGCCCTTGTGGGTGTGGAAGTTCTTCCCGGCTTCGAGCGTGAACGTGTAGTGGCGGCCCTTGGGGTCGGTCAGCTGAACCTGGTCCCCGACCTTGAAGGGCCCGCGCCTGCGGGCGGCACCGGTCGGTTCGGACATGTGAACAGACTACCGGCACCTGAGGAGGCCGCCGACCACTAGGAGGGCCTGGCCATGGCCTTCACGAAGGCGCGCTCGACGTCGGCGGCGGACAGGACGCCGTAGATCTCGCCGGTCTCCTCGACCACCAGGTACTCGGTCGCCGGGGCGGCCCGCAGGGCGTCCAGCAGTTCCTCCCCCGCCAGCTCGGCGGAGACCCGCATGCCGTCGGTCAGGTCCTGGGCGAGGCCGCTGACCGCCACCCAGGGGCGGCGGTGCTCGGGTACGCCGACGATGGCGGCCTCGCGCACGAGGGAGAGGGGGTTGCCGTCGGCGTCGACGATCACCAGGGCGCGGGCGCCGGCGGCGTTGGCGCGGCGCAGGGCCTCGGAGAGCGGGGTGTCGGTCTGTACGGGTACGGCCCGCCGGGTCAGGGTGCGGGCGCGCAGCTCGGGGAGGTGCTCGCGCAGGCGGGCCATGCGCAGGCTGTTGCCGGCGCCGGTCCAGATGATCGCGGCGAGGATGGCGGCGAGCAGCGCGTCGGTGACGGTGTCCATGCCGCTGATCTCCTCGTTGCCGCCGCCGAGTGCTCCGGACTGGTTGAGCAGCGGGAGGCCGACCAGGACGGAGAGGGCGAGGGCGCGGCCGACCCAGGCGGCGGCGACGGTGCCGCTCATGGGCCTGCCGGTGATCTTCCAGACGACGGCGCGGAGCATGCGGCCGCCGTCCAGGGGGAGGCCGGGCAGCAGGTTGAAGACGGCGACGATGAGGTTGGAGATCATCAGGCCGGCCAGCAGGACGCCCGGGACGGTGTCGGGCTCCACCGGTCTCATGGCGACGTAGAACAGCCCGGCGAGGACGAGCGAGAAGAGCGGCCCGACGAAGGCCAGGACGAACTCCCGGCCCGGGGTCTCGGCCTCCTTCTCGATCTCCGAGACGCCGCCGAAGAACTGGAGCTGGATGCGGCGGACGGGCAGCTTGAAGCGGATCGCGGCGACCGTGTGGGCCAGTTCGTGGACCAGGACGGAGGCGTAGAAGGCGACGGCGAAGAACAGGGACACCAGGTAGCGGGCGGCGCCCAGTTCCGGCAGCACGCGGTCGAGCTGGCCGCCGAAGACCCAGGTGATCAGCGCGGCGACGAGGAACCAGCTCGGCGCGACGTACACCGGCACACCGAAGAGACGGCCCATCAGCAGCCCGCCACCGGGTTCCTCGGAGCGCGGCCGCGGCGGCTCGCCCTTGGCGATCCCGGAGTGGGCGAGGGACCGGGGCTCGTCGTACCCGGCCCGGCCTCCAGCACCGTCCGCCTCTCCCCCGCCCCGCACCTGCGGCCTCACATCCGGGGCTTCCTCAGGGGCGGCCGGGCGCGCTTCTTGCGGAGCCTCGTCGGTCCTCGTCTCCGCGCTCGCGTCCTCCGCGTCCTCGCGGGCCCTCGGCTCCCGATGCACGGCCTGGACGTCATCGCCGGTCACCGGCTCCGGGGACGCGGCTCGGGTGTCATCGCCGGTCGTCGGCTCGGGGTCTGCGGTCTGCCTGGTCTCGTCGGGCTTCGGGTGCGGGTCCGTGGTGGCTGCGTACTCGTCCGTGCCCTGGGCTGTGGCCCCGTCCCGGGGTGCGAGCGGCGTGTGGTCCGGGGGGTTCGGGGCGTCGTGGGGCTCCGGACCGGGGTGGTCCGTGGGGTCGGTCGCCGGGGTCGTCGGACCTGCGGGGTGCTCGGTCGGCTCTTCTTTGCCGGACCGCGGTTGCCCGCTCCCGCCGCTCACGTCCACGGTGTCCCCTCGTTCGAAGCGTCTTCCGCGCCTGCCGGGCGGAAGGGTCTGGTGTCGATGGTATGCGGCCGTGGTGACACGTTCCGCCCCGGCACCCCTTGTGTTTGCCCCGCCGTCGGACGGCCGACGCGGCCCGCGGCTGGGTCACTGTCAGTGCCGGGCCGTATGGTCTGTGGTCATGGACAGCAGCAGCGAGGACGCGGGGGCCCTGCCGGGCGCGGTCGAGGAAGCCTCCGGTGCCGGCGGCGAGGCGGTCGGTGAGCGTGTGGTCGTCGCGCCCACCTCCTTGTCCCCTTCCCGGGCCGGTGACTTCATGCAGTGTCCCTTGCTGTATCGGTTCCGGGTGATCGACCGGCTGCCGGAGAAGCCGAGTGAGGCGGCGACCCGGGGGACGCTGGTGCATGCCGTGCTGGAGCGACTGTTCGACGCTCCCGCAGCGGAACGGACTGCGCCGCGGGCCAAGGCGTTGATCCCCGGGCAGTGGGACCGGCTGCGGGAGAACAGGCCGGAGGTCGGCGAGCTGTTCGCCGACGATCCGGAGGGCGAGCGGCTCGCGCGCTGGCTCGGCGAGGCCGAGCAGCTCGTGGAGCGCTGGTTCACGCTGGAGGACCCGTCGCGGCTGGAGCCCGCCGAGCGGGAGCTGTTCGTGGAGGCCGAGCTGGACTCGGGGCTGCGGCTGCGCGGGATCATCGACCGGGTGGACGTGGCGCCCACCGGCGAGGTGCGGATCGTCGACTACAAGACGGGCAAGGCGCCGCGGCCGGAGTACACGGAGGGCGCGCTCTTCCAGATGAAGTTCTACGCCCTGGTGGTGTGGCGGCTGAAGCGGGTCGTCCCGCGCCGGCTGCAGCTGGTCTATCTCGGCAGCGGCGACGTGCTGACCTACGACCCCGTCCTCGCCGACCTGGAGCGTGTGGAGCGCAAGCTGCTCGCCCTGTGGGAGGCCATCCGGCAGGCCACGGAGACCGGTGAGTGGCGGCCGCGGCCGACCAAGCTGTGCGGCTGGTGCGACCACCAGGCGCACTGCCCGGAGTTCGGCGGCACTCCCCCGCCCTATCCGCTTCCGGTGAGGGCGCCCGAGTCGGGTGGCGTGCCGCAGGGCAGAATGGGGCGGGACTAGCGAAGGAGTGTCACGTGGCCATCCGCGTCCTACTGGTCGACGACCAGCCGTTGCTGCGTACCGGTTTCCGGATGATCCTGGAGGCCGAGCAGGATCTCGCGGTCGTGGGCGAGGCCGGTGACGGTCTGCAGGCCCTCGACCAGGTGCGTGCCCTGCAGCCGGATGTCGTGCTCATGGATATCCGGATGCCGCGGATGGACGGGGTGGAGGCGACCCGGCAGATCAGCGGGCCGGGCCGGGACGGCCCGGCGAAGGTGCTGGTGCTGACCACCTTCGACCTGGACGAGTACGTGGTGGAGGCGCTGCGGGCCGGGGCGAGCGGCTTCCTGCTCAAGGACGCGCCCGCCAACGAGCTGGTGCAGGCGATCCGGGTCGTCGCCGCCGGTGAGGCCATGCTGGCGCCGAGCATCACCCGCCGTCTGCTGGACAAGTACGCCACGCATCTGCCCTCCGGCGAGGAGCCCGTGCCGGACACCCTGCACACCCTCACCGATCGCGAGGTGGAGGTGCTGAAGCTGGTGGCGCGCGGGCTGTCCAACGCCGAGATCGCCGCCGACCTGTTCGTCAGCGAGACCACGGTCAAGACGCATGTCGGGCACGTCCTGACCAAGCTGGGCCTCAGGGACCGGGTGCAGGCCGCGGTGTATGCGTACGAGAGCGGCCTGGTGCGGCCCGGCGCGCAACAGTAGGACGTGTACGCAGCAGAGGGCGCTGCTTCCTCCCAAGGAAGCAGCGCCCTCTGCGTATGTACCGCTCAGCCCTTGTTGAGTTCCCAGAACCGGAACACCGTCGAGGCGTCCAGGCAGTACTCCAGGCCGTAGACGCCGTCACGGACCACCGCGTACTGCTTGGCCTGCCAGACCGGCAGCACGGGCAGCTCGTCGGCGACGATGTCCTGGAGCTTCCCGAAGTCCGCGTCGGTCGCCGAACGGTCGCTCTGTGCGGCCGTGCCGGGGATGAGGGAGCCGGTGATCGTGCTGTTGTCGTAGTTGTTGTCCAGCACGTTGCCCTTGCCGAAGAAGGGTGCCGTGAAGTTGTCGGCGTCCGGGTAGTCGGGCACCCAGCCCTTCACGTACACGCCGTACTTGCCCTGGGCGATGTCCTTCTCGTACTCGTCGAAGGCGACGGACTTCACGTCGGCCTGGAACAGTCCGCTCGCGTTGAGCTGGGCGGCGATGGCCTTCAGCTCCTCGTCGGTGGCGGGGCCGTAGCGGGACGGCGTGGAGTGGAGCGTGAGCTTCACCTTGCCGGTGATGCCCTCGGCGCGCAGCGCGGCGGCGGCCTTGGCCCTGGAGGGGCGGGCGCCGTAGGTGTCGAAGAAGGCCGTGTTGTGGCCCGCGATGCCCGCCGGGATGATCGAGTACAGGGGGGTGGCGGTGCCCTGGTAGACGTTGCTGACCAGGGCGTCCCGGTCGAGGAGGTAGGCCATGGCCTTGCGGACGCCGAGTTTGCCGGCCACCGGGTCCTTCATGTTGAAGACCAGGTGCTGGACCTCGGCGCTGCTGCCCTCGATGACGTCGACGCCCTTGCTGCCGTCCTGCTTGTCGAGGTCGGCGATGTCGGTCGCGGTCAGACCGCGGTAGGCGAGGTCGATGTCACCGCCTTCCAGGGCCTTCTTCAGGGCGGTCCGGTCGCCGTGGAAGAACTTCAGGGTGACGCCGGAGTTCTTGACCTTGGCCGTGCCCCGGTAGTGGGAGTTGACCGAGAAGACGGCCTCGTCCTTGTCGAAGGAGTCCAGCTTGTAGGGCCCGGAGCCGACGGCCTTGTCGTCGGTGCGCAGGCCGTTCGCGTCGTACTGCCGGTGGTCGACGATGGAGCCGGCACCGGAGGCGATCTTGCTGGGGAAGGTGGCGTCCGGGACCTTGAGCCGGAAGACGACCGTCTTCGCGTCCGGGGTCTCGACCTTGTCGAGCATCGGGAACATGATGGCCGGACCCGCGCTGTCGGCGATCTTCAGCATGCGGTCGAAGGAGAACTTCACGTCCTTCGAGGTGAGGGCGTCACCGTTGCTGAACGTCAGGCCGTCCTTGAGCTCGCACTTGTACACCATCGCCCGGCTGTCGGTGAAGGTGCAGTCCTTCGCCGCCTCCGGCTCGGGCTGCGTACCGCCCTTGGGGAAGCCGAGCAGCGACTGGAAGACGTTGTTGAACAGCAGCCAGGAGCCGGGGTCGTAACCGGAGGCCGGGTCCGTGGCGAGGACGTCGTCGGACATCCCCATCACCACGGAGGAGCCGGTACCTCCGGAGTCGCCGCTCTCGGAGCCGCAGCCCGTCAACAGGCCGGAGGCCAGCCCGGCCACGATCGGCAGGACTGGCCACTGGTTGCGCATGTTCACTCTGTGCCTTGTCGTCGGTTCGTCAGTCCGGAGCCCCCGTTGCATGCCCCGGACATCCGGGGCCCCCGTTGCGTGCCCCGGACAGAGAGAGCCGTCAGCCGCTCACACCGCGGCCGAGCTCCCACAGCTGAAGCGTCGAGGAGGAGTTGAGCGCGTAGGAGACGCCCGTGATGTTGTCCCGTGCGGCGACGTACTGCTTGCCCTGCCACAGCGGCAGCACGGGGACGTCCTCGGCGACGATGTCCTGGATCTCGGTCAGGCTCTTGGCGGCGTTGAGCCGGTCGGCCTCGCGGCGGGACTCCGGGATCAGCGAGCGCTGGATGGTGCTGTTGGAGTACGGCGAGCCGAGGAAGTTGTCCTTGTCGAGGAAGGGCGCGATGTAGTTGTCGGCGTCCGGGAAGTCGGGGAACCAGCCCATGCCGTAGACGTCGTACTGGCCCTTCCGCTCGGCGGGCCGGAAGGTCGCCCAGGGGTGGCCCTGGATGCTGACGTCGAACAGGCCGGTGTCGTTGAGCTGCTTCTGCAGGATCTCGAACTCCTGCTTGGTGGCCGAGCCGTAGTGGTCGGTCGTGTAGTGCAGCGTCAGCTTCACCGGGGTGCTGATGCCGGCCTTGCTCAGCAGGTCCTTCGCCTTGGCGACGCTGGGGTTGCCGTACTTGTTGAAGAACGAGTTGGAGTGGCCCGTGAGGGTCGCCGGGACCAGCGAGTACAGCGGCTCGGCCTGGGTGCCGTAGACCTTGGAGACGAGTTCGCCGCGGTTGATGACCTGGGCCATGGCCTGGCGGACGGCCTTGGTCTTGACGGTGGAGGCGTTGGTGTTGAAGGCCAGGTAGCGGATCTCCAGGCCCGGCATGTCGACCAGGTCGACGTTCGCGTCGCCGCCGCCGTCGAGCTTGTCGATCTGGGAGGGCGACATGGTCCGGCTCATGACGTCGATGTCGCCGTTGTCGATCGCGTCGGCCATGGCCTTCGCGTCGTCGTAGGAGCGCATCACGACCTCGCCGTTGTTCACCTTCAGACTGCCCTTGTACGAGGGGTTCTTGGTGAAGGTGGCGCTGACGACCGCGTTGTCCTTGACCTCGGCCTTGTAGGTGTACGGGCCGGAGCCGTCGACCTCGAAGCCGTCGCGCAGCTTGTCCTTCTCGTAGTCCTTGGGGTCGATGATGCCGGCGACCGGAGTGGACAGCTTGTACGGGAAGGTGGCGTCGGCCGTCTTGAGGTGGAAGATGACCTCGCGCTCGCCCTGGGTCTCGATCGTGTCGATGGTGTTCAGCAGGGCGGCGACACCACTGTCGGCCTTGATGCGCAGGGCACGCTCGATGGAGTACTTGACGTCCTCGGCGGTGACCGTGTCGCCGCCTGCGAACTTCAGGCCGTCGCGCAGCTTGCAGGCGTAGCGCTCGTTGCCGCTGTCGGTGAAGGAGCAGCTCTCGGCCGCCTCCGGCACCGGGTCACCCTCGCCCTTGGGCTGGGTCATCAGGGTCTGCACGGTCTGGCGCAGGACGTTCCAGGTGCCGACGTCGTAGGCGTAGGCCGGGTCGAGGGGCGCCGGCGCATCGCTCGTGGCGGTGAACCGGTCCGTGGTACCGACGACGATGGCATCCCCGCTCTTGCTCCCGCTGCCGGATCCGCCGCACGCGGCCAGAACCGGCGTCAGCAGGCCGGCCACTGCCGGCAGCACCAAAGTCTTGCGGTTCATGCGGGGGTTTCTCCAGAGCTGTTCGATTCCGTGTACCCGGCATGCAGGGGTGGCGCGGCGGATCACGGGGGTTGCGGCGATGTTCTCGCGACGAGATTAGTCCGCGCCCGCACGAGGGTTCACAGCCGCGTGAGTTGAGGCCCCATCACGCAGTGAAACCGGGTGTGGACACACCGAAAACCCGACAGCGGCAGGATTGGCGCAGCCTTCCACCAATCGGGACACAAGGGCACGCCCGACAGCACCCGACAGGGCCGGTCAGCACACCCGGGCAACGTTGTCGAGCCCCAAAGGCGTGGCGAACATCACACTTCCAACCGGATTGGTGGTGAACGGAATTCAGCCGGTCGGCCTGCTTCGAATTCCGCGTGGGTGTACTTCCCCGGAATTTTGTCCAGCCCGCCCAATGCGCTTTGCACGCTGGGTGAACGGCTAGCGCATTTCCGTCATCAGGCCACGCAGAAATGCCAGGTCGACCTCTTCGAGTGAGGTCACGACCGTACGCCGGTCGGTCGGCGGGATGGGCGCCACCGAGGGCACGGCGACCACCCGGCAGCCGGCCGCTTCGGCGGCCTCGACGCCGGTCGTGGTGTCCTCGATCACCGCGCACCTGGCCGGATCGGCACCGAGCCCGGCGGCGGCGAGCAGATACGGGTCCGGGTACGGCTTGGTGCGCGACACCTCGTCGCCGGCCACGGTCAGGGCGAAGTGCTGGGGGCCCAGGGAGGCCAGCACCCGGTCGATGATGCGCCGGTGGGAGGCGGAGACCAGGGCGGTCGGGATCTCGAACTCGTACAGCTCGGCGAGCAGCCGGGCGGCGCCGGGCATCAGCGGCAGGGCGCGGTCGATACGGTCCTCGAACCCTTCGTTGAGCAGGGTCGTGAGCTCGGCGAGGGTGATGTCGGCGCCGGTGGCCTCGATCAGGAACCCCGCGCTGCGGGTCATGGGACCGCCGACCACGACGTGGCGCCATGTTTCGTCCAGGGTGTGGCCGAGGGCGGCGAAGACCTCCACCTCGACGTCCCACCAGAAGCCCTCGGTGTCCACCAGGGTGCCGTCCATGTCGAGGAGCACCGCCTGCAGGGCGGAGCCTTCGGCTGTACGGGTTCCGAGCGCGGGGACCGTGCTGGTCATCCTGGCGCACCTCCTTGAGGGACGACCAGGCCGGTTCCCACGAAGGAAACCGGCCTGCGATGGACCGACCAGTGTACGACTTATCCGATCAGTGCGCTGTGCGGCACGCCTCACCGTGCATTGAAGTACTTCGCCTCCGGGTGGTGGATCACGATCGCGTCGGTGGACTGTTCGGGGTGGAGCTGGAACTCCTCGGACAGGTGGACGCCGATCCGCTCGGGACGGAGCAGTTCGGCGATCTTGGCGCGGTCCTCCAGGTCGGGGCAGGCGCCGTAGCCGAGGGAGAAGCGGGCACCCCGGTACTTCAGGGCGAACATGTCCTCGATGTCGGCCGGGTCCTCGCCGGCGAAGCCGAGTTCGGCGCGGACGCGGGCGTGCCAGTACTCGGCGAGTGCCTCGGCCAACTGCACGGACAGGCCGTGCAGTTCGAGGTAGTCGCGGTAGGAGTTCGACGCGAAGAGTTTGGCCGTCTCCTCGCCGATGCGGGAGCCGACGGTGACGACCTGCAGGCCGACCACGTCCGTCTCCCCCGACTCCTCCGGGCGGAAGAAGTCGGCCAGGCACAGCCGGCGGCCGCGGCGCTGGCGGGGGAAGGTGAACCGGGTGCGCTCGTTGCCCCGTTCGTCCAGGATGATCAGGTCGTCGTCCTTGGAGACACAGGGGAAGTAGCCGTAGACGACGGCCGCTTCGAGCAGGTTCTCGGTCTGGAGCTTGTCGAGCAGGCCGCGCAGCCGCGGGCGGCCCTCGGTCTCCGCCAGCTCCTCGTAGGAGGGACCGTCCCCGGTGCGGGCCTGCTTGAGCCCCCACTGGCCCTTGAACAGCGCGCCCTCGTCCAGCCAGCTCGCGTACTCCTTGAGCTGGATGCCCTTGATGACCCGGGTGTCCCAGAACGGCGGGGTCGGCACGGGGTTGTCGGTGGCGACGTCGGAACGGACGTGCCCCTCCTGCGGACGCTCCTCGGCCTGGACCGCGGCCGCCGCCCGTACCCGGCGCTGCTTGAGCTCGGGCAGCTTTGCCCCGGGCACACCCCGCTTGACGCCGATCAGGGCGTCCATCAGACGCAGCCCCTCGAAGGCGTCGCGGGCGTAGCGGACCTCGCCCTCGTAGATCTCGTGCAGGTCCTGCTCGACGTAGGCGCGGGTCAGGGCGGCGCCGCCGAGGATGACCGGGAAGCGGGCGGCGAGGCCGCGCTGGTTGAGCTCCTCCAGGTTCTCCTTCATGATCACCGTGGACTTGACCAGCAGGCCGGACATGCCGATGACGTCGGCGCGGTGCTCCTCGGCGGCCTCCAGGATCGCGGAGACCGGCTGCTTGATGCCCAGGTTGACCACGTTGTAGCCGTTGTTGGACAGGATGATGTCGACCAGGTTCTTGCCGATGTCGTGCACGTCGCCGCGCACGGTCGCCAGCACGATGGTGCCCTTGCCCTCGGCGTCCGACTTCTCCATGTGCGGTTCGAGGTAGGCGACGGCCGACTTCATGACCTCGGCGGACTGGAGCACGAACGGCAGCTGCATCTGGCCCGAGCCGAACAGTTCACCGACGACCTTCATGCCGTCCAGGAGGGTGTCGTTGACGATGTCCAGGGCGGGGCGGGTTTCCAGGGCCGTGTCGAGGTCGGCCTCCAGGCCGTTGCGCTCGCCGTCGATGATGCGGCGCTTGAGCCGCTCCTCCAGCGGCAGGGCGGCCAGCTCCTCGGCCTTGCCCGCCTTCAGGGACTTGGCGGTGGCGCCCTCGAAGAGCTGCATGAGCTTCTGGAGGGGGTCGTAGCCCTCGGCGCGGCGGTCGTAGATCAGGTCGAGTGCGGTGCCGACCTGCTCCTCGTCGAAGCGGGCGATCGGCAGGATCTTCGAGGCGTGCACGATCGCCGAGTCCAGGCCGGCCTTCACGCACTCGTCCAGGAAGACGGAGTTCAGCAGGATCCGCGCGGCGGGGTTGAGGCCGAAGGAGATGTTCGACAGGCCCAGCGTGGTCTGCACCGCCGGGTGCCGCTTCTTCAGCTCGCGGATCGCCTCGATGGTGGCGATGCCGTCCTTGCGGGACTCCTCCTGGCCCGTGCAGATGGTGAAGGTCAGGGTGTCGACGAGGATGTCCTCCTCGCGGATGCCCCAGTTCCCCGTCAGGTCGTCGATCAGCCGTTCGGCGATCTCGACCTTCTTCTCGGGGGTGCGGGCCTGGCCCTCCTCGTCGATGGTCAGCGCGATCAGCGCGGCGCCGTGCTCCTGGGCCAGCCCGGTGACCTTGGCGAACCGGGACTCGGGTCCGTCGCCGTCCTCGTAGTTGACCGAGTTGATCACCGCGCGGCCGCCGAGCTTCTCCAGGCCCGCCCGGATGACGTCGACCTCGGTGGAGTCCAGGACGATCGGCAGGGTGGAGGCGGTGGCGAAGCGGCCGGCCAGCTCCTCCATGTCGGCGACGCCGTCGCGGCCGACGTAGTCCACGCACAGGTCGAGCATGTGCGCGCCCTCGCGGATCTGCTCGCGCGCCATCTCCACACAGTCGTCCCAGCGGGCGTCCAGCATGGCCTCGCGGAACTTCTTGGAGCCGTTGGCATTGGTGCGCTCGCCGATCGCCAGGTAGGAGGTGTCCTGGCGGAACGGGACCGTCTGGTAGAGGGAGGCCGCGCCCGGCTCGGGCTGCGGGTGCCGCTGGGGCGGGGTGAGGCCCCGCACGCGCTCCACGACCTGCCGCAGGTGCTCGGGGGTCGTGCCGCAGCAGCCGCCGACCAGCGAGAGGCCGTACTCGCGGACGAAGGTCTCCTGCGCGTCGGCCAGCTCCGGCGCGGTCAGCGGGTAGTGGGCGCCGTCCTTGCCGAGGACCGGCAGGCCCGCGTTCGGCATGCAGGACAGCGGGATACGGGCGTTGCGGGCGAGGTAGCGCAGGTGCTCGCTCATCTCGGCCGGGCCGGTGGCGCAGTTCAGGCCGATCATGTCGATGCCGAGCGGCTCCAGCGCGGTGAGGGCCGCGCCGATCTCGGAGCCGAGGAGCATGGTTCCGGTGGTCTCGACGGTGACGGACACGATGACCGGCAGGTCCAGGCCCAGGGCGGTAAGCCCCCGGCGGGCGCCGAGCACGGCCGCCTTGGTCTGCAGCAGGTCCTGGGTGGTCTCCACGAGCAGCGCGTCGGCGCCGCCGGCGACCAGGCCCTCGGCGTTGCGCTGGTAGGCGTCGCGCAGGGTGGTGTAGGGGGCGTGGCCGAGGGTGGGCAGCTTGGTGCCGGGGCCGATGGAGCCGAGGACCCAGCGGGGCCGGCCGTCCTCGGCGGTGAACTCGTCAGCGACCTCGCGGGCCACGCGGGCGCCCGCCTCGGACAGCTCGTGGACGCGGTCGGCGATGTCGTACTCGGCCGCGGCCGAGTGGTTGGCCCCGAAGGTGTTGGTCTCGACGCAGTCGACGCCCACGGCGAAGTACGCCTCGTGGACGGAACGGACGATGTCGGGGCGGGTGAGGTTGAGAATCTCGTTGCAGCCCTCGAGATTCTGGAAGTCCTCGAGCGTCGGCTCCTGGGCCTGGAGCATCGTGCCCATCGCTCCGTCGGCGACCACCACACGGGTGGCGAGCGCCTCTCGGAGCGCGGACACACGGGTCCGGCTGTCGGCGGAAGGGGTCGTTGGCAACGAGGCCATGAAGGGGCTCCCTGGGATGCGACGGCTGTCGGCTATGCGCCTTCCCCGGCAGGGCCGGGCGAGGGGCACGGCGCCAGAGTAACCGGGAGTGAGCTTGGATGGGCACCGGCGTCCACGAGGCGGACGCCGGGCGCCGACCCGGACGGCCGAGCTGCCACGCGCAGGTCACGGGAGATGTAACAGGTGTCGACCGTTTATTAGCGGGAGGTCGACGTCGACCGGTAGTGTTCGACATTGCCGAACGTCGTTGACGATGGTGTACGGCAGTACCTGGCAGGGCCCGGCAGTTCCCGCCGGCGGCTGCCGACATGGCGAAGAGGACGGAGGCAGGACGGCGATGGCACGGAACATCCAGTCGCTCGAACGGGCGGCCGCGATGCTGCGGCTGCTCGCGGGCGGCGAGCGACGGCTGGGCCTGTCGGACATCGCCTCGTCGCTGGGCCTCGCCAAGGGCACGGCCCACGGCATCCTGCGCACCCTCCAGCAGGAGGGGTTCGTCGAACAGGACGACGCCTCCGGCCGCTATCAGCTGGGCGCCGAGCTGCTGCGCCTGGGCACCACCTATCTGGATGTGCACGAGCTGCGGGCGCGGGCCCTGGTGTGGACCGACGACCTGGCCCGCTCCAGCGGGGAGAGCGTGTATCTGGGCGTCCTGCACCAGCAGGGCGTGCTGATCGTGCACCACGTCTTCCGGCCCGACGACAGCCGGCAGGTGCTGGAGATAGGGGCCATGCAGCCGCTGCACTCCACGGCCCTGGGCAAGGTGCTGTCGGCGTACGACCCGGTGGCGCACAGCGAGGCCCTGGAGGCCGATCGCAAACCCTTCACGGAGCGCACGGTGTGCGGCCTGGAGGAGTTCGAGCACCTTCTCGACATCACGCGCGCGCGTGGGTACGCGGCGGACGTGGAGGAGACCTGGGAGGGCGTGGCCTCGATCGCCGCCCCCATCCACGACCGGCGCCGGATGCCCGTGGGCGCGGTCGGCATCACCGGCGCCGTGGAACGGATCGGCCGGGACGGCGAGGTGCGCCCCGAGCTGATCGCGGCAGTGCGGGACTGTGCCCGCGCGGTCTCCCGCGACCTGGGCGCGGGGCGTTTCTGAGCGGCCGCTGAGCCGCTGACCAGCAGTGACCCACCGGGGGACGACCGGGACGCAGGGCGGCGTTCCGGTTCTCGCCCTACCCTGAGATGGACATATTGGGTCATAAGGCACGTCAGCGCATGAAGAGCGATAACCGGCAGCGATCAATAACGATCCTGTTTTCGATAACAGAACCCTTGACGCATGCGTAAGCCGAAGCAAGACTCCCGTCCATCGGTCGGCATTGTCGAACACCTACCGGCAATACGCGCTAGAGTGTGACAACGCCAAGGGCCGGATTCGCTCTCACCCCCGAGGGCGCCAGAACCCCCGGCGGGACCCGGGGTTCGGCTTCCCTGGACGAAGGACAAAGGAGTCGCGGGTGTCCAGCTCCGACATCTTCATCGGCGAGACCATCGGTACCGCCATACTCATCCTGCTCGGTGGCGGCGTCTGCGCCGCCGTGACGCTGAAGGCCTCCAAGGCCCGTAACGCCGGTTGGCTCGCCATCACCTTCGGGTGGGGTTTCGCCGTGCTGACGGCCGTCTACACCTCGGCGCCGCTCTCCGGCGCCCACCTGAACCCGGCCGTTACGCTCGCGCTCGCGATCAAGGACAAGGACTTCAGCAACCTGCCCACCTACTGGGGCGGCCAGCTGCTCGGCGCCATGATCGGCGCGGCCCTGGTCTGGGTCGCCTACTACGGCCAGTTCCACGCGCACCTCACCGACAAGGAGATCGTCGGCGGTCCGGGGGCGCAGGCCACGGCGGCCAAGGCCGTCGAGGCCCAGGAGAAGGGGGCCGGCCCGGTCCTGGGCATCTTCTCCACCGGTCCGGAGATCCGGAACGCGGTGCAGAACCTCCTCACCGAGATCATCGGCACCGTGGTGCTGGTGCTCGCCGTCCTCACGCAGGGCCTGAACGACAAGGGCAACGGCCTGGGCACCCTGGGTGCCCTGATCACCTCGTTCGTGGTCGTCGGCATCGGCCTCTCGCTCGGCGGCCCGACCGGCTACGCGATCAACCCGGCCCGTGACCTCGGCCCGCGCATCGTGCACGCCCTCCTGCCTCTGCCCAACAAGGGCGGCTCCGACTGGAGCTACGCCTGGATCCCGGTGGTCGGTCCGCTGATCGGCGCCGCCGTCGCTGCAGGCATCTACAACGTCGCCTTTGCTTAGGAAGCACCGAGTCTTCGAGCACGCGCCGTACGTACAGCTTCATCACCACGGATCTTTCAGGAGCACACAGTGACCGACGCCCACACCGCAGGCCCGTTCATCGCGGCTATCGACCAGGGCACGACCTCCTCGCGCTGCATCGTCTTCGACAAGGACGGCCGGATCGTCTCCGTCGACCAGAAGGAGCACGAGCAGATCTTCCCGAAGCCGGGCTGGGTCGAGCACAACGCCAACGAGATCTGGACCAACGTCCAGGAGGTCGTCGCCGGAGCCATCCAGAAGGCCGGCATCACCCGCGACGACATCAAGGCCATCGGCATCACCAACCAGCGCGAGACCACCGTGCTGTGGGACAAGAACACCGGTGAGCCCGTCCACAACGCCATCGTCTGGCAGGACACCCGCACCGACGCCCTCTGCAAGGAGCTGGGCCGCAACGTCGGCCAGGACCGCTTCCGCCGCGAGACCGGCCTCCCGCTCGCGTCGTACTTCTCCGGCCCCAAGGCCCGCTGGCTGCTCGACCACGTCGACGGCCTGCGCGAGCGCGCCGAGGCGGGCGACATCCTCTTCGGCACCATGGACACCTGGGTCATCTGGAACCTGACCGGCGGTGTCAACGGCGGCCACCACGTCACCGACGTGACCAACGCCTCCCGCACCATGCTGATGAATCTGCACACCATGCAGTGGGACGAGAAGATCGCCGAGTCCATCGGTGTCCCGCTGGCGATCCTCCCGGAGATCCGCTCCTCCGCCGAGGTCTACGGCGAGGTCACCGGCGGCAAGCTGGGCGACCTGCTCGGCGGCATCCCGGTCGCCTCCGCGCTCGGCGACCAGCAGGCGGCCCTGTTCGGCCAGTGCTGCTTCGCCGAGGGCGAGACCAAGTCCACCTACGGCACCGGCACCTTCATGGTGATGAACACCGGTGACAAGATCATCAACTCCTACGCGGGCCTGCTGACCACGGTCGGCTACAAGATCGGCGAGCAGCCGACCGTGTACGCCCTGGAGGGCTCGATCGCCGTCACCGGCTCGCTGGTGCAGTGGATGCGCGACCAGATGGGCCTGATCTCCACCGCCGCCGAGATCGAGACGCTCGCGCTCTCGGTCGAGGACAACGGCGGCGCCTACTTCGTGCCGGCCTTCTCCGGTCTGTTCGCCCCGCACTGGCGCTCCGACGCCCGCGGTGTGATCGCCGGTCTGACCCGGTACGTCACCAAGGCGCACCTCGCGCGCGCCGTCCTGGAGGCCACCGCCTGGCAGACCCGGGAGATCGCCGACGCCATGGTCAAGGACTCCGGCGACGAGCTGGTGGCCCTGAAGGTCGACGGCGGCATGACCTCCAACAACCTGCTGATGCAGACCCTGGCGGACGTCCTGGACGCACCGGTGGTGCGCCCGATGGTCGCCGAGACCACCTGCCTCGGCGCCGCCTACGCCGCCGGTCTCGCCGTCGGCTTCTGGTCCAGCACCGACGAACTGCGCGCCAACTGGCGCCGGGCCGCCGAGTGGACCCCCCACATGGACGCGGAGACCCGCGACCGTGAGTACAAGAACTGGCTCAAGGCCGTCGACCGGACCATGGGCTGGATCGAGCACGAGAGCTGAGCCGATCAGACAGCTCTGACAGCTCTGACGAGGAGTAAGTACCCGATATGACCAGTCAGTCCACCCTGCAGTCCGTGCCTGCCCTGGGAACGCACCCGGCCTCCGGCTCCAACCCGAGCCGCGCCGAGACCAGGGAGCAGCTCGCCAAGGCGTCGTACGACCTCCTTGTGATCGGCGGCGGCATCCTGGGCATCTCCACCGCCTGGCACGCCGCGCAGTCCGGACTCAGGGTGGCGCTGGTCGACGCCGGCGACTTCGCCGGCGCCACCTCCTCCGCCTCCTCCAAGCTGCTCCACGGCGGTCTGCGCTACCTGCAGACCGGCGCGGTGAAGCTGGTGGCGGAGAACCACTTCGAGCGCCGTGCGGTCTCCCGCCAGGTGGCCCCCCACCTGGCGAACCCGCTCACCTTCTACCTCCCCGTGTACAAGGGCGGGCCGCACGGCGCGGCGAAGCTCGGCGCGGGCGTCTTCGCCTACTCCGCGCTCTCCGCGTTCGGCGACGGCGTCGGCCACCTGCTCAGCCCCGCGAAGGCCGCGCAGGACGTGCCCGAGCTGCGCACCGAGAACCTCAAGGCCGTGGCCGTGTACGGCGACGACCAGATGAACGACGCGCGCATGGCGCTGATGACGGTCCGTGCGGCCGTCGAGTCGGGCGCGGTCGTCCTCAACCACGCCGAGGTCACCGGCCTGCGCTTCACCAAGGGCCGGGTGACGGGTGCCGAGCTGAGGGACCGGACGTCCGGCGACGAGTTCGGCGTGAGCGCCCGTCTCGTCCTGAACGCGACCGGCCCCTGGGTCGACCACCTGCGCAGGATGGAGGACCCGAACGCGGCGCCGTCCATCCGCCTGTCCAAGGGCGCGCACCTGGTCCTCAAGCGCACCTCCCCCTGGAAGGCGGCGCTCGCGACGCCCATCGACAAGTACCGCATCACCTTCGCCCTCCCCTGGGAGGACATGCTGCTGCTCGGCACCACCGACGAGGAGTACGAGGGCGACCCGGCGGACGTCGCGGTCAACGAGAAGGACATAGCCCAGATCCTGGACGAGGCCGCGTTCTCCGTCCGGGACCAGCAGCTGCAGCGCGACCTGATCACCTACGCCTTCGCCGGCCTGCGCGTGCTGCCGGGCGGCCCCGGTGACACGGCCAAGGCCAAGCGCGAGACCGTCGTCACCGAGGGCAAGGGCGGCATGCTGTCCGTGGCCGGCGGCAAGTGGACGACGTTCCGTCACATCGGCCGCACCGTGATGCAGAAGCTGGAGGCGCTGCCGGGCCACCCGCTCGGCGACGACTTCGAGCCGATCTCCTCGCTGCCGAAGAAGCTCCCGCTGCCCGGCGTCGCCAACCCGCGCGCCGTCGCCCACCGCCTGCTGGTGGACCACCCGGCGCCCGGCCCGCGCATGGCCGCCGACACCGCCAAGCACCTGGCCACCCACTACGGTTCGCTGGCCTTCGACATCGCCCGTATCGCGAACGAGAACCCGGAGCTGGCCGAGCGCGTCCACCCGGACGCCCCGGAGATCTGGGCGCAGGTCGTCTGGGCCCGCGACCACGAGTGGGCCGAGACGCCGGACGACGTGCTGCGCCGCCGGACGACGCTGACCATCCGGGGCCTGGCCACGGACGAGGTCCGCGCCAAGGTCCAGGACCTGCTCGACAAGAAGTAGGTCCCGGCCGGCCCCTCCCCCTGACCGGGGCCGGAACGGATGAGGGACGGCCCCTCCCGCACGAGGGGCCGGAGGGTGAGAGGGGCGGCCCCACGCCGATGGGGCCGCCCTTCTTCGTCTGCCCGGGGCCGTTGTCAGTGCCGGGTGATTCCATGGCCGTATGAACAACGATCATGCGGATCCCGGTGAGCTGGCGGCCCTGCGGGAGGCGTTCGGCGTCGACGACGGTGGCGAGTCGGCGCTGGGCTGGGAGGCGGTGCGGGCCTTCGAGACGAAGCACGGGATCGTGCTGCCGGAGCCGTACCGGACGTTCGTGGCGGAGATGACCGACGGGTCGCACCAGGGACCGCCGTCGTACGGGCTCCTGGGACTCGCCGGAGAGGGGGAGGACCAGAAGCCGGGCGAGCCGTTCCCGCTCACGGAGTTGTGGCTGTGGGAGGAGGACGACGGGCCGTACGAGGACCCCGATGCCGTCATCGAGCGCGTCCACCGCCACGGCTCGATCATGCTGGGCACCGACGGCTGCGGCATGAACTGGCACCTGATCGTCACCGGCCCCCACCGGGGCCACATATGGCAGATCACCGGTGAGGGCGCCCTACCGTTCGGCGCGGAGTTCGGTCACACCACGGCCGGGTCCGGCTTCGCCGGCTGGGTCGCGCACTGGGCCGCCGGCAAGGAGTGGTTCGACGCGAGCTGACAGCCGTCGGATGCTCCCCCACATAATGTGCCGAGACATCCGATGTCTGGGCGACAGGGAGGCCGGTCATGGCAGTCACCGACGAGGCGATCGAGAAGATCAAGGACATGATCGTCTCCGGTGCCCTGCGCCCGGGCGACCGGCTGCCGAAGGAGAGCGAACTCGCCGCCGAGCTGGGCCTGTCCCGCAACTCCCTGCGGGAGGCCGTACGGGCCCTGTCGCTGATCCGGATCCTGGACGTGCGGCAGGGCGACGGCACGTATGTCACCAGCCTCGATCCGCAGTTGCTGCTGGAGGCGATGAGTTTCGTCGTGGACTTCCACCGCGACGACACCGTGCTGGAGTTCCTCGCGGTACGCCGGATCCTGGAGCCGGCCGCGACTGCGCTGGCGGCCTCGCGGATCAGCGAGCAGCAACTCGACGCGCTGTCGGCCCAGTTGGACGCGCTCGGCGCCGAGCCCTCGGTGGAGGAGCTGGTCGCCTGCGACCTGGAGTTCCACCGGGGCATCGTGCAGAGCGCCGGCAACTCGGTGCTCTGCTCGCTGCTTGACGGTCTGTCCGGCCCGACCACGCGGGCCCGGATCTGGCGGGGGCTCACCCAGGAGGACGCGGTCGTGCGCACCCTGCGCGAGCACCGGGCGATCCTCGCCGCGCTGCGCGACCGGGACGCGGAGGCGGCCCGCTCCTGGGCCACGGTGCACATCGCGAGCGTGGAGCAGTGGCTGCGCAGCACCCTGTGACGTGCCGGTGTGCGGCGCGCGGGGCTCCGCTTCGACGGCGGGTGTTCCACACCGGCGAACGGGGCAGTGATCCGTGCATCCCCCGGCCCGGGGGGCTGCGGACGCCCCCGCCGGACGCCGTAAGGTTGGGACGTCAGGCGAGGGCACGTCGGAAGGAGGCACTGGGTGATCGAGCTGGAGGGGGTTCCCGAGCTGATCGACCCAGTCATGGTGGCCGCGTTCGAGGGCTGGAACGATGCCGGCGACGCCGCCTCCACGGCGGTCGCGCATCTGGAACGCGAGTGGAAGGGCGAGGTGTTCGCGGCGCTGGACGCCGAGGACTACTACGACTTCCAGGTGAACCGCCCCACGGTGTTCATGGACGGCGGAGTGCGCAAGATCACGTGGCCGACGACAAGGTTGTCGGTGGTCCGGGTCGGCGGCGAGAAGCCGCGCGACCTGGTGCTGGTCCGCGGCATCGAACCGTCCATGCGCTGGCGCTCGTTCTGCAACGAGCTGCTCGGCTTCGCGCACGAGCTGGGCGTGGAGCTGGTGGTCGTCCTGGGCGCCCTGCTCGGTGACACCCCGCACACGCGTCCGGTGCCGGTCAGCGGGGTCACCTCCGACCCCGACCTGGCCCGGCGCATGGACCTGGAGGAGACCAAGTACGAGGGTCCGACGGGCATCGTCGGCGTCCTGCAGGAGGCGTGCACGCACGCGGGCGTCCCGGCGGTGTCGCTGTGGGCGGCCGTACCGCACTACGTGTCCCAGCCGCCCAACCCGAAGGCCACGCTGGCGCTGCTGAACCGCCTGGAGGACCTGCTCGACCTGCGCATCCCGCAGGGCGAGCTGCCCGAGGACGCGCGCGCCTGGCAGGTGGGCGTGGACCAGCTGGCGGCCGAGGACAGCGAGGTCGCGGAGTACGTCCAGACGCTGGAGGAGGCCCGGGACACCGCCGAGCTGCCGGAGGCCTCCGGCGAGGCGATCGCGCGCGAGTTCGAGCGGTATCTGAGGCGCCGGGACGTCAGCCCGCCCGGCGGACACGCCACGGCGGACGGCGGGGACGCCTCGTACCTGCGGGACGGCCCCGGCGGCAGGAACCGGCCGCCCAAACCGCCCAAGCCGGGAGCCTCCGGGGCCGCGGAGGGCCTCTCGGACGGCGCCGCCGAGGGACCCGCAGAGGGTTCCGCCGAGGGCGGCGACGAGGACACCTCGGAGGACTGAGACAGGCAACAAAGGGGCGGTTCCCCTGGTGGGAACCGCCCCTTCGTCGTGCCTACGGCTACAGCGCCACGCCGAGCAGCGCGTCCACCGCCCGGGTCACGAGGCCGGGCGCGCCGGTGTCGGTGCCGCCCTCCGCCTCCTGGCGGGCCGCCCAGCGGTCCACCGCGGCCAGCGCGGCGGGCGCGTCCAGGTCCTGGGCCAGCGCCTCGCGGATGTCCTCCACGAGCGCGTCGGCGGACGGGCCGTCGGGCCGGGAGACGGCCGAGCGCCAGCGGCCGAGGCGGTCCACGGCGTCCTGGAGCACCTGGTCGGTCCACTCCCAGTCGGCGCGGTAGTGGTGGGCGAGCAGGGACAGCCGGATGGCGGCCGGGTCGACGCCGTCCCGGCGCAGCCGGGAGACGAAGACGAGGTTGCCCTTGGACTTGGACATCTTCTCGCCGTGCAGGGCGACCATGCCGGCGTGCACGTACGCCTTGGCCATGGGGAAGTCGCCGGTGAGCACCTGGGCGTGGGAGGCGCCCATCTCGTGGTGCGGGAAGGCCAGGTCGGAGCCGCCGCCCTGGACGTCGAAGCCCATGCCGAGGTGGTCGAGGGCGATGGCCACGCACTCGATGTGCCAGCCGGGGCGGCCGCGGCCGAGCGAGCCGCCGTCCCAGCTGGGCTCGCCCTCACGGGCGGCCATCCACAGCATCGGGTCGAGCGGGTTCTTCTTGCCCGGGCGGTCCGGGTCGCCGCCGCGCTCGGCGGACAGCAGCCGCATCGCGGCCGCGTCGAGGTTCGAGACCTGGCCGAAGTGCGGGTCGGACTCGACCGAGAAGTAGATGTCGCCCTCCAGCTCGTAGGCCGCGCCGAGGTCACGCAGCCGCGCCACGAGCGGGACGATGCCGGGTATCGCCTCGACGGCGCCTATGTAGTGCTGCGGCGGGAGCATGCGCAGAGCGGTCATGTCCTCGCGGAAGAGGGCCGTCTCCTTCTCGGCGAGGGCGACCCAGTCGACGCCGTCCCGCTCCGCGCGCTCCAGCAGCGGATCGTCGACGTCGGTGACGTTCTGGACGTAGTGGACCTGCCGCTTGGTGTCGAGCCACACGCGCTGAACCAGGTCGAACGCGTTGTAGGTCGCCGCGTGACCCATGTGGGTCGCGTCGTACGGCGTGATGCCGCAGACGTAGATACGGGCGACAGGACCGGGGTCGAGGGTCACCGGACCGCCGGTCGCGGTGTCGTGGATCCTCAGGTCGCGGCCCTGACCAGGCAGGGCGGGGACCTCGGAAGCGGGCCAGGCATGCATGTACATGAGCCTAACCGGCCACGAGCTGCGTATACGAACGGGATCAGGCCGGATGACCGGTTGGGCGTTCTTGAACCTCGGCGCCCGATGTGCTTACACCGGTGGCCAGGGGATCGCCGGCCACTGCCCGCCCGGCTCCGGGTGCCGTCCGGAGGCGAGCAGCGCCTCGACCCGCGCGCGCGTGGCATCGATTTCGGCCGACGTGATCAGTGGGGCCAGGCGCGCGGCCAGCTCCCCGCCCTCGGCGAGGGACTTCTTCAGCTCCTGGAGCACCTCGACGGCGTCCGGGGCGAGCGGTTCCCCGGCCCAGCCCCACAGCAGCGTGCGCAGCTTGTTCTCGATGTTGAAGGTGACCCCGTGGTCGATGGCGTAGAGCCGGCCGTCGGTGGTGGGCAGCAGATGGCCGCCCTTGCGGTCGGCGTTGTTGATCACCGCGTCGAGGACGGCGAGCCGGCGCAGCCGCTCGTCGTCGGCGTGCACGAGCAGCGCGGTGCGGCCCTCGCCGACCTCGGCGAAGCCGATCGCCTTCCAGCCGGGCTCCGGCTCCTCGCCGTCGACCAGGGCGAGCAGCTCGGACTCGGGGCTGACGTCGATCCACAGCTGGCACATGCCCTCGCCGTAGGGGCCGTCGCGCAGCACGGTCGGGGGCACGAGCCCCCAGCCGGTGGCCTCGGAGACCTCGTAGGCGGCCACCTCGCGGCCGGCCAGGGTGCCGTCGGGGAAGTCCCACAGCGGACGCTCGCCGGCCACGGGCTTGTACACACAGGAGGCTTCGCTGCCGTCGTACACGACCGTGCAGAACAGCGCCGCGTTGGACGCCTCGCGGATCCGGCCGCGCACCTTCAGCTCACCGACGGCGAGCAGTTCGGCGGCGGTCACGCTCCGCGGCGGTATCCGTTCTGGCGCGGACATACGTGTCCTTCCGGATCGAGCGGGAGGCTGCACAGCGGGCACGGCGGCCGCCCGGCGTTGACGACGTCCAGGGCGCGCTTGGCGAAGGCCCTGGCCTGCGCGCCGGTCAGCCGGACCCGCAGCATCGGGGGCCCGTTCTCCTCGTCCTGGAGCAGCCGCTCCTCGGCCTCGGCGAGATCCTCCTCGGTGTCGGCCTCCAGCTCCACGAGGGCCTGGGCCTCGACGATCATGCGCTGTTCCTCGCCGTCCCAGGCGAGGGCCATGGTGCCGACACGGAACTCCTCCTCGATGGGGGTGTCCAGGGGGGCGGTGTCGGCGATCTCCGTGGGTGCCACGGCGGGGACGGCGGCGCTGCCGCCACTGCGCCGTACGACCTCGTCCAGCAGCTCGTCCATGCGCTCGGCGAGCGCGGCGACCTGGGTCTTCTCCAGAGCCACGCTGGTCACTCGGGCACCTGCGGTGGCCTGGAGGAAGAACGTACGGCGTCCGGGCAGCCCGACCGTGCCGGCCACGAAGCGGTCCGGCGGATCGTAGAGGAACACCTGACGGGACACGTCCTGTCTCCATTGGATTCGAGAGTTACGGCAATGCGGGCCGAGCGGGAAGGCGACTGTGCGGATCGCTTCACCCTACTGCGGCCGACGATCACGGTGCGCCCGCACCACCTCCGACCGGTGCGTCGTCCCCCGGAGGTTCCTCGCGTGGGGCAAGGGAGGCGAAATCGCCGGTGTCGCCGAGACGAACGAGAAACGGCCTGAGGCGGGTGTAACGGATCGCGGTGACGGAACACGGTTCCACGGAGATCCGCTGGAAGAGGTCGAGGTGAAGTCCGAGGGCGTCCGCGACGAGCGACTTGATGATGTCGCCGTGCGAACACATGAGGTAGATCGCGTCGGCGCCGTGGTCGCGCTCCACGCGCGCGTTCCACTCGCGTACGGCCTCGGCGGCGCGGGTCTGCATGGCACGCAGGGACTCGCCGCCGGGGAAGGCGGCGGCCGACGGGTGCGCCTGGACGACCTCCATCAGGGGCTCGTCCTTCAGCTCGGCGAGCTTGCGGCCCGACCAGTCCCCGTAGTGGCACTCCCCGATCCGCTCGTCGGTGTGGGCGCGCAGCCCGGGCCGGGCGTCGAGGAGCGGCCGTACGGTCTCCTGGCAGCGCTGCAGGGGGCTTGCGACGACCTCGGAGATCGGCAGCCCCTCGAGGCGGCCGGGCAGCGCGGCGGCCTGTGCGGCCCCCCGCTCGTCCAGGGCGACGCCTGGCGTCCACCCGGCGAGCACGCCCGAGGTGTTCGCGGTCGACCGTCCGTGCCTGACGAGGATCAGCGTGGGCATGCGGCCCAGGGTAAGCGCATCCCGACATGCGCAGGTGGCCGGGCGGCGGGAGAATGCGCTCCGTGATCGTGGACTGTGCCGTGTACCGGGACGGGCACCGTACCGAGGGCCCGGAGGACCTCTCCGACGCGCTGGACGAGGCGCGGGCGGCGGGCGGGTTCGTGTGGATCGGGCTGTACGAGCCGTCGGAGCGGGAGTTCGACCTGGTCACCGAGGAGTTCGTGCTGCATCCACTGGCGGTCGAGGACGCTCTCAAGGCGCACCAGCGGCCCAAGCTGGAGGTGTACGACGACTCGCTGTTCATGGTCCTCAAGCCGGTGGTCTACGAGCCCAAGAGCGACACCGTCTCGGCCGGCGAGGTCATGGTCTTCATCGGCGACGGCTTCGTGGTGACCGTCCGTCACGGCGAGCACTCGCCGCTCGCCGCCGTACGGCACCGGCTGGAGGAGGACCCGGAGATGCTGGCCAAGGGCCCCACCGCGGTGCTGTACGCGATCTCCGACGCCACGGTCGACCACTACCTGGAGGTGGCGACGGAGCTGCAGACGGACCTGGAGGAACTGGAGGCCGAGGTGTTCGAGCCGGACCGCGGCGGCACCCGCCACACCGCGTCCCGGATCTACACCTTCAAGCGGCAGATCCTGGAGTTCCGCCGGGCCACCGTGCCCCTGGCGGTCCCGCTGACCCGGCTGGGCGGTACCGGCACGCTCGGCGTCGGCGTGCCCTTCGTGCACGAGAAGGCGCGGCCCTTCTTCCGGGACGTCAACGACCATCTCGCGCGCGTGAACGAGTCCGTGGAGGGCCTGGACCGGCTGGTGTCGGACATCCTGTCGGCCCATCTGGCGCAGATGAGCGTGCGGCAGAACGACGACATGCGGAAGATCTCCGCCTGGGCGGCGATGGCCGCTGTCCCCACGATGATCGCGGGCGTCTACGGCATGAACTTCGACCACATGCCCGAGCTGCACTGGCTGTGGTCGTATCCGGCGGTGATCCTGCTGATGGCCGCCCTGGAGGTGCTGCTGTACCAGACGTTCAAGCGGCGCGGCTGGCTGTGAGCGGGCCTCAGGCGAACTCGTGTGCGGGTGTCGCGGGCCCACCGAGGGCGTTGCGGTGCTCGGGCATGCGCAGGGTCACCATGCGGCGCCAGCCGCCGAGGCGCTCGTAGACGTACAGGGCGTGAACACCGGCCGCGAGGACGGCCGTCCTGGCCCCGGACCAGCCGAGGATGCGGCCCATGCGGGTCATGACGGCGAGGCTGACGTCCCGATGGATGCGGATCTCGGCGAGGGCGCACTCGCGCAGGGTGCGCTGGATGAGCCGGCCGTGCCCGGCGGCGGCGAAGCGCAGGAGCTCCTCGTGGGTGTAGGCGAGGTGGTTGTCCTCGTCGTCCGAGATCATCCGTACGGCCTTGCCGACGTCGGGGTGGTCGGCGAAGACCCTGCGGAGCATCACCATCTGCTCGGCTGCGCGCTGTTCGGTGACCCGGCTGTGGGAGAGGTAGACGATGATGTCCCGCACGGTGAGCGGCTCGTCCCGCCTCAGCTTGTCGTGGGCGAGACCGATGCCCGCGCGCTCCAGGAGCATCGTGTAGTCGGTCTCGGGCGGGACGGGAACCGGGGTGAGGCCGCGCTTCTTCATCAACGCGCTGAAGATGCGCCCGTGCTTGTCCTCGTCAGCGCCGTGGCGGGCGATCTTGGGGGCCAGTGCGCGTTCGCTCTGCGGTACCAGCGCGGCGATCCGGCCGTTCTCCCAGCCGCCCTGCGACTCCCCGCTGGCGGCGATGGAGCAGAAGAGCCGGAAGGACTCGTCGTTGTCGAGGATCTCCTGGAACAGACTCTTGGCCGACAGCATGGAAGACACCTCTCTGCAGGATTCCGCAAAGAACGAGTCAAATGCGGGCGGTGAGGAGCCGCAACAGCTGCAGGCGCCGACTCGGCCGAAAGGTGGAGCACCGGGGTCGTAACCGCGCGGCGCCCGGCGCGTTGTTCCCCGTGACGGCCGTGGCGGGGAAGACCCCCGAGCCCCCACCACGGCCGCTGACATCCCCTCTCTCAGGCTCTCAGGCGAGCCCGGCGAGCTCCAGCGCCTCGCTGCCGGCCCGCAGGGAGGCGAGCCGCTCGTCGAGGGTGAAGCCGGCGGGGGCGAGGCTGAGGGTGGTGACCCCGGCGGCGGCGTAGGCCTTCATGCGGTCGGCGATGCGCTCCACCGAGCCGAGCAGCGTGGTCTTGTCGATGAGGTCGTGCGGAATGGCGGCCGCGGCACCCTGCTTGTCCCCGGACAGGTACTTCTCCTGGACCTCGGCGGCCTCCTTCTCGTACCCCATGCGCTTGGCGAGCTGGTTGTAGAAGTTCTGCTTGGCGCTGCCCATGCCGCCCACGTACAGGGCGGTGTAGGGGCGGAAGGTGTCGGCCAGCCGGGAGACGTCCTTGTCGTCGCCGACGGCGAGCGGCACGGTGGGGCAGATGTCGAAACCGTCGAGGGTCTTGCCGGCCTTCGCCCGCCCGGCGCGCAGATGGGTGACGGTGGTCTCCTCGAGGTGCTCCGCGGACGGGAAGATCACCAGCGCCCCGTCGGCGATCTCGCCGGTCTGCTCCAGGTTCTTCGGTCCGATGGCGGCGATGTACAGCGGGATGTGCTCGCGCTGCGGGTGCACGGTCAGCTTGATCGGCTTGCCCGGACCGCCGGGCAGCGGCAGCGTCCAGTGCTCGCCCTCGTACGACAGGCGCTCACGGGTCATCGCCTTGCGCACGATCTCCACGTACTCGCGCGTGCGGGCCAGCGGTTTGTCGAACTTGACGCCGTACCAGCCCTCGGAGACCTGCGGTCCGGAGACGCCGAGGCCGAGCCGGAAGCGGCCCTTGGACAGCGAGTCGAGCGTCGCCGCGGTCATCGCGGTCATCGCCGGCTGCCGGGCCGGGATCTGGAAGATGGCCGAGCCGACGTCGATGCGTTCGGTCTGCGCGGCGACCCAGGAGAGCACCGTGGCCGCGTCGGAGCCGTACGCCTCGGCGGCCCAGCACACGGAGTACCCCAGTCGCTCGGCTTCCTGTGCCACGGCCAGATTGTCCGCGTCCATCCCGGCACCCCAGTAGCCGAGGTTGATCCCGAGCTGCATGGCCAATCCCCTTACCCATGAGTAACGTCGCTTGGCGCAGACCTTAGCGCGGGGCCGGGGCCGACGGGCAGGGCCTGCCCGGGATCGGCGGCCGGCAACCCGTCCCGTCCCGGTGAAATCGAGTTATCCACAGGCAACCCACGGCACCAGTTCTGGCCAGTAATCTCGCGCACATGGAGCAGAGGCATCTCGGCCGCACAGGCCTGCGCGTGTCCCGCATCGGACTCGGCACCCTCACCTGGGGCCGGGACACCGACGAGCACGACGCCGCGGACATGCTGAAGGCCTTCTGGGAGGCCGGCGGCACCCTCGTCGACACCGCGGACGTGTACGGCGACGGCGAGGCGGAGTATCTGCTCGGCAAGCTCATGGACGGCCTGGTGCCGCGCCGGGACCTGGTGGTCTCCACCAAGGCGGGCAGCGTCCCCGATCCCGACCGCCGCTTCGACGGCTCCCGCGGCCATCTGCTCGCCGCCCTGGACGCCTCCCTGACCCGTCTCGGCACGGACCATGTCGACGTATGGCACATCCACGCGTTCGACCCCGACACCCCGCTGGAGGAGACCCTCCAGGCCCTCGACCTGGCGGTGAGCAGCGGCCGCGCCCGGTATGCGGGAGTCTCCAACTTCTGCGGCTGGCAGCTCGCCAAGGCGGCCACCTGGCAGCTCGCCGCACCGGGCACCCGCACCCGGCTGGCCAGCACGCAGCTGGAGTACTCGCTGCTCCAGCGCGGAGTCGAGCGCGAGGTGCTGCCCGCCGCGCTCGACCTGGGCGTCGGCCTGCTGCCCTCCTCCCCGCTGGGCCGTGGTGTGCTGACCGGCAAGTACCGGCACTCCACTCCCCCCGATTCGCGCGGGGCGTCCGAGCACCTCGCGCCGTTCGTCGAGCCGTATCTGGACGACACGGCGACCCGGATCGTGGACGCGGTGACGACGGCCGCCGACGGGCTCGCGGTCACCCCGCTCCAGGTGGCCCTCGCCTGGGTCCGGGACCGGCCCGGAGTGGCCGCCCCGATCGTCGGCGCACGCAACGCACAGCAGCTCACGGCGGCATTGTCAGTGGAGGCGCTTAGTCTTCCTGACGAGATCTGCAGGGCGCTCGACGACGTGTCGGCGCCTGTGCACCGCTATCCCGATCACGACTGGAGCACGCTGTGAGCACGGAGCCGGAGACCACGGAGGAAACCGGGCCGGGGACCCCGGAAACCCCGGAGCGCCCGGGGACCCCCGAGCAGGACACGGCGGCCGGCGAGAGCCGTGAGGGCACCGGTGCCGAGACCCCCGACGGAGAAGCCGCGCCCGGGAGGTCCGAGGCGGAGGCCGAGCTGGCCGCGCAGCGCATCGAGCGGGACCGGATCGAGCGGCGCAAGGCCGAGAAGAAGGGGCCCCTCGACAGCGGCGGCAAGCTGAGCGGCAAGGCGGCCGACCTGCTCGCCGCGGTCCGGGCGGTGGAGAGCGGCAAGAAGCCCGTCGCCGCGGTGTTCGCCGAGCCCGAGCCGGCCCCGCGCCGTCCCGCCCCGGAGCCCGTGCGCCGGCCGCAGCCCGCCCCGGCCGCAGCCGCGCCCGGCGCCCCTGCGCCGGAGGCCGTCGAGGCCGTGCGCCGGGTGCTGGGCGAGGGCGGCGCACCCGAGTCGCTCGCGCCCCAGGTGGCGGCCGGCCTCGGCGAGGGTGCCGACACCGTGCTCCGGGAGGACCCCTGGCAGCTGCTGCGGATCGGCGGCGTACGGACGGAGCAGGCCGACGGGTTCGCGCGGGCGCTGCTCGGCGCGGCCTGCGGCCCGGACGACGAGCGACGCGGCCGCGCGGTGACCGTCTGGCTGCTGGAGCAGGCGGCGCTGGCCGGGCACACCGCGCTGGAGCTGCCGGCGCTCACCGCCGCCCTGGCCAAGCGGGGCGTGCCCGACCCGGACGCGGCCGTGCAGAGCACGCTCGCCGAGGGCGAGGCGCTGGTCTTCCAGGACGCCCTGGAGGAGCCCGGGGCTCCGGCGCCGCAGGACACCGCCGGCCAAGAGGAGGACGAGGGCGAGGAGCGTCCGGTGCGCGTCCTCGTCGGCCTGGAGCGGTACGCACTCGCCGAGGAGAGCCTGGCCGACGGCCTGGCCCGCCTGGTCAACTCGGTGTCCGAGGAAGCCGCCGAGTCCTGGAAGACGGCTGTGGCCGGGGCGTCCGGCGGTGCCGCCGAGCTGGCCCGCGCGGTCGCCGGGCACGGCCTGGTGCTGCACACCGGCGCCGAGGCGGCCCGCGCCGAACCGGCCGCCCTGCTCGGCGCCGCCCGTGCCGCCGGCCTGCGGGCCTTCGCCGTCTGCCACACCCCGGACGGACGCCGTCGCGCCGCCTCTCTGCTGGGCGAGGAGGCGGCGGAGCAGGCCGTGGGCACGGTCGCCGGGCTGCTGTCCGGCGCCGAGGGCCCCGGCAGGGACGCGGACGGCGCCCTGGACCTGGATCTGCTGATCGTGCTGGACGCGCCCCAACTCGACGTGGAGAGCGCCGCGATGCTGGTGGAGTCGCTGCGCGACGGCGCCCGGCTGGTGCTCAGCGGCGACCCTGCGGTGCTGTGGTCGGCCGGGCCCGGGCGGGTCTTCGCCGACCTGCTCGCGGCTCGCTCCTGCCCGCAGATCGCCTCCCGCACCCCCGACCCCGGTCCCCTCGGCGAGCTGGTCTCCGGCATCGGCATCGGCGAGCTGAACCAGGTCGAGGCGCCCGGCAAGGAGATCGTCATCGTGCCGGTGCGGGACGCGGGCGAGGCCGTGCACCGGACCGTGCAGCTGGTCGCGGACTCGGTGCCGCGGGCGATCGGCGTGCCACCCGAGCAGACGGTCGTGATCACGCCGGGCCACGGCGGCGCCGCCGGCACCCGGGCCCTCAACTCCGCCCTGAAGGAACGCCTCAATCCGGGCCCGGGCCGCTTCGGCGGCTTCGACCCCGGCGACCGGATCGCCCACTCCCCCGCCCCGGGCCGTACGGTGCCGGGCCGAGTGGTGGACGCCGACGCCGACGGGCTGCACCTGGAGTGCGCGGGCGCGCGCGTCGTCGTACCGCGCGAGCGGGTGGAGCAGTGCGTACGGCACGGCTGGGCGCTGACCGCGCACCAGGCGGTGGGCGGGCGCTGGCCGGCCGCGGTGGTGGTGCTGCCCGGCGATGCCGCGCAGACGCTCAGCAGACCCTGGGTGTACACGGCGTTCGGCCGGGCGGAGCGGCATCTGTCGGTGGTGCACGGTGTGGAACAGGCGCTGCCCGAGGCGGTGGCAGAGGTCCCGGCCAAGCCCCGGACGACGCGCCTGCAGACGCTGCTGCGCACCCAGGTCCCGTCGGCAGGCTGACGCACTCTCCCCGCTCCGACGGCGATCGACCACAACGGCTGATTCCGGCGGTGCCGTCCCGGGCCCCAGGCCCCACGGCACCGCCGGACGCTCACCTCACCGCTCGGCGTCCAGCGGCTCCGGATCCGCGTCCTCGTCCTCGTCCTCGTCTTCGTCCGCGTCTTCGTCTCCGTCGAACTCGAGGTCGTCCTCCTCGTCGAGGTCGTCGGAGACGTCCTCGTCGAAGACCGCGCTGACGTCGAACCGGCACACCACCCGCTGCGGGTCGACCTGCTCGAACGGCGCCTCCAGCCACTCGCCGGGCTCGGCCGGCTCGTCCGCGGCCGTGACCCAGAGCGTGGAGTCGCCCTCCTCCAGGCCGAACTCCTTGTGCCGGGATGCGATCTCGTCCGGTTCGAACTCGCCGAACAGGACGCCGAGTGCCCCCGGGACCGTGCCGGCGGCGTCCTCGCCCGTGCCTGCGCCGTCCTCGTACTCCACCGCTTCGACCCGCTGGGCCTGCGCCAGCAGCCGCTGGGGTTCCGCCACGGCGTAGTCGCGGCGGATCAGCACGCTGATCGCGTTCGGTTCCTCGGGGCCCGCGTACGGCGGCAGCGAGTCCTCCGCACCGGGGATCTCGAAGGGCGTGACCTCGTCATAGCGGTCGTAGAGCAGCTCGTCGTACGCCTCGGCGGCCGCGGCCAGCTGGTTGAACGCCTCGTAGACGGCCGGGTCGTCCTCGCCCGACCGGCGTTCGACCGCCGCCAGATGGCGGTCGAGCGCGGTCTTGATGGCCTCGGCGGCGGCGCGTACCTCGGCAGCGGTGGGCTGCGCAGCATCAGACATAGTGCAGACGCTATCCGTACCGGGCACCAGCCCGCACAATAGATGCGATGCCGGAATACGAATTTGTCGACGTGTACGTGCCTCGCGGGGTGTCCCGCAAGGAGGCCACACGTCTGCTGACGGACCATGCCGAGTACGGACACTGGGAGTTGGACCGACTGAGCCTGATGCGCGACGGCAGCCGCAGGGTGCGGTTGCGCCGACGGATCATCCGCCAGGTCCGGGCCACCTGGTGACCCGGGAGACGTGAACGGAGCGGGCCCCGCCGCAGGGCGGGGTCCGCTCCGTTCCGTACGGCCTGCCGTGCTACGCCGAGGCCCGGGCCTTGCGGTACAGCACCGCGCCCGCGAGCAGCGCGCCCGCGCCCGCCGGCAGCGCGATGCCCAGGGGCACCTCACTGCCGGTGTGGGCGAGCTGCGCGGGGCTCAGAGGCTGGTCGGAGCGTCCGCCGTGGTCCGTGACCTGGGACGAGCCCTGGGGAGTGTGGCCTCCCGTGCCGGGCGGCGTTCCCGGGTGGCCCGGCTGACCCGGCGTACCCGGGTGGCCCGGGGTGCCGGGGTGCCCCGGGTTGCCGGGGTGGCCAGGGTTGCCGGGCTGACCCGGGTGACCAGGGTGGCCCGGCTGACCGGGATGTCCCGGCTGGCCCGGATTCCCGGGCGGGTTCTCGTGCCCACCGCCCGGCGGCCGGCCGTGGTGACCGCCGCCGTTGGCACAGTCGTTGCCCTCGGTGGCGTTGCCGACACCGACGACGTCCACGCTGTTGCCGCACACGTTCACCGGCGCGTCGATCGGCACCTGGACCGTGTTGCCGGAGCCGACGCCGGGCGAGCCCCCGGTGTGGCCGTCGGCGTGCGAGCCGCCGTGGCCGCTCGTGTCGCCGTGTCCCCCCGCCTGGCTGCCGCCGTCATTGGCGCACTTGTTGCCCATGGCCGGGTTGAGGATCCCGACCACGTTCACGGTGTTGCCGCAGACGTTCACCGGCACGTGCACCGGTGCCTGCACCGTGTTGCCGGACAGTACGCCGGGCGAGCCGGCCGCGAAGCCGGTCGCGCCCGAGTCGGCCTGGGCGTAGCCGCTCGCCGCGGCGATCACACCGGTGGCGGCCGCCACCGTCATCAGGCCCTTGCGGGTGCCCTGTCGCATTTCTGAATTCCACCCCTGCATTCGGTTCTCAGTGCGTTTCCGCGCAACGGAGTTCCGCGGAAAAAGACCGGTCGGCCTCGGAGCGCATGGCGCGCGCTCGGAGGCCGACGGCTCGTAGAAGACGCCCCTCAGGGAGCCTGCGTCACTTGTTGATGCAGGTGTTGCCGAAGGCGGGGTTCAGGAGCCCGATGACGTTGATGGTGTTGCCACAGACGTTGACCGGGACGTGGACGGGCACCTGGACGACGTTGCCGGAAACGACGCCCGGCGAGTGCGTGGCGGCACCCTGGGCACCCGAGTCAGCGACGGCCAGGCCCGCACCCGCGAGAACCAGACCACCCGTGGCAGCCGCAGCAGCAACGACCTTCTTGAGCATTATTCCTCCTTGTTGGCAAAAGCGATCTCAATCGCTGATCGCATCACCTGTAACGAGGAGGAACTAATGGAGCTACGAGCTTATGGTCGCATTCACTCTTCTCAGCTCGATCTCGTACGGGCGCCCGATTACCTGAGCCCATGACTTCACGACGCGTCGATGAACCGGTCGAGCACGCGCACCCCGAACTTCAGCCCGTCCACCGGCACCCGCTCGTCCACGCCGTGGAACATGCCGGCGAAGTCCAGCTCCGGCGGCAGCTTGAGCGGCGCGAAGCCGAAGCCGCGGATGCCGAGGTCGTCGAAGGACTTGGCGTCGGTGCCGCCGGAGAGCATGTAGGGGATCGCCTTGGCGGTCGGGTCCTCGGCCAGCAGCGCGGACTGCATGGCCTCGACGAGCGCCCCGTCGAAGCTGGTCTCCAGCGCCTTGTCGGAGTGCACGTCCTCGCGTCGCACGTGCGGGCCGAGCAGCCGGTCGAGGTCGCCGAGGAACTCCTCCTCGTGGCCCGGCAGGAAGCGCCCGTCGATGTGCGCGGTGGCCTCGCCCGGGATGACGTTGACCTTGTAACCGGCGTTCAGCTGAGTGGGGTTGGCGGTGTTGCTCAGGGTCGCCCCGATGAGCTTGGCGATGCCGCCCAGCTTGGCGAGGGTGGCCTCCATGTCCTCCGGGTCCAGCTCCGTGCCGAGCGCGTCGCCCAGTTCGTCGAGGAAGGCCCGGGTGGTCTTGGTCACCCGCACCGGGAACTTGTGCCGGCCGACCCGGGCGACGGCCTCGGAGAGTTCGGTGATGGCGTTGTCCCGGTGGATCATCGAGCCGTGCCCGGCGGTACCGGCCACGGTGAGCTTCATCCAGTGCATGCCCTTCTCGGCCGTCTGGATCAGATAGAGCCGCCGCTGCTCGTTCACCGTGAAGGAGAACCCCCCGACCTCGCTGATCCCCTCGGTGACGCCCTCGAAGAGGTCGGGGTGGCGGTCGACCAGGTACCGGGCGCCGTAGGTGCCGCCCGCCTCCTCGTCGGCGAGGAAGGCGACGACGATGTCCCGGGGCGGCCGCCGCCCGCTGCGCAGCCGGTCCCGCACGACCGCGAGGGTCATGGCGTCCATGTCCTTCATGTCGACGGCCCCGCGCCCCCAGACGCACCCGTCGGTGACCTCGCCGGAGAACGGGTGGTGGGTCCAGTCGTCGGCGTTGGCCGGTACGACGTCCAGGTGGCCGTGGATGAGCAGCGCGGGCCGGGACGGGTCCTCGCCCTCGATCCGGGCCACGGTCGAGGCGCGCCCGGGGTGCGACTCGAAGATCTTCGGTTCCAGCCCGACCTCCGCAAGCTTCCCGGCGACGTACTCCGCGGCCTTGCGCTCGCCCGGCCCGGAGTGGTCGCCGTAGTTGCTGGTGTCGAACCGGATCAGCTCGCGGCAGAGGTCCACGACCTCGTCCTCGCCGGTGACGCCCTTGGCCGTGTCCGTCTCGCTCACGCTGCTTCCTCCCGCTGTCACTGCTGGTGGTCCTCCTCATCCTCTCTCCGGCCCGGCCGCGGCCCAAGACCGGTGCCGGCCCGTCACACGCCGTTCACGCGGACCGGACCTCCGGGACGGGGTGTGATCAGCCACCCTCGAAAGCCTGGTAATGTTTCCTTCGTCGCCGCGGGGGAAACCCCGCACGACAGACACCTTGTCCGGGTGGCGGAATGGCAGACGCGCTAGCTTGAGGTGCTAGTGCCCTTTATCGGGCGTGGGGGTTCAAGTCCCCCCTCGGACACCATGAACACCAGCGGTGTCGACCGGATCCGGTCGGCGCCGCTGGTGTTTTCTACACTGGTGGTGTGGCCCGGCCCAACGAGGAGGTCGAGGCGCTCCTGCAGGAGTACGCGGACCTCATCGCGATCACAGGAGGCGACGCCTTCAAGGCGCGCGCCTACGAGAAGGCCGCGCGCGCCATCGGCGGCCATCCCACCGACATCTCCCAGCTGGACGTCGACGGCCTCAGGGAGATCCCGAACGTGGGCAAGTCGATCGCCGAGAAGGTGGCCGAGTATCTGCGCACCGGCACCATGGCGGTGGTCGAGGAGCGCCGGGCGAAGATCCCCGCCGGGGTGCGGGAGCTGATCACGATCCCCACGCTCGGCCCGAAGAAGGCACTGCGGCTCTACGAGGACCTGCACATCTCCTCGGTGAACGAGCTGGCCGCGGCCATCGAGGCGGACGCGCTGGCTGATCTGAAGGGGTTCGGGGAGAAGACGCAGGAGAACCTCCGGCACGGCATCGAGCTGCTGCAGCGGGCGGGCGGGCGGATCCCGCTGTCCCTGGCCCTCGAGACCGCGGAGGAGATCGTCGCCGAGCTGTCCGCGCTGACCGGCTGCCGGCGCTGCACCCACGCCGGGTCGGTGCGCCGTATGAAGGAGACCATCGGGGACCTCGACGTGCTCGTGGCGGCGAAACGGTCCGCCCCCTTCATGGAGGCGCTGTGCGCCCTGCCGTCCACCGCCGAGGTCATCGCACAGGGCACGAAGAAGACGTCGATCCGCACCGGCAAGGGCCTCCAGGTCGACCTGCGGGTGCTGCCACCGGAGTCGTGGGGCGCCGGACTGCAGTACTTCACGGGCTCCAAGGCGCACAACATCCGCACCCGCACCATCGCCGTGCACCAGGGGCTGAAGCTGTCCGAGTACGGCCTGTTCGACGCGGAGAGCGAGGAATCGCTCGCCTCCCGTACGGAGGAGGAGGTGTACGACCGGCTCGGCCTGCCCTGGATCCCGCCGACGCTGCGGGAGGACCGCGGGGAGATCGAGGCGGCGTTGCACGGCGAACTGCCCGAGGTGGTGACCGAGCGGGACATCCGCGGCGATCTGCACACCCACACGGACCTCACCGACGGCCTCGCTCCGCTGGAGACGATGGTGGAGGCGGCCGCCGAACGCGGCTACAGGTACTACGCGGTCACCGACCACGCCCCCAACCTGTACATGCAGCGCATGACCGACGAGAAGATCCTCGCCCAGCGGGAGCGGCTGCGGGAGCTGGACGGCACCCGGCACCGGATGCGGCTGCTGCACGGCACGGAGCTGAACATCGACCCCGACGGCGAGGTGGACTGGCCCGAGGAGTTCCTGGCCGGTTTCGACCTCTGCGTCGCCTCCCTGCACTCGCACTTCGACCAGAGCCGCAAGGAGATGACCCGCAGGCTCGTGCGGGCCTGCGAGAACCCGTACGTGAACGTCATCGGCCATCCGACCACCCGGCTGATCGGCAAACGGCCGGGCGTCGACGCCGACTGGGACGAGGTGTTCGCCGTGTGTGCCCGCACCGGCACCGCGCTGGAGGTCAACGCCCAGCCCGACCGCCTCGACCTGCGTGACGAGGACATCCTCAGGGCCCGGCAGCACGGGGTGAAGTTCGCCGTGAACACCGACGCCCACTCCGTCCTCCACCTCGCCCACCTGCGCTACGGCGTCGCCACGGCGCAGCGCGGCTGGCTCACCAAGGAGGACGTGATCAACACCTGGACGCTGACCCGCCTGCGCAGGTTCCTGCGGAAGGGCGGCCGGGCCTGAAACGCCCGTCTCACGGCAGGGGCCGGACCGTGAGGGTGCCCTCGTCCCCGTGCTCGACCCTGGTGCCGAAGGCTCGGCTGCACCGGTCGAGGGTGGTGCGCAGCCACTCGGTGTCGTCGGCCGACGCGTGCTCCAGGCGCATCCGGCGCGCCTGGAGGGGCACCATCCTGAGGCCGGTCAGCCGGCCCGTGCCGGGCTCCAGCGAGACCAGGTACAGCAGGCGCAGGTCGTCCCGGTAGCGCGCGTAGCCGCCGATGCCCTCGTAGTCGTCGACGAGGTCGCCGCAGCCGTAGAGGACGAGTCTGTCCCGGTACACCTCCAGCGGCCGGGGGTGGTGCGAGGAGTGGCCGTGGACGACGTGCACGCCGGCGTCGACGAGCGCGTGCGCGAAGCGGATCTCGGCGCGCGAGACGCCGTATCCCCAGTTGGAGCCCCAGTGGACGGACGCGACCACGATGTCGTCCGGCCGCGCGACCTGTCGCAGGCGGTCGGCGAAGGCGGCCGCTGCGCCCTCGGTCGGCGCGGCGATCAGGGCCACTCCGGAGCGCTCGGGGCCGGCGGCCCAGCTGTGCGGGATTCCGCTGGTCGGCATCCCGACGGCGAGGACGAGCACGCGTCCGCCCGCCCGCAGGGGAACGGTGGCCGGCCGCCATGCGGCGGCCTCGTCCCGGCCGGCCCCCGCGGTGCGCAGCCCGGCCGCCGCCAGGGAGTCCAGTGTCTCGGCCAGGCCGAGCGGCCCGAAGTCGAGCACGTGGTTGTTGGCGAGGACACAGACATCGGGGCGTGCCACGGCGAGACCGGGCAGGTTGGCCGGGTTCATCCGGTAATGGACGCCTTTGCCCGGTGCGAAGTCGCCGTCCTGGGTGACGGCGGTCTCCAGATTGATCACTCGTACGTCGGGCGCCGCGCGGTCCAGGACCGGCAGCGCCTCGCCCCAGGGCCAGGAGGGGTCGACCGGCCGGGGTATCGGCCCGTTCGCCGCCTCCGCCAGGGCCACGTAGCCGCGGGCGTCGTGCACATAGTCCTCCCGCAGGGCCGGATCCCCGGGGTGCGGGAGGATCTGGTCGATGCCCCGGCCGAGCATGACGTCACCGGCGACGAACAGGGTGACGGCCCCCTCGGGCATGATCCCCACCTACACGTGTGCGGGTGCCATGTGGTCGGTGAGCCAGTCGCGGGCCAGCTCGGTCACCCGCTCCAGCGCGCCGGGCTCCTCGAACAGATGCGTGGCGCCGGGGACGACCTCGAGCCGGTTCTCGCAGCGCAGTCGGGCCTGTGCCTCCCGGTTGAGGCCGAGCACCTGGGTGTCGGCGCCGCCGACGATGAGCAGGGTGGGTGCCGTCACCGCAGCCAGCCGAGGTCCGGCGAGATCGGGCCGGCCGCCGCGGGAGACGACCGCGGCGGGGCGTGCCGACGGCTCGGCGGCGGCCCAGAGGGCGGCGGCCGCGCCGGTGCTGGCGCCGAAGTAGCCGACGGCCAGCCCTTCGACGTCGGGTTCCTCGCGCAGCCAGCCGGTGACGGCGACCAGGCGCTCGGCCAGCAGGGCGATGTCGAACACGTTGCGCCGGTCGCGCTCCTCGTCCTCGGTGAGCAGGTCGAACAGCAGGGTGCCGAGGCCGGCCCGGTTCAGTCCCTCGGCCACGAACCGGTTGCGCGGGCTGTGCCGGCTGCTGCCGCTGCCGTGGGCGAAGGCGACGACCCCGGTCGCCCCCGCGGGCAGCGTCAGCCGCCCGCTCAGCCGGACGGCACCGGCCGTCACCGTCACCTCGCGGTCCTCGGGGCCGGTGCCCGCGGAGAGGTCGTATCGCCTGGCGGCCTGCCGCAGGCAGACGGTGACCTCCTCGTCGTCGACCTGGGTGAAGTCGCCGTAGAACTGGCCGATCGCGAAGAATTCGGCCGGGGTGTCGAGGCAGACCAGTTCGTCGGCGTCCCCGCCGAGTCGCCGTGCGAAGTCCTGTGGTGCCACGGGGACCGCCAGCACGATGCGCGCCGCGCCCCGGGCCCGGGCGATCTGGCAGGCGGCCTTCGCGGTGGAGCCGGTGGCCACGCCGTCGTCGACGACCACGACGGTCCGGCCGGCGACGGGGACGGGGGCGTGTGCGCGCCGGTAGCGGGCGGCCCGCTGTTCGAGCACCTCGCGCTCGCGTGCCTCGACCCGGTCCAGGTCGGCCTGGCCGACGCCGGTGTGGCGCAGCACGTCCTGGTTGATCACGCGCACGCCGTCCTCGCCGATCGCACCCATGCCCAGCTCGGGCTGGACGGGCACGCCCAGCTTCCGGACCAGGCAGACGTCCAGGGGCGCGTCAAGGGCCTCGGCGACCTCCGCGGCGACCGGCACCCCGCCGCGGGGCAGCCCCAGGACCACGACGTCCTGGCCCCTGAGGTATTCCAGGCGGGCACCCAACTGCCGTCCCGCTTCGAGCCGGTCGGTGAAGAACACGGTACGGCTCCGTCACTCCTTGGCCATCCAGAGGGGCGTGGGGCTGTCCTCCTCGATGGCACCCATCTCCTTCATGTCGCCCGCGGCCGCGCGCAGCAGCATGCGGCCCATGGCGATCAGCGCGCGGCCGGCCGCGAGTTCGTCGCCGATCTCGGGCACGTCCGTGTCGTAGGGGTTCCGCCTGGCCTCCGCATGGCTCTCCAGGACGTTGTCCCCGGTGTCCAGGATGATCCGGGCCGTGGTGTCCGGGTCGTGTTCGGACAGGTACAGGTTCAGCCGCCATTCCTTGACGGACGGAGGACGGTTGCTCACGGATTGGGTCATCGTCCGTCTCTCCTCACTGCGCTGCGGGGCAACGGGACGCAGCGGCGCGTCACCACTTCCACTGTGCATCGCACCGGCGCCCGGCGCCTCCCCTGGTACGGGCAGAATGTGGCTCATGACCACGCGCACCTGCCCCTGCGGACGCCCCGAGCCCTACGACGCCTGCTGCGGCCGCTTCCACACGGGAGCCGCCGCCGCGCCGACCGCCGAGGCGCTCATGCGGTCGCGGTACAGCGCGTTCGTGAAGCAGGACGCGGGGTATCTCCTGCGGACGTGGCACCCGCGGACCCGGCCGGAGCGGCTGGACCTGGATCCGCGGATGAGGTGGACGGGGCTGGAGATCCTGGACAGCACCGAGGGGTCCGCCTTCCACACGACCGGCACCGTGACCTTCCGCGCCTCCCACCGGGGCGGCTCGCTGCACGAGCGCAGCCGGTTCGAGCGGGTGGACGGGGCGTGGGTGTACGTCGACGGGGAGTTCCTGGACTGACGCGACTAGGGCGCCAGGACGTCCAGTTCCTGGAGGGCGCCCATGGTGATCTCCCTGGTGAGCCGTTCGGCGCGGGGGGCGTCGCCCGCGCGGACCGCCTCCGCGACCTGGACGTGCAGGGTGACGGCGGCCGGATCGGGGTCCTCGAACATCACCTCGTGATGGGTCCGGCCGGCCAGCACCTCCGCGACGACGTCGCCGAGGCGGGCGAACATCTCGTTGCCCGACGCCGTGAGGATGACCCGGTGGAAGGCGATGTCGTGGACCAGGTACCCCTCCAGCTGGTGGCCGCGTGAGTTGGCGACCATGCCGAGCGCGCACTCGGTGAGTTCGGCGCACTGTTCGGGTGTGGCGTTCCTGGCGGCGAGGCCGGCCGCCGCCGGCTCGACGGCCGAACGCAGCACGGTCAGGGAACGCAGCTGGTGCGGGCGGTCGGCGCCCGCGAGGCGCCAGCGGATGACCTGCGGGTCGTAGACGTTCCACTCGGACTTGGGGCGGACCGTCACGCCCACCCGGCGGCGGGACTCGACCAGGTGCATGGACTCCAGCACGCGGACCGCCTCGCGCATCACGGAGCGTGACACCTCGAAGTGCTGTGCCAGCTCGTCGGTACGCAGCACGCTGCCCGGCGGGTACTCGCCCGCCGTGATCGCGGGACCGAGGGTGTCCAGTACATGGCCGTGCAGCCCCCGGCCCGGTGTGGTCATGCACTCAGCGTACGGCGTGGATCACGGAGACAAAAAGTCAGACTTATAAGTCACACAGTCTTGAATTCGTCGTACCTAATGGGTTTCAGTGTGGCGACGCCGCTGTGGCGTCGGATGTCGAGGAAGACAGCGAGGCAGTCATGCGCACCCCCCAGGTCGTCGTCGTGATGGGCGTCGCCGGGACGGGCAAGACCACGATCGGTCCCCTGCTCGCCGCCCGGCTGGGCGTCCCGTACGCCGAGGGCGACGACTTCCACCCCCAGGCCAACATCGACAAGATGTCGGCCGGTGTCCCGCTCGAGGACGCCGACCGGTGGCCGTGGCTGGAGGCCATCGGCCACTGGGCCAGGGGGCGGGCCGGTCTCGGCGGGGTGGTCAGCAGCTCGGCGCTGAAGCGGTCGTACCGCGACCGGCTCAGGGCCGTGGCTCCCGGGATCGTGTTCGTGCACCTCACGGGCGACCGGAAGCTCATCGAGGACCGGATGTCCCACCGGCAGGGTCACTTCATGCCGACCGCGCTGCTGGACTCCCAGTTCGCCACGCTCCAGCCGCTCGAGCCGGACGAGGCGGGCGTCGACGTGGACGTCAGCGGCAGCCCCCAGGAGATCACCGAGCGGGCCGTCAAGGCGCTCGACGCGCTTCCCGACATTCGCGAGTAGCACCCCACCCCCATCCCCCGTACCTGCAAGGGAACCCCCGTGACCAGACTCAGCGTCGAGATGCTGGCAGCGGACGCACCTCCGCCGATCACCTCCGCCGGCCACGCCCAGCTCGGCATCGCCGTCCTGGTGGGCATCGCCGTCATCGTCCTGCTCATCACCAAGTTCAAGCTCCATGCCTTTCTGTCGCTGACCGTCGGCTCGCTCGTGCTGGGCGCGGTCGCCGGAGCACCGCTGGACAAGGCCATCGTCAGCTTCACCACCGGGCTCGGGACCACCGTGGCCGGCGTGGGTGTCCTGATCGCGCTCGGGGCGATCCTGGGCAAGCTGCTCGCCGACTCCGGTGGCGCCGACCAGATCGTCGACACGATCCTCGCCAAATGGGGAGGTGTAGGGCCGGAGGCCCTTCCGCAGAAGGGTGGCGGCGGGCGACGGGCGGGAGGGCGCGCGATGCCCTGGGCGATGGTGCTGATCGCCTCCGTGGTCGGCCTGCCGCTGTTCTTCGAGGTCGGCATCGTGCTGCTGATCCCGGTCGTGCTGATGGTCGCCAAGCGCGGCAACTACTCCCTGATGCGCATCGGCATTCCGGCGCTGGCCGGTCTGTCGGTGATGCACGGCCTGATCCCGCCGCACCCCGGCCCGCTGGTCGCCATCGACGCGGTCGGCGCCAACCTGGGCGTGACCCTGGCGCTCGGCATCCTCGTCGCCATACCGACCGTGATCATCGCCGGTCCGCTGTTCTCGCGGGTCGCCGCCCGCTGGGTGGACGTCCCGGCCCCGGACCGGATGCTGCCGCAGCGCCCGTCGGAGCAGCTGGAGCGCCGGCCCGGCTTCGGCGCGACGCTCGCCACCGTGCTGCTGCCGGTGGTGCTGATGCTGGCCAAGGCGCTGGTGGACATCGTCGTCGACGATCCCACGGACACCACCCAGCGGGTGTTCGACGTCATCGGCTCCCCGCTGATCGCGCTGCTCGCCGCCGTGCTCGTCGGGTTCTTCACGCTGGGCCGGCCCGCCGGGTTCAGCAGGGAACGCCTTCAGCAGACGGTCGAGAAGGGTCTGATGCCCATCGCGGGCATCCTGCTGATCGTCGGCGCGGGCGGCGGCTTCAAGCAGACGCTGATCGACTCCGGAGTGGGCCGGATGATCCTGGACATCTCCAAGGACTGGTCGATCCCGGCACTGCTGCTGGCCTGGCTGATCGCGGTGGCGATCCGGCTGGCGACGGGGTCGGCCACGGTGGCGACCGTCTCGGCCGCGGGTCTCGTGGCCCCGCTGGCCGCCGACATGTCGACCACCCACGCGGCCCTGCTGGTCCTCGCCATCGGCGCCGGCTCACTCTTCTTCAGCCATGTCAACGACGCCGGCTTCTGGCTGGTGAAGGAGTACTTCGGGCTGAGCGTCGGGCAGACCGTCAAGACCTGGTCGGTGATGGAGACGATCATCTCGGTGGTCGCCGGCGGTCTGGTCCTGCTGTTGTCCCTCGTGCTCTAGGAGCGGTACGGCGAGGAGTTCGCAGGCCGGGTTGCGGTGGGGTCGGCGCCGCCGGTCGACACCGTGGTCGCTGAGCCCCGTTGTGGCGGAGATCGGCTAATGCCGCCACAACGGGTGCTCTCGCTGCGCCCACTCCCTGCTCACCGACCCCGTCCGCATACCCCGTCGCGCCTCCGGGTCCCCGAGCGCCATGCCGACGTGGCCGGCCAGGACCACGCCGATCGTCAGGGCCAGCCAGTCGTGGACGAAGGTCGCCGAGGTGCGCCACATCAGCGGGGTGAGGTGGGTGAACCACATCATCAGGCCGGTGCCGAGCATGACCAGGGTCGCCCCGGCGATCCAGGCCGCGTAGACCTTCTGGCCCGCGTTGAACTTGCCCGCCGGCCGGGAGGAGCGGCGCTTGTCCCTCAGCAGCGCGGCACGCAGCCACATGCGGTCGTGCGGGCCGAAGCGGTTGAGGAAGCGCAGGTCTGCGCGGAAGGCACGGGAGGCCAGGCCGAGGAGGACGGGGACGGGCAGGGCCAGCCCCGCGCACTCGTGGATGCGGACGACCAGTTCGCGGCGCCCGACCAGTACGGCCAGTTGCGGGATGTAGAGGCAGGCGGCGGTGACCACGCACACGCCCATCAGCGCGGCCGTCGTGCGGTGCACCCACCGCTCGGCCCGGCTGAAGCGGCGGACCCGCGCGCTCGGCGGCGCCGGGGTCTCAGCTCGTAGGCTCATCGGTCCGTCCGTTCGAGCGGCCCACCCAGGCGTCGACGTCGTAGCCGAGCTCCTCCCAGTAACCGGGCCGGACCTGGTCGGTCACGGTGATGCCGGAGAGCCATTTGGCGGACTTGTAGAAGTACATGGGGGCGACGTAGAGGCGGACCGGGCCGCCGTGGTCGTGGCCGATGTCCTTGTCCTGCATGCGCAGGGCGACCAGGACGTCCGGGCGGCGGGCCTGGTCGAGGGTGAGGCTCTCGGTGTAGGTGCCGTCGAAGCAGGTGAAGCGGATCGCCCTGCCCGACGACCGGACACCCGCCGCGTCCAGCAGGCGGGAGAGCCGTACGCCCTCGAAGGGGGTGCCCGGGACCCGCCAGCCGGTGACGCACTGCACGTCCTTGACCAACCGGGTCTGGGGCAGGGCGCGCAGGTCGGCGAGGGTGTAGGTGCGCGGGTGGTCGACCAGCCCGTCGACGGTGAGCCGGTAGTCGGCGGGGCCCTGGTGCGGGACGGACGCGGCGACCGAGTAGTAGCGGAAGCCGCCGCCGTTGGGCAGCAGGCCGGTCAGGCCTGTCGGGTCCTTGCCGGAGACGGTGCCGAGGAAGCCCTCCAGGCCGCGTTGCAGCACGGGTGCGGCGGCGACGCCGAGAGCGCCCAGACCGAGAGTGCCGAGGAAGACGCGGCGGCCGACGGGCCTGCCCTGGGACTCGGGTTCCTCGGATTGTTCAGGGTTCACGTATTCATTCGAGCACTTCCGGTCCCGGTGGGGCCAGGGAGTGCGGCCATCGGTCAGAGTTCCGTAATCACTTCTTACGCACGTGCCCGCCGAGCGCTCGGGCGCGGGCCGCGTGGAAGGCCTGCGAGGCGTCGTGGTGCAGGGAGGACCAGGGGGCCCGGGTGGCGTGCCGGCCGATCCGCTGGAAGAGGGCCGCCGCCTCGGCCGGGCGGCCGGCGCAGGTCATGGCGAACGCCAGATGGTTGAGGTCGGTGTGGCGGCGGGGGTGCTCGTCGTGCTCCCACTCCAGCCACCAGTCGAAGGCGGCACGCAGGATCCGGCGGGCCCGGGAGCCCGACCAGTGCCCGGAGCCGGCCGGGTCGGCGCAGGCCGGGCCGCTCGCGGCCAGCACCCGGTGGCGCTCGGCGTGGGCGACGACCGGCAGGACGGCCAGCGGTGAGTCGGCGGGGGCCTCGGCGGCGGCCCGCTCGGCGAGGTCGTACACCTCGTGGGACTCGGCCCGGCCGCCCTCGGGGCGCTCGGCGAGGCGGGCGACCAGCAGATGGTGGCCGTGGTGGTGCTCGGGGTGCCGCTCGCGGAGTTCCGCGAAGGCATGCAGCAGTTCGCTCTCCGGGCCCAGGGTGCGGGCCAGCAGGAGCAGGCCGAGCCAGGGGGTGGGGTCGGCGGGGGCGAGCGGCGCGGCGGTGCGGCAGGCCTCGCGCGCCCGGTCGGTGTCCTCCTTGCCGCGCAGGGCGCGCTGGACGAGGGCCAGGGCGTGCAGGGCGGCGGCGTCCGCGGACCCGGGCTCGGCGAGCAGCCACTCGCGGGCCCAGGCGGTGGCGTACGGCTCCCCGGCGAGCACGGTGATCCGGTGGCCGCGCCGGTCCCAGTCGTCGCCGGTGTGCAACAGCAACGAGCGGGCGGCCTGCCACCGGCCCTGCGCCAACGCGGCCCGGGCGGCGAGGAGTTCGGCGTCACCGAGAGCGTCGTCGAAGACAGCTTCTAACGCACTGGAGTCGTCCGGCGTGCTGTCGCCGGACTGGTCCGTGAGGGCCCGGCGAACGCCGAGCAGAGGCGGGAGTGGGGGCACCGCAGGACTTCCTGATTCTCGGGCTGCCATCGACCGATCACGCACAGCAAACCCTCAGCCAAGGTTTGCGTCAAGCGGAACCCGGGTGTTATCGCCTTCAACCAGCATGCCCGCAAGGGCACTTGGCGGACGGGCGCCCCTCTCTGTGGCGTACGCCATGGCGGGGCCCGTCGGCGCGGCGGACCATGACCGGACGATCCCGCCGGCGCCTCGGGCGCCCCCCGCGAGGGGCCGGGCATCGTGACCGAGTCAACTGCCCGGTTCCGGGCTTTCTCCGGGGCAATGCCGCCCGGGAACGCTACAGTCGGCCACTACGCACCCGTGGTCCGGCCGGATGATCGAGGTACGCAGCGTGTCCGTTCTGGTTCTCCTTCTCGCCGTGAGTGCGGCCTGCTGCCTGGGCTTCGGGTTCGTACTCCAGCAGGACGCGGCCCAGAAGGCACCGCTCGGCGACTTCCTGTCGTTCCGGCTGCTGCTCGACCTGATGCGGGTGCCGCGCTGGCTGGGCGGCATCGCCCTGATGGTGGCCGGCATGGTGCTGGGCGCGATCGCCCTCGGCAAGGGCGAGATCTCCCTGGTCGAGCCGCTGCTCGCCACGAATCTGCTGTTCGCGCTCGCCCTCTCCCGCTCTCGCACCCGGCAGTCCCTGGGCCGCCAGGGCTGGGCCGGCCTCGCGCTGCTCGCGGGCGGTGTGACGGCGTTCATCATGGCGGGCGAGCCGCGCGGCGGCAGCGCGGTCGCCGACCCGGTGCGGCACTGGCTGATCATCGGCGCGATGCTCGGCGCGGCCATGGTGCTCACGACGTACGCCAAACGGTCCCGGCTCAGCTGGGGTCCGGTGCTGCTGGCCACCGCCGCCGGGCTGCTGTACGGCGTGCAGGACGCGCTGACCCGGGTGAGCGGCACCCGTTTCTCCGAGGGCGGTTTCCCGGAGCTGTTCACCGGCTGGCAGCCGTACGGTGTGCTGGCGCTCGGCGTCAGCGGGCTGGTCCTGGTGCAGAGCGCCTTCGAGACGGCCCCGCTGCGCATGTCGCTGCCCGCGCTCACCGCGGCCCAGCCGCTCGCCGGCATCCTGTGCGGGGTGGGCTTCCTCGGCGACCGGCTGCACACCGACACGGGGGCGCTGGCCTGGGAGGCGTCGGGGCTCGCGGGGATCGTCGCGGGCATCGTGCTGCTCGGGCTGCACCCGGCGATGCCGTGCGGCACGGCGGAGGCGGAGCACGCCCGGGACCTCCAGCGGCGTTGAGCCCGCCGGACCGGCAGGGGTGGTACGGGCCCTGCTTGGATACGGTCATGAACCCTGCTGAGGAGATCCTCGACATCGTCGACGAGCACGACCGGGTCGTCGCCCAGGCCCCGCGCGGCGAGGCGTACGCCAAGGGCCTGCGCCACCGGTGCGTGTTCATCCAGGCCCGGGACGCGGCCGGGCGGCTCTTCGTCCACCGCCGCACCGCGACCAAGCTGGTGTTCCCCTCCCTCTACGACATGTTCGTCGGCGGGGTCGTGGGCGCCGGCGAGTCCTACGACGAGGCGGCGCTGCGGGAGGCGGAGGAGGAGCTGGGGGTCAGCGGTCTGCCCCGGCCGACGCACCTGTTCACGTTCCTGTACGACGACGGGGCCGGGAACAGCTGGTGGTCGGCGGTCTACGAGGTGCGCTGCGACCTTCCGGTACGGCCCCAGACCGAGGAGGTCCAGTGGTACGACTTCCTGCCCGAGGACGAGGTGGAGCAGCGGCTCGGCACATGGGAGTGGGTGCCGGACGGGCTGGCGGCGTACAAGCGGCTGAGGGCGTTCCGGGCGGCCCGGTGACGCCCCGGTAGGGTCCTGCGCGTGATGGAATTCGTGCGGAACGTCCGGCTCTGGTTCGCCCCTGAGCAGGTACGGGACGAGGGCAGCACCCCCGACTACCGGTTCTCGCTGGCCAATGAGCGCACGTTCCTGGCCTGGCTGCGGACCGCGCTCGCGCTGATCGGCGGCGGCTTCGCGGTGGACCAGTTCCTGCCGGACCTGCGCTGGGCGTGGCGGGTCGGTCTCGCGCTCGCCCTGCTCGGCGCCGGTGTGCTGTGCTCGCTGCGCGCGGTGAACCACTGGGTGCGCTGCGAGCGGGCGATGCGGCGGGGAGAGGACCTGCCGGCGTCCCGTTTCCCGGCCGTGCTGAGCCTGGTGGTCGCGGTGGTGGCCGTCGCGATGGTCGTGGTGGTGCTGGTCGGATGGGAGGGGTGAGCGCCGAGGTCCGGGATCCGGGCCTGCAGCCGGAGCGCACCCGGCTGGCCTGGCGGCGTACGACGCTGTCGAGCACCGTGGCCGCCGTCCTCGCCATGAAGACCGCCCTGCACGGCGGGGCCTCGGTCACCGGCATCGTGCTGTGCGCACTGTGCTGTGCGCTCTGGCTGGGTTTCCTGTGGGTGGCCCACCAGCGGATCCGCGCCCTTGCGACGAGCCCCCGTCCGTCAGCGCTGGCGCCCCGGCACGCGACGGCGGCGGTGCTGTGCGCGGTGGCGATGGCCGCGTGTGCGGCTGTGCTCGCGTTCTGAAGCCCGTGCCTGCGTTCCCGAGGCCCCCGTTCGGGAGGGCGCACGCCACGCATTCGATATGCCCGGATATGCACCTTTCGCACGTAGCCTGTCGGTCGCACCATTCCGAATCCCCCGAAGGCATCCCCCCGAAAGCATCCCCCCGAAGGCGAGCACCATGACGACGCTTCACCAGGAACACACCGGGCACGGCACGCACAGCCACGGTCCGGGCTGCGGGCACACGGCCGTGCCGCACGGCGACCACCTCGACTACGCACACGACGGCCATCTGCACCGCGAGCACGGCGGCCACTGGGACGAGTGCGAGCCGGCCGGCCACACCCGGCACGACGGCCACGAGCACGTGCACCACGAGGAGTGCGGGCACGCACAGGTGCGGCACGGCGACCACATCGACTACCTGCACGACGGGCACCGGCACGCCGAGCACGGCGACCACTGGGACGATCACTGAGCTGCCGGACGGCAGGGTCCGACGGCTCCCCGGGCAGCGCGCCGGGGAGCCGTCGGCCTATCGTGGCTCCGGTCACGTTTCGCGCCACGTTCGGTGTATGCACTGGACGGCATACCGACCGGTCGGCATCATGAGTCGGGTTCCTGTTCACCCGTTCGTAGGAGTGATGTATGAGCGCCGACCACCCGCCCGGACTCGATCTCGACCGGCTGCGCGGCCTGCTCGACCGTGAGCGGCCGGGGCTGGTGAACGGCCCGCTGAGCGGCAGGCTGATCGAGGGCGGACGGTCGAACCTCACGTACGCGCTCTCCGACGGCACCTCGAAGTGGGTCGTCCGGCGGCCGCCGCTCGGCCATGTGCTGGCCACCGCGCACGACATGAAGCGCGAGCACCGGGTGATCAGCGCGCTGCACCCGACCGAGGTGCCGGTCCCCCGTCCGGTGCTGCTGTGCGAGGACGAGGAGGTGCTCGGGGCGCCGTTCTACATCATGGAGTTCGTCGAGGGCACCCCGTACCGCACCGCGGACCAGCTCGCCCCGCTGGGCGAGGAGCGCACCCGCAACGCGGTGCTGTCCCTGGTGGACACGCTGGTCGAGCTGCACGCGGTGGACCCCGCCGCGGTGGGCCTTACGGACTTCGGCCGCCCCGAGGGCTTCCTGGACCGGCAGCTGCGCCGCTGGGGCAAGCAGCTGGACGCCTCCCGCAACCGCGAGCTGGCCGGCATCGACGAGCTGCACGCGGCCCTCGGACGCGCCCTGCCCACCTCCCCCGCGCCGGCCGTCGTACACGGTGACTACCGGCTGGACAACGTCCTGATCGGCGACAACGACCAGATCAAGGCGATCCTCGACTGGGAGATGTCGACCCTCGGCGACCCGCTGACCGACCTGGGCCTGCTGGTGATGTACAGCCAGCCGCTCGGCATGGCGCACTCCCCCGTCTCCACCACCGCCGAGGCGCCGGGGCACCCGTCCCCGCAGGAGCTGATCGAGCGGTACGCCGAACGCTCGGGGCGCGACGTCTCGGCCGTCTCCTGGTACACGGCGTTCGCGTGGTTCAAGCTCGCCGTGATCCTGGAGGGCATCCACTACCGGTACACGCTCGGCCAGACGGTCGGGCGCGGCTTCGACCGCATCGGCGACCTCGTGCCCGTCTTCATCGACCACGGACTGACCACTCTTCAGGAAGGCTGACCGGACATGGACTTCGCGTTCGACGCGCGTACGGAGGAGCTGCGCGGCAAGCTGCTCGCCTTCATGGACGAGTACGTCTACCCGGCGGAGGCGGTGGCGGAGGAGCAGCGGGCCGCGCTGGCGTCCCCCTGGGACACCCCGGCCGTGGTCGAGGAGCTGAAGGCGGAGGCCCGCAGGCAGGGCCTGTGGAACCTCTTCCTCCCCGACGCCGAGTACGGCGCCGGGCTGACGAACCTCCAGTACGCGCCGCTCGCCGAGATCACCGGCCGCTCCCCGCATCTGGCACCCACGGCGACGAACTGCGCCGCGCCCGACACCGGCAACATGGAGGTGCTGGCGCAGTTCGGCAACGAGCAGCAGAGGAAGCAGTGGCTGGAGCCGCTGCTGGCCGGTGAGATCCGCTCAGCGTTCGCGATGACCGAGCCGGAGGTGGCCTCCTCGGATGCCACCAACATCACCACGCTCATCGAGCGAGCCTCCGATGGCACAGACGAGTACGTCATCACCGGCCGCAAGTGGTACATCTCCGGGGCGATGAACCCCGACTGCAAGATCTTCATCGTCATGGGCAAGACGGACCCGGACGGGGCGGACATCCGGCGCCAGCAGTCGATGGTCCTGGTCCCGCGCGACACCCCGGGCGTCACCGTGAAGCGCGCGATGCAGGTCTTCGGCTACGAGGACCACTCGCACGGCGGCCACGCCGAGGTGGTCTTCGACCACGCGCGCGTGCCGGTGTCGAACCTGATCGGCGAGGAGGGCGGCGGCTTCGCCATCGCCCAGGCCCGCCTCGGCCCCGGCCGCATCCACCACTGCATGCGGCTGATCGGCATGGCCGAGCGGGCGATCGAGCTGATGTGCCGGCGGGCGGTGTCCCGCACCGCGTTCGGCAAGGCGCTGGCCCAGCAGGGCGTGGTCCACAACTGGATCGCGGACGCCCGGGTGACCGTCGAGCAGCTGCGGCTGCTGGTGCTGAAGACGGCCTGGCTGATGGACACCGTCGGCAACAAGGGCGCCCACACGGAGATCCAGGCCATCAAGATCGCCACCCCGCGCGCGGTGGTCGGCATCCTGGACCGGGCCATCCAGCTGCACGGCGCGGGCGGCGTCAGCCAGGACTTCCCGCTGGCCGAGCTGTACGCCGCCGCCCGCACCCTGATGATCGCCGACGGCCCGGACGAGGTCCACCAGCGGTCACTGGCGCGACGGGAGCTGAAGAAGTACCTCTAGAGGAGCGCAGGTAAGGGGTGGCCGCCATGGCGGCCACCCCTTACCCCTTGCCGTCAGGGGCGCAGTGCCCGCAGCAGCAGATCGGCCAAGTGGTCGGCGACCTGTTGCGGGGTGAGGGGGCCGTCCGGGCGGTACCACGTCGACAGGTGGTGGACCGAGCCGAAGTGGTAGTCCACGACCAGGTCCGCGGGGGTCGCCGTGGAGAAGACGCCCTCGCGCTGACCCTCCTCGATGAGCGCGCGGAAGCGCTCGTGGTAGCGCCGGCGCTCGGCGCGCACCTGCTTGTTCTTCTCCGGGCTCAGATGGTGCATGGAGCGGAAGAAGATCATCGCGTCGTCGAGGTTCTCGATGGTCGTGACGACGACGTCCGCGGCCGCGTCTCTGAGCCGCTTCTCGACGGGCTCGTCCGCGTCCGCGAACGCGTCCAGCCGCTCCTGCTGGACGCGCAGCACGCGCGCGTACACCTCGTGCAGGAGGTCCTCCTTGGAGCCGAAGTAGTGGTACAGCGCCCCCTTGGTGACGCCGGCCGCCTCCACGATCTCCTGCACCGAGGTGCGGTCGTAGCCCTGCTCGGCGAAGAGGCGGGTGGCGGCGTCCAGCAGCCGCTGCGGAACGGGCGTCCCGTCTCCGTCCGTCGTCCTGGGCACTGCGCCACCTGCCTTTCCGTCGTTCCTACTGGGGGTCGTGCGCGCGGGAACGCAGTTCCCGACGGAGGATCTTCCCACTGGCCGTCTTGGGCAAGTCGGGCAGGATCTCCACCTGGCGCGGGTATTTGTAGGCGGCCAGTCTCTCCTTGCAGTACACCGCGAGTTCATCCGGGTCCGCCTCGGCGCCCGGACGCAGGCTGATGTAGGCCCGGACGGTCTCCCCGCGGTAGCCGTCGGGGACGCCGACGACGGCCGCCTCGCGCACCGCCGGATGGGTGTAGAGGACGTCCTCGACCTCGCGGGGCCACACCTTGAAGCCGGACGCGTTGATCATGTCCTTCTTGCGGTCCACGACGTACAGCCAGCCCTGCGGGTCCATGAACCCGATGTCGCCGGTGCGCAGCTCGCCGTCCGGGAAGGCCTCGGCGGTGGCCTCCGGGCGCCGCCGGTAGCCGGGGACCACCTGGGGCCCGCGTACGACGATCTCGCCCTGCTCGCCGAAGGGGACCTCCGCGCCCTGCTCGTCCACGATACGCACGACCGTGTCCGCGCCGGGCACGCCGACGGACAGCGTCCCGGAGACGGGGTCGACGGGCGCTTCCAGGCCGGGCGGTACGGCGGCGCAGGGGCCGGTGCACTCGGTGAGGCCGTAGCCGACGCGGATGTACGGCCCGAAGCGCTCGCGGAACCTCTCCACCAGCGCGGGCGGCACGGGGGCGCCGCCCGAGGAGAGGTTCACGAAGGAGTCGAAGTGCTCGCGGGTGACGTCGGGGTGGGCGGCGAGGGCCATGTAGGCGGTGGACGGGCCGACCGTGTAGTGCGGGCGGTGCTCGGCGAACGCCTCCAGGACGACGCCGGGCTCGAAGCGGTAGGCGAGCACCAGCGTGCCCGCGCTGTTCAGGCAGGCGGCGAACTGGCACACCATCCCGGTGATGTGGAACAGCGGGGCGAGCGCGTAGTAGACGGGTGCCTCGGGCAGGCCGAGCCCGGTCCGCTGGCGCTCGGCGTTGTGCATCATGTTGCCGTGCGTGTTGACGGCGCCCTTCGGGGTGCCGCTGGTGCCCGAGGTGTAGCTGACCAGCGCGATGTCGTCGGGGCGCGGGTCGCGGCCCTCGGGGGCGCGGCCGCCCTGCCGGGCGACGGCCACGAGGTCGTCGGCGTCGGGGGCCTGAGGCAGCCGCTCGAAGGTGAGCACGCGCGCGTCGTCGCGGGTCTGGAAGTCCAGCTCGCACCCGGTGAGCACGATCCGCACCGGCGAGCCGGCGGCCGTCTCCCGCAGGTACGACTCCCAGGCCCGCTCGGAGCAGATCAGCGCGGCGACCTCGCCGTCCTGCAGGATGTGGGCGACCTCGGCCGACTTGTACATGGGATTGACGGGCACGACGGTCGCGCCCGCCTTCCACGCGCCGAGGGCGGCCAGCACGAAGTGCGGGGAGTTCTGCAGCAGGACGGCGACCCGGTCGCCGCGCTCCAGACCGCGCCCGGCGAGGTGGGCGGCCACCGCGTCGCTCAGCTCGTCGACCTCGCGGTAGGTCAGCCGGGCGTCGAAGTAGGCGAGGAAGGTGCGGTCGGGGGCCTCGGCGACCGCACGGCGCAGGGCGTGCACCAGGGAGTCGGCGGGGTCGATCGGGCCGCGCTGGGCCTCGCTGAGCAGCGCCAGCCAGGGCCGGGCCGCGTACGCGGAGGCGCTCACCGGGCGGCCTCCCACTTCTGCTGGATGTGGTTCATCCCGGCGAGCCAGCGGTCGGGAGTGGCGGCCCGCGCCTGGTAGTACTCGGCGGCCTCGGGGTGCGGCAGGATCAGGAAGCGGTCCTCCTCGATGCCCCGGAACAGCGCCTCGGCGACCTCCTCCGGCTCGATCGCGGTGGGCTGGAGCACCAGGTCACCCGCGCTGCCGGTGGCGGCCAACATGTCGGTACGGACGCCCTGGGGACAGATGGCGTGCACCTTGACACCCCGGTGGCGGTAGGTGAGGGACAGCCACTCGGCGAAGGCCAGCGCGCCGTGCTTGGTGACGGCGTAGGAGGGGGCGCCGATCATGGTGAGCAGTCCGGCGGCCGAGACCGTGGAGACGAACCGGCCGCGACCGCGCTCCAGCCAGTGCGGCAACAGCGCATGGGCGGCCCGGACGTGCGCCATCACGTTGACGTCCCAGGACAGTGCCCAGCCCCTCTCGTCGAGGGCCGCGCCGGCACCCGCGTCCTCGAAGGCCACGCCGGCGTTGGCGCAGTAGACGTCCACGGCGCCGCCGAGCGCGTCCCGGGCATCACCGACGATCGCGGAGGCGTCCCCGGGCACGGCGATCCCGCCGATCTCCTCGGCGACCGCCGTGGCCTTGTCGGCATCCAGATCGTTGACGACCACCCGGGCACCCTCGGCGGCGAACCTACGGGCCAACGCGGCCCCGATCCCACCGCCCGCTCCGGTGACGACCACTCCCGCATCCTGCACGGCTTCCACCATCGGTCTCCTTCGACACGGCGCGACTCGGTCAGCGACGGCCAGACTAACCAGTCGGTATGTGTGAAGGAAAGGGTAACTGCCACACCCTAAGGGGCGCGGGGCAGTGTCCATATGCGGCTCCGCCGCGCGTGCGCGAGCAACCACATGCGGCCGGCACCCTCGACACGACGGAGGCACCCATGCACCTGTCCCGACGGACTCTTCTCGCATCGGCCACGATGGCAACCGTGCCCGTCACACCCCAACACCGCGAACAACTGCACACCGGGTTCGAAAGACTCGCAGCCGACGGTTACTCGGTACTCGGCGGCCAGCGCATCGGCATCGTCACCAACCCCACCGGCATCACCAGAGACGCCCGCCACATCGTCGACGCCATGCACGAAGACCCCCACGTCAAGCTGACGGCAGTCTTCGGCCCGGAACACGGCTTCCGCGGCACCGCCCAGGCCGGCGGCTCCGAAGGCCGCTACGACGACCCGGCGACCGGCCTGCCGGTCTACGACACGTACCTGAAGAGCGGCCGCCCGCTGGCGGACATCTTCACCGCCTCCGGCGTCGACACGATCGTCTTCGACATCCAGGACGCCGGCGCCCGCTTCTACACGTACATCTGGACCCTGTACGACTGCATGGAGGCGGCCCGGCTCGCGGGCAAGAAGTTCGTCGTGCTCGACCGCCCGAACCCGGTCACCGGCCGGCAGGCCCAAGGCCCCGTCCTCCACAAGGAGTTCGCCACCTTCGTCGGCCGGCAGCCCATCGCGCAGGCGCACGGGATGACGGTCGCCGAGCTGGCCCGGCTGTTCAACGGGGAGTTCCTGAGCACGCCCGTCCCGCTGGAGACCGTGCTGATGACGGGCTGGAAGCGCACCTCGTTCTACGACGCCTCCGGCCTGCCCTGGGTGCCGCCGAGCCCGAACATGCCGACTGCGGACACCGCGTTGGTGTACTCGGGGACCTGCATGTTCGAGGGCACCAACCTCTCCGAGGGACGCGGTACGACCCGGCCCTTCGAACTTCTCGGCGCCGAGGGCGTCGACGGGCGGTGGGCCGCCGCGGTCAACGGACTCGGGCTGCCGGGGGTGCGGTTCCGGGAGGCGTACTTCGCGCCCACCTTCTCCAAGTTCCAGGGCAAGACGGTCGGGGGTGTACAGATCCATGTGCACGACCGGGCCGCCTACGACCCCGTACGCACCGGGATCGCGTTGCTGGTGACCGCGAAGAAGGTCTGGGACGGCTTCGCCTGGCGCTCGGACCACTGGATCGACAAGCTCACCGGTTCGACCCGGGTGCGGACGATGATCGACGCGGGAGCCGGCCCGGACGAGGTGGCCGGCGCCTGGCAGGACGAGCTGGCGGCGTTCCGGACCGTTCGAAAGGAATATCTGCTGTACAAGTGACCCGCCGTGTCTGGTCAACTCCGCGCCGCCGCAGGACGATACGCGCATATCGCATCGTTCGGGGTACGAGGAGCCTGACATGGCGGATCCTGGGATGAGCGTGTCTCCCTACTGGGAGCTGACCTTCGATGCGGACGGGGACGTGGACGGCCCCGCCCGCGACCGGCTGTTGGCGCAGGTCACGGACCACGGGGTCCGTGACCTGATCGTCTTCGCGCACGGCTGGAACAACGACCGTTCGGGCGCCACCGCGCTGTACCGGCACTTCTTCGCCCCGATCCCGGAACTCGCCCCGAAGGCGCGGATCGGGTACGTGGGCGTGATCTGGCCGTCGATGCGGTTCTGCGACGAGCCGATCCCGGACTTCCCCAGGTCCGTGGCGGCCGTCGGGGCGGGCCCGGCGCTGGACGCGGACACCCGGCGCGCCCTGCTGGAGACCTTCCCCGGCCACACCGACGTGCTCGACCGGCTGGCCCGGATACTGGACAAACAGCCGGGCGGGGACGAGGGGTTGGCGGAGTTCGGGCGGCTGGTGCGTCAGCTGGTCGAGCCGCCCCGGCAGTCTGCCGCCGCGGACACCTCCCAGGAGGGCGAGCCCCTGGTGTTCAGCGGGGACACGACGAGCGTCTGCGCGGAGTTCGCCGACGCCCTGTCCGGGCCGCACGCCGAGTTCAGCCTGCCGAACCCGTGGGAGGGCGCGAAGGAGCTGCTGCGGCAGGCGACGTACTACACGATGAAACAGCGGGCCGGGACGGTCGGTGAACACGGACTCGGGCCCGTCATCGGGCAGTTGGCGCATGCGGCATCGGATGTGCGGGTGCATCTGGTCGGGCACAGCTTCGGCGGACGGCTGGTGGCGTTCGCGCTGCGCGGCCTGCCGGACGGGGTGCGCGCGGTGAAGTCCGTGACGCTGCTGCAGGGAGCCTTCTCGCACTATGCGTTCGCGGCCCGGCTGCCGCACGACCCGGACACCGCGGGTGCGCTCAAGGACCGGCAGAAGCGGATCGACGGCCCGCTGGTGTGCTGCTACTCGCACTTCGACGGGGCGCTCGGCACCTTCTATCCGCTCGCCTCGCGCCTCGCCGGGGACGACCACTCGGTCATGGGCGTCGACATCGCGGCCGTGCTGGGCTCCGAGTGGGGAGCCATGGGGCACGACGGGGTGCAGGCCGTACCCGGCACCGCCAGGCTGGACCTCGCCGCGGCCCTGAACGGAGCTCTGCCGGCTTCCGGCTGTGTGAACGTCGACGCGGCCGCGGTCGTCCGGCGCGGGGGCCCGCCGGCCGGGGCGCACAGCGACATCGTGCACCCGGAGCTGGCGCGGGTGGTGCTGGCGGCGGGCCGTATCGCGTGACCCGCCGCCGTTCCGACGTCACCGGTGTGACGTGTACTCCACGACCTGCTGGAAGGTCGGCCGGTTCTGCCAGCTGATCTTGCCGTGCTTGATGCCGCCCAGGGTGCGCTGGACGATCGAGTCGGCGCACCACTGGTCGCCGGTCGAGCACTGGTCGTCGCCTGGGTAGACCTGGGCGGCGGTCAGGCCGGCCGCCTGCTTGAGGGTGCTGATCAGGGTGTCCCGGCAGGTGCCGAGGCTGCCGCCGCCGCAGTACTGCTGCGCGAGTCCGCCCTGCACGGACTCGCCGAGCACCGCCCGGATGTCCTTGTCGACATAGCTCCACCAGCCGTACTGGAAGGAGCTTCCGGCGTGCGAGCCGGTCGGGCCGTGTCCGGCGGACGGGGCCTCGTCCACGGGCAGGTTGTCGGTGAACGCGGTGTACAGGTCGCTGCCCAGGCCGGGCTCGAACTCCGCCTTCACCAGCAGCGGCCACCAGGCGTCCAGGATGCGGACCGCGTCGGCGTCGGCGTACGTCTTCGAACCGGCCGAGGTCTCGGTGCGCCTGGCGCCCGCGGTCACCCACGCCTGGAGCTTGCTCACCGCGGCGGCTGCCGTGGAGTCGGTCACCGGGGATGAGTTGATCACCTTCAGCAGCTTCGGCAGCACGTCCTCGGCGCGCAGGTCGGCGAGGGCCGCGTCCGCCATGGCCTGCACCAGCTTCGTACGGGTCACTCCGCCGGCCGCAACCAGCTTCTTCACCCGGTCCTCCAGCAGGTTGCCGCGGTGCACGGACCCGTCGCCCCAGGACGCGGTGGTGTAGTCCTTGGCCTGCTTGTTGTTCCAGGAGACGTAGTAGTCCTGGTCGGTCGAGTTGGGGTGCGCGGAGGCCGGCGTGTAGTCGGCCGTGTTGGTGGCCGGGTCCCAGTTCCGCCACTCGTACGCGGGCTGTGCCCACACCGGGAACTCGGCGTCGACACCGCTCGCCCGGACCGGATTGTCACCGCTGTTGTAGTACGCGGTGTGCCGGGAGTCGGCGTAGAACCAGTTGAAGGTGTAGTTGATGTGCTGGGCCGCGCTCTGGAAGTCCTCCGGGCCCTTGACGTAGTCGGGGTCGTTCAGCATCTGGAAGCCGATGATCGAGTCGGCCTCGTGCAGGTAGGAGGAGCGCAGGGTGGTGTAGGCGACCTTCTTGCCGCCGACGGTGGCGCGGTACTCCACCGGTCCGTACTTCGTCCGCCACACCCGCATGGTGTACGACCCCGCCGCCGTGCCGTCGGCCACGGTCGGCTTCCAGGCGTTCTTCTGCTCGACCTTGTCCATCGCGGTGCAGGTGCCGTGGTAGAGGTAGTGGTAGTCGTCCTGGCACAGCTCGACGGCGTAGGTGTCGATGATGTCCTGACCCGAGGTGGTCGCGCTCCACGAGTAGTCCTGCCCGCGGCCCAGCTCGACATACATGCTCAGGCCCGCGAAGGAGGCGCCGCGGGCGCTGATGCCCGGGCCCTGGATCTCCTGGAGCATGAGCAGCTGCGGGGCGAAGTAGCCGGTCTGCGGCCCGAAGACGGCGATGGGGTGGCCGCTCGCGGTGTACTTGCCGCTGACCACGAGGGCGTTGGACATCCCGCGCTTGGCGGAGCCGAGCGTGGTCTTGGCCGCCGCCGAGGAGGTGCTCTTGGCGCTCGCGGTGGCGGCGCTGCCCGTGCGGTCGTACAACAGCGGTTCCTGGGTCACCGAGCCGGGGTCCGGCAGGGCCTCACCCTTGGGGTCGTCGGGCTTGGCGGCGTAGGGGAAGCTCTCGCCGTTGTGGACGGTGAGGACGGCCTCGGCGTCGTTGCGCTCGCGGAAGGACTCCCAGACCTTGGTGCCCTGCTCCACGCCGTACTTGGACTGGGCGGCGATCAGCGAGAGGGCGTTGTTGACCTCGCCGCCGCCCCCGGAGCCGAACAGGGAGCCGATGACGGAGCCGAGCGCCACCAGGTCGGTGATCTTGAAGTGGTCTATGGTGCCGGCGTTGGTGATGGAGTCCTTGTGGCCGGTCAGGACGTACTCGCCGGGGAAGTAGCGGCCGCTGTCGGAGGCGTCGATGTAGGAGTTGATGCCGGCCAGGTAGGCGCCCGCGTCGGCGAGGGCCTGCCGGCCGCGGGCTCCGTTGTTCGCGACGGCGTTGTCGATCTGCGCCTGGAGGTCGGCCTCGGTGTACGGGGCGTTGCGGTAGAACTGCTGCTCCAGGCCCTGGTTGGCGGCCGCGCCGCCGGCGAAGCCGGTCAGCTGGCCGCGGCCCACGTGCCGGAAGACGTCCATCAGCCACAGCCGGTCCTCGGCGGCCGCGTACCCGGCGCCGAACTCGGTGCCGTACCGGGTGGTGCCTGTGATGTGCGGCACACCTGACTTCTTGTCGCGGACGATGGTCACATCACTGCGGCCGGCGGGCTTCTCCGTCGAGGCGACCTGGTCGGAAGGGACGCCGAAGGAGGCGTCGTTGAAGAAGGTGTTGATCGTCGCGTCGGTGAGGCCCGAGTAGCCCTTTGCCAGGTTGGCGTAGGGGCCGAGCTGGTCCTCGGCATGGGAGGGCTGGGTGCCGAAGGCCTGGTTGAGCAGGATCTGGGCAAGGGTGGCGTTGCCGTTCTCGCCGGGCGGCAGGATGTCGGAACACCGGCCACCGCAGTAGTCGTTCGAGGCCGTGGCGGTCTGCGCGGCAGCCGCCTGGGTGAGTGGGGAGAGTACTCCGGCGATCAGCACGCAGACCGATGCCGTCTTCAGGAACCCGGAGAGCCTGCGGGGAGTTCTCAGTTTGTCGAACAGCGCGTTACGTGGGGTGCGCCGTGGCATGGCAGCTCCTCCCGACGGGGGTTGGGCGGACGTTACCGCCGGTATCCCCGGGATTGAAGATGAACATGCGTCAACTTTTCGTGTCAGTGGAGTCGATGCCCGGCGGTCAACCCGGGGCGCCTTATGGGAGGGCATCGGAAATCGGATGGAGCCGGATCGTGTGTCGACACGTCTACTCGTCGACGTCGCGCGGACCCGTTCGGCGACGCCGAAGTGACCGAAGAGCGGACGCAGGTGTGACGGAGGTGCAGGGCGATGGCCGGATTCCGAAGTCTGGCGAGACAGGTGCGCGATCCGCGGTGCGATCTGGCACTGCGGCGCTACTCACTGCGCAAGTGCCTGGAGCGGTTCGCTCCATACGGGCACCGGGCCACCTGGGACCATCTGTGCTCCCGGGCCGGTTTCGGTCCGGAGGACCGGTCCCCCGACCCGGCGCGGCTCGTGGCCGCGCTGCAGGAGCTGGAGGAGGCCCGGGCGGTCTGGCTCGCCTATGAGAGCGAGTTCGCCGAGCGCCGCAAGAAGGAGAAGCACGACGGGCTGCGTCGGCCGGGCACGGTGGACGACTGGCACCGCATGACCTGGGGCGGGTTCGGGGTCGCCTGGTGCGACGACCCGCGACTCCACCCCGACGAGCCGCTCGCCGAAGTGCTGCGCCGGCTGATAGCCGCGCTGGAGCGGGAGCCGGGTGCGACCTGCCCGGTGTGCGGCGGTGAGCGCCTGATGTGGAAGTACGGCCTGGACCACGAGCCCTCGTCCGGTCCGGTCTGCGCGGACTGCGGGATCCTCGTGCCCCGGCCCGTGCTCACCCCGCAGGCGCTGGCATACGCCAGGCGGGAACGGCTGCTGATGTCGGCCTGACCCGCCGGGGGGTGGAACTGGGGGGTGCGCTGGGGGATGCCGCACCCCTTGCCGGGACGCGCCGTTGGGCGCCCGTGTGACGCGCCGCGGGGCGTTGTCGGTGGCGGCTGGCACCATCGAGGCATGGTGCAGGTGTGTCTCAACGGGAACCGCTCGGCCGTGGACGGCGCGAGCGTGCCGCTGTCGCCCGAGGAGCTGGCCCGGTCCGCCGCCGAAGCCGTCGCGGCCGGGGCCACGGAAATCCATGTCCACCCGAAGACGCCGTGCGGGCACGACAGTCTGTCCCCACGGGTGCTCGCCCCGACACTCGACGCGATACGGGCGCGGGTGCCGGTGCCGGTCGGGGTGACCACCGGTGCCTGGGCCGAGCCCGACCCGGCCGCCCGGCTCGACCGGGTGCGCAGCTGGTCGGTGCTGCCCGACTTCGCCTCGGTCAACTGGCATGAGCCCGGCGCCGAGGAGCTCGCCGAGCAGCTGCTCGCCCTGGGCATAGGCGTGGAGGCGGGCATCTGGTCCGGCACCGACGCAGCAGCCCGGTTCGCGGCCTCGCCGCTCGGGCCGAGGGTGCTGCGGGTGCTCGCGGAGGTGACCGACCCGGACCCGGCGACGGCCGAGGCATCGGCCCACGCCCTGCTCGCCTCCCTCGGTGCCGCGCGCGGCCGTCCGGTCCTGCTGCACGGCGAGGAGGGCGGCACCTGGCCGGTGCTGCGCCTGGCCGGACGGCTGGGCCTGGCCACCCGCATCGGCCTCGAGGACACGCTGGTCCTGCCGGACGGCCGGCGGGCCCCGTCCAACGCCCGGTTGGTGGCGGAGGGGTTGGTCCAGTACGGGTCCGCCAGGAGTTCGGCCGCGTTCGGTTACTCCGTGCCGGGCTTCACCGCGCGGCCGAAGGGCGTGACGCTAGCAGGCCCTAATCCGGTCGCTCCACCCCTTTCCCGTCCGGAGAGTGGGAGTCGATGAGACCGAACTGAGGAACCGAGGAGTCCCCAGATGTCGACGCTGCGCGTCACCGCCGAAGTGCTGACCGTCCACGAGCATCCGAACGCCGATGCGCTCGAACTGGCCCAGGTGGGCCTGTACCGTGCCGTCGTCGCCAAGGGCACGTACCGCAGCGGAGAGGCCGCCGTCTACATACCCGAGCAGTCCGTGCTCCCGCCCGACCTGATCGAGGAGCTGGGGCTGACCGGGCGGCTGGCGGGCGGCGAGGCCAACCGGGTCAAGGCGGTGCGGCTGCGCGGCGAGCTGTCGCAGGGCATCGTGTGCCGGCCGAAGGCACTGGGGGACGTCGACCTGGCGCGGGCCGCGGCCGAGGGGACGGACTTCGCCGAGCGGCTGGGCATCACCAAGTGGGTGCCGCCGATCCCGCCGACCATGAGCGGGGAGGTGGAGTCCGCTCCCGATCTGCTGTCATGGGTCGACATCGAGAACATCCAGCGGTACCCGGACATCTTCACACCGGGCGAGCCGGTCGTGCTGACGGAGAAGCTGCACGGTTCGGCGTGCCTGCTGACGTATCTCGCCGACGAGGGCCGGGTGTACGTGTCCTCCAAGGGCTTCGGGGGGAAGTCCCTGGCGCTGAAGGAGGATCCGCGGAACCTGTACTGGCGGGCGGTGCGCGGGCACGGCGTCGCCGAGGCCGCGGCGCGGCTCTGCGAGCGGCTGGGTGCCACGCGGGTCGGCATCTTCGGGGAGGTGTACGGCGCGGGGGTCCAGGACCTGACGTACGGGGCCGACGGGCGGCGCGAGACGCTCGGGTACGCGGCGTTCGACGTGTCGGCGGAGATCGGCGGTGCGGTGCGGTGGCTGGACGCGGCTGAGGTGCTGGAAGGGGAACTGCCCTTGGTACCAAGGCTGTTCTCGGGTCCGTACGACATCGAGCGGGTGCTGGAGTTCGCGAGCGGGCGGGAGACCGTGTCCGGGCGGGAGCTGCATCTGCGGGAGGGTGTGGTGATACGGCCTGCGGTGGAGCGGTACAGCACGGTGACCGGGGGTCGCGCGATCGCCAAGGCGGTCAGCCCGGCGTACCTGACGCGCAAGGGCGGCACCGAGTACGAGTGAGGCGCCGTCCGCTGGGGCTGTCCCCCAGGGCCCTTGAGGCACTGGGGGAGGCACGGCTGCCCGCAGCTACGTGGGCATCAGCCTCGACCCCGTCCGCCGTTCGCCGAACACGTCGTCCGGATTGGACAGTACGCAGGTGTCCAAGGACAGGCAGCCGCAGCCGATGCAGTCGGTGAGGTGGTCTCGCAGGCGGTTCAGCTGCTTGATGCGTTCGTCCAGTTCGGAGCGCCAGGCCTCCGAGAGGCGGGACCAGTCCTCGCGGGTCGGGGTGCGTTCCTCGGGGAGCTGGGCCAGGGCGTCGCGGATCGTGGCCAGCGGGATGCCGACCCGTTGGGCCGCGCGGATGAAGGCGACCCTGCGCAGCGTGTCGCGGGTGTAGCGACGCTGGTTGCCGGAGGTACGGCGGCTGGTGATCAGCCCCTTGGCCTCGTAGAAGTGCAGGGCGGAGACGGCGGCGCCGCTGCGCGCGGACAACTGGCCGACACTCAGCTCGTGGATCTTCTCGGGAATCTGGGGCACTCCTCAGACACTACCCAGTGAAGGGCATCCACCCGGCCGAGCCGCCATCCGTTGACATCCCCCTGGCAGGCGACCATGCTAAGCAGTTGCTTAGACATGCGAGCGAGAGGCCGGGAACATGGCAGAACCGAGGACCTTCACCTCCCCCGACGAGCTGAAGGCCGCCGTGGGCGAGCAGCTGGGCCACACCGACTGGGTGGAGATCGACCAGAAGCGGATCGACCTGTTCGCCGAGGCCACCGGGGACCACCAGTGGATCCACGTGGACCCGGAGAAGGCGGCAGCGGGGCCGTTCAAGACCACCATCGCCCACGGTTACCTGACGCTCTCGCTGCTCCCGCTCTTCGGGCCGCAGCTCATCCACGTCGAGGGCGTGAGGATGGGCGTCAACTACGGGACGAACAAGGTCCGTTTCCCCTCCCCCGTCCCGGTCGGCTCCCGGCTGCGCGCCACCGCGACGATCACCGGCGTCGAGGACGTCCCGGGCGGCGTCCAGGTGACCGTCGCCTTCACCGTGGAGCGCGAGGGCGGCGACAAGCCGGTCTGCGTCGCGGAGTCGGTGTCCCGGTACTACCTCTGAGCCCGAGGGCGCCCTACTCGGCGCCCACCATCCGCAGCACGAGGTCGGCGTAGAGCGCGCCGACCTCCTCGGGGGTGCGCGGCCCGTCCACGGTGAACCAGCGGGCCACGTCGATACACAGCGAGAGCACGGCGAGGGTGGTGCCCTGCACGTCCAGCACCCGGAACTCGCCCGCCGCCACCCCGTCCTCGATGATCCCGCGCACCTCGGCGTCGACCTGGCGGCGCAGCGCGACGATCTCGGCGCGGGCCTCGGGGCCGAGCGCGTCGAGTTCGTACTGCACGACCCGCGCGGTGGTGCGCCGCCCCGCGTGCCAGCGGACGAAGGAGCTGACGGCGTCGGCGAGCCGCTCCGCGGCGGTGCCCTCGCGCCGGGCCGCCGTCCGCAGGATGTCCAGGGCCCTGTCGTGGCCGATCCGGCTGATCCGGTGGAGCAGCTCTTCCTTGGTCTTGTAGTGGATGTAGAGCGCGGCGGGGCTCATGCCGGCGCGGCCCGCGATGTCGCGGGTCGTCGTCGCGTGGTAGCCGCGCTCGGCGAAGGCCTCCACGGCGGCGACGAGCAGTCGCCGGGCCGCCTCAGGGGTGACCTCCTCCCACGGCTCTACCTCGCCGCCGGTCGTCTCCTCCGCCGTACTCATCGCTCGCTCGCCCCTCTCGGTGACAGGAGCACCACCATACCGCCGAAGGTGAGCGCTCGCTTAGCGGCCCGCTCGGCGCTTCCCGGACCTGGTCAGACCTTTTCGAAGGGGTCGTGCTCGGCGAGCAGCTTCTCCAGGCGGGCCTGGTCGACCCGGCTGACGAGCTGCCCGGCCTCCTGACGGTCCCGGATCACCTTGGCGAGTGTGAAGGCGGACGTGACGAGGTAGAGGACGGCGATGGCCAGGAAGGCCCGCACCCAGGCGTTGGCGTTCAGCTGGTAGATGCCTATGGCGGTGGCCGCCATGGCGACCGCGAAGGAGGCGACGGACTGGCCGTAGAAGGCGGCCGTGCTCTGCTGTTTGACCGGTGTGTCACTCATGGGAGCAAGCATCGGCGGACGTGGCCCGCGCCACATCCGCCGAGATACTCAGGAGCGTACTCAGAACTCAGAAGGCGGAGACCCCGGTCAGCGCCCGCCCGATGAGCAGCTTCTGGATCTGGCTGGTGCCCTCGTAGAGGGTCATCACCCGGGCGTCGCGCAGGAGTTTGCCGGCCGGGTACTCGTCGATGTAGCCGTAGCCGCCGAAGACCTGGAGGGCGTTGTTGGCGGCGCGGACGGCGGCCTCGGAGGCGAACAGCTTGGCCTTGGAGGACTCGACCGCGAACGGCTGCCCGCGGTCGACGAGATCGGCGACCCGCCAGGTGAGCAGCCGGGCCGCGTCCACGTCGACGGCGATGTCGCTGATCAGCTCCTGCACCAGCTGGTGGTGGGCGATGGACCTGCCGAACTGCTCGCGCTCACCGGCGTACTTCACGGCCGCGTCCAGCGCGGCCTGGGCTATGCCGACACAGCCCGCGGCGACCGACATCCGCCCCTTGGCCAGTGCGGACATGGCGACCGTGAAGCCCTTGCCCTCCTCGCCGAGCAGGGCGGAGGCGGGCACCCTGACGTCCTCGAGGACCAGTTCGGCGGTGGCCTGGCCGCGCAGGCCGAGCTTGCCGTGGATGGTGCGGCGGGTCAGGCCGGGGGTGTCGGTGGGCACGAGGAAGGCGCTGACGCCCTTGTGACCGGGGGCGTCGGTGGAGCGGGCGAAGAGCAGGACGACGTCGGCCCAGGTGCCGTTCGTGATGAACATCTTGGTGCCGCTGATGACGTAATCGTCGCCGTCGCGCACCGCACGGGTGGTCAGGTTGCCCGCGTCGGAGCCGGTGCCGGGTTCGGTGAGGCCGAAGCAGCCGACGCACTCGCCCGTGGTCAGCCCCGGCAGCCAGCGCCGCTTCTGCTCCTCGCTCCCCCAGGCGGAGATCGACTTGGCAACCAGTCCCAGGGAGACGGAGACGATGCCACGGACCGAGGAGTCCCCGCGGCCCAGCTCCTCGGTGACCAGGCAGTACGCGAGGTGGTCGCCGCCCGAGCCGCCGTACTCCTCGTCGATCGTCAGGCCGAGGAAGCCGACCTCGCCGAGCTTCTTCACGATGCCGCGGTCGACCTCCTCGGCGCGGTCCCAGGCGACCGCGTGCGGGGCGATCTCGCGCTCCACGAGGTCCCGGGCGAGCCGCCGTACCGCGGTCTGCTCCGCGCTGAGCCCCAGGTTCACCACGAGATCACCCCACACCAGATGGATCTTGAAAGCCGTACATTTAAATTAGCACTGCTAGTTTCCAGTGCAGCCCTACTATGTGCGCCATGGCCCGACCGCGCAAGCCCCTCCTCAGCACCGACCGGATCGTCGAGACGGCACGGGAACTCGTGGACGCGGAGGGCCTGGCGGCTGTCTCCACCCGACGGCTCGCCGCCGAGCTGGGGGTGAGCGGGCCCTCGCTCTACAACCACTTCCGCACCAAGGACGAGATCCTCGAGGCGGTCGCGGACTCGGTGAGCGGGCTGGTCGACCTGTCGATGTTCGAGGACGGCCGGGAGTGGCGGACCGCGCTGCACGACTGGGCGGTCTCCTACCGGGCGGCCCTGCGCGACCACCCGAACATCGTCCCGGTCCTCGCCCGCGGGCCCGGCCGGCGCCCGGCCGCCCTGCGGCTGGCCGACGCGGTCTACGGCGCGATGGTCGACGCGGGCTGGCCCCCGGCGCAGGCGACCTCCATCGGCGCGCTGATGCGGTACTTCATCATGGGCTCCGCGCTCGGCTCCTTCGCCGGGGGCTTCGTGGACGACGCGAGCGCCTACGACCCCGCCGACTATCCCCACCTCGGGCAGGCCCATCTCCTCGCCGAGCAGCAGGAGAAGATCGACGAGCGTGCCTTCGAGACGGGGCTGACGGCGCTGCTGGACGGGCTGGCGCAGCAGTACGAGCAGGTGCGCCTCAACGCGTGAGGACACTTCGGCGGGGGCCGAAGTGTCCATGCCGCATGCTGGGGGCATGACCTCCAAGGACTCCCGGGCCGCCGGCCTCGCCGCACTCGCCTCGCTGGTCGCCGACGAGACCCGGGCCGCGTGTCTGCTGGCGCTGTTGGACGGGCGGGCCTGGACCGCCGGTGAGCTGGCCAGACACGCAGGGGTCGCCCCCTCCACGCTGAGCGAGCATCTGGGCAAGCTGGTGGCCGGCGGCCTGCTCGCGGAGGAACGGCAGGGGCGGCACCGGTATGTGCGGCTGGCCGATGCGGGGGCGGCTCAGCTGGTCGAGGATCTCGCCGCGCAGGTGGACCCCGCCGAGGCCGTACGCCCGTGCACGCTGCGGGAGTCGAGCGCGGGCTCCGCGATGGCCCGGGGCCGTACCTGCTACGACCATCTCGCCGGGCGGCTCGGGATCGCGGTCACGGATGCGCTGACCGAGCGGGGGTTGCTCCGCCAGGACACCGGGTTCGCGCTCACGGACGCGGGGCTGGAGTGGTTCGGTACGGCGGGTATCCCCCTCGACCGTTCGAGCCGGCGTCCGCTGGCCCGAGCGTGCCTCGACTGGACCGAGCGGCGGCCTCATCTCGCGGGGGCGGCGGGGGCGGCGCTGTGCCGGCACGCGATGGACGTGGGCTGGTGCGTGCGTATCGGCTCCGAGCGGGCCGTGAAGGTGACTCCGTCGGGGGAGCGGGCGCTATTTGAGTTGCTCGGCATTGAGGTGGCGGGGTTGGGTTGAGTTCGGCTACGGGGGTGGGGGGTGTGTGGTTTGCCGGGTGCGGGTGTGTGGGGGCTGGTCGCGCAGTTCCCCGCGCCCCTGGGGAGTTGCAGCCCCGTCGGCCGCATACGCACCCTGCCGGCGCCGGGGAGCGTCCCCGCCCCCGCCCAGCCCAGTTGCCCCGTCCGAATTCCGCCAGCCCCTGTACGTGTCCCTACCTAGCCTCAGGAGCATGATGAACAGCGCCCCACGCCAACAGCTGCTCGCCACCGTCGCAGCCGTCGTCTCCGTCGTGCTCTGGGCCTCCGCCTTCGTGGCGATCCGGACCGCGGGGGACGCCTACTCGCCGGGTGCGCTCGCGCTCGGGCGGCTGGTCGCGGGGGTCGTGGCGCTCGGGGTCATCTGTGTCGTACGGCGGGAAGGGCTGCCGCCCAGGAGTGCGTGGCGGGGTATCGGGCTGTCCGGGGTGCTGTGGTTCGGGTTCTACATGGTGGTCCTGAACTGGGGCGAGCAGCAGGTGGACGCCGGCACCGCCGCTCTCGTCGTGAACGTGGGCCCGCTGTTGATGGCCCTGCTCGGTGCCAGGCTGCTCGGCGATCCTATGCCGCCGAGGCTGCTGGCGGGGATGGCCGTGTCGTTCGCCGGTGCCGTGACGGTCGGTCTGTCGATGTCGGCCGGGGGCGGGTCCTCGGTGTTCGGGGTGGTGCTGTGTCTGCTCGCGGCGGTGGCCTACGCCGCCGGGGTCGTCGCGCAGAAGCCCGCCCTCGGGCACGCGAGTGCCCTGCAGGTGACGACCTACGGGTGTCTCGTCGGTGCCGTGGCCTGCCTGCCGTTCGCCGGGCAGTTGGTGCGGGAGGCGGCCCGTGCGCCGGTCTCGGCCACCTTCGACATGGTGTATCTCGGTGTCTTTCCGACCGCTCTCGCCTTCACCACCTGGGCCTACGCCCTCGCCCGCACCACCGCCAGCCGGATGGGTGCGACGACGTACGCGGTTCCGGCCCTCGTCGTGCTGATGTCGTGGCTGGCGCTCGGGGAGGTGCCGGGGCTGCTCACGCTGGCGGGCGGGGTGCTGTGCCTCGCGGGCGTGGGGGTTTCACGGTCCCGTGTGCGCGGGCGCAGCAGGCGGGTCGCAGCCGGGGAGCCGCGACCCGAGAAGGTGGGCTGAGGCTCAGAGCCTGTGTCATATCCCCGGCCGGGCGCGCGACGCCTGGCACGCACTCCCCCACTGCCTTAAGGGCGTGGGGGGACCCCCAGCCGCGTTGCCGAACCACCCACGTGGCTCCTCCCCCACGCTCGGCTTCGCTCGCGCGGGGGCACCCCCATCGAGGGCGCTCCGGCGCCTTGCGATCGCACGCACCAGACGCCGCGCGCCGATCCGACCGGAGATATGACACAGGCTCTCAGAACACCACCAGCGCCCGGCCGCCCTTGCCCGCGAGCATGTTGTCGAAGGCCGCCGGGATGCCCTCCAGGGCGATGCGCTCGGTGACCAGCGACGAGAGGTCCAGTCGGCCCTCGCGTACGTGTTCGGCGAGCAGCGGCAGGTCGCGGGCCGGGTCGGTGTTGCCGTAGACGCAGCCGGACAGGGTGCGGCCCCAGTGGAAGATCTCCAGGGCGTTGAAGGTGACCTGCTGGTCCTTGCCGCCGATGCCGACGACCGTCGTGCGGCCGCCGCGGCGGGTGGACTCCCAGGCGGCGCGGATGGTGACCGCGCGGCCCACGCATTCCACGGAGACGTCGACGCCCTGCTTGCCGGTGAGGGCGCGGATCTCGCGGGGAGTCGTGTCGGAGGCGATGACGTAGTCCGTGGCGCCTGCCGCGCGGGCCAGTTCCTCCTTCTGCGGGGAGATGTCCACGGCGATGATCCGGGACGCGCCCGCGATCCGGGCCGCCTGGAGGGTGGCCAGGCCGACTCCGCCGGCGCCGAACACCGCGACCGTCTCGCCCGGTTGGACCTGTGCCGAGTGGTGGACGGCGCCGTAGCCGGTGAGGACGGCGCAGCCGAGGAGTGCCGCGTCGGTGAGCGGGATGCCTTCCGGCAGGGGCAGCACGCAGGACGCGGAGACCACGGTCTCCTCGGCGAACGCGGCGACGTTCAGGCCGGGGTGCAGATCGGTGCCGTCGGCGGTGCGGGCGTGGACGTCGGCGGCGCCGTTCATCGCGTTGGCGCACAGCCAGACCTCGCCGAGGGTGCAGGCGTGGCAACTGCCGCAGGAGGGGGCCCAGTTGAGGACCACGGGGGCGCCGGGCGAGACATGGGTGACGCCCTCCCCCACCGCGACGACCGTGCCGGCGCCTTCGTGGCCGAGGACCGCGGGGACCGGTACCCGCATGGTGCCGTCGGCCAGGGACAGGTCGGAGTGGCAGACCCCGGCGGCGGCAAGCCGGACCCGGACCTGTCCGGGGCCCGGGTCGGGCAGCTCGATGTCGGTGATCTCCAGGGGGGCGCCGATGGCAGGCAGAACGGCGGCTCGTACGGCCATGGGGGGAGGACTTCCTTAGAACTGGAGGGACTTGGTCTGGAGGTACTCGGCGAGTCCGTGGCTGCCGAGTTCCCGGCCGACCCCGGACTGCTTGTAGCCGCCGAAGGGGGCGAGGGGGTTGAACCGGCCGCCGTTGATGTCGACCTGGCCGGTGTCCATGCGGCGGGCGAAGGCGACGGCTTCGGCCTCGTCACCGGCCCAGACCGCGCCGGCGAGGCCGTAGACGGTGCCGTTGGCGATGCGCAGGGCGTCCTCCTCGTCCTCGTAGCGCAGGATCGTGAGGACCGGGCCGAAGATCTCCTCCTGCGCGATCGTCATCTCGGGGGTCACGTCCGCGAAGACCGTGGGGCTGATGAAGTAGCCCTTGTCGCGCGGGGATTCGGGTCCGCTGGCGACCGGGCGGGCGCCCTCGGCGATGCCTTTCTCGATGTAGCCGCGCACGCGTGCCTGCTGCTTGGCGCTGACGACGGGGCCGATGCGGTCGCCGTACTTGGCGGCGGCGGCCGTGGCCAGTTCGACGGCCTCGTCGTACTGGTCGCGGTGGACCAGCATCCGGGTCCAGGCGCTGCACGTCTGACCGGAGTTGGACATCACGTTGGCCACGCCCACGTTGACCGCCTTGGCGAGGTCGGCGCTCGGCAGGATGACGTTGGCGGACTTGCCGCCGAGTTCGAGCGCCACCTTCTTGACGGCAGCGCCGGCCACCGCACCGATCTGCCGGCCGACCGCGGTGGAGCCGGTGAAGGAGACCAGGTCGACGCCCGGGTGCTCGGCGAGGGCCTGCCCGGCGACCGGGCCGAGGCCGGTGACGAGGTTGAACACGCCCGCGGGGACGCCCGCCTCGTGGACCGCCTCGGCGAAGAGCTGGGCGGTGAGCGGGGTGTCCTCGGCGGGCTTGAGGACGATCGTGCAGCCGGCGGCGAGCGCCGGGGCGACCTTGGCGACGATCTGGTGGAGCGGGTAGTTCCAGGGGGTGATCGCGCCGACGACGCCGATCGGCTCGTGCAGGACGGTGGAGTTGCCGACCTTCTCCTCGAAGGGGTGGGTGGCGGCCAGCTCGGCGTAGGAGCCGGCGACCGCGATCGGCACGCCGGCGTGCACGGTCTGGGAGAACGCGAGCGGCGCGCCCAGTTCGGCGGTGACGGTCTCGGCGATCTCGTCCTTGCGGGCCACGAGGACGTCCCGCAGCGCGGCCAGGCGCGCGGCGCGCTCGGCCGGGGGCGTGGCGGCCCAGGCCGGGAGGGCGGCACGGGCGGCGCGTACGGCGGTGTCGACGTCGAGGGCGCCTGCGGCCGGGACCCGGCCGATGACCTGCTCGTCGGCCGGGTTCACGACCTCGATCACGTCCTGGCTCTCGGCGGGGCGCCAGGCGCCGTCGATGTACAGGCCGTCGTGTGCCTTCATGCTGCTTCCTCCCGGCGGGTCTCCGTCGTCCGGCACACAAACTAGCGGCGATAGTTTTCACGCGCCATACGTAACCGGACGTCCCCGTGGATATCAGAAGTCGACCTGCGCCCTTTCGTCCACCCTGCCCACGGACTCCTGGCCGAAAGCCTTCTCGTAGGCCCGCCGGATGTCCTCGATGCTCCGGTCGCTCGCGTCCGCCCGGCCCTGCGGATACAGCAGGATGAGCGCGTACGACCGCTCCTTCTCGATGGTGCCGTTCGCGTCGCGCCACTGTCCGCGCCCGCTCTGCACGGTGAGTCCGTCCGGGAAGTCGGGTGTGACCTCCTTGTCGACGAAGGCCATGAACTGCCGGTCGGTGACGGCCGGACCGCCGTCCGGGCGCGCGGTGCCGAAGAGGAGCCGGGTCTCGATGTACGGCTTTCCGCGCACCTGGGTCGGGGAGTCCGCGGTGGCGAGCGTGGCGTACGCGGTGGGGGCGGCGGCGAGCAGCAGACCGGCCGCGGCGAGGGCGGCCCGGTTTCGGGTGATGTGCGTGTTCATGCACGCATCTCTAGCGGAGCTCACTCATGCCCGTACGCGTTCCTCGCGGACGTCACTCGTCCAGGTCCGGCAGCCGCGCCGGGGACGGGCAGATGCGCTCGCCGTCCTGGTCGAAGACGAACAGGTGGGCGAGGTCGACGAGGAGCGGGACCTGCATGCCGTGGTGCAGCCGGAGGTCGGGGGTGGCGCGGACGACCAGGTCGCCGGGGAGCTGGCCCTCCGAGGGCGCAGGGTCGGGTGCCGCGTCCCCTTCCCGCCCCGGCGGGTGATCCAGGACCACCACCGGCCCGGCACGCAGCGACCCGGCCCGCTCCCACAGCCGGTCCAGCACGCCCGGCCCCGCCCTGCGGCGGCGGCGCGCGGGCCGGGCGGCCGGGCGCGGGGCCTCCAGCTCGGGTACGACGGCCGGGCGGGATCCGGTGTTGAAGTGGACGAGGGTCTCGTGCCCCTGGAACTCCATGTGCTCCACGAGCCCGGTGAGCGGCACCTCGCCGGGCCGGGCCGCACTGTGCTGGGCGATGCGCACCGCCTCCGAGCGCAGCCCGACGATGACCTCGCGACCCTGCTGCACCCGCAGCAACCGGTGGTCCAGGCTGAGGGGCTCGGGCAGCCGCAGATACTGCTTGCCGAGGCTGATGGTCATGGCGCCGTCCAGCGGGGCGCGGACCAGGCCGCGCAGCAGGTTGATGCGCGGGGTGCCGATGAAGGCGGCGACGAAGACGTTGCGGGGCAGCGCGTACACCTCGCGCGGGCCGCCGACCTGCTGGAGCACGCCGCCGCGCAGCACGGCGACCCGGTCGCCGAGGGACATGGCCTCGGCCTGGTCGTGGGTGACGTAGACCGTGGTGACGCCCAGCTCGCGGGTGAGCCGGGATATCTCGGCCCGCAGATGGTTGCGGAGCTTGGCGTCGACGTTGGACAGCGGCTCGTCCATCAGGAAGGCGGAGGGGTGGCGGGCGATGGCCCGGCCCATGGCGACCCGCTGGCGTTCGCCGCCGGAGAGCTGGCTGGGAAAGCGGTCGAGCAGGTCCTCGATGCCGAGCATGCGGGCGGTCGCGTCCACCCGCGGGCGGGGGTCGGCGCCGGGGGCCTCGATGCGCAGCGGGAAGCCGATGTTGTCGCGGCTGGTCATGGTGGGGTAGAGGGCGAAGTTCTGGAAGACCATCGCGATGCGCCGCTCGGCCGGCTGCCAGTCGTTGGCGTGCTCCCCGTCGAGGAACAGTTCGCCCTCGTCGATGTCCTCCAGTCCCGCGATCATGCGCAGCACGGTGGACTTCCCGCAGCCGGAGGGACCCAGCAGCACCAGGAACTCGCCGGGCGCGATGTCCAGCGAGAGCCCGTCCACGACGCGGGTGCCGCGCACATAGGACTTGCTCACGTCGTGCAGAGAGATGGCGCGTGTCATGGCTGCCGCCCCCGGGGCTGTCCGGAGCGCCGCTGCTCCGTGGGTCCGAAGGTCCCGTCGGTCGTACGGGACCTGTGAGTCACGGAAGTTAACGGAATGTGCCCGGCCGGGGAAGACGGGAAGCGGCAGTGGGCCCACCGGAGGGTGGGATTCGGTCCGCCGGTGCCGGCGCCGCGGTCCGCACCGGCGGTCCCTTCGTCGCGGTGAGGTGGGCGAAGAGCACCACGTTGCTGGTGTAGCCCGTGCGCCGGCTGAACAGGCCGCCGCAGGTGAGCACGCGCAACTCCGAGCGGCCTGTCGGGCCGTACACCTCGGCGTCGGGGAAGGTCGCCTTGTCGTAGACCTTCACCCGGTCCACCGTGTAGACGGCGGTACGGCCGTCCGCACGCGAGGCCTCGATCAGTTTGCCGGGCGGCACCTGGGCGAGCGCGGCGAAGACGGCGGCGCCGGTCCTGGTGTCGCGGTGGCCGACGGCGATCGCGGTGCCGGGCTCCCCCGGCGTGGGCCCGTTCTCGTACCAGCCGACCAGCTTCGGCCTGTCGAGCGGCGGTGTCTCCAACTGCCGGTTCCGGTCGAGCCCCAGACCGATGATCGGCGCGTCGACCCCCAGGTACGGGATACGGAAGGACGTCGGGCGGGACCGGGGCAGCGGGCGGGGCGGGGGCGTCGGGCGGGCCGGTCCGGCGTTCTCGTGGCCCGCCCGGACGGAGGTGTCCGGCCGGCCGTCTCCGCCGCACCGGACCCCCACCGTCACCAGGACGACCGCGAGCAGGCCCGTCCTGGTCAGGCGGTAGGTGCGGGTCCGGTACCACGGCCTGCGTCTGCGCCTACGCGGCACCATGCGGGCGGCGGCGGATCAGGCGGACGTACACCGCAGCACTGGCCGCGACCAGCCCCACGCCCGCGGCGGCGGCCACGGGCGAGAAGGCACCCGCCGTGTCGACGAGGCCGCCGCCGCCCGCGTGCACTCCGCCCTTCGGGCCGTCGTTGTGGTCGCCGCCCTGCGCCCAGCCCGAGTCGTTGTGCTGGTCGTCGTGCTGGCCGTCGTGCTGGCCGTTCTGCTGGTTGCCCTGCTGGTGGTCCTCGATCTGGCCCGGGCCGTGCGCCGGGTCCGGCTTCTCGTCGTGGCAGTCGACGCGGAAGACCTTCTCCCTGGTGGCGCCCGCCACGACCCAGGTGAGCCGATACTGGCCGTCCGCCAGTCCCAGCGGGTCGGTGTGCCCGGCACCGCCGGCGAGCTGGATCGTCCCGGTGACGACGGCGCCGCTGGGCAGCGGTGGCTGTGGCGTGATGACGTAGGCGATGGCGGGCAGGACGTCGAAGTTGACGGCGTCGAGGTAGAACCTGCAGACCACCGGGTCGTCATGCGAGACGCCGAAGGGCACGCCCACACGGTGGATCCTGATGTCGCCGTTTTCCCCTTGCGCAGCCGCGGTGGGCGCCGCCACCCACGACGCGCCCGCCGCGGCCAGAGCGCCGAGGACGACGGTCGCGCCCGCGCGGGTGAAGGTCCGTGGAAGTGTCAGGGTGGACATGCCAGCTCCTCCGGTTAGACGATTTTCATACAAATCGGCCTTTCGTTGGGACTGTCACCCACGCACTCCACGGCCCGCGGCACCAACGCCGGACGCGCCGTCAGATATCGCTCGTGCGGCGCAACGCCGAGCCCTTCCGCCCGGTGCGCGACACCCGTTCGGCCCCCTCGGCCGGCCTTCCGGCGCCCGGCGACCGCAGCGCCACTCCCGACGACAGCAGGAGCAACACCCCGAGCATCGCGAACGGCGCGGCCACGCCCGCCACCCCCGCGACCAGGCCCGCGACGGCCGGCGCAGCGACCTGGCCGAGCCGGTTGCCGGTCAGGCGCAGGGCGAGCGCAGTGGAACGGGCCCCCTCGGGGGCGGCCTGGACGACCGTCGTCATGGAGAGCGGCTGACCGACGCCGAGGCAGAAGCCGAGGACGCTCAGCATGAGACCGAGCGCCCACACCGGCACGGGCAGCGCCACCCCCGCGCACAGGACGGCCGCGAGGAAGCAGGTGACGGTGAGCAGGGCGGGCCGGCCGAGCAGGCGCAGCAGCGGGGTGAGGACGAGACGGCAGGCGATGGTGGCCCCGGCGCGCAGGCTGAGCAGAACGCCGATCACCGCGGGGGCGATGCCCCGGTGCTCGCCGACCACCGGGAGGTATGCGGTGAGGATGTCGGTGGCGGACAGCACGGAGAGGCTGATGAGCATGCCCGCGGGCACGCCCCGGGCACGCAGGATCCTGCCTACGGGCACCGGGTCACCGTGCGGGGAGCGGGAGTTGACGGCCGCACGGTCCTCGATGCGCCACAGCGAGGTGAGCGCGACCGCCCCGCCGGCGCCCGCCACGACGAGGGCGAGGGCGCTGCTGTCCGCCAGGTCGGGGCCGCCGATCAGGGCTCCCGCGGCGATGGGGCCGATGAGCTGGCCGAGGGAGGCGCCGATGGTGAAGTGCCCGAAGGCGCGGTCCTGTTCGTGCGGCGCGGACCGGCGGGCCACCAGCGACTGGGCGCCGATCACGAAGCTGAGGTGGCCGAGCCCCATCACTCCGCTCCACAGGGCCATGGCCCAGAGGGAGTTCACGAGTCCGCTGAGGACACAGCCGCCGGAGATGAGGACCACGCCCACCGGCAGCAGGGGCGCGCAGCGGCCGTGGTCGGTACGGCGGCCGAGCGGTACGGCGGCGAAGAGCGGGAGCAGGGCGTACACACCAGCGATGACGCCGACGGCCCACTCGTCGGCGCCGAGGGCGAGCGCCCGGTAGGAGACGGCGGGCCGGGCCATCGACACCGCCCCCTGCGCGAAGCCGAAGGCGATGACGAGGCGGATCAGCCAGCCGCGGCTCTTACCGGGCCTCATGGGTACATCCTCCCTCTGGTGGTCAGATGATGCCGAACAGGATTCCCGCGCCGAGGACCACCAGCGAGGTCAGCGCCGCCCACTTCACGACGAAGCGCGTGTGGTCGCCGAACTCGACCTTGGCCATGCCGACGAGGACGTACACGGCCGGGACGAGCGGGCTGGACATGTGCAGCGGCTGGCCGACGAGGGAGGCCCGGGCGATCTCGAGGGAGGAGACGCCGTGTGCCTGCCCGGCCTCGGCGAGCACCGGCAGGATGCCGAAGTAGAAGCCGTCGTTGGACATGAAGTACGTGAGCGGGATGCTCAGCACGCCGGTGACCAGGGCCATGTGCGGGCCCATGCCGTCGGGGATGTTGTCCACCAGCCACTTCGCCATGTGGTCGACCATGCCGGTGCCCTGCAGGACACCGGTGAAGACGGCGGCGGCGAAGACCATGCCGGAGACGTTGAGGACGTTGTCGGCGTGCGCGGCCAGGCGGGCCTTCTGGTCCGGCATGTGCGGGAAGTTGACGGTCAGCGCGAGCGCGGCACCGAGCAGGAACAGCACCGGGATCGGCAGCCACTCCATGATCATGGCGGTGAGCAGGGCGACCGTGAGCAGGGCGTTGAACCAGTAGAGCCGGGGGCGCAGGCTGGCGCGGTTCGGGTCGAGGCCCTGGAAGCCGTCCTCCTCGGGCTCCTGCGGCAGGCCGGCGCCGCTGCCGGAACCTCCGGTGCTCTTGGTGCCCTTGCCGGAACCGGCGCCCACCAGCACCGTCTCCGTCTCCTCCGCCAGCGCCTCCTCCAGCGTCAGCACGCCGAGCCGCCGCCGCTCGCGGCGGCCGAGCACGTACGCGAGGCAGAAGACGAAGAGCAGGCCCACGGCGAGGGCCGGGATCATCGGCACGAAGATGTCGCCGGCGTCCAGCTTCAGCGCGGTCGCGGCCCGGGCGGTCGGACCGCCCCACGGGAGTGTGTTCATGACGCCGTTGGCCATGGCGGCCACGCCGGTCATCACGACCAGGCTCATCTTCAGGCGCTTGTACAGCGGGTACATCGCCGAGACCGTGATCATGAAGGTGGTGGAGCCGTCGCCGTCGAGCGAGACGATCGCGGCGAGGACGGCGGTGCCGACGACGATCCGCAGCGGGTCGGCCTTGCAGAACCTCAGGATCGCCCGGACGACCGGGTCGAAGAGGCCCACGTCGATCATCACACCGAAGTAGACGATCGCGAACATGAGCATCGCCGCGGTGGGGGCGAGGCCGGTGACGCCGTCGATGACGTAGTCGCCGAGCTGGGCGCCCTTGCCAACGACGACGCAGAACAGCGCCGGGATCAGTACGAGCGCCGCGATCGGCGACATCTTCTTCAGCATGATCAGGACCAGGAAGGTCGCGATCATGGCGAAGCCGAGGATGGTCAGCATGAATGGATACCTAACGTTCGCCCTTGAACATCCCACCGGGGGCTGGCGGTGCGATGACGTTAGGTCCCGTCAAACGGCGTTAACAAGACGTTGACACGCGAGCAATAAGCGCAAAACTCCAGGTCACAGCTGTGCGGTGAGATCGACGGGCACTGCGTTGAGGACCGCGTTGCCCGACAGCGGGTCGAGCAGGCTGCCGTCGAGGAGCTGGTTGACGTTGACGCCGGGCTCCCGGACCGCGTGGCTCATCCGGGTCCCGGGACGGTCGTGGCCCCAGCCGTGCGGCAGGCTCACCACGCCCGGCCGGACGCCGTCGGTGACCTCGGCGGGGGCGACCACCTCTCCCCCGGCTCCCTTCACGCGTACGTCCGCCCCGTCGCGCACTCCCAGGCGCTCCGCGTCCTCGGGGTGGATGTGCAGGGTGCAGCGGTTGCTGCCGCCGGTGAGGGCGGGCACGTTGTGCATCCAGCTGTTGTTGGAGCGCAGATGGCGGCGGCCGACGAGGACGAGCCCCGCGGGGCGCTCACCCAGGGCCGCCCGGAGCCGGGGCAGGTCGCCGGCGATCGGCTCGGGCAGCAGCTCGACCTTGCCGCTGACGGTCTTCAGCGGCTGCGGCAGGCGGGGGCGCAGCGGGCCGAGGTCGATGCCGTGCGGATGGTCGAGCAGCCGGGCCAGGGTCAGCCCGTCGGGCCGTACGCCGAAGCCGTCGCCGTAGGGGCCGAGGCGCAGCATGAGGTCGAGCCGGCGCTCGGGGCCGGTGTCCCCGGTGAGCAGGCCTGCGAGTTCCTTCGGGTCACGGCCGTGCACCGGGGAGTGGGGCTCCTGGACGGCCTTGGCGAGGGTCTGCTCGATCACCATCGCATCGACGGCGGCCGGGTCGGCGCCCTGCATGCCCGTGGCGGCCAGGATCAGCCGGGCGAGGATCTCGGTCTCGGCCATGCGGCCGGGTTCGAGGGGGACGGCGGGGCGGCTGTAGCGGACCTGGTTGCGGACGGCGAGGGTGTTGAAGGCGAAGTCGTGGTGCGGGCTCTGCGAGGGGGGCGGCGGGGGCAGTACGACATCGGCGTGGCGGGAGGTCTCGTTGAGGTAGGGGTCGACGCTGACCATGAAGTCCAGTGAGTCCAGGGCTTTGTCGAGGCGGTCGCCGTCGGGCGCGGACAGCACCGGGTTGGCCGCGACCACGACGAGCGCGCGGATCGGCTCGCCCTCCGCGGTGGCCGTGTCGATCTCCTCGGCGAGCGCGGAGAGCGGCAACTCGCCCTTGGCCTCGGGCAGGTGCCGCACCCGGGAGTGCCAGCGGCCGAGCGCGAAGCCGCGGCCGGGGCCCGCCGGGCGGGGCGTCCTGTCGGTGGCGGCCTGCGGGAACAGGGCGCCACCCGGGCGGTCCAGGTTGCCGGTCAGCACGTTGAGGACGTCGACCAGCCAGCTGGCCAGGGTGCCGTGCGGGACGGTGCAGCTGCCGATGCGGGCGTAGACGGCGGCGGTGGGGGCGGCGGCGAGTTCGCGGGCGAGAGTGCGGATGACGGACGCGTCGACGTCGCAGGCCCCGGCGACGGCTTCGGGGGTGAACTCCCGCAGGGCGTCCCGCACGTGCTCGACCCCCTGGACGTGCGGGGCGAGGTCCTTGAGGTCGACCAGGCCCTCCTCGAACAGCACGGTGGCCATCGCGGCGAGCAACAGGGCGTCGGCGCCGGGCCGGATGGCGAGGTGCCGGTCGGCGAGCTTGGCGGTGCGGGTGCGGCGCGGGTCCACCACGGTGAGCCGGCCGCCGCGGGCCTTGAGGGCCTTGAGCTTGCCGGGGAAGTCGGGGGCGGTGCACAGACTGCCGTTGGACTCCAACGGGTTGGCGCCGATGAGCAGCAGGTGGTCGGTGTGGTCGAGGTCCGGCACCGGGATGGCGTTCGCGTCGCCGAAGAGCAGCCCGCTGGAGACGTGCTTGGGCATCTGGTCGACCGTGGAGGCGGTGAACAGGCTGCGGGTGCGCAGGGCGCCGAGGAGGACCGGCGGGTAGAGCGCACCCGCCATGGTGTGCACGTTGGGGTTGCCGAGGACGACACCGAGGGCGTCGGGGCCGTACCGCTCCACGACCGGGCGCAGGCCCGCGGCGACCGCGTCGAAGGCCTCCTCCCAGGTGGCCTCGCGCAGGACGCCGTCCTCGCGCACGAGCGGGGTGCGCAGCCGGTCGGGGTCGCCGTCGACGGCGCCGAAGGAGGCGCCCTTGGGGCAGATGAAACCCTTGCTGAAGACGTCCTCGCGATCGCCGCGGGCGCCGGTGACACGGGTGCCCTCGATGGTGAGGGTCAGCCCGCAGGTGGCCTCGCACAGGGGGCAGATTCGCAGGGCGGTGCGGGACACGGGTCCTCCCCAGGGGGTCGGCGGCGTCGGTGCCGCTCAAGCACGGGCGGGCTCGGACCCGAGCATACCGACCAGTAGGCATGGAGGGGAGCCCTCTGCGGAAGCTGCGAAAGGCTCTCAGTCGAGTACGCGCCCCAGATACGCCCGCAGCAGCTCCCGCGTCTCGTGGATGATCGCCTCGTCCCCCTCGGGATCGACCCGGAAGGCCAGCTGCACGAGGGTGTCCGCGCTCTCCACGGCGACCAGGAAGACGCGCCGCAGCTCCTCGTCCGGGGTGCGGCCGAGGTAGCCGGAGAGCAGGGCGGTGAGGCGTTCGGCGACGCGGGTGTTGGGCTCGGCCTGGCGGACGCCGACCGGGATCTGGTTGCCGAAGTCCACGAGGGAGAAGCCGGGCGCGGTGCGCTTCATGCTCAGGTACTCGTCCAGGACGGCGTCCATGGCCGCTCGCCAGTCCCCGTGCTGCGCCTGCTTCAGCCGCTCGGTGACGCGTTCGGTGTACCGCTCCAGGTTGCGCTGGGCGAGCGCGTCGGCCATCTGCCGCTTGTTGCCGAAGAACCGGTAGACCGAGCCGATGGGCACGCCGGCGCGCAGGGCCACCGCCCGGGTGCTCAGCGCGTCGTAGCCGACCTCGTCGAGGAGGTCGGCGCAGGCGTCGAGGATCCTGGTCAGCCGTTCGGCGCTGCGCCGCTGGACGGGCGCGCGGCGAAGGGAGGTCGCGTGGGGCACGGACTTCATGATGCCTTTCCGCCGGGGTGAGGTGAACCTCGCCCCCCGGTACGGAAAAGGGTGGCCGGTGCACTCATCGGGCGGCGGTGTCCGTCTCCGCACCGGACGCCGTGAGGTCGGCGGTGCTCTCGACCGGCTTGCCGTGCACGGCCCACACCGTGCCGTCGTCGGCGTACAGGCGGGCGGTGACGTGGTGGGTGCCGTGCGGGACGAGCCGGCCGGCCAGGTGGTACGCAGGCCCCCGCAGCCGGGTCACCAAGTGGCCGTCGACGAAGAGGCCTGCGTGCCCGCGCCCGGGGACCGCCCTCGGCTGCGTGCCGGCCGGCGAGAAGCGGAAGTGGCGCGGCGTCAGCAGGACGTCCCAGCCGCCGGCGGCGTCCGGGGTGACCTCGACGCCGACCTCGGGTGCGTTCCCCTGCTTGACCTCGCGCAGGTGCCGGCCGGTCCCGTCCGTGTCGTCCAGGACCTTGCCCACCGGCGAGGGCGAGACGGTGTCGCCCTGCCCGTGCGCCTCGCCGGTCCCGCAGCCCTGCGCTCCGAGCGGCAGCAGGACACAGGCCGCGAGCGCGATGAGAGTTCTGCGCGTCCACGACATGCCCGGGAGGTTAGTGAAACGCTCCGGCACCCGAATCCCCCTGAAGTCTGGTTCCCGCCCCACCCCCGGAGGGAGGACGGCCCAAGACCCTCTTGCGCTCGCCCTCTGCTGATTCCTACGGTGTTACATAGGAATCGGGAGCGCAAGGGAGCGATCATGAGCGGGGATGCACGGAAGACCGCCGAGGGACTGTCGTATCTCTCCGGGTTCGGCAACGAACACGTCTCGGAGGCGGTGCCGGGCGCCCTGCCCGAGGGCCGCAACTCGCCGCAGCGCGCGCCGCTCGGCCTGTACGCGGAGCAGCTGAGCGGTACGGCGTTCACCGAGCCGCGGGCGCACAACCGCCGCTCCTGGCTGTACCGCATCCGCCCGTCGGCCGCGCACCCGGCCTTCACCCGCACCGGCAACGGCGCGATCCGGACGGCTCCCTTCGCCGAGACGGTGCCCGACCCCAACCGGCTGCGCTGGAACCCGCTGCCCGAGCCGCCGGCGGGCACGGACTTCCTGGCGGGCCTGTGGACCCTGGGCGGCAACGGCGACGCGACGCAGCGCACCGGCATGGCCGTGCACCTCTATCACGCCAACTCCTCGATGGAGCGGGTCTTCTCCGACGCCGACGGGGAGCTGCTGATCGTGCCGGAGCGCGGCGGGCTGCTGCTGCACACCGAGTTCGGCAGGCTCCATGTGGAACCCGCACATGTGGCGCTGATTCCGCGTGGGGTGCGCTTCCGTGTGGAACTACTCGACGAGTCTGCGCGCGGCTATGTGTGCGAGAACTACGGAGCGCCCTTCCAGCTCCCCGACCTCGGGCCCATCGGCGCCAACGGGCTCGCCAACGCCCGGGACTTCCGGGCTCCGGTCGCCGCGTACGAGGACGCGGACGGTCCGGTGGAGGTGGTGAACAAGTTCTGCGGCAACCTCTGGACGGCGACCTACGACCACTCCCCCCTCGATGTGGTCGCCTGGCACGGCAACCATGTGCCGTACGTCTACGATCTGCGCCGTTTCAATGTGATCGGCACCATCTCGTACGACCACCCGGACCCCTCCATCTTCACGGTCCTGACCTCCCCGTCGGACACCCCGGGGCTGGCCGGCGTCGACTTCGTGGTCTTCGCCCCGCGCTGGCTGGTCGGCGAGGACACCTTCCGGCCGCCGTACTTCCACCGGAACGTGATGAGCGAGTACATGGGCCTGATCGAGGGTGCCTACGACGCCAAGGCGGAGGGCTTCGTGCCGGGCGGCGGCTCGCTGCACAACATGATGTCGGCGCATGGCCCGGACCGGGAGACCTTCGACAAGGCGAGCGCCGCCGAACTGCGGCCGCAGAAGATCGACGACGGGCTGGCGTTCATGTTCGAGACGCGCTGGCCGGTGACGCTCACCCCGCACGCGGCCCGGGCCGACCATCTCCAGCAGCGGTACGACGACGTGTGGCAGGGCCTCGAGCGGCACTTCCGCGCCCTGTGACGCCTCCGTTGCACCGGACGTTCCTCACCAGGTACGGATAACCATGTGACCTCCTTCGCTCCGGATTCGATCGTCCTGAACCGCAAGCTGCCGCTGTGGTACCAGGTGTCGCAGTCGCTGCGCGCCTCGATACTCGGCCGCTCGCCGCGGGACCCGCTGCGCCTGCCCACCGAGGAGCAGCTGGCCGAGCACTACGGGGTCAGCGTGCTCACCATGCGGCAGGCGCTGAAGGAGCTGGAGGACGAGGGGCTGATCAGCCGGCACCGGCGGCGCGGCACGTTCATCGAGCCGGGTGTCCGGCGCGGGGCTCCGGTGCGGCTGCTCGGCTCGGTGGACGCGATCGTGGCCCAGCAGTCCGGCATGACGACCGAGCTGCTGGACCACGGCACGGCGCCGGTGACCGGCGAACTCGCCGAGTACTTCCCGGATCTCGCCCAGGTGGCGACGTACCACCGACTGCGCAGCGACGAGAAGACCGGCGAGCCGACCAACCACGCCCGCAACCACGTCCGCCCCGAACTGGCCGCACGCATCGACCTGGACGACCTGACCCGCTGGCCGATGACCAAGGTGCTGCGGGACGTCGTCGGGGCGGACATCAGCCGCATCACGGACACGGTGGAGGCGAGGCTCGCGGACCCGGAGACCGCACGGCTGCTCCAGGTGCCGCTGCTCAGCCCGATCCTGCACTACACGGGCGTGACGTACGACGCCGACGGCCGGGTGCTGGACGTGGCGGTCATCCACTACCGGGGCGACCGTTTCTCCTTCACGGTGACTCTGGACGCCACCTGACCCGGCCGGCGAGGCGAGCCCGTACCATGCCCTGCGTGACGCACGACGACGCTCCGCTGCTGGCGGACCTCATGCCGTGGTCCGTCGCACCGTTGCGGCCGGGCCGCGCCTGGCCGACGGCACCCGATCCGGCCTCCCTGAAGGCCCGCTGGGACGCCCTGCTGAAGGCCGACGGGCCGGACCGGGAGGCCCTGTTCGAGCCGACCCGCTCCCGCACCCTGCAGTCCGCGGTGGGGCAGCTGCCCGGCCAGTCCACCGGCACGGAGCGGCTGGCGCGCGCCGAGGGCCCGTGCGCCGAGCCGGTACGAGTCCTTTCCTCACCCTTCGACGAACAGTGGCTGATCCCGGACCACCGGCTGATCGACACGGCCCGCCCGGAGTTGTGGCGGGTGGCGGACGCACACCAGGTCTTCGTGGTGGAGACGGCCGACGCGGACGCCCCGCTGCTGGCGACCTCGCTCCTGCCCACCCTCCGCGCCGGCCGTATCCGCCCGCTCTACCGCCGCCCGGGCGGCACGGAACCGAACCTGGCGCCGGGCCTGCTGGACCACCTCGCCGCCCGCCTGGGCACCAGCCCCACCCCGCCCGACGCCCTGGCGTGGATCCTGGCGGCGATCCGCCCCGACCTCACCGTGCCGCTCACCGACGACGGCGAACTCTGGTCCCGGGGCGTCGAGTTGGGCCACCGCATGCTCTGGCTGATGCGCCGCGACGGCGAACGCCCCAAACTCCCCGGCGGCCGCCGCCCCTACGTCCGCGCGCCCCTGCCCGCCCTCCCCCCAACCCTCGACTACGACCACGACGAGGAGACCCTCCACCTGGACGAGGGCCGCATCTCCCCCGTCCCGCCGGAGGCCTGGGAGTACGAGCTGGCCGGAGTGCGCGTCCTGGAGACCTGGTTCGCGGCCCGCACGACTCCGGCGGAGCCGGGCACCCTGGCAGCGATCCGCCCGACCACCTGGCGCCAGCCCTGGACATCGGAACTCCTCGAACTGATCACGGTCCTGGCCCTGCTGGCCGAACTCAGCCCACAGCGTGATGAGTTGAAGCCACCCTCGACGATCACGGCGGCCGACCTCCGCCAGGCGGACATCCTCCCGGTGCCGGAGTCCTCCCGCCGCCCCGCCTCGGTCCTCGACCACCACGAGGAGGGCCCGGAGGGCCAGTTCGCCCTGCTCTAGCGGCACCGCAGGGCGGCCTCCAGCCGCGCGACGTCCTCGGCACGGCGGGGCCGGGAAGGATCCCGGACGGGCGTCATGCGCGACCGGCCACCCACACCCCGCACCAGCCGAGCTAGCGCGGCGCAAAGGCATCCAGGACCCGCTCCAGCGCCCGCTGGAACACCGCCTCCAGATCGATCGGGCCGGCATCCTCCGCGAACGCCGCTGCCATCCTCGGGTAGGCGCCGGACGCGATCCGAGTGCTCAGGTAGGCGGCGCGGGCCGCGTTCTCCTCGTCCTCCGACCACGGCAGGGCCCGTACTCGCTCAGCCGTGTCGAGTTCGTTGCGGACGTAGGCGGTCACCACACCGTTCAGCATGGCGATCAGTTCGAGCTTGGTGCCGTACGCCACCTCCAGCGGATCCAAGCAGGTCAGGCAGTGCTCCAGGTAGCCCAGGGCGTGCGGGCTGAAGCCGTAGACCGGGGACATCAGGCGGGGCACCCACGGATGCCGGTGCATCAGCGCGCGCGTGTCATGAGCCACCCGGCGCAGATCCGCCCGCCAGTCCCCGCTCGGCTCCCACGGCTCGTGCTCCGCGCTGACCACGTCCATCATCAGCTCGTACAGGTCCTCCTTGCGGGGGACGTAGTTGTACAGCGACATCGTGCCGCAGCCCAGCTCGGCCGCGACGTGCCGCATCGACACCGCGTCGAGCCCCTGCACGTCGGCGATCCGGACGGCGGCCGCCGCGATGTCGTCGCGCGTGTAGGCGGGCTTCGGGCCCCGGCCCGTGCGCTCGGGGCGCGCCCAGATCACTTCGGGGACGGCCCCTCGGACTCCCATCGATCATCACCTCGGCCACCATCCTAGTTACGTACAGCGTACGTAGTGGGGTATGGTCGCCGCATGGTTACTACGTACGCTGTACTCAGTGAAGGACTGGAGAAGCGTTTCGGTGCCGTGCACGCCCTGCGAGGGCTGGATCTGGCCGTCGCGCAGGGCACGGTCTGCGGACTGCTCGGGCCGAACGGGGCCGGGAAGACGACCGCCGTACGGCTGCTGACCACGCTGCTCCGGCCCGACGGGGGCTCGGCGTGCGTCGCCGGGCACGACCTGGTCCGGGACCCGGCCGCGGTGCGCCGCCGGATCGGGGTCGCCGGGCAGTACGCCTCGGTCGACGGCGACCTCACCGGCCGGCAGAACCTGCGTCTGTTCGCGCGGCTGCACCGGGTGCGAGGACCGGCCGGCCGGGCCGACGAACTGCTGGAGCGGTTCGGGCTGGCCGAGACCGCGGACCGGAACGCGTCCACCTACTCGGGCGGCATGCGGCGCCGACTCGACCTCGCGGCGAGCCTGATCCGCCGGCCCGACGTGCTCTTCCTCGACGAGCCGACCACCGGACTGGACCCGGCCAGCCGCACCCGCATCTGGCAGGCGGTGCGCGAACTGAAGGCGGACGGCACCACCGTGCTGCTCACCACCCAGTACCTGGAGGAGGCCGACCGACTCGCCGACGACATCGCCCTCATGGACCGTGGGCAGGTCGCCCACTCCGGAACGCCCGCCGAACTCAAGGCGCTGGTCGGCTCGTACGCCGAAGCCGTCGTCGCCGATGCCGACGCGCTGACGGGAGCGGCCGCGGTCCTCGACCAACTCACCGGCTCCGCCCCCGTGTTCCACCGCGAGCGCAACGCCGTCGGTGCGGTCACCACCGACCCGACCCTCACCCTGCCCCGCCTGGTGCGCGAACTCGACGCGGCCGGAGTGCCGTTGCTCGACGCGCGGCTGCGCCCGCCGACCCTCGACGAGGTCTTCCTCCGACTCACCGGGGAGCCCGCCGACCGCAAGGAGCTGGTGCCGTGAGCGCGTTGGCCCACGACGCCCGGGCGATGACGGGCCGGCAGCTGCGCCGGGTCCGCAACAACCCCGGCCTCGCCGTCCTGACCCAGACGATGCCGGTCACCATGCTCCTGTTCTTCGGCTACGTCTTCGGCAGCGCCCTGGCGATGCCCGGCCGCGAGTACCGCTCCTTCCTGGTGCCCGGACTGCTCGTGGCGACCGCGGCCGGCGGGCTGATGACCGGTATGTTCCAGGCCGCCCAGGACACGCACCGGGGCGTGATGGACCGCTTCCGCACGATGCCGGTGAGCAGGGCCGCCGTACCCCTCGGGCAGGCGGCGGCGGACCTCGTCGTCACGGCCGTCGGCACCGTGCCCCTGCTGCTGGTGGGGCTCGCGGTTGGCTGGCGGATCGAGGGCTCCGCGCCCGCGGCCGTCGGCGCGGTGGGTCTGCTGCTGCTCTTCCGGTTCGCCTGCACCTGCGCCGGGATCTTCCTCGGGCTGCTCACCCGCAGCGAGGACGCCGCCGGGCAGCTCGGCGCCGCCTCCTTCGTGCTGCCGCTGCTGTCCGACGCCTACATCCCCACCGCCAACCTCCCGGGCCGGCTGCGCACCCTCGCCGAGTGGAATCCGATCAGCGCGGTGACGACCGCCCTGCGGGACCTGTTCGGCAACGCGCCGATCCCGCGGGACTCCGCCTGGCCGGTGGCCCACCCCGTCGCCGGGTCACTGCTGTGGAGCCTCGCCCTGACCGCACTGTTCCTGCCCCTCGCCGTACACCGGTACGCGCACGGCGAGCAGTGACCGGCTACTGACAAAGCCGCCGGTCAGGGGAGATCATCCACCCCATGGATCGTCTCCCGCTGCCCCTGGAGGGCATCACCGTCGTCGCCGTCGAACAGGCCGTGTCCGCGCCCTTCGCGACCCGGCAGCTCGCCGACCTGGGCGCCCGGGTCATCAAGGTGGAGCGGATCGACGGCGGCGACTTCGCGCGCGGCTACGACACCGCGGCCGGCGGCCTCGCCTCGCACTTCGTGTGGTGCAACCGCGGCAAGGAGTCCCTCGCCCTGGACCTCAAGGACCCGCGCGGCCTGGACGTCGTACGACGGCTGATCGCGGACGCCGACGTGTTCGTGCAGAACCTCGCCCAGGGAGCCGCGGCCCGGCTCGGTCTTGACGCGGCCACGCTGTGCGCGGCGCACCCGCGGCTGATCGCCGTGGACATCTCGGGCTACGGCAGCTCGGGACCGTACGCGGACAAGCGGGCGTACGACATGCTCGTACAGTGCGAGGCGGGGCTGGTGTCGGTGACCGGGACGCCCGGGCAGCCGGTCAAGGCGGGGATCCCGGCGGCGGACATCGCGGCGGCCATGTACGCCTTCTCAGGGGTGCTGGCCGCGCTGGTGCGGCGCGGCACGACCGGGCGGGGCGGGCCGGTGGAGGTGTCGATGCTGGAGGCGCTCGCCGAGTGGATGGGGCATCCGCTGCACCACGCGATGCACGGGGGCGAGCCCCCGGCTCGTACCGGGCTCGCGCACGCCGTCATCGCCCCCTACGACGCCTATGCGACGGCGGACGGCGGGCGGGTGCTGTTGTCGGTGCAGAACGACCGGGAGTGGCGGCGGCTGGCCGAACAGGTCATAGGACAGCCTGACGTGGGGACGGATCCGGCCTACGCGACGAACGCGGCGCGCGTGGCGCACCGGGAGCGGACCGATGCGCTGGTCGCGCGGGCGCTGAGCGCGCTGGACGCCGACGAGGCACTGGCCCGGCTGGAGCAGGCCGGTATCGCCTGCGCCCGGCTCAGGGATCTGCACGAGCTGGCGGACCACCCACAGCTGGCGGCCAGGGAGCGGTGGCGTCAGGTGGGGTCGCCGGTCGGAGCGCTGAGGGCGCTGCTGCCTCCCATCACTCTGCCGGGCGGGGACGAGGCGCGGATGGGCGAGGTGCCCGCGCTCGGACAGCACACCGGGGCGTTGCTGCGTGCCGTGGGGATGACGGACGACGAGATCGCAGCGTTGCGCCGGGAGGGTGTGGCCGCCTGAGCGCGGGCCTCCTGGAAGAGGCTCCAGGAACTGACGGTTCGGCTGACGGTTCGACTGGCGGTGCGCTCGGTGACCGCTCAGTGCCCGCCGAACAGCGAGCGGCGCAGCCGGCGCAGCGGCGCGAAGAGGGAGACGCGGCTGACCCGCGCACCTCGGTCGCTGCGCTTGTGCGCGGTGTCACGTGCCGTCAGCTCACGCATCAGCAAGGTCGCCTCGGCCGCCTTCTGCTGCGGTATGGCGGGACCCGCCAGCACCGAAAGATGGCGGTCGAGGCGCGAACTGGTCGCGCTGCTCCCGCAGGTGATCGCAGGGACCCTGGCCCTGCTGCGCACTGTTATCTGCTCCATGTCACTCCCCACCCGTACGAGTCCACCCGGCCCGGGCAGGGTAACCCTATCGCCCCAGTGGGGCATGCGGGTATCTCGCCCACAGGATTCACCTTCCCTGCAAGGAGGTTGACCAACCCTCTTTGGCTACTCTCCGAATCCGACCGATTTCAAGGTGAGTTGGACAACCGGCTGGCTGGTGGGCTGCGCTGAACCGCCGTTCGGTTCGACGGTTACGGCGAGTGACGTCGAGGACTTGTCCAGCCCCTTGGCGATCAAGGGCGTGTCGCCCTCGAAGAGCCCCAGGGAGCGCGGTTGCACGTGGGGGCGCATGAGCCAGAGCTGGTGTACGCGGCCGCCGGACGGGGTGCCGTATCCGCTGAGCGTGACGACGGCCCGGCCCTCCGATGCGGAGGCGATTACTCCGATACTGCGGCCCCGGGCGTCCTTGCTGCCCACCGCGCGAGCGTCGGGAGCTGCGAGAACGTGGGCGATCTCACGTGCCCGGGCCCGCTCGGCGTCGAGCCGGTCCTCGGCGCGGTTCGCCTGGACCGCGAAAAGAGAAGCGACGACGAGGGCCGCGGCGGCGGTCGCCGTGGCGAAGGGCACGAAGAGAGGGCGCGTCCGGGGTGTACGGGTGCGCGAGGGCGGGGGCTGGGTGCCCCAGACGTGCGGCGGCAACTGCGGTGCGCGCTCGCGCGCGGGCGTGGGCGCCTGCTCCTGCGGGGTGGTACGGACGGCGGCCAGGACCCGGTCGCGCAGGGCGGCCGGTGCGGGGGCGGCCGTGGACCAGGCGAGGCGCAGCGCGTCCTCGGACAGGGCCCGGACGTCGGCGGCGCAGCGGTCGCAGCCCTTGAGGTGTTTCTCGAAGCGGCGCCGCTCGCCGGGTTCGAGGGCGTCCAGCGCGTAGGGAGCGGCGAGGGAGTGCAGGTCCTTGCGGCCCAGCAGGCGGCCGAGGATGCTCATGCGGCACCTCCCAGGCACTCGCGCAGCCGGGTGAGTCCGTCGCGCATCCGCGTCTTGACCGTGCCCAGCGGCAACGACAGCCGCTCGGCCACCTCACGGTACGTGTAGCCGTCGTAGTAGGCGAGGGTCACGGACTGGCGTTGCAGGGCGGTGAGCCGGTCCAGGCAGCGGCGCACCCATTCCCGTTCGAGGCCTGCCTCGACCTCCTCGGCGACCTGGTCGAAGGCGGGTTCCCCGGCGCGCAGGGCCTCGCGCTGCTCGCGTTCGCCGGCCGCGCGGGCACTGCGCACCCGGTCGACGGCCCTGCGGTGGGCGAGGGTGAGGATCCAGGACAGGGCGCTGCCCCGGCCGGGGTCGAACCGGGCGGCGGAGCGCCACAGTTCGAGCAGCACCTCCTGGGCGACCTCCTCGGACTGGGCGGGATCGCGCACGACCCGTCGCACGAGACCGAACACCGGTCCCGACACCAGTCCGTAGAGATCCTCGAATGCCTGCTGGTCACCGCCCGCCACGAGCACCAGAAGCTCGTCCGCCTCCACACCGCTCCCCCCTCTGTGGCCGCATCCGGCCGCCCTGCCTCTGACCCCACGCATCCGCACGAGCGCACACCTCCGGCGGGTGATACGGATCGGAGGACCGAAAACGCGGGTCCGAAACGCCGAAAAAAATTCTTCCGCCGGACCAAGCCGATCGGCTCCTCGGCTCCGTATACCCGTCCGTCAAGGCAAGTTGGCACTGAGGACGGACGGCATGACACCTCTCTTCTCCAGGAGCGGCACGGGACGCAAGGGCCTGGTCTCGCTCATCTGTGGTGCGCTGGCCGCCGGAGGGCTCGCAGCCGCCGGCGTCGCCACGCTGGAACCCGGGGCGGCCTCCGCCTCCTCCCACCGGGAGGCCCCGCTGATCTCGGGGACCCCGCAGTACGACAACACGGACCTGTACGCGTTCGTCAGCCCGGACAAGCCCGACACCACGACGATCGTGGCCAACTGGATCCCGTTCGAGGAACCGGCCGGCGGCCCGAACTTCTACACGTTCGCGGACGACGCGCAGTACGACATCCACATCGACAACAACGGTGACGCGCAGGGCGAGCTGCTGTTCCGCTACACCTTCAAGACGCACACCAAGAACGGCAACACCTTCCTCTACAACACGGGTGCGGTCACCAGCCTGGACGACCCTGACCTCAACGTCACGCAGACGTACGACATCGACCTGATCCGGCTGAAGAACCAGCACGTGATGTCGAAGACGAAGCTCGCGGACGACGTACCGGTCGCTCCGTCGAACGTGGGCAAGGCGTCCATGCCGGACTACGGCAAGCTGCGCGCCCAGGCGGTGTACAAGACGGCGGGCGGTGCCGCGACCTTCGCCGGCCAGGCCGACGACCCCTTCTTCCTGGACCTGCGCGTCTTCGACCTGCTCTACGGCGGCAACCTCACCGAGGTCGGCCGGGACACGCTGAAGGGCTACAACGTCAACACGATCGCGCTGCAGGTCCCGAACGACCTGATCCGCGAGTCGTCGAAGCAGCCGATCGTGGGCATCTGGTCCACCACCCAGCGCCGGAACGCGCAGGGCTACTACTCGCAGGTCTCGCGCCTGGGCAACCCGCTGGTGAACGAGGTCGTCAACCCGCAGAAGGACAAGGACAAGTTCAACGCGTCCCAGCCCTGGTACGACGCGCAGTTCCTGAAGAACGTCACCAACCCCGAGCTGCCGAAGCTCATCGAGGGGATCTACAAGATCAAGGCGCCGGCCGAGCCGCGCAACGACCTCGTCGACGTCTTCCTCAAGGGCGTCAAGGGACTCAACCAGCCGCCGAAGGTGAAGCCTTCGGAGGAGCTGCGGCTGAACACCTCCATCAAGCCGAGCATGCACCCCAAGCGGCTCGGTGTCCTCGACGGTGACAACGCGGGCTTCCCGAACGGCCGCCGGCTCACCGACGACGTGGTGGACGAGGCGCTCCAGGTCGTGGAGGGTGAACTGGTCGGCTCCAAGAACGACCTGGGCGACGCGGTCGACAAGAACGACAAGAAGTTCGAGAAGTACTTCCCGTACGTCGCCCAGCCCACCTCGGGCTCACGCGGCCCGCTCGCCAAGGGCACGACCTCGGGCACGGACGTACGCAGCCAGCTCGGCGACGCCCTGCAGCCGGCCGGGTCCTCTTCTTCCGGCTCCGGCAACACCGTGCTCATCGCCGCCTCGGCGGCCTCGGGCGCGGCCGGGATCCTGCTGATCGGCACCGCCTTCGCCTGGTGGCGCCGCCGCATGCAGCGCCCGTACTGACCCCCACCCCACCGACCGGCGCGGCCCGTTTCCCCCTCCCCCACGGCGGGCCGCGCCCTTCCCCTTCCGAACCATGATCAGGCGACCTAGGAGAGGGCATGGCCCCGCGCACCAATGACGAGGAGACCGGCGGGCCCACGGAGAGCAGGGCCGCGACCGCGGGTGCCACCTCGACACCCGCCACTCCCGGAACCGGCCCGCAGCCCGGGCCTGACCGGGGTCCCGCCGAGACTGCGCTGAGCGCATCTGCCGTATCGGGGTCGGAGCCGACCTCGTCCGCCTCGGAGCCTGCCGAGTCGGCCGCGCAACCCACCCTCCCGGGGCCGGAGCCCGCCGAGTCGGCCGCGCCACCCACCCTCCCGGGGCCGGAGCCCGCCGAGTCGGCCGCGCCACCCACCCTCCCGGGGCCGGAGCCTGCCGAGTCGGCCGCGCCACCCACCCTCCCGGGGCCGGAGCCTGCCGAGTCGGCCGCGCCACCCACCCTCCCGGGGTCGGAGCCTGCCGCGTCGGCGCCGGAGCCGCCCGCGCCGGCGGAACCCGCCGAGCCGGCCGCCGCACCCACCAAGTCGGCGCCGGAACCGGTCGCTTCGGCGGGGCGGGAGCCTGCCGTGCCGGCAGCGGCGCCGACCGAGCCAGCCTTGCATCCAGCCGAGTCTGCCGCGGTGCCTGCTCTGCCGGGGTCGGAGCACACCGAGCCGGCCTCCGGGCCTGCCCTGTCCGAGCTGGAGCCCACCAAGCCGACCTCCCAACCTCCCCGGTCAGCCGCGACCCCCGCCGCATCGGCGACGATGCCTGTCGAGTCGGCCGCGGCGCCTGCCGTGTCGGGGTCGGCGCCTGCCGTGTCGGGGTCGGCGCCCGCCGCGTCAGGGCCGGAGCCCACCCAGTCCACCTCGGCACCAGCCCTGTCGAAGCCGGAGCCCGCCAAGCCCGCCTCCGAGCCCGCCGAGCCGGCAATGGCTCCCGCCTCGTCGACCGCCGGGCCCGCCCTGTCAGCACCGCAGCACACCGAGCCAGCCTTCAGGCCCGCCGAGTCGGCAAACGCGCCCACCACATCAGCGCCGGAGCCCACCCAGCCGACCTCGGCGCCGGCCCTGCCGGAGCCGATGCCCGCCAAGCCCGCCTCCGAGCCCGCCGAGCCGGCCGCAGCCGCCGCCACGTCGGCGCCGGAGCCCAGCCAGTCGATCTCCAAGCCTGTCGAGTCGGCAACGGCGCCCGCCGTATCGGGGGCGGGGTCAACCGTTTCCGCAGGGGAGTTCGGCGCGGCAGGGACCGCCTCCGGTGTCTCTGAGTTGCCGTCTTCCGGAGCCGGGGGCGATCAGCGTGTGGCGGCCGTTCGTCGGGTCGCCGCTGCTGGGCGACGGTGGCGGGCTGTGCAACTTCTCGGATGTGCAGCCCTGTTGGCCGTGGCGATGACCGGTGGGGCGATTGCCGTCGGGGCCGCGCGGGACAGCGGGCCGGTGTCGGTGGCGGCCGCTTCCAGTGGTGTCGACCCCGCCGTGCTGGGCGGCGGTGATCTGGACGCGAGTATTGCCGCTCTCCAGTCGCATCTGCGGTCTCAGCCACGGGACTTCGGCAGCTGGGCCACTCTTGGGCTGGCGTATGTCGAGCAGGCGCGGACCAAGGGTGACCCCGCCCGGTATCCGCAGGCCGAGAAGGCCCTGAAGCGGTCCCTGGAACTGGCGCCCGGGAACGACCAGGCCCTGGCCGGGCGCGCCGCACTCGCCGCCGCCCGGCACGACTTCAAGAACGCCCTCACCTATGCGGACCAAGCCCTGGAGCAGAATCCGTACAGCGAACGCGCCCTGTCCTCGCGCATCGACGCACTGGTCGAACTGGGCCGGTACGCCGAGGCGGCCCGCGCCGCCGAGACCGCGGACGCGCGCAAGCCGGGGGTGCCGGTCTTCACGCGGTACGCGTACGTACACGAGCTGGGTGGCGACGTGACGACCGCCCGGCGCGTGCTGAAGCAGGCCCTGGCCGCGGCCACTTCGCCGGGCGATGTCGCCTACGTGTCCGCCCAGCTCGGCCAACTCGCCTGGAATCAGGGCGACTACGACTCCGCACTCACCTACTACGCCCGAGCGCTGGCCGCCGACGAGAACTACCTCCCCGCGCTGGAGGGCCGGGCCCGCGCCCAGGCGGCGCGCGGTGACCGGGACGCGGCGATCAGGGGACTGCAGACCGTGGTCTCCCGTTATCCGCTGCCCGGACCGCTCGTCGAACTCGGGGAGTTGTACGAGGCCCGCGGCGCGGCCGGCGACCGGGCCAGGGCCCGCGACCAGTACGCGCTCGTGGACGCCTGGACCGCCCTGGCCCGCGCCAACGGCGTGAACGCCGACCTCGACACCGCGCTGGCCGCCGCCGACCACGGCGACAAGGCGTCCGCCCTGCGCGCGGCCCGCGCCGAATGGGCTCGCCGCCACACGGTGCACACCGCGGACGCCCTCGCCTGGGCGTTGCACGTCAACGGCCATGACGCAGAAGCCCTTTCGTACGCCCGTCGGGCCACGGCGACCGGCTACCGCAGCGCCGCCTTCCTCTATCACCGCGGCATGATCGAGCTGGCCACCGGCGACAAGGAGGGGAGCCGCGCCTCCCTGACGGCCGCCCTGAAGCTGAACCCCGGCTTCTCGCCCCTGGGCGCGGAGCGGGCCCGCAAGGCCCTGGAGGCCGCGAAGTGAACCTGCGCCGCCCGCTCGCCTCCGCCGCGGCCGTCCTCGCCGCCGCCTGCGCCCTCGCGCTCACCCCGGCCACGGCCGCGAGCGCGCACCCCCTCGGCAACTTCACCGTCAACCGCTACGACGGTCTCGTCGCCGCCCCCGGCCGGCTCCGCGTCGACCATGTCGAGGACCTCGCGGAGATCCCGGCCACCCAGGCCAAGCCCGACATCCAGCGGCTGGGACTCACCGCGTGGGCCGAGCGGCGCTGCGCCGAGGCCGCGCAGGACAGCAGGCTCACCATCGCGGGACGCGCCGCCCCGCTGGCCTCCGGCTCCGCCCACGCCCAGCTGCGGCCCGGGCAGGCCGGGTTGAACACGCTGCGCGTGGAGTGCCGGTTCACCGCGCCGCTGCCCCAGGGGAAGTCCGTCGCCCTCGGCTTTCACAGCGCGGGTGCCACCAGCGGGCCCGGCTGGCGGGAGATCACCGCGCGCGGCGACCGCATGACGCTCACCGCGACGGACGTACCGAAGAAGTCGGTTTCGCACGAACTCACCAGCTATCCCAAGGACTTGCTGTCCTCCCCCGCCGACACCGCCACCGCCTCCCTGCGCGTGCGCCCCGGCGGCCCGGCCCTCGCCGAGGAGCGGCAGGACGCCCCGGGCGCCTCCGTGCTGCCCCGGGGCGCCGACCGCTGGACGCGCGCCCTGGACGACCTCGTCGCCCACCACGACCTCACCGTCGGCTTCGCCGCGCTCGCCCTGCTCATCGCCGTCGTCCTCGGCGCTATGCACGCCCTCGCGCCGGGCCACGGCAAGACCCTGATGGCCGCGACGGCGGCCGCCCGCGGGGGCCGCGCCCGGCTGCGGGACGTGCTTCCCCTGGCCGCCTCGGTCACGGTGACCCACACCCTCGGCGTGGTCGCGCTGGGCCTGCTCGTCACGGCGGGCTCCGCCGCCACGCCCTCGGTGATCGCCTGGCTGGGCATCGCCAGCGGCGCCCTGGTCCTCGTGGCGGGCGCGAACCTCGTACGCCGGGCCTGGCGCAACCGTGCGCACGCACACACCCATACCCATGTCCACGAGGAGGCGGAGGAGCGTCAGTTGGCCGGCGTGGGCGCTCACCACGGAACAGCCCATGACCATCACGATCATCATCACGATCACCATCACGGGCACTCTCACCACCACGCCGTCGAACACACCCACGGCGGCCACACCCACACCCACCCCACCGCCCCCACCCTCCGCGGCACGATCCTGCTCGGGTTCGCCGGTGGTCTGGTGCCCAGCCCTTCCGCGGTCGTCGTACTGGTCGGTGCCGCGGCGCTCGGCAAGGCCTGGTTCGGTCTGCTGCTCGTCGTGGCGTACGGCGCCGGTCTTGCACTGACGCTCACGGCGGCCGGGTTCGCCGTCGTCAAGCTGGGCTCGGGCGTCACCCGGGTGCTGGACCGGCGCCCGCGCTGGACCGCCCACCCGGCGGCCGCCGTGGTGCGCCGGACGCTGCCGCTCGTCTCCGCGTTGACCGTCGTCGCCCTGGGTGCCGGATTGGTGCTCAAGGGGGCCGCATCCGCCCTCGGCTGAGCTACTTTTGCGGAGAAACACGTCAGATTCCGTGGGGGGCGCCCGTGTCCGAAGAGCCGGGCCGTGAACGTGTGATCGCGGGCCGCTACCGCCTGCTGTCCCCGCTGGGCGAGGGCGGCATGGGCACCGTGTGGCGCGCCCGCGACGAGGTGCTGCACCGCGAGGTGGCCGTCAAGGAGGTACGGGCCCCGGCCGGGCTGCCCGCTTCGGACGTGGAGCGGATGTACGCGCGCCTGGAGCGCGAGGCATGGGCAGCGGCCCGGGTCGCCGACCGCAACGTGGTCACGGTGTACGACGTGGCGATGGAGGGCGGCCGCCCCTGGATCGTGATGGAGCTGGTGCGCGGGCTGTCCCTCGCCGACCAGCTGGAGTCCGAGGGTCCGCTGACCCCGCAGCGGGCCGCGCGGATCGGTGCCGAGGTGCTGTCCGCGCTGCGCGCCGCGCACGCCGCCGGGGTGCTGCACCGGGACGTGAAGCCGGCCAACGTGCTGCTGGCCGACGACGGCCGGGTGGTCCTCACCGACTTCGGCATCGCGACGGTCGAGGGCAGCTCGGCACTGACCATGACCGGAGAGGTGGTCGGCTCCCCCGAGTTCCTCGCGCCGGAGCGGGCGCTCGGGCGTACCCCGGGCCCGGAGTCGGACCTGTGGTCGCTGGGTGTGCTGCTGTACGCGGCCGTCGAGGGCAACACCCCGTTCCGGCAGGACACTCCGCTGAGCACCCTGCGGGCCGTGGTGGACGAGGAACTGCCGCCGCCGTACCGGGCCGGACCGCTCGCTGCGGTCATCGAGGGCCTGCTGCGCAAGGACCCCGCCGAGCGGCTGTCCGCCGAGCGGGCCGAGCGGGATCTGCGGCTCGTCGCGGCGGGCGGGGCTGCCCGCACGGAGGCGGCGCCGGTCTCGCCGTACGCCCCGACGGTCGCGGCCCAGCCGCAGCGGCCGTCCCCCGCCCGGCAGAACACACCGCCGATGCCTCTCTCCGGCGGGTACCCGGAGCCGCAGACCACGGCCGTCGAGCCGGAGCGCGGCCGGCGGGCCGGCATCGTGCTGGTGGCCGGTCTTCTCGCGGTCGTCCTGGCGGTGGCCGGTCTGACGTACGCGCTGCTCAACCGGGACAACAGCGGCGGCGACGGGAACGCCGGCGCACCCACCGGCACGGCGAGCACCACCGCACGCTCCGCCTCGCCGAGCACCAGCCCCCAGTCGGACACCGGGGCGCCGCCGCCCGCACCGAGCAGCAGTGCGCCGAGCAGTCAGCCGGCCCAGTCCGTGCGGGTCACGCTGACGGGTTCGCACACGGAGTACGACGGACCGTGCCCGCCGCCGACCGCGCAGGCGCCCGCGTTCACCGCGACGTTCACGGTGGGGCGGCTGCCCGCACAGGTGGAGTACCGGTGGGTACTGGCACACGGGTCGGTCTCCGACCCGGGGTGGAAGACGCTGTCGTTCCCGGCGGACGGCGGGAGGACCCAGCAGGCGCAGGTGGTCGTGACCGCCTACTCCGACAGCGGGACGGTCGAGAACGAGATCAGCGTGGAGGTGCGCAGTCCGGTGCGGACCACGTCGAACGCGGTGCCGTTCTCGGTGACCTGTGCGACGGCGGCGACGGAGACCCCGTCGGACGGGGCCTCCCCTTCGCCGTCAGCCTCCTGACGGATCAGGCCGCCGCGTTGGTGAGCACCGGCAGATAGCCGCCGGACTGGCCGGACGCGGTCGGGTGGTACGACTCGCCGATGCTGAGCCAGTTGACGCTGTGCAGCCAGGAGCTGCCGGAGCAGATCTCGTGGCCGGAGAACGTGGTGCGGACGTCGCCGAAGACGAAGTTGTGGTCCAGGGCACGCTTCTGGATGGCGGCGTCGATGTAGTCGGCCGCGTTGTTGATCGCGGAGCGCTTGGTCTCGGAGAGGCCGAGGCAGCTCTGGCCGAGCAGGTAGAAGCGGGGGTAGCCGAGGACGACCACCCGGGCGGACGGGGCTTTGGCGCTGATCGCGTTGTAGACGGCGTCGAGCTTGCCCGGAAGCGTCGAGTCGACGTACGCCTTGGCGCTGTTGATCCGGGACAGGCAGCTGCTGTCGGACGAGATGACACAGGTCGTCATGACGTCGGAGAAACCGGCGTCGTTGCCGCCGATGGTGATCGAGACCAGGGCGGTGGCGGAGTTGAGCGAGCCGAGCTGGCCCGCGAGCACGTCGTCCGTCGTGGCGCCCGAGCAGGCGTTGAAGGCGAACGAGGACGGGCTGTGCGCGGCGTTCCACAGGTACGGGTACGCCTTGGTGCTGCGGTCGCAGCTGCCGCTGGAGCTGATGTAGCTGCCCGCTCCTACTCCGGAGGAGTAGGAGTCGCCGAGTGCCACATAGCCACCGGTCGCGGCCGTCGAAGACGCCTGCGCCGTGGCGGCCCCGGTGAGGGCGAGGCCGGCGGCGAGGAGGAGTGAGGTCACGTATGCCGCAAATCGGGAACGTCTCATGGAACCTCCCTTTAGCAGGATCTCTGCCACAACTGTCGTAGCAACTACGCGTGTTGACGGGAAGTGTTCATGCCAAGACTTTTCATGCCTCAACGACGTCTCGACGGGATCGATCCAGGACGTTCACGCTCCGGTTATAGCGTGTGCATGTCAGATCGGTTGACAGCTCGTCAGCTCACCGACTTCCGACAAGGACCGTCGTCTTGACGGCCCGCGTCGCCCTGCGCCACATTGAAGTCCGGCATCCGGCGCGTCGGGGGGCAAAGTCGCCAATGCAGACGTTAGGCATCAAGACACCTTCATCAGACGGCGCCGGGGACGACACCGAGCGAGCCGGGTCAGGGCCGGGGAGGGACCTGTCGCCGCTGCTCGCAGGGGCGGCCACCGCCGTCGGCGCGGTCGGCGCCCTGCTCGCGCTCGCCGACATCGGCTCACCGCTGCGCGGACCGTGCACGCTGTCCTTCCTGCTCATGGCGCCGGCCGTGCCGATCTGGGCGGCGCTGCGCGGGCTGGAACGCTTCGGCCGGGCGGTCACCGCGCTTGCGGGCGCGGTCGTAGTGAACATGCTGGTTGCCCAGGGCATGTTGGCCGTGCACCGCTGGTCGGCCCGGGGCGGGGTCGTCGCCATGACCGCGCTCAGCCTGTCACTGCTCCTGCTCGTCCTCGGCCGGGAGAAATTCCGTTCGAGGAAACACCCACAAGGGTGACGAACAGTGGCCAAAGTTGCGTAACGGCCAAACCAACAAAAACGTGAGACGCCGTTCCAGGTCTTGCCATTCTGCTTCAATCGTCAATACCGTCGTACATCTCACCCGCATCGGTCCGTCAGCACACGGTTCAGGGGAGGGCTCAGGGCCGTGACGTTCCGGCGCGGGGCGCGGTAGGGGGGTGCCGTGCTCGGTGACCGCACTTGTGACCGAGTCGTGCCGCGCGACCGGCTGCCGTCTCTTTCCGGCAGACCGGCCAGCTTTGCCAGCTCGTCCGAATGCACGGAGATCATTTCGCCGTGCCGAAGATGAGAACCCCCCTTTCGAACCGGACACAGAGCCGGGCCGCCCAGGGGCGGGCGGTCCACCGGACGAGAGGGACCACACTCATGAGTTCTGTTCTGCATCCGCCGAGTTCGGGCCGTGATCCTTTACTGGCCGCCCACTATCGGCCCATCTCCTCTCACCTGGCGATCACTCCGCCGGTGAGCGTGGTGATTCCCGCCATGAATGAGGCGGAGAATCTGCCCTACGTCTTCAAGACCCTTCCGGACTGGATACACGAAGTGGTTCTCGTGGACGGCAATTCCACCGACGACACCGTCGAGGTGGCCCGCTCGCTGTGGCCCGAGGTGCGGGTCGTCGAACAGCAGGGCAAGGGCAAGGGGGATGCCCTGATCACCGGGTTCGAGGCGTGCACCGGCGACATCATCGTGATGGTCGACGCGGACGGCTCGGCCGACGGCAACGAGATCGTGTCGTACGTCTCCGCCCTCGTCTCGGGCGCCGACTTCGCCAAGGGCTCGCGCTTCGCCAACGGCGGCGGCACGGACGACATGACCTTCATCCGCAAACTCGGCAACTGGGCGCTGTGCACCATCGTCAACGGCAAGTTCGGCGCCCGCTACACCGATCTCTGCTACGGCTACAACGCGTTCTGGCGGCACTGCCTCGACAAGATCGACCTCGACTGCACCGGCTTCGAGGTCGAGACGCTGATGAACATCAGAGTGGTCAAGGCGGGGCTGAAGGTGCAGGAGATACCCAGCCACGAGTACCTGCGCATCCACGGCACGAGCAACCTGCGGGCCGTGCGGGACGGGTTCCGGGTGCTGAAGGTCATCCTCGGGGAGCGCTCCAACCGGCGTGCCCTGCGCCGCGAGGCCCGACACGCGCGACTGCTGAACACCGGGCAGGGAGAGGTGTCTTGAGAGATCCCGACATCTCCGTCGTGATCTGTGTGTACACCGAGGACCGCTGGGAGGACATCCTCGCAGCGGTCTCCTCGGTGCGCGCGCAGTCGTATCCGGCGCTGGAGACACTCCTGGTCGTGGACCACAACCCGGCCCTGCTGGACCGGCTGGCCCGCGAGTACCAGGACGCCACCGGTGTGCGCGTGCTCGCCAACGCCGGGCCGCGCGGCCTCTCGGCCGGCCGCAACACCGGTATCGCCGGCTCCCGCGGCGAGGTGATCGCCTTCCTGGACGACGACGCCGTGGCCGAGCGGGACTGGCTGCGCCGCTTCGCCGAGGGATACGCCGATCCGTGCGTGATGGCGGTCGGCGGCCGTACGGTGCCCGTCTGGGCGTCCGGGCGGCGCCCGGCCTGGTTCCCGGAGGAGTTCGACTGGGTGGTGGGCTGCACCTACCGGGGGCTGCCGCCCGGCCGGGTCCGGGTCCGCAACGTGCTGGGCGGAAACGCTTCCTTCCGGCGTACGGCGTTCGAGGCGGCGGGCGGCTTCGCGACCGGCATCGGCCGCGACGGCGACCGGCGCCCGCTCGGCTGCGAGGAGACGGAGCTGTGCATCCGCCTCACCCGGGCCCGCCCCGACGCGGTCCTGCTCATCGACGACCGCGCGGTGATCCACCACCGGGTGCCCGAGAACCGCGAGCACTTCGCGTACTTCCGCACCCGCGCCTACGCCGAGGGACTGTCGAAGGCGCTGGTGGCCCGCAGCGTCGGCGCGGACAAGGGGCTGGAGTCCGAACGCCGCTACACCACCCGGGTCCTGCCCGCCGGAGTCGCCCGCGGCCTGCGGGACGCCCTGCTGGCCCGCCCGGGCGGCGCGGGGCGCGCGGGCGCGATCGTCGCGGGGGCGCTCACGGCGGCGGGCGGGTACGTGATCGGCAGCGTACGGGCACGACGAGGTGCGCCGACGTTCTCCGTGGTGCCGGTGGGCACGGGCGCGGGGAGCGAAGGGGTGGACCTGAGCGACAGGGGCGGACGGATCGAGGGGGAACGCCCATGAGTGACACGGCCGTACCGATCCTCATGTACCACGCGGTGGCGAGCGCGCCCAACGACGCCACCCGGGTTCTGTCGGTCGCGCCGGAGGCCTTCGCCGAGCAGATGGCGGTCATCGGTGACCTGGGCCTGACCCCGGTCACCACCGCCGACCTCGCGGCGCGCTGGCGGTCCGGCCGCCCGCTGCCCGACCGGCCGGTGCTGATCACCTTCGACGACGGCTACGAAGGTGTCCATCGGCATGCCCTGCCCGTGCTCGCCAAGCACGGCTTCCCGGCCACGCTGTTCGTCTCCACCGGCTGGATCAAGGGCGCGTACGACACCGGAGGCGGCCTGGACGCCATGCTCGACTGGCAGCAGGTGCGCGACCTCGCGGACACCGGGGTCGAGATCGGCGGGCACAGCCACACCCACCCGCAGCTCGACCAGCTCGACGACGCCACCCTGCGCGCGGAGCTGGTCCGCTGCACGGAGATCGTCACCGGCGAACTCGGTGCGCGTCCCGTGTCGTTCGCCTACCCGTACGGCTACTCCAGCCGCCGGGTCCGCACCGCGGTGCGCGCTGCCGGGTACGCCCAGGCCCTCGCCGTCGGCAACGGCCTCGCCCGCCGCCGGCAGGGTCCCTACGCCCTGCACCGCGTCACGGTCCGGCGCAGCACGGGCGTCGAGGAGTTCGAGCGGCTGCTCCAGGGCCGCGCGATCGCCCGCACCTTCGCCAGGGACCGTGCCCTCACCAAGGGGTACGCCCTCCTCCGCAGAGCACGCCAGGTCCGCCGGAAGGCCATCCGTTCCCGTGTCTGACACGACCACCACAACCGAGTCCGCGACGTCCGGGCCCGAGGCGCCCGCATCCTCCGGGCGCCGTCTTCGGCTGCCCGGGACGGGCCGGTCGTCCGGCGGCAGCCCGTTGTTCCGCAACGCCTACGCGCTGATGCTGAACACCGGCATCTCCGCCGTCCTCGGGCTCGGCTTCTGGCTGGCCGCGGCACGCTACTACTCCGAGTCGGCGGTCGGCCAGGGCTCCGCCGCCATCGCCGCGATGAAGCTGCTCGCGGGACTCACCGCGGTGACCCTGACCGGTGCCCTGGCCCGCTTCATCCCGGTGTCCGGCCGGCGCACCGGACGGCTGATCTTCCGTACGTACGCGGGCAGTTCGCTCGTCGTGGCGGTCGCGGCGGGCGTGTTCCTGCTGACCCTGGACGTGTGGGGGCCGTCGTACCGCTTCCTGCACGGGCCGGTCAACGGGCTCGGCTTCATCGCGGCAGTCGTCGCCTGGAACCTGCTCACCCTCCAGGACGGCGTGCTGACCGGGCTGCGCAGCGCGCCCTGGGTGCCGGTGGGCAACACCCTGTTCTCGGCGGTGAAGCTGGGGCTGCTGGTCGCGTTCGCCGTGGCGATCCCGGCCACCGGCGTCTTCGTGTCCTGGGTCGCCGCGATCGCCACCTCGGTGGTGCCGCTGGGCTGGCTGGTGTTCCGGCGGCTGGTGCCCCGGCACGTGAAGGCGACCGAGGGCCACGCCGAACCGCCGGCGCTGAAGGAGATCGGGCGGTTCCTGGCCGGGGACTACACCGGCTCCCTGTTCTCGCTCGCCGTGGTCTACCTGGTCCCGGTGATCATCGCCTCGCAGGTCAGCTCCGAGGAGAACGCGTACTTCTACATCACGACGACCATCGGCGGCACGACCAACCTGCTCGCCATCAACATGGGCGCGTCCCTGACCGTCGAGGGCTCGCACGACCCGGGGCGGCTCGCCGCCGACACCCGCGCCGCGCTCAGGCGGATGGCCCGGATCATGCTGCCGATCGCGGGCGTGCTGTTCGCCGGCGCGCCCTGGATCCTGGGCGTCTTCGGCGACGGCTACGCGGACGCGGCGACCCCGCTGCTGCGCTGGTTCGCGGTGGGCGCGGTGCTGCGGGTCGTCATGGAGACGTACTTCGCGGTGCTGCGCGCGCAGAGCCGTACCGCCGGACTCGCCTGGCTGCAGGGCCTGTTGTGCGTGCTGGTGCTGGGTCTGACGCTGCTGCTCCTGCCCCGCATGGGCCTGACCGGCGCGGGCGTCGCCGAGATCTCCAGCCTCGCGGTGATCGTGGCGATCGCCGCGCCGAAACTGTGGCAGACCCTCCGGTCCGCACCTGCCGACCCGCCGGAGACGGCGGCACCGGACGGAGACCTCGCCGACCTGGTCCCTGCGACCGCCCCGGCGCACCGGCACAGCCCGGCCTGGGCGCTGGACAACGACACCCTCGCCCTCGGCATCCACGTCGACTTCGACCACGTCGAACGCCGGCCGGACGTCCGCCCCGGCCCCGGCACCCCGCCCGCGGGCACGCCCGTACCGCCGCCGGTCGAGCGGGGCCGAGAGTGGGGGACGGAACCGGGTGCCGAGGCGTCGCTGGGTCCGGCCGAGGCGGCGCTGCTGAGGGAGGCGGGGGCCGACGCGCCGTTCGAGGAGGCGGCACCCCCCGCCGACGCCGTAGCCGACGACGTCGTGGAAGAGGAGCCGGCCGCCCGGCCGACGCCCACCCGCTCCGGAGTCGTCCTCGGCTGTCTGCTGATCGCCGCGCTGCTGCTGTACTGGGTGCCCGCGCTGCGGCTCGGCGAGGCCGACCTGGCCGGGATGGGCGGGCTCGGCCTGGTCTCCGTGCTGCCGCTGCCGACGCTGGTCGGGGCCGGCCTGCTGATCACGGTGTTCGCCTCGCTGCTCTGGCTGCGCCGCGAGCACCGGGCCCTGTTGCTGGTCACGCTGCTGGCGACCGTGGTGTCCCTGCACGCGCTGCCCGCGGTGCTGGAGACCGAGCCACGCTTCCCCACGGCCTGGCAGCACCTGGGCTTCATCGACTACATCGACCGCACCGGATCCGCCGTGCCCGACCTGGACGCCCGCTGGAGCTGGCCGGGCTTCTTCGCGGCGGCCGCGTTCGTCGCCAGGGCGTGCGGGGTCGACGACTTCACGGAGATCATCCGCTGGTGGCCGACGGCCATCCAACTCGCCTATCTGGCCCCGCTGTTCCTGCTCACCCGCTCCCTGCGGGCGAGCTGGCGGGCCAAGTGGACCGGCGTCTGGATCTTCGTGCTGAGCGGCTGGGTCGGCCAGGACTACTTCTCCCCGCAGGGCTTCACCTACCTCCTCTACCTCGTCTTCGTGGCGATCCTGCTGGTCTGGTTCCGTGCTCCGCAGGTGATCTGGGTGAAGTTCCGCCCCGGGGAAGCCGAGGTGCAGCCCACCGACCGGCGTCAGCGGGCCGTGCTGCTGATGGTGGTGATCGGCCTGTACGCGGCGAGCGTCCCGGCGCACCAGCTCACCCCGTTCGTGATGCTCGGCGTGCTCGCGGCGCTGGTGCTGCTCGGCCGCTCCGAACTGCGCGGCCTGCCGCTGCTGTTCGCGGTGCTGGTCGCGGTCTGGGTCGGCTTCATGGCGGAGCCGTACTGGTCCGGGCACTTCGACGACCTCTTCGGCGGGGTCGGCGGGGTCGGCAGCAATGTCTCGACCTCCGTCTCCGGCCGTATCCAGGGGGGCAGTTCGACCCACAAGCTGGTCCTGTACACCAGGGTGCTGCTGGCCGGTTCGGTGATGGCGTTCGCCTGCTGGGGCTGGTGGCGGCGGCGCTTGCACCGGTACCGCGAGCGGTCCCTGCTGGTGCTCACCTTCGTCCCGTTCCTGGGCTTCGGCATGCAGTCGTACGGCGGCGAGATGGCGCTGCGCGTCTTCATGTTCGCCGTGCCCGGCGCGGCCCTGCTGGGCGGCCTCGCCCTGTTCCCGCGCACCGGTGCCACCGCGCAGGAGCGCGCGAAGGAGCGGGTCGGCCTCGCTCCGCTGGCCGCGCTGCTGGCCGGGCTGCTGCTGATGGGCGGCTTCCTGGTGGCCCGGTGGGGCAACGAGACGTTCGAGCGGACCCGGCCCGGCGAGGTCGCGGCCATGGACTGGGTGTACGCCCACGACCGGCCGACCCTGCGGCTGCTGTGGCTGAGCCAGGACCCGGTCAACGACGTGACTCCGGCGCTGCCGTGGGGCGCCCGCGACATGGAACGGGTGAACTACCTGCCGACCCAGGCACCGGTCGACCCGGTGCTGGTGTCGGGCCTGGTCAAGGCGCTCAAGGACGCGGGCCCCGACTCGTACCTGATGATCAACGAGAGTCAGGTGACGTATCTGGAGCTGGACGCGGGCTACTCGCCGACCTGGGAGTCCCGGCTGATCCACCACCTGGACGACCGGCAGGAGCTGACGAAGGTCCTCGTCAACGACGACGTCACCGTCTACGCGCTGCGCAGGCAGCCGGCGGGCCCGGTGCCGAAGCCGAACCCGGGCCCCATCGGGCCGCAGGTGACCTGGACGCCGTGGTCGGTGGTCGGCGCGCTGGCCGCCGTCGCGCTGATCCTGCTGCTCACCGCGCGCGAGGTGGTCCTCCGGGTCGCGATGCGGCCGAGCTCGCGGCGACTGCGCCGGCTGCAGGGCAGCTTCTGGTTCTCGCTGCCGCTGCTGGCGGTGCTGCTGGCCTCGCTGGTGCAGCGGTTCCTGACGCTGAAGTGACGGGTGCGGGGTGGTGGCTCAGCGGTCGAGCCACTTCACCTCGTAGGCGTGCAGGTCGAACCGCTTCCCGTCGACCTGCGCGCTGATCGCCCGGTCGAGGGTGTTGACCACGAGGACCTTCTCGGCGCTGGCCAGCACGCGCACGTTGGGCACGTCGTCCTGGGCGACGGGCACGGTCCGGTACGCGGTCCCCGGCGGGAACGCCTGGTCGAACCGGGACAGCAGGTCGTACATGGGGAGTGCCTTGCCCCCGTCGGCGCCGTCCGTCGGGGTCCACAGGCAGCCGGGGCAGTCGGTGCCCTTCTCCTCCTCCGGGTTCCAGTAGAAGCCGGAGTCGGCGCCGCCCTTGGCCATGGCGATCAGACCGGTGGCGTGGACGGCGAGGCGACGGGCCTCGGACCAGCCCCGGCGTTCGTCGTTGCCGTCGGCGGGCTCGACGTAGTACTCGGCCCACCACAGGGGCAGGTCGTGGGTCCGCTGCCGTACCCACTCCCCGACCGCGGTGAGCTTGTCGGTGGCCGCGAACTCGTCGGGCAGCAGATCGTCGTCGTCGGTGTAGCTGGCACCGTCGACGACCACGAAGTCGGCGCCGGCCTTGTGGCGGTTCCAGTAGTCGAAGGCGTCGAGAACCCGCTGGTCCATGGCTCCCCAGGCACCCCGGAACGTGGTCGAGGCGTTCTCCTTCCTGCGTGGGTCGACGCTGTCCATGACGAGGTACGGACCGCCGACCATGATGTCCTTGTCGACCTTCTTCAACGCCTTGTGGACGAGGTTGTACATCGCCGTGTAGCCCTCGTAGTCCCAGCGGCCCTCGACGTTGTTCCAGAAGCCCTTGAACTCGTTCCACACGATGAAGTGGCGCACGTCGGGATAGCGCCTGGCGACGGTCGCGGCGAGGTCGGCGAAGTCCTGGTAGTGGTCGCGAGTGGGCGCGGTCTCCAGCGCGGTCTGGCTCCAGTCGGTGTTGCCGACGCCGGCCCGGCCGCCCTTCATCCAGTCCGGCGAGCAGCACAGCGTGACCACGGGGGTGCCGCCCGACCTGCGGATGAAGTCGATCCGGCGGTCCATCGCAGCGAAGTCGTAACGGCCCTTCACCGGCTCGGGGTTGTCGGCGCCCCAGCCCATGAGGGCCTGGTCCTGCGGCAGCCCGCCGTCCTTCGCCAGCAGCTGCTCGACCCGCGCGACGGCCGTGCCGCTGCCCTCGTCGGCGCTGTGCCGGGTGTGGGTGAACCCCCAGCCCACGTACGGCTGCGGGCGCGCGGGCGGGGTGGCGGGCGTGCCGTGCACCTTGTCGCCCTCGCGCGAGGTCCCTTCGGTGCTCGCGCCGCTCCCGGGCAGCGTGTTGACCAGGGTCACCACCAGGGCCAGAGCGGCCACACCCACACCGAGCAGGGCGGTGAGCCGCCAACGCCCCATCTTCGTATACCACCCATGACGTCCCATCAAGGACAACAGTAAGGGCGGACAGCGCGGTGGGGGCAGGTCTTGGGAACACCCGGAACAAGCGGAGGAAATGCCGTGCGCGGAGCGCACCTGTGCCGGATCATGGCGGCATGTCTGCCAACCCACACGACGCTCTGCCGATCCGGCTCCACGTCGACGACTCCGACTCGCCGTCCGACGTCGTCGACGCGCTGTTCCTCGGCCGCTTCGCGACGGGCGAGCAGCCGTACTCGCACGCGGCGAACATCGACCGGGTGCGCTCCGGCGCGACCCTGCTGCCGGACGGCGCCCGGGTGCTGCGGGTCGCCCGCGACGAAGACCGCAGCGCGACCCTCGCGGAGGGCGACGGCTGGACCCTGCTGGTCTCCCGCTGGAACCGCGGCGCGGACGTGACGGTGACGGCGACCACCGCCGAGCTGGCGAAGAGGGTCCTCGACCAGGCCACGGACGGCGCGGCCGACGAGCCGGAGCCGCAGCCGGAGAACGTGACCATGGGCTTTTGGTACGTGTCCCCGCGGCGTGGCCCGCACCGCACCACCCGCCAGATCTCCGCGGGCACCTGGGACGAGGTGCGCCCCAACTACACGGCTCCCGTGGCGGACGCGATGGACCGCCTGATGAAGACGACCCCGGAGGACATCGCGGGCCGGCTGCTCCTGCTGCACGGCCCGCCGGGCACGGGCAAGACCTCGGCCCTGCGCACGCTCGCCCGTTCCTGGCGGGACTGGTGCCAGGTGGACTGCGTCCTCGATCCCGAGCGACTGTTCTCCGACGTCGGCTATCTGATGGACATCGCGATCGGTGAGGAGGACTCGGCGGGCAAGGGCCGCTGGCGACTGCTCCTTCTGGAGGACTGCGACGAGCTGATCCGCGGCGAGGCCAAGCACACCGCGGGCCAGGCCCTGTCCCGGCTGCTCAACCTCACCGACGGCCTGCTCGGCCAGGGCCGCAACGTCCTGGTCGGCGTGACCACCAACGAGGACCTGGAGCGCCTGCACCCGGCCGTGGTCCGCCCCGGCCGCTGCCTGGCCCGTATCGAGGTGGGCCCGCTGACCCGCCGCGAGGCGGTGAACTGGCTCGGCTCGGAGGAGGGCGTCGGGCGGGAGGGCGCGACCCTGGCCGAGCTGTACGCGCTGCGCCGGGGCACGGCGCCGACGTCGGTGCCGGGGGCGCGGGACGGGGCGGACGCGGGGCTGTATCTGTAGATCGGTAGATCTGCAGGAGCCGGTTTCGGGTGCTGTGACGGATGCTTCGGGTGCTTTGATGGATGTATGACCCTGTTCGTCGGCACGTCCGGGTGGCAGTACAAGGACTGGCGGGGGGTGCTGTACCCGGGCGACTGTCCGACCCGGCTGTGGCTGGAGGAGTACGCGACGCGCTTCGCCACGGTGGAGATCAACAACGCCTTCTACCGCCTGCCGACGCGGGAGAACTTCGAGGCCTGGCGGGACCGGGTGCCGGACGACTTCGTGGTGGCGGTGAAGGCGAGCCGGTACCTCACGCACATCAAGCGCCTGAAGGACCCCGAGGAGCCGGTCCACCGCCTGATGACCCACGCGGCGGGCCTGCGCGACCGCCTGGGCCCGGTCCTCCTCCAGCTCCCGCCGACCCTGCGCGCGGACCCGCCCCTGCTGGACGCCTGCCTGGCCGCGTTCCCCTCGGCCACGAGGGTCGCCGTCGAGCCGCGCCACGACTCCTGGTGGACGCCGGAGGTGCGCACGGTGCTCGAGTCCCGGGGCGCGGCCCTGTGCTGGGCCGACGTCCAGGCGCACCCGGTGATCCCGCTGTGGCGCACCGCCGACTGGGGCTACGTCCGCTTCCACGAGGGCCGGGCCCAGCCTTGGCCGCGCTACGGCAAACGGTCCCTGGAGACATGGGTGGACCGCATCGCGACGACCTGGTCCGACGGCCACGATGTGTATGCGTACTTCAACAACGATCCGGGCGGGGCGGCGGTGGAGGATGCGGTGGTGTTCGGGAGGGCGGCGGGAAGGGCGGGGTTGACGGTGACGCGAACACCGGAGCTGACGACACACCGGTAAACCGAAAACCCCCTACTCCCCATAAGCCGCCCGCAGGGCATCCCGCACGGCCACCAACGCCTCGTCCTCGGTCAGCCCAAGCCGCCGAACCCGCTCGGCGTATGCCTGAGCGGCCAAGGACGCCTCACGCACCGCTGCCGAGCCGGCGGCAGCCACGAACGTTCCGTTGCGCCCCCGCGTCTCGATCACCCCGTCGCCCTCCAGCGCCCGGTACGCCTTGGCCACCGTGTTCACCGCGAGCCCCAGCGACTCGGCCAGCCCGCGCACGGTCGGCAGCCGGTACCCCACCGGCAGCACCCCGGACCGCGCCTGCTCGGAAATCTGCGCCCGCACCTGCTCGTACGGCGGCGCGCTGTCATCGATGTGGATCTTCAGGCTCACAGGGCCGATTGTCCCGCACCCGCAGGAAAATCAGAGGCATCACCGGCACATCACCCCGTACGGTGCCTCCTCATGACAGTGATCGTGCGCGACCTCCGACCCGACGTCCCGGCCGACACCGAGGGCTTCGCCCGGGTCCGCCGGCTCGCCCTTCCGTACATCCTGTTCACCGCGGACTCGGTCCGTCACAACGCCGTCCACACGCACCCCGACGCCCGCTACCGCCCGCTGATCGCGGAGGAGGACGGGGAGGTGATCGGCACCGCCCAGGTGCTCCTCGCCCACGACAGCCCCGAGCCGGGCCAGGGCCTCCTGAACGTCTACGTCCGGCCGGACCGGACCGGGCGCGGTGCCGGCCGGCTCCTGCTGCGGGCCGGCGAGGAGCACCTCGCCGCCGAGGGCGCGACGAAGGTGTTCACCTGGGTCCTCGACGAGCCGGCCAACCACCCCTTCGCGGAGCGGCACGGCTACACCAGAGGCAGCACAGCCCACTTCCTCCGCCTCGACCTGGCGAACGGCACCCTCCCGCCGCTCCCGGAGGTCCCGCAGGGCGTCGAGCTGCGCCCGGCCGCCGACTTCGCGGACGACCCGCGCCCGCTGTTCGAACTGGACGCGGAGACGGTGTCGGACGAACCCGGCGAGGTCTCCGTCGAGTTCACGGACTACGACGCATGGCTCGATCAGTACTGGAAACATCCGCTGCTCGACCGCGAGCTGACCATGGCCGCGGTCGTCGACGGCCGTCCGGTGGCCTTCAGCGTGGCCTACACCGACGGCGCCACCCGGTACTCCACCGCGATGACCGGCACCTCCCGGGCTCACCGGGGGCGCGGCCTGGCCAAGCTCGCCAAGATCCACTCCCTGTACCGGGCCCGCGCTGCCGGCATCACCGAGGCCTTCACGGGCAACGACGCCGGGAACGATCCGATGATCGCGATCAACAAGTGGATCGGGTACGAGATCTGCGCGACGGAGGTGCGCTATGTCCGCGAACTCGGCTGAGCCCACGGCCCGGGTGGAGGTCGTCCTCGTCAAGGGCGGCCGTACGAAGATCCGTTACCCCGCGGAACTGCTGGCCGACGACGGCGTCCGCATCTCCGTCCGCGCCCCGTGGGCGGGCGAGGGCGCCCGCGACTTCGGCTTCGTGCGCTTCGAGGCGGGCGACGTGTTCACCGAGCACTACTGGCGGGACCGCTGGTACTCGGTGAAGGAGGTCCGGGCCGGCGACGGCACCGTCAAGGGCTGGTACTGCGACATCACCCGCCCGGCCGTCCTCTCCCACTCTCGGACATGCTCGAGCGGGGGGACCCCCATCGGCGCCGAGCTGGTCGTCGAGGACCTCGACCTGGACCTGTGGCGCTCCGCCGACGGCAAGGACGTACGGCGCCTCGACGAGGACGAGTTCGCCGAGAGCGGGCTGGCCCGGACGGATCCCGAGGCAGCGGCCGCCGCCGTGGCCGCCCTGGACGAGCTGGAGACGCTCGCCCGCCGGGGCGGCTTCGAGGACCTGCTGGCCTGAGGGCCACCGGCCCGCTCGGCTATACGGTCGCCACCACCGCGTACCGCTCGTCGTCCACGGCCTTCCCCCACAGCACGGGGTCGTCGGACAGCCGCTCCACGTGCACCCGCCGGGCGACCGGCGCCAGCAGCGCGGTGAGGCGGTCGGCGGGTATGCCGACCGGGCTGAGGGTGCCCCAGACGCCCTCGACCAGCACGAACCGGCCTTCCGGCCGCAGCAGGCTCCGCCAGTGCCGCAGCACGCGCGCCGGGTCGGGCAGGGTCCACAGGACATGCCGGACGAGGACGACGTCGTAGCGCTGCTCCCCCACCGGCGGGGCGGCGGCGTCCCCGTGCAGGACGACTGCGTCCCGTCCGGCGAGCTTGGCCCGGGCCCGCTCGACCATGGCGCGCGAGCCGTCGACCCCGGTCACCCGGTGTCCCTGCTCGGCCGCGAGGAGCGACAGGCTGCCGGTGCCGCAGCCGAGGTCGAGGACGTCGGCGGGACGCTCCGGCAGCCAGGACCGGAGCCTGTCCGCCCAGGCGGCACGCACCTCGGGTGCGCGCAGGCCGTGATCGGGCTCGTCGTCGAACGCGGCGGCCTCCGCGTCCCAGTCCACCTCGGCACCCACCGCAACCATGTGCTCACTCCCGTTCGTCATTCCCCCAGAGTGACACCTGCCACTGACAGTCCCGACGTGACAGCCGCCACTGACAGACGGGCACCGATGAGGAACTCTCCCCGAAAGGGTCTACCGCCGTGACACCACGGACATCGGTAGGCACTGAAGGAGGCAGCCATGCGCCGCATGACCGTGCAGAAGCCCCTGAAGAGGACCGACAGCCGCCGGACCCGCGAAGAGGCGGAGGAACGCCCCGCGGGGCGCCCGGAGGTGCGCAAGGACATCGCACGCACCTGGTGGCCGGACGGCTGACCGGACCGGCCGTTCCCGGTGTCGGACCAGCCGTGCCCGGTTCAGACCAGCCGTTTCCGGTAGTGGATGCGGTCGTACGGCCCGTCCACGCGCCGCTCCACGACCTCATAGCCGAACCGCGGATAGATCTGCTGGTTCTCCCACATCAGCGCGTTCGTGTAGAGCCTGACCTCGGGCAGACCGAGCGCACGCGCGCGTGCGTCCACGAACTCCAGCAGGCGCCGCCCCACCCCCTTGCCGTGCGCGTCGGGATCGACGGCGATGCTGTCGAGGAACAGGTGGCCGTCGTGAGCCTCGATGACGACGAGCCCGATCACCGGCTCCCCCAGGACGAACACCCTGCCCGCGGCCACGTTCGCCGCGTGGTCCGCCTCCATGGGCTGCGGCACCACCCCGATGCGCTCGATGTAGTGGTGGTACGCCCCATCGGTCACGGCCTTCACGGCCGGCACGTCGGCGTGCCGGGCGGGCCGGATCTCGTCGTTCGTCATGACGCGCACGCTATCTACCTCAGCGCAGCCTGAGCACTCCCTTAACGCCACCATAAGGATCTCCATCCCCCGCCCTCAGCAGGCGATTTCGCGGTTTCTTGGGGCTAGCTTCTGATCGCCCCCACGGGATTCACCCCACCCCCCGAGGACCGTTCCGAGGAGTTCCCCATGTCCGCACGCCGCAAGGTCGCCGTCGTCGCCGCCCTCGGCAGCACCGCGCTCGCACTCTCCGTCGTGCCCGCGTCCGCGCACGGCTCGATGGGCGATCCGGTCAGCCGGGTCTCGCAGTGCTACGCGGAGGGCCCGGAGAGCCCGAAGTCGGGCGCGTGCAAGGCGGCTGTGGCGGCGGGCGGCACGCAGGCGCTGTACGACTGGAACGGCATCCGGATCGGCGACGCCGCCGGACGGCACCAGGAGCTGATCCCGGACGGCAAGCTCTGCAGCGCGAACAACGAGGAGTTCAAGGGGCTCGACCTGGCCCGCGCGGACTGGCCGGCGACGAACGTGCACAGCGGGTCGTACACCTTCGAGTACCGCGTGACCGCCCCGCACAAGGGCACCTTCAAGGTCTACGTCACCAAGCCCGGTTACGACCCGTCGCAGCCGCTGGCCTGGGGAGACCTGGACCTGGCGAACCCGGTCGCCACGGCCACCGACCCGGCCGCCTCGGGCGGCTTCTACACCTTCTCGGGCACCCTTCCGGAGCGCACGGGCAAGCAGCTGCTGTACGCGGTGTGGCAGCGCTCGGACAGCCCGGAGGCCTTCTACTCCTGCTCCGACGTGGACTTCGGCGGCACGAGCGGCGGCACCGGCAAGGGGGACACGGCCGGCGGCGCCACCCCGGTCCCGAGCGCCTCCGCGCCCTCCGACGAGCAGATCGCGGACGGTGCCGACAAGTCGACGATCGAGCACCACGGGCACGGGGACGACGATGCGAGCACCTCGGCGGAGCCGACGACCGCGATCCCGGCGGCCCCGGCCAACGAGCCCAAGGCCGCAGGGACTTCGGAGAACCTCGCCGAGACAGGTGCCTCCACCGGCACCTCGTACGTCGCGATCGGCGGCGCGGCGGCGCTGGCGCTCGGTTCGGCGGCGCTGTTCCTGTCGGTGCGGCGGCGTGCCGCAGGTGGCCGGCACGGGCGGTGATCCAGGACTCCGGGGCCTGTCCGGCGGCTCAGGTCGGACAGGCCCCGGCGGCGCGTCAGCTGAAGGCCGATGCGCAGGTGGTGGTCTTGGCGTGGGCCGGGTCGAGGGCGTTGGCCACCTCGTGGAAGGCGATCCGGTCGAACAGTCCGATCGCCACGTGCTCGGACAGGTCGAGCGGGCACAGGTCCTGGAGCAGGACGTTGTGGACGTCCGAGCCGCTCAGGTACTGGGTGCGCCAGGGGGTCGCCACCTCGTCGTACTTGGTGGCGATGACCGTGTAGTGCACGCCGGGTTCGGTGTCGCCGCCCGCGTTGAGCTTGGTGAGGAAGGCGGAGCCGACGACCTGGTCGGCGAGACCGGGGGTGGTGGCCTTGATCAGGTCCGCGGCGCCGGGGAAGTACGGCAGCAGGTTGGTGAGGCCGTCCAGGTCGGTGCCGTGGTTGTCGGGGGCGATACCCACGAGGGCGTTCACCTTGGCGGCTCCGCCGAGGAACCTCAGGTAGTAACGGGGCATCATGCCGCCCTGGGAGTGGCCGACCAGGTCGGCCTTGGCGGCTCCGGTCGCGGAGAGCACCTTGTCGACGAAGGCGGACAGTTGCTCTGCCGACTTGTCGATGGGGCCGAGGCCGTGGAAGAAGGGGACGCCGGGCAGCTGGCCGTAGTCGAGGGAGTAGACGCAGTATCCGCGGCTCTCCAGATACGGGGCGAGGGACAGCCAGTTGTCGACGGAGTTGCCCAGGGTCCCGTGGACCAGGACGACGGGGCGGGGGTGGGCGTCGGAAGGCTTGCAGGAATAGTCGTTCCAGCCGCTGCTCGGGGCGGCGTCGGCGGCATGAGCGGTGGCGGCGGGAACGGCGGCCACGGCGGCGGTCAGGAGCAGCGCGGCGAGGGGTCTGAAGACTCGCTTCCAGGGCAGCATCGTGTGATCTCCTTGCGGCTCAAGGGAGGTGCGACGGCCTAACCTTGTGATCCGGATCACGAGGATGCTGTTCACTCGTCAAGTTACGGGCGAGTAGTGCGGATGTGAAGTTACGCGCCAGTAAAAACTTCCAGTGATAACCGGAGCCCCACTCGATCACTGACCAACCGTCACCAGGCGGGCCTGATGGGGCCGTAGGGCGCGATCTGCACCAAACGCTCCCGCAGCACGCCCAGTTCACGCTCGCCGAGCAGTTCGGCCCACTGCCCGACCACCTCACCGGCCGCCTCTTCCGCCGCGCGGGTGCAGGCCCACCCGCGCTCGGTGAGCACGATGAGCCGCGCCCGCGCGTCCTCGGGGTGCGGGCGCCGTTCGGCGTATCCCTTGCGTACGATCTCGTCCACCAGCTGGCTGGCCGCCTGCTTGGTCACGCCGAGGTGCGCGGCGAGATCGGTGACGGTGGCGCCGCCGGGCGCGAGCCGCGCGAAGGCGAAGCCGTGCGCCGGCCGGATGTCCGTGAAGCCGCGGGCCACGACCCCGTCGTTGATGCGTTGCGTGAGGTCGCCCGCGACGGCGAGCAGGGCGGCGGACAGGGCCATGGCTTCGGAGTTCTGCACGGAGGCATTGAAACACCCTTGACGAACAGGTCAAGCTGCTTGACCATATAGTCAAGCTACTTGACCATGCGAACAGGAGACCCCGATGCCCGTCGTCCGCTCGTCCGAGGCCGTGACCCACGAGATCCACGGCGCCCGCTTCGTCTCGTACGCCTCCCCGCTCGCCGGGAGCAGGGAGCTGTGCGCCTGGCGAGGCGAGATCCCCGCGAGGCACAAGGCCCCCGCGCACACCGTCAGCCGGGAGGAGATCTTCCATCTGCTCGTCGGCGAGCTGCTGATCACCCTCGACGGCCGCACCGAACGCCTCTCCGCCGGCGACACGGCGATCGTCAACCCGGGCGCGACCCTGACCGTGGAGAACCCCACCGACCACTCCGCGATCTCCTGGGTCACCACCTCCGTCGGCCTCACGGCGGAAATGGCCGACGGCACGCTCATCGCCCCTCCCTGGGCCAACTGACCTGTTCCGCCGTTAGGGACACCTCATTACAGCTGGCCGGTAGAGCCGCTTGCAGCCTCCGGGGTTGCCCCGCACTTTGCCCGAAAGGCACCGTGGAAGGCACATAAAAGGAACCAAACGGATGTTCCTGACACGAGGTCTGTGTCCGATCCACAAGGGCCCTTGCCCGTCCAGGGCACGTTCCAGGCCCAGGGCCTGCCGCCCCCTCCACCGTGCGCATCTTCGGTGTGCTCTCAGCTTCTTCCATCCGTTCCAGGAGATTGATCATGCGTAATGTCAAATGGCCTCTCGCCGCCCTTGCAGGCCTCGCTCTGGCCCTGGGAGGTGCCGCCACGTCGGCCTTCGCCGCGCCGGCCTCCGTGCATACAGACCACCACCAGGGCTACACCGTCGCCTACGTCGACTTCGCACGCGACCACGGCGGCGGAGGCGGAGGCCACGGTGGAGGTGGAGGCCATGGTGGCGGAGGCCACGGTGGCGGAGGCCACGGTGGCGGAGGCCACGGTGGCGGAGGCCACGGCGGCGGTGGTTACGGCCACGGCGGCGACCACGGCGGCGGTGGTTACGGCCACGGCGGCGACCACGGCGGCGGTGGCTACGGCCACGGCCACGACGATGACGACCACGACCACGGCGGTTACGACCACGACGACGACTGGGGGTGGTAGCCCCGTCGCCAAGGGGGCCGGCCTGAAGCCGGCCCCCTCTGCTGCGCCTTTCCGCCGAGCCTTCTAGTCGCGTCCGGCGCGGCCGGTCCCGACAAGCGGCAGCTCCGCGCTGAGGGTGGTCCCCGCGGCCCGCGGACTGTCCAGCGACATCCTGCCCTCGAGCGCTTCCACCCGGTCTTTGAGGCCCACGAGGCCGGTGCCGGCGGCCAGGTCGGCGCCGCCGACGCCGTCGTCCTGCACACGGACACGCAGTACCTCGGAGTCGGCGTCCACGGTGACGGTGACGGTCGAGGCCTGCGCGTGCTTCACCGCGTTCGTCAGCGCCTCGGAGACGACGTAGTACGCGCTGACTTCGACAGGCTCGGGCAGTCGGTCCTCCACGTGCACCTCGAGTTCGACGGGAACGGCCGATCGGCGGGCGAGCGCCTTGAGCGCGGGAGCGAGGCCCCCCTGAACCAGGATCGCCGGATGGATGCCGCGCGCGACCTCACGGAGTTCGTCGAACGTGTCACCGAGCCCGGCGGCGACGTCATGGAGTTCCGCGCGGAGTCTGTCCAGATGCGGGGGGACCGTCGCCTGCGCGTTGGTGAGCAGGATGAGCAGCGAGACGAGCCGCTGCTGGACGCCGTCGTGCAGATCACGTTCGATGCGGCGGCGCGCCTCGTCGGCGGCGGTGACGATGCGGGCCCGCGAGGCGGTCAGTTCCGCATGGGACTTGGCGTTCTCGATGGCGATCGCGACGAGGTCCGTGAATGCGGCGATCCGTGACTCGGTGTTCGCCGGGAAGGGCTTGTCGCTCGTCTTCGACGCGGCGATCACCCCCCACACCTGCCCGGCCACGATGATCGGGCACGCGACCGACGAGCGGATGCCCACGGCACGCGCCTCCCGGGCGACCGGACCCGCGGCGTCCTGGAAGTCCTCGATGCGGACCGGATCGCAGGTCTGCCGGACCCTGCAGGCGAGGCCGAGCCCGTCGAGGGCGAAGCGGCTGCCGACGGTCGGCGGATCCAGGCCTCTCCGGCGGCACCAGGCGGCGACGCCCCTCACGGTGCCGTCCGGCTCGTAACGCTCCATGCAGGCCAGATCGGCGCCCGAGAGGAGCCCCACCTCGCGGGTGACGACCCCGAACACCCTCGACGGCTGAGCCGACCGTGCGACGAGGGTCGCGATCCGGCGCAGGGCGGACTGCTCCTGCGACAGCTGCGCCGACACGAGCGCCGCCTGCCGCAACCGGGCCGCCAGCCGTCCCACGACCATCGCAGTGAGGAGGAAGACGGACAGAGCGACGGCCGTCTGCGCGTCGGCGATCTGGAATCCGTGCGGCCCGGCGAACAGGTACACATAGGCTGCGACGCTCAGTACCGAGGTGACGACAGCGAGTGCGGCTCCCCATACCACCGCCACGGCCAGGACCACGAGCAGATAGAGCGCCATGAGGTGCAATGGCAGAACGTACGTGTCGAGGGCGTCCAGGAGGGCTGTCACCGCAGCCACCATCGCCGTACCGGCAAGCAGCCCCGTCAGCCGGCGCCGGCTCAGCACCTCCGTCACGCGATGCGCCATCGCGTCGCTTCCCTTGCCCGGCTTGTCAGACTTCGTCCATCAAGTGTGACACCGAATCCCGGCGGCATCGCGGGCCGTGGCACCGGCCCCGCGGCGGGGCGGTTCCGCGGTCGCCTCGGTGCCGATGCCCGTGAGAGCCTGCTGGTAGGCGGGCCACCCTGCCATGGGCCGGGAGGCCGGCCGTCCATGCCGCACAGGACGGCGGAAGGCACGGTATGACGCAGTTGCGGGTGGTTCTGGCGGACGACGACGTCCTGCTCCGCCAGGGCCTGGCCAGCTTGCTCGAGCGGTCCGAGGTGTCCGTCGTGGGGCAGGTCGGGGACGGCCGCGCGCTGCTGCAACTCGCCAGGGAAACCGTGCCCGACCTGGTGGTGGTCGACATCCGCATGCCGCCGACCAACACCACGGAGGGACTGGAGGCGGCCCGCGTCATCCGCCGTGAGCTGCCGGGCGTCGGCATCCTGGTCCTGTCCGCGCACGTCGAGGTCGAGCACGCCATGGAGCTGCTGGCGGGCGGTCGGCAGATCGGCTACCTGCTCAAGAGCCGGGTCGCCGATGCGGAGGAGTTCCTGGAGGCGGTCAGGAGGATCGCCAAGGGCGGATCCGTCGTGGATCCCGCCCTGATCCAGGAACTGGTGTCGGTGCAACGGCGCGAGGATCCCCTCGACGTGCTGAGCGACCGCGAGCGCGAGGTGCTGGCCCTGATGGCGGAGGGCCGGTCCAACGTCGGTATCGCACGCCGTCTCTGGGTCACCGAGGGCACCGTGGAGAAGCACGTGCACAGCATCCTCGGCAAGCTGGGCCTGTCCGAGACCGACGACGACCACCGGCGGGTACGGGCTGTGCTGACCTTTCTGCAGGCCCCCTGACAGAGTTTCACCCTTCGCCGGCGCGGCTGTTCCGCCCCTCGCCGAGCAGGGCGCGGATCGCCGCGGCGGACAGGCATGTCTTGCACAGGAACCCGATCGCCGAGGAGGCGGCGATCAGGTGCGCGTAGTCCTGCTCCGCGTGCGTGGAGATCAGGATGGTCCGAGGCGGTTCGGCCGTGGCGTGCTGATGGATACGATCCGCGAGTTCGATGCCGTTCTCCGCACCGAGTTCGATGTCCATCAGGACGACGTCCGGCCGTAGCTCTTCGACCCGCTGGGCCGCTTCGGCACCAGTCGACGCAACCCCCACCACCGTGACGCCCTCGCGCTCCAGCAGATCGCGAGCGGCTGTCAGGAAGCAGAGGCTGTCGTCGACGATGAGGCAGCGCACCACAGCGTGAGCGTCCCACATCCGGGTAGGGCAGGCATTGCAGCTGTCCGCCATATCCGGTGTGTTCAGGTGTCAGGGGTGAGGTCGGCGAGGGTGGGGTAGCCGTCGACGGCCATGAGCAGGCCGGCCTCGGCCGGCAGTGCTGCTCGGACACCTCCTGGACCCCATGGCCGCTCCGCCGGCGTCATCCCGCCCGACCTCTGGGCGGAGCCGACGCTGTGACACACACGGATCGGGTTCAGGCTCTGAGTGCGGTCGGAGCAGCCAGGGCGGCGGGACGTACGGCCTCCGCTCCGAAACGCCGACGGGCCCGGTCTGCGGCGGCTTCGGCGGCGCGGGCCCGGGCGTCACCGGGGTCCAGGGAGAGCTGGCGGTAAGCATCGCCGGCCGGCAGCAGGTCGTCGGCGCGGACGGCGAAGGCACGGACTCGTGCGCGTTGCAGCCCGAGGGCGGTCAGCAGACCCACAGCAGCTGCGGCGAGGGCCGGTGAGTGGTTGGTGGGTTCCGGCAGCGTCCGCACGCGCGTGGTGGAACTGCGGTCGGCGTACCGCACCGTGAGGGCGATGCGGCCGGCGACCTGGCCTTCACCGCGCAGGCGCTGACCGATCCGGTCGGCGAGCCCCAGAACGGCTCGGTGATGCTGTGCCGGATCGAGGCAGTCCCGGTCGAGCACGAGATCGGCGGTCAGGTACATCGCTGGTTCCATGGGGGTGACCGGGCGGGGGTCGTGGCCGCGGGCGCGCTCGGCCAGCAGCCGCGCCTGGCCGACGCCGAGGAGCCGTTGCAGGGTCCCCGAGGGCAGGTCGGTGACCTGGCCGATGGTGTGCAGGCCGTATCTGCCGAGCGTGGTGGCCGTGGTGCGGCCGATCCCGGGCAGCGCGGTGACCGGCCGCGGATACAGCCATTCGGCGGCCCGCTCGGCGGGGACCCAGGTGGTCTCTCCCGGAGCGGAGGCGTCGGCCGCCATGGCCGCCAGCATGCGGTTGCCCGCGAGCCCGGCGCTGCAGTCGATGCCGTAGAGGGCCTTCAGCCTGATCTTCGCCAGCTGGACCACGTCGTAGGGAGACAGGTCGAAGTACCTGAGCGCCGATGTCAGGTCCATCTGCACGGCGTTGGGCGGGACGGCCTGCACATGAGGCGTGATACCAGACATCAGTTCGATTACATCACCGTACTGATCCTCCGTCAGTGAGGCGTGCAGATAGAGGTGGGCGATGTGCCGCTGACGTGTGGTCATCCCGCACTCCCCGGACTGGTGTAACCGAACTTCTTCAGGTCGGCCGAACGGCTGCCGGCGGGCTGCAGATCGGCGTACGGGTGCAGCCGGGCACCGGTGGTGCCGTTGACCAGGGTGCGCTGCGGCTGTGCGGGGGTCGGATGCGGACGGCTCTCGCCGAGGAGAGCGAGCGCGGCCTCGGGGCCGTGGTCACGGCGGGCCGCGGCGATCCGGTCCAGGTCCCAGGCCATGGTGCCGACGACGGTACGGCGGGTGCCGCGTACCTGGACCGTGCCACGGACCAGCAGCAGCCCGCTGTGGAACACGGTGTGCGCGCAGGCCGGGTGGGAGTCCTCGAAGAAGGCCAGGTCGACCAGGCCGGAGCCGTCCTCCAGCGTGACGAAGATGATCCGCTTGCCACTCGCGATCGGCGGGGTCTGGGTCGAGGCCCGCACACCGGCGACGAGCACCTGCTGACCGGCGCGCATCCCGGCCAGGTGCGCCGCGTCCGTCGCGCCGATCTCCCGCAGCAGCCGGTGATGGTGCTCCATCAGATGCTTGGAGACGTCGATGCCCAGGGTGCTCAGCTCCGCGTTCAGCGCCTCACGACCGGTCATCTCCGGCAGACCGCTCGGCTCCGCCCCACCGACCGCACCCGCGTCGATGGGCAGCTGCCCCTTGCTCGCGGTTCGGTTGCGGGACTGCCGGTGGAGTTCGGCGATCTGGAGCAGAAGGTCACGCCGGGTGAGCCGGCCGTCGTGGAGGGAGTTCAGGGCGCCGATCTCCGCGAGGCGTTCGGCAGTGGGCCTGCTGGGACGGGCCCGCTGCCAGAAGTCGGACAGCGATCCGTACGGCTGCCCCTCCTCGATCCGCGCACACTCCTCCTCGCCGATGCCGTGCACCGCGGACAGCGCAAGCCGCACACCCCACTGCTCCCCCTCGGCCATCTCCGCGGTGTGCTTCACCTTGGAGCGGTTGATGTCGACGGGCAGGACAGGGACACCACGCCGACGGGCGTCGGAGACCAGGACCCGCTTGGGCCACATACCGGGATCGTGTTCGAGGAGACCGGCCAGCAAGAAAGCCGGATAGTGCGCCTTGAGCCAGGCACTCTGCAGAGCGGGCACGGCGAAGGCGACCGCGTGGGCCCGGCAGAAGCCGTACGCCCCGAAAGCCTCGACGGTCTTCCAGACCTCGTCCCGTACGGCCGTACTGTAGCCACGCGCGCGTGCCAGCTGGTGGAACCAGTCCTTGATCCTCGGCAGCTGGTCCTTGTCGCCGAGCGCCCGCCGGGTGATCTCCGCGAAGGACCGGTCGCAGCCGGTCATCACGGACAGCGTCTCGATGATCTGCTCGTGCCAGATGGTCACACCGTAGGTGTCGGCGAGCACCGGCTCCAGGTCGGGGTGGGCGTAGGAGGGTGCGCCGCCGTGCCGGGCGGCGATGTACCGCTCGGGCATGCCACCGGCGACCGGCCCGGGACGGAAGAGACTGATGTCGGCGATGACGTCCTGCGGATTACGCGGCTGCAACCGGGACAGAAGATCCTGCTGACCGGGCGACTCCAACTGGAACAGCCCCAGGGTCTGGCTCTCCTGGATGAGCTTGAACGCGAAGACGTCGTCGAGCGGTACCTGCTTCGGATCGTCCAGCTCGATGTGCCGGCCGGTCGTCCGCTCGATCTCCGCGACGGCATGAGCCATCGCGGACTGCATCCGCACACCCAGAACGTCGAGTTTGATGTTGCCCAGCGCCTCGATCTCCTCCTTGGCCGCCATCGCCATCGGATAGTCGCCCTGCGGGGTCGGCTGCACCGGCAGCCGGTCCAGGAGGGTCGCGTCGCTGATGACCACGCCGCAGGGGTGCATGGCCATGCCGTGGACCAGGGAGTCGAGGCCTTCGGCGAGCTCCCACAGGGGCCCGTACCGGTGCGCCTCGGCGGCCAGTTGCCGCAGCTCGGGCAGCTCGGCGAGCGCACCGGTGATGTCGCAGGCCCGCAGGTGCGGGAAGCTCTTGGCGATCCGGTCGACGTCCGCGGGCGCGATGCCGAGGGCAAGGCCGGTGTCGCGCAGGGCCCGGCGCGCCCGGTAGGTCTCGGGCATGGCGGTGACCGCCACCCGCTCCTTCCCGAACCGCTCGAAGATCGCGTCGTAGCACTCGAGCCGTCGGGCCGACTCCACATCGATGTCGATGTCGGGCAGCGAAGCCCGGCGCACGCTCAGGAAGCGTTCGAACAGCAGGCGGTGGTCGAGCGGATTGGCCGTGGCGATGTCCAGCGCGTGACAGACCATCGACCCGGCGCCCGAGCCACGGGCCGCGACCCGGATGCCCTTGGCCCGGATGTCGGCGACGACCTGGCCGACGGCGAGGAAGTACGAGTCGTAGGCCAGCCGGGAGATCACATCGAGTTCCTGGTCCAGCCGCTCCACCGCAGCGCGGTCACGGGCCAGACCACGCCGGGCCAAACCCTCTTCGCACCGCAGACGCAGCAGCCGGGCCGCACCGCCTGCCCCCGGATCAGCGCCGAAGAGCGACGGTTCCGGGAAGTGCCGGGCGCCCAGCCCGAGATCCGCCACCGGATCGACGGTGCACGCGGCCGCCGTGGCGGCGGTGTCCGCCATCAGACGACGCGCCCGCCGGACATCGCCTCCGGCGCACTCGACGATCATCCGTGCGACGCTCTCCATCCTTCCCTCGTCCTTGAGCCAGCGCTGCCCGCTGTCCAGGCGGCGCCGGTCGATGGGGCGCAGCAGCCGCGCGGCGTCCAGGACGTCGGCGAGACGGTGCTGGTCGGGGTCGGCGTAGCGGACGGCGTTGGAGAGCACGGCGGTCGTACCGGTACGGTCGGCCAGCGCCAGCGTCCGAGCAGCCAGCCGAAGAGATCCCGGCCCGGTGCCAAAACGTTTCTGCGCAACAACCTCCAACCTGACCCCCCTCCCGAAGATCTCCCGCCACGGCGCCAGCAGCTTCACCGCAACGTCCTCCCGCCCCACCGACAGCGCCCGCACCGGCTCCGAAAGCGGACCCAGCAGAACCACCAGCCCCGGACCGCCGTACTCACGCAACGCCTCCCACGGCACCACCGGCGCCCTACCGCCCACTGCACCCGCATGGGCAGCCGACGTGATACGGCACAGCCGAGCCCACCCCTCCCGGTCCTGCGCGAGCAGCACGAACCGCAGCGGCGGCTCGACGACATGCGCACCACCACGCGCCGGAGTACGACGCCGCTGCCCGGGCGGCGGAGGCGCGATGGCCTCCACGGCCAGATCGACACCGAAGACCGGCCGAACCCCTTCCTTCGCACACGCCCGAGCGAACCGGACGACACCGGTGACCGTGTCCCGATCAGTCAGCGCGAGCGCCGCCATGCCCCGCTCGGCCGCCCTTCGAACAAGGTGCTCCGGATGGGCGGCGCCGTAGCGAGCGGAGTAACCGGACGCGACGTGCACATGGGCGAAGCCCACCATGCCGCACCTCCATCACTCCACCCCTTTTCGGTCATTTGCCCAATACGTTCATCGTACTCTCGTTCGATTACTCTAACCCCATCAGCCCCGGTCAGCGACTCAGATTCGAACACATCAGCGATTCTTTGACGAGGCAAGCGGCCGGCTCAATGGCGAGCAACAGGCCGCCGCAGGCATGACAACGCAAAAGTCCCGCCCCTCACGGGGCGGGACTCCGACGAACTACAGGTCAGCCGATCTGCGTGCCCGTGGCCGACAGCGCCTCGGTGACCGGCTGGAAGAAGGTCTCCCCACCGGAGGTGCAGTCACCACTGCCACCCGAGGTCAGCCCGACAGCGTTGCTCCCCGAGAAGAGCGAGCCACCGCTGTCACCGGGCTCGGCACACACATCGGTCTGGATCAGACCGCTGACGGTGCCCTCCGAGTAGTTGACGGTGGCGTTCAGCCCGGTGACCGTACCGTCGTGCACGTGGGTGGTGGAGCCACTGCGGGTGACCTTCATCCCCACGGTGGCCTCGGCCGCGCCCGTGATCTGCTGGGCGGACCCGTCGTAGAGGTCGACCTCGCTCGGGTGGTCGGTGCTGGAGGTGTACTTGACCAGCCCGAAGTCATCACCCGGGAAGCTGGACTGCTCGTTCTGGCCGATGACGTTGCCGGAAGAGTCCGACCAGGTGGAGATGGCCTCGGTGCAGTGCCCCGCGGTCAGGAAGTACGGCTGCCCGTCCTTGACCACGTTGAAGCCCAGCGAGCAGCGCCCGCCGGACCCGGTGATCGCGTCGCCGCCGGCGATGAAGGGCTTGAACTCCCCCTTCGACCGCTTCAGTTCGGCCTTGGCCCCGAGCCCGTCGACGACCTTGCTGAGCTTGGCCCACTCCGTCCCGGACACGGTCTTGTCGGCGGTGACGACGACCTTGTTGGTGACCGGGTCGGTCGCCCACGAGGTTCCGGGGATGGTCGCGTCCTTCTTCAACGTCGCCCGCGCACCATCGAGTTCGGCGAGCGAGTGGGAGACGATCCTGGCCTTGGCCCCGGCCGCCTGGACGGCCTTGGCGGCGGTGGCGTCGAGCACGTTGACGACGAGGCTCTTCGCCCGGGCGTCGTAGTACGTGCCCGCCGCGTCGGACCCGAGGTCCTTCACGAGCGCAGCGGCGAGCTTTCCGGCCGCCGGGACCGACAGAACCTGCGGTTCCGAAGCGGACTTCCCGGGCTCGCTGGCGTTCGCAGTCTGGAAGGTGACACCCGCTGCGACCAGTGCGGCGATTCCCGCGCCGGCCATGGCGGCCCGCCGTCTGGGTATGCGTCGGTGCTTCAACTCACGTCCTCCTGTGGGGGATCGGTCCGGAAGGTTGTGGGGACCTCGAGGACCGGAAGGCTGGTTGACGGGCGCCCACTCTTCCGAACAGCACAGGGAGCACACAAGGTCGACTTCAGGACGCGCACACGAAGTGGCCGCACGCCCCCGTCGACTTGACGGACGACGGTCACCTCAGGGAATTCGCACTGCAAACACCACGTGCGAGTAGCTCATCGGCGGACAGTGACGGTTACCCCTGGCCGGAATGCACCCCTCCGCCACGACACGAACGAGCCCCCGCACGCAACCCGCGCGCGGGGGCTCGTCAAGCCGAACCAGCCGAACTCGGCCGCAGCCTCAGGGAAGGGTCACACCGTAGTAGCTCAGCGCCTCGGTGACCGGCTGGAAGAAGGTCGTACCGCCGGAGGAGCAGTCACCGCTGCCGCCGGAGGTCAGCCCGTAGGCCACGGTGCCCGCGTAGAGCGGACCGCCGCTGTCGCCGCCCTCGGCGCAGACCGTGGTCTGGATCAGGCCGCGGACGATGTCACCGCTGCCGTAGTTGACGGTCGCGTTCAGCGCGGTGACCCGGCCGCTGTGCGTGCCGGTGGTCGAGCCGCGCCGGTAGACGGTCGTGCCCACGGACGGGGTGGCCGCGCTGCTGATGGTCTGGCTGCCGACCGCGCTCGGGTGGGAGATCGAGGAGTTGGTGTAGCGCACCAGCGCGAAGTCGTTGCCGGGGAAGCTGTAGTCGACGTTCGTACCCAGCGTCGTGGTGTGGTTGGAGTTGCTGTACCAGGTCGAGGCGACCTCGCCGCAGTGACCGGCGGTCAGGAAGTAGTACGTGCTGCCGCTGTGCACGTTGAAACCGAGCGAGCAGCGGTAGGAGCCGCCGTAGATGGCGTCGCCGCCGCTGATCAGCTTGTTGAACTTGCCGGGGGTGTGCTTGATGGTCAGCGCGCCCGCGTTGCTGCCGGCCTGCTGCCTGATCTTGGCGATCTCGGCCCGGGAGACCGTGCTGTCGACGGTGACGACGACACGGTTGGTCTTGCTGTCCACCGCCCAGGCCGTACCGGCGATGTCGGCCTTGAGGACGGAGTCGCTCGCCTTGGTGAGCTGACTGACGCTGAACGTGTCGGAGTCGCTGGCGTTCGCGGTGGGGGCGGCGAACGCAGCCGCGGCCAGGAAGCCCGTGGCCACGGCGATCAGCCGGGTCCGTCTCGCGGTGCCACTGCGGGGGGTGGTGCGCTTGATCCTCACTTTTCGTTCCCTCCCAGGGGAAGTCGGGGGCCCGCGTGGGGTCGGGGCCCGTGAGGCGCAGCCAGGGGCCGGTCCTGGTTTCCGAACACGCATGCCCCTGACAAGCGCTGGGGGGAGTATTCGGCCGAACGCCCGGTCCGGACAAGGGTGCCTTTCGGCCGTCAACATTTGAACCACCCGAACGGACCAGCCACCTGGGGCCACTTGAGCGTCAGGTCGACCGTGGTGCGGCCCTCCGCGTCCGGTGCCTGCGGGAAGAGGAACCGGAAGCCGGCGTCACCGCTGGTGGCATCGGCGAACACCGCCCACAGCCGGCCGTCGCCCTGCTGCCCGACCTGGAGCGTCAGCGCGTGGCCGGCCAGGTGGAAGGCGAGTTCACCGACGAGGTCGAGCCCCCGCTTCCGACCGTCCGCGTTGCCGACCCGCACGGTGCGCGTGTCGTCGTACGGTGTGAAGCGCCCCGGCACGGACCAGCGCGGGTCGTACGACGTGGCCTCGATGCCCCGGAAGGCGCGGCGGGTTTCGGCGGCGGGGTCGTAGACCCGCACCCCCCCCCCCAGACGCCCTCGCGGACCAGCACGGCCAGCCGCTTCTCGCCCAGCGCGACCCGTGCCCCGGCCACCGGTCCGGTGTCCGCGGCGAGGCGGACCTCCCCGGAGAAGGGCCGGCCCTCCACGGTCAGGCCGTCGCCCTCGGCGGCGGTGAGCACCACCCCCTCACCATCCGTCCCCCACGTCCCGGGAATGTCCGGAAGTAGACCCTCCGGACCGCTTCCACGCGTCTGAGGCGTCCGTCGTCATACGGTCCATTCCTCTCCTGCCGGGTCGGGCAGCCCGAGGTGTGAGCGCAGCGTTGTGCCCTGGTATTCCGTGCGGAACGCGCCGCGCTCCTGGAGCAGCGGCACCACGCGGTCCACGAACTCGTCGAGACCGCCGGGGGTGCGGTGCGGGAGGAGAACGAAGCCGTCGGCGGCGTCCTCCTCCACGTGCGCCGCGAGTTCGGCGGCGACCGCGTCCGGGGTACCGACGAAGGACGGGCGGCCGCCCGCCTCGATCACGGTCTCCCGGATCGACAGCCCCTTCTCCTTCGCCAGTGCCCGCCACTGCTCGGCGAGCGTGAGCCGAGTCCGGTCCGCGGTGGTCCCCGCCCCTGGCACCGGATCGGCTGCCGGGAGCGGGCCGTCCGGGTCGTGGCCGGAGAGGTCCAGGCCCCAGATCTGCTCCAGGCGGTGCAGTGCGCCCTGCGGGGTGATCTGCTGCCGTCTGATCTCCGCGGCCCGCTCCTGGGCCTCGGCGGCGGTGTCCCCGAGCACGACCGTGACACCGGGCATGATCTTCAGGTCCTCCGGTGCCCGGCCGTACGCGGCGAGCCGGCGTCGGACGTCGGCCCGGAAGGCGCGGCCCGCCGCGGGCGGGCGGTGCCGGGCGAGGAGTACGTCGGCCGAGGCCGCCGCGGACTCCCGGTCCTGCTCCGCGTCACCCGCCCGGATCGCCACGGGGTGGCCCTGCGGTGAGCGGGGCAGTCCGAACTCGCCCGCGATGTCGAAGTGCCGGCCCTGGTGTGCGAACGGCCGGGGCACCCCGTCGGCCGTCCAGGAGTTCCACAACCGCCTCGCTGCGACGGCGAATTCGGCGGCCCGTTCCTCTCGCTCCGCAGGGGCGATACGGCGACGGTGGCGAACGTTGGCGCCGGTGAGGGCGTCCGAGGAGGGCTCCACGTGCCAGGCGGCCCGGCCCCCGCTGAGATGGTCCAGGGTCGCGAGCCTGCGGGCGAGGTCGTACGGCTCGGTGAAGGCCGTGTGCACGGTGGCGGCGAGCCCCAGCCGTTCGGTGACGCCGGCGAGTGCGCTCAGTACGGTGACCGGCTCCGGCCGGCCCGTGGCGTGGAGGTCGTGGATCCGCCCCCGGTGCTCGGGCAGCCGCAGTTGCTCCGAGAGGAGCAGGAAGTCGAACAGCCCGCGCTCGGCGGTGCGCGCCGGCTGCTCGAAGGAGCCGAACGCGAGCGGCGAGCCGAAGCGCGGATCCGTCCATACGGCGTTCTCGTCGTCCGCCGGGAGACGGGCCGCCAGATGGACCTGCCGTCGTACGGTCATGACGTTCCCCCGGTCACGGTGTACTGGTTGGCGGGCCGGGCCAGGCCGAGGTGCTCGCGCAGGGTGCTGCCCGGGTAGAAGGTGCGGAACCGGCCGCGGTGCTGGAGCAGCGCCACCGTGCCGTTGACCAGCCGCTCCAAGTCACGGCGCGGCTCGACGGGGATGAGGTGGAAGCCGTCGGTGACGTCCTGCGCGTGCCAGGCGGCGATCAGCTCCGCGAGGTCGACGGGCCCGCCCCGGTACAACGGACCCTGCGCGGTCGGCCGGGGCCCTCCCCCGCCGTGCCCGGGCTCGGCCGCGTACTCGCCGTCGCCGAGGTCGACGAGCAGGCTCACCAGGACCCGCAGACTGTCCGCGCTCCTCCCGAACTCCACTGCCTGGTCCCGTAGTTGACGGCGTACGGCGGCGGCCTGCGCGGGGTCGGCGGCGCGGATCAGGGCCACGTCGGCGTGCCGGGCCGCGGTGGGCCTGGCCGGTTCCTCGGTGACGTCGACCACGCGGACGGGGTGGCCCTGCGGGGGCCGGGGCAGGGTCGAGGGGCCCCGGACGGAGAAGGCACTGCCGGTGAAGTCGACGTGGTGCAGCCGGTCCCGGTCGAGGAAGCGGCCGGTCGCGATGTCCCGGATCTCCGCGCCGTCCTCCCAGCTGTCCCACAACTTCGCGGCCACGTCGGCGACTTCGCCCGCCTCCTGCCACAGCACCTCGGCGGGGGCCGCGTGTCTGCGGCCGAAGAGGCGGGCCTCGCCCTCGGTGGCGGACACGTCGACCCGCCAGCCGGCCCGTCCGCTGCTGGCCCAGTCGAGGGTGGCGACGGCGGCCTGGACGCGGAAGGGCTCGGTGTGCGTGGTGGTGACGGTGGGGACCAGCCCGATCCGCCGGGTGGCGGGCGCCACGCGTGACAGCACGGCGAGGGCGTCGGGCCCGGGGCGCGCGAAGGAGTCGCCCAGCGTCACGAAGTCGAGCCCACCGCGCTCGGCGAGCTGCGCCAGCTCGACGTACGGGGCGGCGTCACAACACTCCGGCTGATCGACGGCAACGCCGAGATGCACCATCCCACGCCCGTACCGCACACTCACGACGGCACCTCCTGCTTCCGCACACCTGGATCCCGCCGGCCGCCTTCACCTGACAGGAACCGGAGCACGGCGCGGGCCGTCGCGTCGTTCTGCCGGAACGCGGGCCCGCCGGTGCGCGGCCGGGTGAAGGCGCCGGGGGTGCGGCCGTCGGTGAACGGGCCGAGCGCGAAGCGCCGGGGATGCGGTCGGCCGGCCCCGTCGAGGATCCGGCCGTCGGCGGGGTCGACGCGCAGCAGCCCGTCGGGGGTCTCGGCGGCCCCGTCGGCGTGCAGCTCGCGCAGCAGGGTGTCGCGGGCCCGTCCCACGGTCGGCTCGGGCAGCCGGGCCTCGACCAGCGCCCGTGCTGTCACGGAGAACCCGGGCACGGTGGGGCCGGCCGCCCGGAACGCGCCGTCCTCGGCAGTGACGGTCATGTCGGCGCCGACGAACCGTACGATGCCGGCCCGGGACAGGGCGAGCAGCTGCCGCAGCCGGGGCCCGGGCGGCCCGGACGCCAGGTAGCTGAAGAAGCCGTGCCACCAGGGGCCGATGTTCCCGAGCCGCACCAGCTGCCCGTAGACGGACAGCAGCCCGAGGAAGACGCCCAGGTCGGCGCTGTGTTGCGGGTCGTGACGACGGCTCAGGTCCGCCTCGACATAGCCGCGCAGTCCCTCCTGGAACGCCTCGTGCGAGGCGTAGCGCACCCCGTCGAGGGGGTGGTCGAGCGCGGCGAGGTCGAGGCGGTCGGCCGGGTCCGGTACGGCGGCGACGACGAGCGCCCCGGTCTCGGCGGGGTCGGCGGCGGCCGCGTACTTCTCCTCGAAGTCGGCCCAGGTCATCGCCGTACGCTCGACGTGGGCGGTGAAGAGCCGGTGGTAGTGGGCGAAGCCCAGCTCCTTCTCCACCAGCGGCCACACATCCCGCCGGAAGTCGAAGCCTCCCGGCCTGGCCAGCAGCGCCTCGACCTCGGCGGGACCGAAGAAGCGGGGCAGCGGCGGCCGTTCACCGCTCCAGTCGTAGCCGATCTTCGAGTGGTACGGCACTCCGCGCCGCGAGCCGACGTACAGCACCGGCTCGCGCCCCGAGGGAACGTAGGTGTCGCCCTCGTAGCGCCCGCCCCGCCCCTCCGTCAGCAGCACCAGCAGGTCGACGAAGGCCAGCCCGAAGCCGCGGACGAGGACGGGTTCGCCGGCCTTCAGCGGGGACAGGTCACTGTCGGCGGTGAAGTCGGGCGGCAGGTGGACCAGGCCGTGCGCCTGCGCGTAGGCAGCCAACTCGGCCTGATCGGGGTCGAGTTCGGAGTCGAGATGGCCGAGGGCGAGGACGGCCAGGTCGGCGGGCAGGGGGCGCGGGCGGCCCTCCAGCCACACCTGCTGGCGCCCCTCGCGCGAGCCGCCGATCCGCAGGGCGCGCCGGGGATGGTGGTGGACGGTGACGCCCGGGGGCAGTTCGGCGACGGCCCGCTCGTACACCCAGCGCAGATAGCGGCCCTGGAGCTGCCGGTCGGCGAAGGTGCGGCCGTCCAGCCCTGCCCACTCGTGCAGGGTGGGGCCCTCGCGCACCGGGCCGGCCATCAGCACCGTCTCGTCGGTGAACATGGTGACGTCCTCGGCGTGCGAGTTCATCCACAGCAGCGGCGACTGCGCCTGGCGCCAGATGCGTCCGCCGCCCGGCGGATGGGGGTCGACCAGATGGATGTCGAGGCCGGAACCGGCGTACAGCTCGGGCGCGTTGGCGGCGATGCGTTCGAGGAGTCCGGTCCCCCGCGGCCCGGCTCCCACGATCACCAGCTGCGGCCTCATCGGGCGGACTCCGTGCCGCGCGCGTAGTGCTTCTCGACGTAGTACTGGCCGACGCCGAGCACCGAGGTGACGAGGGTGTACCAGAGGGTGGCGACCATCAGCAGCGGGATGACCTGGTAGGTGCGGTGGTAGATCAACTGGGTCGAGAACAGCAGGTCGTCGACGGCGATGACGCTGACGATCGAGGTGCCCTTGAGGGTGCCGATCAGCATGTTCCCGGCGGGCGGCACGATGGAGCGCATCGCCTGCGGCAGCACGATCCGCCGCCGGCGCTGCCAGTGGCTCAGGCCGAGGGCCTGGGCGGCCTCGATCTGCCCGCGGTCCACGGAGAGGATGCCGCCCCGGACGACCTCGGCGGCGTAGGCGGCCTCGTGCAGGGTGAGCCCGACGATCGCGACGGCGACCGGGCTCAGCAGGTTCACGGTCTTCACCCCGAAGACCTGCGGGTACAGCGCCCCGATGTTGAACCACAGCAGCAGCTGCACCAGGATCGGGATCGACCGGAACAGCCAGACGTACCCCCAACCGACCGCCCGCAGCACCGGGTTGGCGGAGAGCCGGAAGGCGGCGAGCAGGGTGCCGAGGGCGAACCCGAGAACCATCACCACCGCGGTCAGCCACAGGGTGAGCCACAGTCCGCGCACCACGGAGTCCGAGGTGAAGTAGTCGGCTACGACGTTCCACTGGAACGCCTCGTTGCGCAGGACCGAGGTGACGGCGAGGCCGAGAAGTACGAGAACGACGACGGCGGCGGTCCACTGGCCGAAATGGCGCTGCGGGACGATCGTCGGGGTGTCCGCGCGCTCGGGCACCTCGGGTGCGGCGGGGACTTTGGCGAGGGTGTCGGATGACATGCGAAGGCTCCGTGACACGGTAGGTCGAACACGGTGGGTGCCTTCACACGGGGGCGCCATGTGGCGCGGATACGGCCGAGCCCCTCAGCAGGGCCGTCCGTCGAGAGTACGTGCGAGTTTCGGTGCGCTGTCAAGGTCGTCCACACTATGAGCCGTACGTCTCACGTCAGTTGACGCAGAACCGGATGCCTGTTCCACTTGGCCCATGCATCCACAGCAGTGGCTGGTCACCCGCTCCCACATCGACTTCGGTCGCGTGTGGTCCTCGTCCTGTTGAGCTGACCCCCTGCGCGCCTGCCCTCCTGGGTGGGCGTCTTGTGCGTTCTCCCTTCCTCCTTCTTCATTCGCCTTCACACGCGCACCCCTCCCCTCGCACTCCTTCACACCCCTCTGCTCCAGGAGACCGCTGCCCGATGCGTACGCCTGCTCATCGCCATTTCCTGCCCTTTGCCGCCATTACGTCGGCTGCTCTGCTGCTCACCGCCTGCGGGTCCGGGTCCGGTGGCTCGGAGGGGACGGACGTCGTCTCCGCCGAGAAGAAGAACGACGCGGCCGTGAAGCTGCTGCCGGCGGGCGTCACCGACCTCACCGTCGCGTTCAGCGTCGGCGGCACCCCGCCCGGCACCACCTATCTGTCCGACGGCAGGACCCTGACCGGCCAGGACGTCGACTTCACCAAGGCGGTCGCCAAGGTGCTCGGTCTCCGGCTCAAGGTGGAGCAGGCGAGCTTCGAGGCGATCCTGCCGGCCCTGGACAGCGGCAAGTACGACGTCGGTGCGAGCAACTTCGGGGTCACCGACGAGCGCCGCAAGACCGTCGACTTCGTCACGTACATCAACGACGGCCAGGGCTTCGCCACCCGCAAGGACAGCAAGCTGACCAGGATCACCGACCTCACCCAGCTGTGCGGCCTCGACGTCGCGACCGGCGCCGGTACGACCTTCGAGGCCACGCTGGAGGAGAACAAGCACGTGTGCACCGACGCGGGCAAGAAGGCGTATCGGGTGCAGACATACGCCGAGCAGAGCGCGATCTGGTCCTCGGTGCAGCAGGGCCGCAGCGATGTCGTGATGTCCACGATCAACGGCCTGCGCTACGCGGTCGCCCACCAGCAGGGTGTGAAATTCCTCAACGAGTTCCACCGCCTGGACGTCGGCTTCGCCTTCAAGAAGGGCACGAAGCTCGCCCCGGCCTTCCAGGCGGCGGTGAACTCGCTGATCGCCGACGGCACGTACGACAAGATCCTCAAGAAGTGGGGGACGACGGGCTCGGCGATCGACAAGTCCCGGATCTCCCCACCCGAACTGAAGAACTGAAGGAAGGGGGCCACGTCTGAGTCTCCGTCAGAACCGAGAACCAGCAGCCCGTCGTGGCGTGTTCACCCATACGCACGGCACATCACCCATCCGCCGACGACAATCATATTTCACTCTCAGTCAGCAGCCGTAAGAGTCAGGACCCTTGGGACACAAGGACTCTCGACGGATCGCCTGTGCACCAGTACCGTCACAAACCCCCCGCGCGGCGTCTATCCACTTGGCGCGCCGTCCGCATCATGGATGACCATAGGGATGCGGAAGCAAGAAGGACCGCTGTGAGAGGAGGCGTCCATGGGATCGGTACGCAAGGCGAGTGCGTGGCTCGGCCTCGTCGACGACAACGATGACGAGCGCTACTACGACGACGACTACACCGAGGGCACCGAGTCCGGGGACGCATGGGTCACGGACCCCCGGGTGAAGGTGGCCACGGACACGGCCGAGGAGAAGGGCCGCCGGATCGGCACGGTCACGCCGGACAGCTTCCGGGACGCCCGAGCCATCGGCGAGCTGTTCCGGGACGGCGTCCCGGTCATCGTGAACCTCACCGCGATGGAGCCCGCCGACGCCAAGCGCGTCGTCGACTTCGCAGCCGGGCTGACCTTCGGCCTGCGGGGCACGATCGAGCGGGTCGCGAACCGGGTCTTCCTGCTGACGCCCTCGAACACGGAGATCATCAGCGGCGAGCCCGCGCGCCGCGACGACGGCTTCTTCAACCAGAGCTGAGGCAGGGCCGCTCACCGGCCCCGCCTCGGCCCCAGGGGTCAGCGGAAGGCGTCGAGCCCGGTGAGCGCCTTGCCCAGCACGAGCTGGTGCATCTCGACGGTGCCCTCGTAGGTGAGCACCGACTCGAGGTTGGTCGCGTGCCGCATCACGGGGTACTCCAGGGAGATCCCGTTGGCGCCGAGGATCGTCCGCGCCGTGCGGCAGATCTCGATGGCCTCCCGGACGTTGTTGAGCTTGCCGAAGCTGACCTGCTCGGGCCGCAGGCGGCCGGCGTCCATCCGCCGCCCCAGATGATGGGCGAGCAGGATCCCCTTGTGCAGTTCGACCGCCATGTTGGCGAGTTTGGCCTGGGTGAGCTGGAAGCCGCCGATGGGCCGCCCGAACTGCTCCCGCGTCTTCGCGTACTCCAGGGCCGCCTCGAAGCTGCTGCGCGCCGCGCCCATCGCGCCCCAGACGATGCCGTAGCGGGCGTGCGAGAGACAGGCGAGCGGGCCGCGCAGTCCGGTGACCTCGGGGAGGACGGCGGTGGCGGGCAGCCGTACGTCGTCGAGGACGAGTTCGCTGGTCACCGAGGCGCGCAGGGACCACTTGTGCTTGATCTCCGGGGCCGAGAAGCCGGGGCTGTCGGTGGGGACGGCGAAGCCGCGGATGCCCTCCTCGGTCTGGGCCCAGACGACGGCCACCCCGGCGACCGACCCGTTGGTGATCCACATCTTGCGGCCGTTCAGCACCCAGTCGTCGCCGTCGCGCTTGGCGTGGGTGCGCATGGAGGCCGGGTCGGAGCCGTGGTCGGGCTCGGTGAGGCCGAAGCAGCCGATCACCTCGCCGGCGGCCATGCGGGGCAGCCACTCCTGCTTCTGCTCCTCGCTGCCGAACCGGTGGATCGCGTACATGGCCAGCGAGCCCTGCACGGAGACCAGGGAACGGATGCCCGAGTCGGCGGCTTCCAACTCCAGGCAGGCCAGGCCGTACTGCACGGCGCTCGCGCCCGCGCAGCCGTACCCGGTGAGGGACATGCCCAGGGCGCCGATGCCGCCGAGTTCGCGCGCGAGGTCCCTGATGCCGGGCAGCTCGCCGCGCTCGTACCAGTCGGCGACGTAGGGCAGCACGCGGTCGGCCGCCCAGCTGCGGACGGTGTCCCGAACGGCCAGGTCCTCCGGCTCCAGGAGGTCGTCGATCCCGAGCGGGTCGGCGGCATCGAACGGGGGCAACTTCGCGGACGCGGACATGGAACACCCTCCGGGACACTGAGGCACGCTGAGGCACAGTGAAAACTAGCAACGCTAGTTACGACTCTGGGCCCGACGTTACGGTGCAGTGTCCCGTACGTCCAGAGCAGGGGTCAGGCCGACACCCTCGGCAGCTCCGCCTCCCGCGGGGACGGCAGCTCCACCTCGGGGCCCTCGATCTCTCCGCAGTGCATGACCCGGGGCAGCCGCAGCGCCATCACCGCGCCCAGCAGCAGCAGACCAGCGCTCACCAGCAGCGTCACATGCAGACCGTGCACGAAGGAGTCCCGCGCCGCTCGGCGCAGCGCCGCCCCGGCGGAACCGCCGAGGCGTCCGGCCACCTCGTAGGCCTCGCCGAGCGAGTGGCCCGCGGCGTCCGAAGCGTGCGGCGGGACGCCCGGCACCGACGCGAGACCGGGCGCATAGGCCGCGTTCATCACGCTGCCGAGCAGCGCGATGCCGATCCCGGCGCCGAGCTGGTACGACGTCTCGCCGATCGCCGCGGCGCCGCCGGCCTGCTCGGCCGGGGCCTCGCTCAGCATCGACTCGTACGCCCCGAAGAGCGTGGTCTCCAGGCCGAAGCCGAGCAGGACGAAGCCGCACAGCAGCAGGCCCGCGTTGTCCCTGCCGCCCATCGCCGTCAGCGTCAGGACCGCCGCCGCAGTGAGGCAGAAGCCGAAGCACACCATCCGGCGCGGTCCGAAGCGGCGCAGCATCCCTGCGCCCGCGAGGCCCGCCGCCATCGCCGCGATGGTCAGCGGCAGCAGCCTCAGGCCCGTCTCCAGCGGCGAGAGGCCGAGCACCAGTTGCAGGTACTGGGCCGCGATCAGCTCCAGGCCCACCAGCGCGAGCATCGCCAGCACGATGCAGCCCACCGACGTGCTGAACGCCGGCCGCCGGAACATCCGCAGGTCCACCAGCGGATGCGGGCGCCGGCCCTGTCGTCGTACGAAGAAGAAGAGGAGTGCCGCGCCCGCCAGCAGCGGCACCAGGGTGAACGGGCTCGCCACCGGCTCGCCGCCGCCGAGCCGCTTCACGCCCAGCACGACACCGAACAGGCCGGCCGCGGCCAGCAGCGCGCCGACCACGTCCCACGGGCCGTCGCGGTCGCCCCGCGACTCGGGCAGCAGCATCCGGCCGACCGGCAGGCTGACGAGCATCAGCGGGATGTTGACGAGGAAGACGGCACCCCACCAGAAGTGCTCCAGCAGGAAGCCGCCGAGCAGCGGTCCGACCGCGGCGCCGACGGCCGCGACCGCGCTCCAGATGCCGATCGCCAGCGCACGTTCGCGCCGGTCCGGGAAGACCTGGCGGAGGATCGACAGGGTCGCGGGCATGATCATCGCGCCGCCGACGCCGAGCAGCGCCCGGGCGAGGATCAGCGTTTCCGCGGTCTGCGCGAGGGCGGCCACGGCGGAGGCGACGCCGAACAGGGCGTAGCCGAGGAGCAGGATGCGCCTGCGGCCGACCCGGTCGCCCAGCGTGCCGAACAGGATCAGCAGGGAGGCGCACACCAGCGGGTAGACGTCGACGATCCACAGCAGTGCTATCGCGCCGGGCTTGAGGTCCTCGGTGACGGCGGGGACCGCCACGTGGAGCACGGTCGCGTCGAGGGCGACCAGCAGCAGGCTGACGCAGAGGACGACGAGGACGACCCAGCGGTTTGCGCCGGCTCCGGTCGCCCGACGGCGCAGCCGTACGGCAGCCGAGGTCGTCCCGGACATGTACGTACCTCCCAGATGATCCCTCGCGTGCGGCGGGTCGGCGGGGTGGGGACTTCCCGTCGTACGGCCGGAGAGGAGCGGTGTCTCCGGCCCGCGCCATCCCACGCGGGTGACTCGTCAGCGTACGCGAGTTCGCTGCGGGCAAGGGTGGCGGACCTCTCACACGCAGCACCGAACCCGTGTGGCGTACGCCACCTTGCCCGCTCTTGACCACGCCCCGGCGGCCGGTCCGGTTCCCCGTCCGGTCGATAATCGAGTCCGTGACCGATCTTGAAGCGCGCGTGGCCCCCGCCCGCGCCCGGCTCCTGCGCCGGGCGGCCCCGGCCCTGCTCGGGTACGCCGCCGTGCGTGCCCTGGGCCTGGTCGCGCTGGTCGTGTGGAGCGCGGCGCGCGGCAAGAGCGCGTACACCCTGCTGACCGCGCGCTGGGACTCGCTCTGGTACACGCGGGTCGCCGAGCTGGGCTACGGCTACCAGGTGCGGCTGCCGAACGGCGACGTCCACTCGAATCTGGCGTTCTTTCCGCTGCTGCCCTGGCTGGAGCGGCTGCTGCATGCGGTCACGCCGCTGTCGTACGCCGACGCCGGCTTCGTCGTCAGCCTGCTCGCCTCACTCGCGGCGGCCTGCGGGATCTTCGCGGTGGCGGTGCGGGTGTACGGGCCGCGCGTCGGGGTCTGCGCGGTGCTGCTGTGGGCGGTGCTGCCGGTCGGGATCGTGCAGTCGATGGCGTACAGCGAGTCCCTGTTCACGGCGCTGGCCGCGTGGTCGCTGTATGCGGTGCTGACCGGCCGGTGGGTGAGCGCGGGCGCACTGGCGGCGCTGGCCGGGCTGACCCGGCCGGTGGGGCTCGCGGTGGTCGCGGCGGTGTGGGTGGCGGGCGTGGTCTCGTTCGTGCGGGACCGAAGCACGCGGCGCACGCGCGAGGCGCACGATTGCCGACTCACCCCCTCCTCTCCTACTGGCGCGCCCGGCATGACACGCGCTGCCTCTCCCACCACCGGCGCACCCGTCTGGTCGCGCGCCCTCGGCATGGCCCTCGCGCCCCTGGGGGCCGCCGGTTATGTCCTCTGGGTCGGTCACCGCACCGGCAAGGGCCCGCTCGGGTATCTCGATGTGCAGGCGGGCTGGCGCAACGGATTCGACGGCGGGTACGCCTTCGCACGCTTCGTAATCGACAAGTTCACGTCAATTCCGTCGGCTCTCGCCGGCGCCGGCCTGATCGTCGGGGTCGCGTTGCTGATCTGGCTCTACGTGACCGGCGTACGCCAGCGCCAGCCCGTTCCGCTGCTGGTCTACACCGGTGTCGTCCTGGCCCTCGCCCTGTGCGCGTCGAGTTACTTCGGCTCGAAACCGCGGCTGCTGATGCCGGCCTTCCCGGTGCTGTTCCCACTCGCCCGCGCCCTTGCCGGGCTGCGGACGTCGAGGTCTGCGCTGGTCACGGCGGGTGTGGCGGTGGCGACGGCGGTCTACGGCGCCTTCTGGCTGAACGGATCCGGCCCTCCATGATCAACTTCTGGCACCGGATGAGCACCCTCTGAATTCCATCCCATGATTCGGTGAACGAATTCATAAGCGCCCCAAAACCGGCCACCCGGCATGATCAAAGGAATTGCAGGAAGCAGGCTCACAGGATTGCGGAATCCCAGGAATTCGGGCCGCTCCTGAGAGGTTTCCCACATCACATCGTCATCACAAAGCCGCTGTTTCGACCGGGAACAGAGCTCACTCGCTGTAACGTCGATTGGGTGCGTACCGAACGAAACCTCACCCGGAGTCTGGACCGGGTGTTCGCCAGGCTGGACCGTGAGCCGGAACGACCGGCTCACATCGATGTGCCGCGGATGAGCCGGCACCGGGTCGTGCTGTTCACCGCGACCCTCGCCTTTTACCTGGCGATCGTCTGGGCCGTGGTGATCACCTCCTGGCTGGTCCGGCTCGACTGGCAGGTCATGTTCTTCCGGCCGTACCAGCAGTGGCCGCAGATCCACGCCTTCCTCGACTACTACGTGGTGCTCGGCCAGCGCGGCCCCACCGCCGTGATGGTCGCGGCCTGGCTCGGCTGGCGCTCCTGGCGGCAGCACACGCTCCGCCCGCTGCTGACCCTGGCCGCCTCGCTGCTCCTGCTGAACATCACGGTCGGCGCCGCCAAGCTCGGCATGGGGCGGCTCGGTCCGCACTACGCGACCGTGATCGGCTCGAACGAGATGGGTCTGGGCGGCGATATATTCCCCAGCGGCCACACCGCCAACGCGGTGGTGACCTGGGGGATCCTGGCCTATCTGGCCTCCACCCCGAGAGCGCGCCGCTGGCTGTCCGCGCTCTCCGCGATCACCTCGCTCGGCGTCGGCCTCACCACCGTCTACCTCGGTACGCACTGGCTGAGCGACGTGCTGCTGGGCTGGGCCGCGGGCCTGCTGATCATGCTCGCCCTGCCCTGGTTCGAGCCGCTGATCGCGAGGACCGAGACCGCGCTCTTCGACCTGCGCGACCGCTGGCGCGCCCGCCGCGGCCGTACGGTGCCCGCGCCCGCCGCCCCGGTCACGCCTGCTCCGGTGCTGCTCAAGCGGCGTCCGGCCACCGCCGAGTCCGTTCCGGCGCGCGAACCGGTGTCGCCGGTGCGCGGCTCCCGGGTCCCGATCCATCTGGCCCCGGGACCGCACACGGCCCGCTCGGAGCGCACCCCGGTCACCCCGGCGGGCAGCCGCCGCCCGCCGCACGCCGACCGGCTGCCGCACGCGGACCGGCTGCCGCGCGGCACCGCCCAGCAGGCGCGTCCCCTGACGGGCGGCTGACACTCCCACGGCGGCGGGGTCCGGTACGCACAGCCCACCCCGCCCGGGCCAAGGCCCCGCCTCCCCCTTCCGGGAGCGGGGCCTTCGTCGTCCACGCGAGGAGTCTCAGCCCTTCCAGGCGCGGGTCACCCGGCCGTCCCGCACCTCGAAGTTGAGCCGCCCCACCCGGTACTCCATGGTGATGATCGTGCCCGGCGGCAGCGACCGTACCGTCGACCAGCCGCGCTCCCGAGCGAGCCGCTCGGCGCGCGGGGCGTCGAGGCCGACGTACCCGTCGGGACTGTCCTGGGGCTCCGCTGGCGGAGTGGGAATCGGTGCCATGCGGCCACGCTAGGCCGCATCGGACGGCGACGGAAGCGGGACCCCGTGGCCCACGCCACGCGTTCCTCTCCGGTCACACTTCTGTCACAGGTTCCCGACAGTCGTTTCCGCCGAACTCCATCACACGTACGGGCGTTTCCGTACCCCTTACCGGTGTAATCGAACAGAATTCCCGCGTGTCGGATCACCCCTCGGAATTACCCGGCGGAATACACCGCAGTACGGATCGGGACGGGCCCGGCACGTGATTCCCCGCGGAATCCCGCGCCATGCCGGGCGAGCTGACGCCGCATAGGAAATTCACGGATTCGGCACACGACCGCCGTACGTGCCCAGGCCCCGCACCAGGGCGGCGTCGAGCCGGTCCCGCACCGTCCTGATGGTCTCGATCAGCTCGGCGGGCTCCAGCACCTCGAAGGGAACCCCCATCATCATGATGTGAACGACCATCACCTCGAGGTTCGCCGCGCCGCTGCGCAGGATGCAGGCGTCCTCGCCGTCCGCCTCCAGCGTCCCCGCGGACGGTGAGATCAGCTCGGCGGCCTCGGGCAGCGGCACCAGCAGCCGGACGGCGGACTGCGTGGCGTACGTGCTCCTGGAGACGCCCTTCGACACATAGGCGGCGAGATCCTCGGCGGGCGGCTCGCGCGGGGGGAACCGCGGGCCGTGCGGCGGCTTGGGTGTGATGCGGTCGACGCGGAAGGTCCGCCAGTCCTCCCGGTCCACGTCCCAGGCGACCAGGTACCAGCGCCGCTCGGTGCACACCAGCCGGTACGGCTCGACGGTACGGCGGCTGGCGGCGCCCTCGTGGCTGCGGTACTCGAAGCGCAGCCGCTCGGCATCCCGGCACAGGTGGGCGAGTTCGGTGAGCACGGCCGGGTCGACGGCGGAGGGCTGCGGGCCCCGCAGCATCGGCACGGTGAAGGCGTTGAGGGCGCCCACCCGGCGGCGCAGCCGGTCCGGCAGCACCTGTTCCAGCTTGGCGAGGGCGCGTACGGAGGTCTCGCCGATGCCCTCGATGCCCTGTCCCGCTGCAGTACGCAGCCCCACGGCGACGGCGACGGCCTCGTCGTCGTCCAGCAGCAGCGGGGGCAGTTCGGCGCCCGCGCCCAGCTGGTAGCCGCCCCCGGTTCCGGGGCTCGCGTTGACCGGGTAGCCCAGCTCGCGCAGCCGGTCCACGTCCCGCCGGATCGTGCGCGGGGTGACGCCCAACCGCTCCGCGAGTTCGGCGCCGGACCACTCGCGGTGGGCCTGGAGCAGCGAGAGCAGGCGCAGCAGTCGTGCCGAGGTCTCCAACATGGGGCGAGTCTGCCAGGGGATGCGGACAGCCGCTGTCCTCTGTCAGGGAGAGGACAGCGGCTGTTGTGCGCTCAGAGCACTCAGAGCGCCAGGCGCTGGCCGGGCACGATCAGGTTGGGATCGTCGCCGATGGCCTTCTTGTTGGCGGCGTAGATCCGCTGCCAGCTGGTCCCGTGCCGGGCGGCGATGGCGCTCAGGGTGTCGCCCTCGCGGACGGTGTAGTCGCCGCGGGAGGCGCTGCGGTCGGTGTGACCTGCCGGGCGCCCCGGCGCCTTTGCGGGAGCGGGCTTCGCCGGCGCGGACTTCGTCGTCACGCTGCTCTTCGAAGCGGTCCTGCCCGAGGACGCGGCCGTCCCCGAGGAGGCGGTCGCCGGTGCCGCGCCAAAGGCTCCGGCCCGGGCCGAGCAGACCGGCCAGGCACCCCAGCCCTGGGCGTGCTGGACCTTGGTGGCGACGGCGATCTGCGCGCTCCTGGAGGCCTGGTCGGCCGTCGGGGCGTAGGCGGTGCCGCCGTACGCGCGCCAGGTGCCGGCGGAGAACTGGAGCCCGCCGTAGTAGCCGTTGCCGGTGTTGATGTGCCAGTTGCCACCGCTCTCGCACTGGGCGATGCGGTCCCACACGCCGTTGTCCGCCGCGGCGGCGTTGCCGGTCGCGGCCAGCAGGCCCAGCGGGGCCAGCAGCGCCGCCCCGGCGAGGGCGGCCGTCGTACGGCCCTTGCGGGCGCTGTCGTGACGAGCGGTGGTGCGGCTGGTATCGGCACACTCGGACATGTAATTCCCTCTCCACGAACCCGGGCTCCCCCAGGCGGAGCGCGCCTCCCCGCGTAGGACCGCGGTTCCTCGCACCCGCCCCGTCCGCCGCGGCCGGTGCCTGATCGTGCTCTGCCTGGTGCCGGCCGGCGGACGTACCCGAGCGGTGCTAGTTGCACACGGCGGAGGAATGTAGGGAGAACGGGCAGCCGATATCAACCAACTCCTTGTCATTCCAGGCCAGTTGGCCGTTACCCTGGGTATCGGCGATTTTCAGCCAGCCCTTTCATGCGCTGATTTCCTGATTTTTCGACCACCGACCGACGCGATCTGTGACCCACTTCACCCGTTCAAGTTCCTTGACTACGCGGGAAGTTGACGGTGAGTGGCGCATTCCGTACCGAAGGTGACCCTGTGCGGTGGATGGTTCGATTCCGTTCCCCTCGGGGCGTGACCACCACCACAGGACGCCCGTTGTCTTCTTCATGAGCCCGGAACCCCGGGGCTCAGGGGCCGGGACCCACCCGGCCGACCCAGCACACCGCATCCCGAGGGAGCCACCGTGCCGCGCATGCTCGACGTCAGTGACGCCGTACGCGCCGAGATCGGCGACGAAGAAGCCGACCGGCTGCTCGCCGGAGAGAACGCCCCGGGCAGTTACGACTGCACGTCCTGCCGCACCCCGGGCGACTCCGAGCAGGAGCGCACCAGCACCGTTCTGTTCGTCGGCGACGAGACCGCCGTCCTCGCCTTCGCCCACGCCAGCTGCCTGCCCTCGCAGGTCGTCCAGGTCACCGAGGAGCAGCTGCAGGGCGCGGTCCGCTCCATCGGCCACGGCGCGGGCGGCGGCGAGCCGCACAAGGCCGCCACCGAGCAGGCGGTGCTCGGCGTGACCAGCGGACTCGTGCTGGTCGAGGGCGAGTTGCACCCCGCGCTCGTCGTCGAGCCGACCGCTCCGATCGTGCGCCCCGGCTCCACCGCGGTCGGCGACGACTTCCTCCCGCTGCTCATCGAGCAGGGCTTCATGCCGGTGACGGAACTGACGACCGTGCCGCCGGTGCTGCACGGCTGGTCGGTGCTGCTCGCCATGGGCCAGCTGCACGCGGTGCTCCAGCCGGGCACGGGCGGCGGGCAGCCGGTGGCCTGGTGGCAGGCGCACCAGCCGCTGCAGGTGACGGACAGCTGGCGGGCTGCCGCCAACAAGCACCAGCAGGTGCTGATGTTCGCGGCACCGGTGGGCTCGATCGGGCGGCAGCCCCGGGAGGATCTGCTGCGGGACGCGCTGGACAAGGCGGCGGCGCACGGGAAGCTGGTCGCTGCGGCACTGCCGCTCGCCGGGACCTGAGGGTCGCCCCGTATGTCCGACCGCATCCCTTTAAAGTTTCGGTCGTTTGGACATACGTGCACGCATACGACGCTCCTCACCGCCGGTCCGCCTATTCCTCCGTTCTGTCCACTCATATGGGGCATGACGGGGTCGGTGGGCTCTCGGCCACGCCGATCTACGACTCGCTCTACGCGGAGTGGGTCAAGAGCTTCCGTACGCTGCCGGGCGACCGCAGCGGCGAGGAGGGACTGGAGTTCAGCGCCTTCGGGAGCGCCCCGCACGGCACCGGCTCGTACCGGTCGAACTCCTACAGCGCCTACAGCGCGGGGGCGTACAGCGCCCGCCACGGCAGCGGTCAGCAGCAGGCCCAGTGGCAGCGGGTCGGCTCGCTCGGGCGGCATCCGGACACCGGGATGCACTACGTGCCGGCGGCGCTGCCGCCCGGTCCGCGCCGAGGGATGTGACACACGGCGAAGGGCGGCCCCTTGGACAGGGGCCGCCCTTCGCCGTGGAGCTCGCTACTTCTTCTTCGTGCCGCGCTTCTCGCGCACCCGCACGGAGATGTGGATCGGGGTGCCCTCGAAGCCGAACTCCTCGCGCAGGCGGCGCTCGATGAAGCGGCGGTAGCCCGCCTCGATGAAGCCGGAGGCGAAGAGGACGAACCGCGGGGGCTTGGTGCCCGCCTGGGTTCCGAACAGGATGCGCGGCTGCTTGCCGCCCCGGACCGGGTGCGGGTGGGCCGAGACCAGCTCACCGAGGAAGGCGTTCAGACGGCCGGTCGGCACGCGCGTCTCCCAGCCCGCCAGCGCCGTCTCGATCGCCGGGACCAGCTTCTCCATGTGCCGGCCGGTGCGGGCCGAGACGTTGACGCGCGGCGCCCAGGCGACCTGGCCCAGCTCGGTCTCGATCTCGCGCTCCAGGTAGTAGCGGCGCTCCTCGTCGAGGGTGTCCCACTTGTTGAAGGCGAGGACGACCGCGCGGCCCGCCTCCACGGCCATGGTGACGATGCGCTGGTCCTGAACCGAGATGTTCTCGGAGGCGTCGATCAGGATGACGGCCAGCTCGGCCTTCTCGACGGCGGCCGCGGTGCGCAGCGAGGCGTAGTAGTCGGCGCCCTGCTGGAGGTGGACGCGCTTGCGGATACCGGCGGTGTCGACGAACTTCCAGGTCACGCCGCCCAGTTCGATCAGCTCGTCGACCGGGTCGCGGGTGGTGCCCGCCAGTTCGTTGACGACGACGCGCTCCTCCCCGGCCACCTTGTTGAGCAGCGAGGACTTGCCGACGTTCGGGCGGCCGATCAGCGCGATGCGGCGCGGACCGCCGAGCGCGGTGCCGAAGGTCTGCGCGGGCGCCTCCGGCAGGGCCTCCAGGACTGCGTCCAGCATGTCGCCGGTGCCGCGGCCGTGCAGCGCGGAGACCGGGTGCGGCTCGCCAAGACCCAGGGACCACAGGTAGGCCGCGTCCGCCTCGCCACTCTGGCCGTCGACCTTGTTGGCGCACAGCACCACGGGCTTGCCGGCCTTGCGCAGCAGCCGGACGACCGCCTCGTCGGTGTCGGTGGCGCCGACCTTGGCGTCCACGACGAAGACGACCGCGTCGGCCGCCTCGATCGCGTACTCGGCCTGGGCGGCGACGGAGGCGTCGATGCCGAGGACGTCCTGCTCCCAGCCGCCGGTGTCGACGACCTTGAAGCGGCGCCCGGCCCACTCGGCCTCGTAGGTGACGCGGTCGCGGGTGACGCCGGGCTTGTCCTCGACGACCGCCTCGCGACGGCCGATGATCCGGTTCACCAGGGTCGACTTGCCGACATTGGGGCGGCCGACGACGGCGAGCACGGGCAGCGGGCCGTGGCCCGCCGCCTCGATGGCGCCCTCGACGTCCTCGATGTCGAAGCCCTCTTCGGCGGCGAGCTCCATGAACTCCGCGTACTCGGCGTCGCCGAGCGCCCCGTGCTCGTACTCGTGCTCGGCCGAGCCGTCGGGCTGGATGTCGTCGTTCATGAAGTCCGTACCTCGTTGTTCATTCGTGGTGGTCGGTGGATCGGCCCGGTTTCTTCCGGCTGATCCACTACTCAAGTGTCGCTTGGGCCTGTCCGGCGGATCAGGCCGGAGGAAATCAACGGTATCCGACCAGCGCCGCTGAGCGGGGCCTGGTGCGTCCAGCCGCAAGGCGGAGGAGGGCGGCGACGCGATGGGGGTCCCCCCGCGCGAGCGCAGCCGAGCGTGGGGGAGTCGGCAACCGACGACAACGCCGCGGATGGGCGTGCCAGGCCCCGCGTCTCCGGCATGATCCGCTGGGCAGGCCCTAACGCCCGGTCAGGTGCCTGGCGTTTTCCAGGTGGCTGGTGAGCTGCTTCTGGATGCGTTCGGTCGCCTCGTCGAGCGCCCTGCGCGTACGCCGCCCGCTGCCGTCGCCCGCCTCGAACGGGTCGCCGAAGACGACGTCGACGCGGGAGCGCAGCGGGGGCAGTGTCTTTATCAACCGCCCCGGCCTCTCGGAGCTTCCCAGGACCGCCACGGGCACGATCGGTGCCCCGCTGCGGACCGCGAAGTAGGCGAGCCCGGCCCGCAGGGAGGCGAAGTCGCCCTCGCCCCGGGTGCCCTCCGGGAAAATGCCCAGCACTCCCCCGTTGTCCAGGACGCCGAGGGCCTCGGTGATCGCCGTGCGGTCGGCGGACGTGCGGTCCACCTTCAGCTGGCCGATGCCGGTCAGGAACGTGCCCAGCGGGCCGACGAACGCCTCCTTCTTGATCAGGAAGTGCGTCGGCCGGGGCGAGACGCCCATGACCATCGGGCCGTCGATGTTGTGGGAGTGGTTCACGGCGAGGATCGCCGGGCCGGTCGCGGGCACCCTCCAGGCGCCGAGCACGCGCGGCTTCCACAGCCCGTGCATCAGGCCGACGCCGATGCGCCGCCCGACCTCGGCGCCCCGCTCGGACGGAAGGCTCACTTCCCGGCCCGCTTCTCCTCGACCAGGGTGACGACGCACTCGATGACCTGGGCGAGGGTGAGCTCGGTGGTGTCCACCTCGACGGCGTCGCCGGCCTTGGCGAGCGGCGAGGTCTTGCGGTTGGAGTCGGCTGCGTCCCGCTTGATCAGCGCCTCGCGGGTGGCGTGGATGTCCGCGCCCTTCAGCTCGCCGCTGCGGCGGGCCGCGCGGGCCTCCGGGGAGGCGGTGAGGAAGATCTTCAGGTCTGCTTCCGGCAGCACGGTCGTACCGATGTCCCGGCCCTCGACCACGATGCCCCGCTCGGCGCCGACGGCCAGCGAGCGCTGCAGCTCGGTGATCCGGGAGCGCACCTCGGGCACCGCGCTGACGGCGCTGACCTTGGAGGTGACCTCCTGGGTGCGGATCGGGCCGGCCACGTCGACGCCGTCGACCGTGATGGTCGGGGCGGCCGGGTCGGTGCCCGAGACGATCTCCGGCTTGCCGGCGACGGCCGCGATGGCGGTCGGGTCCTCCAGGTCGATGCCGTTGGACACCATCCACCAGGTGATCGCCCGGTACTGGGCGCCGGTGTCCAGGTAGCTCAGGCCGAGCTGCGCGGCCACGGCCTTCGACGTGCTCGACTTGCCCGTGCCGGAGGGGCCGTCGATCGCAACGATCACGGGCTTGGCGGTCGGGGCGCCGTTTTCCACGGGGGGACACCTTCCTGGTGCGGTGCGGTGAGCGGGGTGCGGGGAGCGAGAGCGCCCTGGACAAGGTTACTGGGTGCGGGTCACTCGTCCGGACGGTCCGGCTTCCTACTGCCGCAACGCCCAGCCTCGCTCACGCAGCGCCTCCTTCAACACCGGTGCCGCCTTCGGCTCCACCATGAGCTGCACCAGACCGGCCTGCTGCCCCGTCGCGTGCTCGATGCGTACGTCCTCGACGTTGACCCCGGCCCGTCCGGCGTCCGCGAAGATGCGGGCCAGCTGGCCGGGCTGGTCGTCGATGAGGACGACGACGGTGTCGTACACGCGCGGCGCGCTGCCGTGCTTGCCGGGCACCCGTACCTGCCCGGCATTCCCGCGCCGCAGCACGTCCTCGATGCCCTGGCTGCCCGCGCGCCGTTTGTCGTCGTCGGAGGACTGCAGGGCGCGCAGGGCGCGCACGGTCTCCTCCAGGTCGGCGGAGACGTCCGCGAGGAGGTCGGCGACCGGGCCGGGGTTGGCGGAGAGGATGTCGATCCACATCCGGGGGTCGGAGGCGGCGATCCGGGTCACGTCCCGGATGCCCTGCCCGCACAGCCGTACGGCGGCCTCCTCGGCGTGCTCCAGGCGCGCGGCGACCATGCTGGAGACCAGATGGGGCATGTGCGAGACGAGGGCGACGGCCCGGTCGTGGGCGTCGGCGTCCATGACGACCGGGACGGCCCGGCAGTGCGAGACCAGTTCCAGGGCGAGGTTCAGCACCTCGGTGTCGGTGTCCCGGGTCGGGGTGAGCACCCAGGGGCGGCCCTCGAAGAGGTCGGCGGTGGCGGCCAGCGGGCCGGACTTCTCCCGGCCGGACATGGGGTGGGTGCCGATGTAGGCGGACAGGTCCAGGCCGCGGGCCTCCAGCTCGCGGCGCGGGCCGCCCTTGACGCTGGCCACGTCGACGTAGCCGCGTGCCACGCCCCGGGCCATCGCGTCGCCCAGGACGGCGGCCACGTGGGCGGGCGGGGCGGCGACGATCGCGAGGTCCACGGGGCCTTCGGGGGCCGCGTCGGTGCCGGCGCCGAGCGCGGCCGCCGTACGGGCCTGCTCGGGGTCGTGGTCGTCGAGGTGGACGGTGACGCCCCGCTGGGTGAGCGCGAGCGCGGCGGAGGTGCCGATGAGTCCGGTGCCGATGACGAGTGCGGTCCTCACTGGGCGATGTCCTTGCGCAGGGCGGCGGCGGCGCCGAGGTAGACGTGGACGATGTCGGCGCGGGGCGTGTCCGACTCGACGTGCGCGAGCACCCGGACGACCCGGGGCATGGCGCCCTCGACGTCCAGCTCCTGGGCGCAGATCAGCGGGACGTCCACGATGCCGAGCTTGCGCGCGGCGGCCGCCGGGAAGTCGCTGTGCAGGTCGGGGGTGGCCGTGAACCAGATGCTGATCAGGTCGTCGGCGGTGAGTCCGTTCCGCTCCAGGACGGCGGTGAGCAGGGCGCCCACCTGCTCGTCCATGTGACCGGCCTCGTCCCGCTCCAGTTGGACGGCCCCCCGGACCGCTCGTACCGCCACGGCGCTGCTCCTCGCTGACATGCGTATCGGCTCTTGGTCGTCCAGCGTAGTCAGACCGCGCCGGCCGGGCGCGCGGCGCCCGCCCGCTGAGACGGGGGCCGGACCGGTGACGGCCGCTCTGCGCCCTCTCGGCTTCCTTCGACTTTGATCACGTCGATGGGAAAATGCGGCGAATTACGGCTTTCTTCCTGTCGATGTTCGGAGTGACGACATGACCCACAGCACGACCCGGCGCACGGTTCTCACCACGGGCGCGGCGGCGCTCGCCGCCGGATGCGGCGGCAAGAGCACCGAGAGCTCCGCCCCGTCCGAGAGTTCCTCGCCGTCCGAGGGCGCCTCGGCGTCGGACGGCTCCTCGTCGCCCGTCAGTCCGGCGCTGGCGATGACCGGCGACATCCCGGTGGGCGGCGGCAAGATCTTCACGCGGCAGAAGATCGTGGTCACCCAGCCGAAGAAGGGCGACTTCAAGGCCTTCTCGGCGATCTGCACGCACCAGGGGTGCACGGTGAACCGGGTGGCGGACGGCACCATCGACTGCCCCTGTCACGGCAGCAAGTACCGCATCGCCGACGGCTCGGTGGTGCACGGCCCGGCGACCAAGGCGCTGCCCGCCGAGACGATCAAGGTGGAGGGAAATTCGATCCGCCTGGCGTGAGCGGCCCGCGTAGGCTCCCGGCATGCAGCCCGAGGAACTGGTGCGCGAGCACACGATCTACGCCTGTGTCATGGGGTCGCGGGCCTTCGGGCTGGCCACGGAGACCAGCGACACCGACCGCAGGGGCGTCTTCCTCGCCCCCACTCCCCTGTTCTGGCGGTTCAAGAAGCCGCCGACGCATGTGGAGGGGCCGGGCGAGGAGCAGTTCTCCTGGGAGCTGGAGCGGTTCTGCGAGCTGGCGCTGCGCGGCAACCCGAACATCCTGGAGTGCCTGCACTCCCCGCTGGTGGAGCGGGTGGACGACACCGGGCGTGAGCTGCTGTCCCTGCGCAGCGCCTTCCTCTCCCGGCAGGTCTACGACACCTTCACCGGCTATGCCCTGGGTCAGCGCCGCAAGCTGGACGCCGACGTCCGTACGACGGGCGCCCCGCGCTGGAAGCACGCGATGCACCTGCTGCGCCTGCTGATGAGCGCCCGCGACCTGCTGCGCACCGGAGAGCTGCGGATCGACGTCGGCGACCAGCGGGAGCCGCTGCTGGCGGTGAAGCGGGGCGAGGTGCCCTGGGCGGAGGCCGAGGCGCGGATGGTCCGTCTGTCGGCCGAGACCGAGGCGGCCCTGCGCCGCACCCCGCTGCCGCCGGAACCGGACCACGCGCGCGTGGCCGACTTCCTGCACCGGGTCCGGCGTGCCTCAGCCTGCCGGCCGGACGCGGACCACGAAGTCGTGCAGGGCGTCGTGGGCGCTGGGCGCGTCGGGCAGGACTGAGGCGGCCTGCGCCTCGTCGAGCACGGCGTGCAGCCGCTCCAGGTCGGCCTCCACGCGCGCGTGCTCGATGTCGGTGGTGCCGTGCTCCTGCTCCGCCTTGGCGGCTATCAGCTCGGGCAGATAGCCGGGCGCGTCCACCTGCTCCAGGAGCGTGGGCAGATGGGCCTGCACCTCGCCGCTGCGCATCAGGTGAATGCCGGTGAGCAGCACCCGGAAGGTGTAGAGCAGCGGCTTGAGTTCGCCGGTCTTCTCGAACAGCCGCCACTGGGTGACCGCGAACCCGCGGTAGTGGTGGGCGTGGTGGCTGGTGAGGACGCCCGGCACGAGCGCGATCAGCTCGCGGTGCTCGTCGGTCGTGTGCGCGACCAGGGGCGAGAGCAGCTGCTCCAGTACGTAGCCGTTGCGCCGGAGCATCATGCGGACGAACTTGCGCACGTCGTGGGTGACGAGGTCCATCTCGACGCCGTACCGCACCCAGGCCTTCGACCGCGTCTCCTCCGGCTCGTGCAGCCCGACCAGGTCGGCGACGGGCAGCAGGTGGGCGCCGCGCAGGTCCAGGTCGGAGTCCTGGGACGGGAAGCCGTACAGGTGGGCTCCGGAGACGGTCGCGAACAGCAGTGGGTCGGGCTGCTCGGCGATCACCGGCGTCAGGTTCATGTCGAGGTCGTCGATCATGGGCCTAAGCGTCCCAGAGCGCTCCCAGCGCCAACAGGTCTCCCCCGTACTCGATCCGGTCGGCCCACTCGGTCGGCCAGGCGTCCGCGCCCAGCCAGGCGCCCGCGAAGGCACCGGTGAGGCAGGCGATCGAGTCGGAGTCGCCCGAGGAGCAGGCGGCCCGGCGCAGGGCGGTGACGGGCTCGTCGGGGAAGAGCAGGAAACACAGCAGCCCGGTGGCGAAGGCCTCTTCGGCGATCCAGCCCGCTCCGGTGGCCAGGCACGGGTCGGTCTCCGGGGAGACGGTGCGCACGGCCTCCTGCAGACGGCCGAGGATCTCCAGGCACTCGTCCCAGCCACGTGCGATGAAGTGCTCGGGGCTGGGGTCCTGGGAGCGGGTCCACAGATCGCCGAGCCAGGTGTGGTCGTAGCGGCTGCGGTGGTCGTGGGCGTACGAGCGCAGCTGTCCGACGAGTCCGGCCGGATCGGTGCCGCGGGCGAGCAGGTGGACGGCGCGGGCGGTCAGGTCGGAGGCGGCCAGTGCGGTGGGGTGTCCGTGGGTGAGCGCGGACTGCAACTGGGCGGCGCCGGCGCGCTGTTCATCGCTCAGGCCGGGGGTGAGCCCGACGGGGGCGACGCGCATGTTCGCGCCGCAGCCTTTGGAGCCGATCTGGCTGGCCTCCTGCCAGGGCCGGCCCTCCTCCTTCAGCAGACCGCACGCGGTCAGGCAGGTGCGGCCGGGGGCGCGGTTGTTCTCCGGCGACTCGTACCAGTTCACGAACTCCTCGCGCAGCGGCCGCTCCAGGCGCCCCGGCGCCAGCACCCCTCGGTCCATGGCCGTGCGGAGCCCGCGCCCGAGGGCGAGGGTCATCTGCGTGTCGTCGGAGACGAAGGCGTGCGCCGGCAGCTCCATCTCCCGCCAGGGCCCGCACTTGGCGAGGATCGAGGGCACGTCGTTGAACTCGGTCGGGAAGCCGAGGGCGTCCCCGAGGGCGAGTCCGATCAGGGATCCGGTGGCGGCGCGCTTGCTGGGCCGGAACGTGGTCATGCGGGGCGTCCTTCCCAGGGACGGGTCCGACGAACCCCGGCGTCCCTCAGCGCCTCCTGGAGCCCCGTTCGGGCAGACGACGGCGGCCGATCCCGGGAAACCCGGGACCGGCCGTCAGAAAGCCGTGCAGGCGCCTCCTAGAGGTCGACCTCCTTCATGAGCATCCCGACCTCGGTGTTGGACAGGCGGCGCAGCCAGCCCGACTTCTGGTCGCCCAGGGTGATCGGGCCGAAGGAGGTGCGCACCAGCTTCTCGACCGGGAAGCCGGCCTCGGCGAGCATGCGGCGCACGATGTGCTTGCGGCCCTCGTGCAGGGTCACCTCGACCAGGTAGTTCTTGCCAGTCTGCTCGACGACGCGGAAGTGGTCCGCGCGCGCGTAGCCGTCCTCCAGCTGGATGCCGTCCTTCAGGCGCTTGCCGAGGTCGCGCGGGATCGGGCCCACGATGGCGGCGAGGTACGTCTTCTTCACGCCGTACTTCGGGTGGGTCAGCCGGTGCGCCAGCTCGCCGTGGTTGGTGAGCAGGATGACACCCTCGGTCTCGGTGTCGAGCCGGCCGACGTGGAACAGCCGGGTCTCGCGGTTGGTGACGTAGTCACCGAGGCACTGCCGCCCCTCCGGGTCCTCCATGGTGGAGACGACACCGGCGGGCTTGTTCAGCGAGAAGAACTGGTACGACTGCGTCGCGACCGTCAGGCCGTCGACCTTGACCTCGTCCTTCTCCGGGTCGACCCGGCGGCCCTGCTCGAGGACGATCTCGCCGTTGATCTCGACGCGGGCCTGCTCGATCAGCTCCTCGCAGGCGCGCCGGGAGCCGTAGCCCGCGCGCGCGAGAACCTTCTGCAGCCGCTCGCCCTCCTGCTCGGCGCCGGGGAAGGTCTTGGGGAGCTTGACGTCCTTCTTGCCCGCGTACCGCTCCCGGTTGCGCTCCTCGACCCGGGCCTCGTACTCACGCGAGCGCGCAGGGGCCGTACGGCCGCGCCCGCCGCTCTGCTGGGACTGCTTGGGGCCGCCCTTGGCACCGCCGCGGGCCGCGCCGCCCCGGCCGGACTTGGGGCCGTCCTTGGTCGCGCCGGGGCCCACGTCGTAGCGGCGCTCCTCGGGGCGGGGCTTGCGGGGACGGCCCTGCCCCTGCCGCTCGTCCCTGTTGTTGCCGGCACCGCGGTAGTTACCGCGCCCGCCGCTCTTTCCGCTGCCGCTGCTTCGCATCAAGGTTTCCGTCTTAGTCGTCTGCGTCCTGACCGCCGGGCGCGTCGGGCGCGTCCGGGTCGAACGACGGGACTCCCTCCTGGGTCTCGGCCTCGATCGCCTCCGCCTCCGGGAGGAAGGGCGCGAGTTCCGGAAGCTCGTCCAGGCCGCGCAGGCCCATCCGCTCCAGGAAGTAGTTCGTCGTCCCGTACAGGATCGCACCTGTTTCGGGTTCCGTGCCCGCCTCCTCGACCAGACCGCGCTGCAGGAGGGTGCGCATCACGCCGTCGCAGTTGACCCCGCGGACGACGGAGACGCGGCTGCGGCTGACCGGCTGGCGGTAGGCGACGACGGCCAGGGTCTCCAGTGCCGCCTGGGTGAGGCGGGCCGTCTGGCCGTCCAGCACCAGCCGCTCGACGGCGGGCGCGTACTCGGCTCGGCTGTAGAAGCGCCAGCCGCCCGCGACGAACCGCAGCTCGAAGCCGCGGCCCTGCACGGTGTAGTCGTCGGCCAGCTCCCGCAGCGCATTCCCGATCTGCCGCTTGGGCCGCTCCAGGATCTTCGCCAGGTGTTCCTCGGTCGCGGGCTCGTCCACGACCATGAGGACCGCCTCGAGGGCGGGCTTGAGGTCGAGACCGGCGACGGTGCGCAGACCGGCCGGGACGTCGGTGATCTCCTCGCTCACGCCTTCTTCTCCTCCTTGGGCTCCTCGGGCGGTCGGTCGAACTCGTCCGTGACCATCGGTGTCTCGTCCCCGTCCCCGCCGGTCCAGCGCACGATCAGGTCCCCGAGGGCGGTCTCCTGGTCCAGGGCGACGGCCTTCTCCCGGTACAGCTCCAGCAGCGCGAGGAACCGGGCCACGACCGTGAGGGTGTCGTCGGTGTCCGCCACCAGCGCCCGGAAGCTCGCCTCGCCCAGCTCCTTCAGCCGCGCCACCACGATCCCCGCCTGCTCCTGCACGCTGACCAGCGGGGCGTGGATGTGGTCGACGTACACCTGCGGCTTGGGCCTGGGCTGCATCGCCTTGACGGCGAGCCTGGCGAAGCCCTCGGGGCCGATGCTGATGACGACCTCGGGCAGCAGCTCGGCGTGCGCGGGTTCCAGGCCGACGGTACGGGGGTAGCGGCGGGCCTCCTCGTCCAGGCGCCGGTTGAAGATGTCGGCGATCTGCTTGTAGGCGCGGTACTGCAGCAGGCGCGCGAAGAGCAGGTCACGGGCCTCCAGCAGCGCGAGGTCGGCCTCGTCCTCGACCTCGGCGGCGGGCAGCAGCCGGGCCGCCTTGAGGTCCAGCAGGGTGGCCGCGACGACGAGGAACTCGGTCGTCTCGTCCAGGTCCCAGTCCGGCCCCATGGCCCGGATGTGCGCCATGAACTCGTCGGTGACCTTGGAGAGGGCGACCTCGGTGACATCCAGCTTGTGCTTGGAGATGAGCTGGAGGAGCAGATCGAAGGGACCCTCGAAGTTCGCGAGGCGAACCTTGAAGACACCGTCGGAGGGAGACTCGTCGGGATCTGCTGATTCGGCCGACGCTGCCGGCTCCGCACCGGGGGCGAGAGTGACGGGCGGCAGCCCGGACTCACGCGAAGAATCCGGCCCCGACCCGGCCGCCCGCTCGGACGCGCTCCGCCGCCCTGCCTCCGGCCGCGGCTCGGACGACGACTCGGACCCGCCCCCGGCCCACGACCCCGGCGCTTGTCCGACCTCGGACCCCGGCCCGGACGACGACTCGGACCAACCCCCGGCCCACGACCCCGGCTCTCGCCCGCCCTCCGGCCCCGACCCGGTCGGCCGCTCAGGCGCCATCCACCGACCCGCCTCCAGCACGGCCTCCGGCCGCGGCCCGGACGACGACTCGGACCCGCCCCCGGCCCACGACCCCGGCGCTTGTCCGACCTCGGACCCCGGCCCGGACGACGACTCGGACCAACCCCCGGCC
>NZ_JBVIGN010000005.1:473134-501268 GCF_055570785.1 Streptomyces sp. NPDC031100
CCCACGACCCCGGCTCTCGTCCGCCCTCCGGCCCCGGCCCGGACGACGACTCGGACCCGCCCCCGGCCCACGACCCCGGCTCTCGTCCGCCCTCCGGCTCCGACCCGGTCGGCCGCTCAGGCGCCATCCGCCGACCCGCCTCCAGCACGGCCTCCGGCCGCGGCCCGGACGACAACTCGGACCCACCCCCGGCCCACGACCCCGGCTCTCCTGCGCCCTCCGGCTCCGCCTCGGACGACGGCTCGGGCACGTCTTCAGCCCGCAGCCCCGGCTCTTCTTCGGCCTCCGGCCCCAGCGCGTCGACCGGCGCCGGACCGCGCTCCGGTGTCGCCACCTGGTGGGGCAGTGGTGCGGGCTCCGGGGCTGTGGATGCCGGACGTTCCCCGGGCGGGGTCGTCGGTGCCGGGGATGTCGTGACCGGTGGGGTGGCGGCCTCGGGCGGGTCGACCCGCGAAGCCCCTGGTCCCCGTCCGAGCGCACGCCTGCGGCCGGCGCCTGGGCCGGGGGCGGGTGCGTCGTTCGAGGTCATGGCCGTCGCAGGCTATCGCTTACCGCCCGCGAGGCCGACTACCGACCCCGCAGCCGCCGTACCAGGATGCTCGCGTCCCCCCGGGACTCCAGGTCGGCCAGGACCACGGCGACCGCCTCGCGGACGATGCGGCCGCGGTCGACGGCGAGGCCGTGCTCGCCGCGGAGCACGAGTCGCGCGTGCTCCAGGTCCATCAGCTCCTCGGCCGAGACGTACACGGTGATCTTCTCGTCGTGCCGCTCACGCCCGCTGGGCCGCCGGTTGGCCGCGCGCCCTCGCTTGCGGGGCTGTGCGGCCGCCGCGGCGGAAGAGGCGGCAGAAGAACCTTCCTGCGGCGCCTGCCGCCGGGCCGGCCGGGTGCGGGACTCGCCGGCCTCGGCCGGTTCCGCCTCCGCCGCGACATGCTCCGCGCCCGCGCCGTCACCGCCCTGGACGGGCACGGACGGCGGCACGTCCTCGGCGGCCGCGTCGTCGCTCTCCCCCGCGGGAGCCGGCACCCGGGCCTCACCGTTGGCCCCGCGCCGGGGAGTCGACGGCTGCAGCGCCATCCCCCCTGTCGTACGGAAGAGTTCGTCGGCCCCGGGCAGACTCACTCGGCGTGACACCGGGCGAGCACCTCCCTGGCGAGCTGGCGGTAGGCGGCGGCACCGACGGAGTTGGAGGCGTACGTGGTGATCGGCTCACCGGCGACCGTGGTCTCCGGGAAGCGGACCGTGCGGCCGATGACCGTGTGGTAGACGTGGTCGTCGAACGCCTCGACCACACGGGCCAGTACCTCGCGGCTGTGGACCGTGCGCGAGTCGTACATCGTGGCGAGGATGCCGTCCAGTTCCAGCTCGGGGTTGAGCCGCTCCTGGACCTTCTCGATGGTCTCGGTGAGCAGCGCGACACCGCGGAGGGCGAAGAACTCGCACTCCAGGGGGACGATCACCTTGTGGGCGGCGGTCAGCGCGTTCACCGTGAGCAGGCCGAGCGAGGGCTGGCAGTCGATCACGATGTAGTCGTAGTCGGGCAGCAGCGGCTTGAGGGCACGCTGGAGGGTCGACTCGCGCGCGACCTCGGAGACCAGCTGGACCTCGGCGGCCGACAGGTCGATGTTGGAGGGCAGCAGGTCCATGTTGGGGACCGCCGTCTTCAGCAGGACCTCGTCCGCGGACATGCCCCGCTCCATGAGCAGGTTGTAGACGGTGAGGTCGAGCTCCATCGGGTTGACGCCGAGACCCACCGACAGCGCGCCCTGCGGGTCGAAGTCCACGAGCAGCACGCGCCGGCCGTACTCCGCGAGCGCGGCACCCAGGTTGATGGTCGACGTCGTCTTGCCGACGCCGCCCTTCTGGTTGCACATCGCGATGATCTTCGCGGGGCCGTGGTCGGTCAGCGGGCCCGGGATCGGGAAGTACGGCAGCGGGCGTCCGGTCGGACCGATGCGCTCACGGCGCTGGCGGGCCGCGTCGGGCGCCAGCGTGGCCGCGTACTCCGGATCGGGCTCGTACTCGGCGTCGGGGTCGTAGAAGTGCCCCTCGGGCAGTTCGTCGTAGTCGGCGAAGTGGTTGTGGGGCGCGCCACTTCCGTCGCCGGCCATGGCGTTCACGTGATGGCCATCCATGCTCTGGTGTGCTGTCCGGGCGGTCTTGGGACCCGGACTCTGGTGGGCTGCGAAGGTGCGCACAGCTACGGAGCCGACAGCCTCGAATCCCGCGGGGCCCTGGCCCCGTACAGGCATTCCTGGTTGACCACCCCCGGGAGAAAATGTCGACTCATTCACAAGTCGTCTTACCTCCTTGGTGACCAGGGAACTTCTAGACAAGGTCAGCGTGGCACCATGCCGACGGTTGGCGACTCTATGGCGTGTCGGCGGTCCGCAGCAACACAATCCGCCGGACCCGGCAGGATGTGTCGGCAATGAAACATCCCGCTGTCAAGGGCGTACGGCCGTCGCACAGCAGGTTTCACCGGTGTGCGAATCGGTCGAAGGGTTACGTTCGAGGCGAGTTGCCCGAGAGTCGCCAAGTGACCATACACACATCCGGCCGGACCTTGTCGGGCAAGGTCCGGCCGGGTGCGCAGTGTTGACGAGCTGTGTTGACGAATCGCCTTTTGCCTGACGGCGACTTGGCGACTCACCAGGGCGAAGGTCAGCCGAGCAGGGTCTCGAGCTCCACGTGCTCCAGGCCGTGCGCCTCGGCGACCTCCTTGTAAACGACCTTGCCGTCATGGGTGTTCAGACCCTTGGCGAGCGCGGCGTCGCGGCGCAGCGCCTCGACCCAGCCGTTGTTGGCCAGCGAGACGATGTACGGCAGCGTGGCGTTGGTGAGGGCGTTGGTGGAGGTGTTCGGCACCGCGCCGGGCATGTTGGCGACGCAGTAGAAGACCGAGTTGTGCACGCGGAAGGTCGGCTCGGCGTGCGTGGTGGGACGCGAGTCCTCGAAGCAGCCGCCCTGGTCGATCGCGATGTCGACAAGGACACTTCCGGGCTTCATGCGGGACACCAGCTCGTTGGTGACCAGCTTCGGGGCCTTGGCGCCCGGGATGAGGACCGCGCCGATGACGAGGTCGGCGTCGATGACGGCCTTCTCCAGCTCGAAGGAGTTGGACATGACGGCCTTGACCTTCGTACCGAAGATCTTGTCGGCCTCGCGCAGCTTGTTGATGTCGCGGTCCAGCAGGGTGACCTCGAAGCCCATGCCGATGGCGATCTGGGTGGCGTTCCAGCCGGAGACGCCGCCGCCGATGACGACGGCCTTGGCCGGGGTGACGCCCGGGACGCCGCCCGGCAGCACGCCGCGGCCGCCGACCGGGGCCATCAGGTGGTACGCGCCGACCTGCGGGGCCAGGCGGCCCGCGACCTCGGACATCGGGGCGAGCAGCGGCAGTGCGCGGTTCGGCAGCTCGACCGTCTCGTAGGCGATGGCCGTGGTGCCGGACTCGATGAGCGCGTCCGTGCACTCCTTGGAGGCGGCCAGGTGCAGGTAGGTGAAGAGGATCTGGTCCTTGCGGAGGCGGTGGTACTCCTCGGCGATGGGCTCCTTGACCTTCAGCAGCAGGTCGGCGGCGGCCCAGACCTCGTCCGCCGTCTCCAGGATCTCGGCGCCGGCGGCCACGTACTCGGTGTCCGTGATCGAGGAGCCGAGGCCTGCGCCCCGCTCGATGACGACCTGGTGGCCGTTGCGCACCAGCTCGTGCACACCGGCAGGGGTGATGGCCACCCGGAACTCGTTGTTCTTGACCTCGCGGGGGATGCCGACCTTCACGTCGATCACGGTCCTTGGCTCAGAGGGTATGGGGGGTGCGTTACAAGACATACCCAGGCATGCAGGGGCATACCGGGAGACACCGCAGGAGAACGTGCGGCAGAGCCAGTTTAATGAAGGTGTTCCGACTGTCTAGCCTTTCATTGCATCAATCTTCGCGGGATGCACTACGGATTTCGCAGGCCTCCGTGGCCTGTTCCGGACTGGCGTCGTCCTCCTGGCGTTCCTCGCCCAGCATGCGCTCGGCCGCCGCGCGGTGCAGGTGGGCGGCCGTCGGGTCACCGAGTCGGTCCAGGGTGTCGGCCAGCCGGAGCTGCAGCGCCGCCTGCAACCGGACGTCGTCGGCACGCCGTGCCCACTCCACCGCCTCCTGGCAGGTGCGCAGCGATTCCTCGGGCCGTCCCGCGTACTCCTGGACCCGGGCGAGTTCGCTCAACGCCCGCGCATGCGCGGCGACATCGCCCTCCTTGCGGTACCCGGTGGCGGCCGCCCGCCAGTTCCTCAGCGCCTCGCCGTAGCGGCCCGCGTAGGTGTGCGCGGTGGCGATACGGCCGTACAAGCGGGCAGCCTCCACGCGCTCGCCCCGGGCCAGCCGCTCGGTGAGGGCCCGGCCGAACCAGTCGGCGGCCCGGTCGTAGTCCGCCAGCTCCAGATGGGCGCCGCCTACGGATTCCATCGCGCGACGGGTCGCGTACGGGTCATTTGCTTCGCGTCCGGCGTCCAGTGCGGCCCGGTAGCGGGCCAGCGCGGCCAGGGTACGGCCGGTCTGTGCGTCCAGATCGCCCAGGTTCAGCAGGGCCGCGGCCTTCTCCCGGTGCAGTCCGCGCCGCTCGGCGACGTCGAGGACCAGGCCGTGGACGCCGTACAGGTCGGCGGCCGCCGCCTGGGTGCCGAAGTGCGCCGCCATGGCCCTGACCAGCTGGGACATCAGCCGCCGTGCGAGCGTGTCCAGCTCTCCGTCGGCCACGGCCAGGCGGGCGGCGGCCAGCAGCGCCGGCCGGCGCACGTCCAGCCACTCGGCGGCGGCGCGCGGGCTGGGGAAGCGGAGCGCCGGGGGCGTCTCCTGGAGCTTCTCCCGGGCCTGCGGGCTGTCCGTCTCGGTGATCGCCCGGCACGACTGGAGCAGCCGAACCGTCCGCTCCAGCATGCGGGCCCGGGCGAGCTGCAGCTCCGCGGGGCGTTCCCGGCTCTCGGCGAGGGCGCGCAGCAGGGGGTGCAGACAGCCGGGGACGTCGTACTCGGGCAGCGGGGAGTCCGCCGCGCGCAGCAGGCCGAGGGCGACGAACTCGTCCAGGGCGGCGCGGGCGGCGCCCACCGAGCAGCCGGCCAGGGCCGAGGCGGTGTGCGGTTCGATCAGGCCGGCCGGGGCCAGCGAGAGCAGTCGCAGTATCCGGGCGGCGGGGCCCGGCAGCTGGTCGTGGACGAGCTTGAAGACGCGGGCGAGCGGGCTGCCGTCGGCGCCGTCGTCGGTGTCGGCGTGCATCCGCTTGGCGAGATCGGAGACGGCCGCCTGGGGCCGGGCGGCGAGCCAGCCGCCGGCCAGGGTGAGCGCGGCCGGATGGCCCTGGCACGCCTCGGCCAGGGTCTCGGCTGAGCGCGGGTCGACGGTGATGCGGACCGCACCGGTGTAGCGGGTGAGGAGCTCCACCGCCGACTTGGTGTCGAGGCCGCCCAGGGTGCAGGGGCGGACGTCCGCGATGCCGGTGAGCGGGCCGCCGGAGACGGCCACCACCAGGCAGTCCGGGGTGTCCGGCAGCAGCGCGTCGACCTGCTCGGCACCGGCCGCGTCGTCCAGCAGGAGCAGGGCGCGCCGGTCGGCGAGGGCCGCGCGCAGGGAGTCGGTCAGGTCGTCCTCGGCGGCCCCGGCGGGTGCCTGCACATCCAGGGCGCAGAGCAGTTCGCGGACGGTGCGCTCGACCGGTACGGGGGTGCCGTCGTGCTCGCTGAGCCGGGCCCGCAGCACTCCGTCGGGGTAACCCTCGGCGACCCGGCGGACGAGTTCCTCGGCGAGGGCGGTCCGGCCGGAGCCGGGGCGGCCCGCGATGAGGAGAACACGCGCGCGAGGGGCCTTGCGGCCGGAGAGGGTGTCCAGGCCCGCGCGCTCGATGTCGGCGCGCAGATCCTTCAACTCCCGTGTGCGGCCCAGGAATCGGTCCGCCGTGGCCGGGTGCGCGGACAGTCGCACCCCGTCTGTGTCCACCGCCTGATCCGTCACGGGCCACGCTCCCGTCCCACCGCACGTGCAAGCCCGTCGGATCTTCCGGTACGGGCGTTTGCAGAGCCTAGTTCACGCTCTGCGACGTTCCCGGTGGAGCGTGGCGGACACGTCCCCTGATCGGATCAGGCGATCGTCACACCAATGCGCGAACGGGTGAGTTCAGGACTCGAAGGGGCGCGCGGGCCAGGGCGCGCCGGCCGGGCGCAGGGCGTCGAGACCGTCCCCGCCACGGGCCGCCACCAGGGACAGGACGCCCACGACGAGGCAGTTGTTGTGCACGTCACCGGCGAGCACCAGGCGCACCAGCTCGTCGACCGGCACGCGCGCGTACTCCATGTCGGTCTCCTCGTGCTCCGTCTCGAAGCGCTCCCCTTCGGCCTCGGACAGATCGCGGGCGAGAAAGATCCGTACGGCCTCGTCGCAGCCGCCGGGGGTGGTGTACACGTCGGTCAGCACCCGCCAGTCCTCGGCCTTGACGTGCGCCTCCTCGTACAGCTCGCGCTGGGCGGCGTGCAGCGGGTTCTCGCCGGGCACGTCGAGCAGGCCGGCCGGGATCTCCCACAGCTTCTGCCGCACCGGATGGCGGTACTGGCGGATCAGCAGGACGCGGTCCTCCTCGTCGAGGGCGAGGACGGCGACCGAGCCGGGGTGCACCTGGTAGTCGCGGCGGACCACGGAGCCGTCGGGCATGACCACGTCGTCCGTGCGCACGGAGGTCTTGTTGCCCACGAAGGGGGTCTCCGTCGCGCGGATCTCCCACTCCTCGGGGGTGTCCTTGATCGTCATGCCCTGTCCTTCCCCACACGCTTTTGAACAGACCGGCCGAAAAGACCGGCCGAAGTGAAACCGGGGTGCCCACCTTTGAAGGTAAGCACCCCGGCCACCGTACAACTGGTGTGTTACTTGGAATTCTTCCGCTCGACGGCGGCCTTCACGAGGCCGGCGAACAGCGGGTGCGGACGGGTCGGCCGCGAGCGCAGCTCGGGGTGCGCCTGCGTGGCGACCAGGTAGGGGTGGACGTCGCGCGGGTACTCGACGTACTCGACGAGCTTGCCGTCCGGGGAGGTGCCGGAGAACAGGATGCCGGCCTTCTTCTCCAGCTCCGCGCGGTAGCCGTTGTTCACCTCGTAGCGGTGACGGTGCCGCTCCTCGACGTACTCCTTGCCGTCGTACACCTCGCGCACGATGGAGCCCTCGGCCAGCTTCGCCGGGTACATGCCGAGCCGCATGGTGCCGCCCATGTCGCCCTCACCGGCGACGATGTCCATCTGCTCGGCCATGGTGGAGATGACCGGGTGGCCGGTGGCCGGGTCGAACTCGGTGGAGTTGGCGTCCGGGATGTCGGCCAGGTTGCGCGCGGCCTCGATCACGATGCACTGCAGGCCCAGGCAGAGGCCGAGCAGCGGGATCTTGTTCTCACGGGCGTAGCGGATGGCGCCGACCTTGCCGAGCACACCGCGGTCGCCGAAGCCGCCCGGGATGCAGATGCCGTCCACGTCGGCGAGCTGGGCCTTGGCGCCGGCCGGGGTCTTGCAGTCGTCCGAGGTGACCCACTTGATCTTGACGCGGGCCTTGTTGGCGAAGCCGCCGGCGCGCAGCGCCTCGGTGACCGACAGGTAGGCGTCGGGCAGGTCGATGTACTTGCCGACCAGGGCGAGGGTGATCTCGTGGTCGGGGTTGTGGACGCGGTCGAGCAGGTCGTCCCAGGTCGTCCACTCCACGTCGCGGAAGGGCAGGTCCAGTTTGCGCACGACGTAGGCGTCCAGGCCCTCGGAGTGCACGACCTTCGGGATGTCGTAGATCGAGCGGGCGTCCGGGCAGGCGACCACGGCGGCCTCGTCGACGTCGCACATCAGCGAGATCTTGCGCTTGATCGCGGTCGGGACCTCGCGGTCGCAGCGCAGCACGATCGCGTCCGGCTGGATACCGATGTTGCGCAGCGCGGCGACGGAGTGCTGGGTCGGCTTGGTCTTCAGCTCGCCGGAGGGGCCGATGTAGGGCAGCAGCGAGATGTGCACGACGAAGACGTTGTCCCGGCCGACCTCGTGGCGGACCTGGCGGACCGTCTCCAGGAACGGCAGCGACTCGATGTCGCCGACCGTGCCGCCGACCTCGGTGATGACGACGTCCACCTCGTCGGTGGCCATGCGCCGGATGCGGTGCTTGATCTCGTTGGTGATGTGCGGGATGACCTGCACGGTGTCGCCCAGGTACTCGCCGCGCCGCTCCTTGGCGATCACCGTCGAGTAGACCTGACCGGTGGTGACGTTGGCGGAACCGTCCAGGTCGCGGTCGAGGAAGCGCTCGTAGTGGCCGATGTCCAGGTCGGTCTCGGCGCCGTCGTTGGTGACGAACACCTCACCGTGCTGGAAGGGGTTCATCGTGCCCGGGTCGACGTTGAGGTACGGGTCGAGCTTCTGCATCACGACACGCAGGCCGCGGGCCTTGAGCAGCATGCCCAGGCTGGAGGCGGTGAGGCCCTTGCCGAGCGAGGAGGCGACACCCCCGGTGACGAAGATGTGCTTGGTCGTCGTAGATTTCGGCGGCATGGCCAAGAGGGGGCTCCCGTGGTCGCTGTCTGTGATGCGGTGCGGTCCGCCCGGAGATTTCCGGAGGCGCCGTCGCTGCGGTTCGGGGGTTTTTCGCCCACCGGTCCACGGGCTACCAGCGTAACAGCGCTGAAGCGGGATGGCTTCCGGCCACGCTCCGCACTCGCACCGACACGGCATGCCCCGCCACATGCGTCGACACGGCACGCACCAGTCACACGGTTCTTACCCGCCGCTCACTCTTTCGGCTCACACGGGTTGCCCGGAGCGGCACGCAGATCATCTACGTGCGTCGTATCCTGCTCGGACACTCACTGCCGAGCCCGGCCGGAAACGACGGCAACACCCCCGCCTGCATCACCCGGAACAATGAGAGCGCGGCAGTTCGTTGAGCAGAGACTGTCGTGTTGCCTCAGGGCTCGGCGGGCTGCTTTGCTTCACCGCTCAACGACGCACAACAACGACCCCTTGACCGCACTAGCGACAGCCCCCCTGCGCGGGGGTGACGTGGCCGTTCGACTGGAGTTGCACGTGGCCGGGCGCATCGAAGACTACGCACTCATCGGAGACATGCAGACCGCGGCACTGGTCTGCCGGGACGGCACAGTCGACTGGCTGTGCCTGCCCCGCTTCGACTCGCATGCCATCTTCGCCGGCCTGCTGGGCACCGAGGAGCACGGCTTCTGGCGGCTCGGCCCGGCGCACGCGGCCGACGCACAGCCGCCCACGGCCGCCCGGCGCAGCTACCGCGGCGACTCGCTGATCCTGGAGTCCGAGTGGGACACCCCGCGCGGCACGGTGCGCGTGATGGACTTCATGCCTCCGCGTGACGGCGCCCCGCAGCTGATCCGGATCGTGGAAGGCGTCACCGGCCGGGTGCCGATGCGCTCGGCGCTCAGGATGCGGTTCTCCTACGGCCGGGTGGTGCCCTGGGTGCACAAGCACGAGGGCCGGACGGTGGCGGTCGCCGGTCCCGACTCGGTGTGGTTCGACACGCAGGCCGAGACGTACGGCAAGGCGCTGACGACCTACGCCGACTTCACGGTCGCCCCGGGTGACCGGATCGCGTTCACGATCTCGTGGGAGCCCTCGCACAAGCAGCCGCCCGCGCTGCCGGAGCCGGAGCAGTCGCTGCAGGCGACGGAGGACTTCTGGCGCGAGTGGGTGGAGCACTGTACGTACCACGGCCCGTACCGCGAGGCGGTGGTCCGCTCGCTGATCACCCTCAAGGCGCTGACGTACGCCCCCACGGGCGGCATCGTGGCGGCTCCCACCACCTCGCTGCCCGAGGACATCGGCGGCGTCCGCAACTGGGACTACCGCTACACCTGGCTGCGGGACGCGGCGATCACCCTGTCCTCGCTGCTGCGCACGGGCTACCGCGAGGAGGCCCGCGCCTGGCGCGAGTGGCTGCTGCGCGCGGTCGCGGGCGACCCGGAGAACCTGCAGATCATGTACGGCATCGCGGGCGAGCGCGAGCTGGGCGAGGCCGAGCTGGACTGGCTGCCGGGGTACGAGGACTCCGTTCCGGTCCGGGTCGGCAACGGCGCGGCGCACCAGCTCCAGCTGGACGTCTACGGTGAGGTCACCGAGGCCCTGCACCTGGCGCACATGACCGGTCTGGCCCGCAGCGACTACGCCTCCCTGCTCCAGCTGAAGCTGATCCGCTACCTCGAGGACCACTGGCACGAGCCGGACGAGGGCATCTGGGAGGTGCGCGGGCCGCGCCGGCAGTTCGTGCACTCGAAGGTGATGGCCTGGGTGGCCGTGGACCGCACCATCAAGCTGATCGAGTCCGGTGACGTGGACGGCCCGCTGGAGCGCTGGAAGGACCTGCGCGAGGACATCCACCGGGAGGTGTGCGAGAAGGGCTACGACAAGGAGCGCAACACCTTCACCCAGTACTACGGCTCCAGGGAGCTGGACGCCTCGCTGCTGCTGATCCCGCAGATGGGCTTCCTGCCCCCGGACGACAAGCGGGTGATCGGCACGATCGAGGCGATCCAGCGCGAGCTGTCCACCCCGGACGGGTTCATCCTGCGCTACCCGACCGAGGGCGACCGTGAGGGTGTCGACGGCCTGCCGGGCGACGAGGGCGCCTTCCTGGCCTGCTCGTTCTGGATGGCGGACGACCTGGCGATGATCGGCCGGGTGGACGAGGCCCGCAAGCTGTTCGAGAAGCTCCTCGCGCTGCGCAACGACCTCGGTCTGCTCGCCGAGGAGTGGGACCCGCGGCTGCAGCGCCAGGTCGGCAACTTCCCGCAGGCCTTCAGCCACGTTCCGCTGATCGACACCGCACTGCGGCTGACTGCGTCGGGTGCCTACGGCGGCTGAGCGCACACCGGGATCCGGACCGGCCGCGTGCGACCGGTCCGTGCTCCGTCAGCGTCCTGAATCAGCTCCGGTACGGGTCCCCGGCGGGCAGCCAGGTGTCCGGGCCGTGGATCGGCAGGTCGCCGACGCCGTCGCAGAGGGCGTCGACGACGGCGAGGACGGCGCTGCGGGTCTCGGAGCGGCGCCAGGTCAGGGACCAGGTCCAGTGGATCCGGGGTGCGGCGACGGGGCGTTTCACGAGGTCGGGGGGCAGCGGGGTGGTCTGGCCCTTGGGTGAGTTGACGACCGGGCGGCCGCTGCGGCGCACGTGGTCGAAGAAGGCGTGGCCGGTGATGCCGCCGTCGGCGATGTGCACCGGCTGTGCGCCGGTGTCCCGCGCCAGTTCCTCGGCGTAGGCGTTCCAGGACGACCACGACGTGGTGTCGTCGTCCAGGAGGACGGCGGTGTCCCGGACGGGTACGTCGCTCGTGTCCGTGCCGGTGGCGACGGCGTACAGCCGGTCGGCGCCGAGGAGCCGTGCGGACAGGCCGCGCTCCTCCAGGTCGTCGGTGCGCACCCAGCACACCGCGAGGTCCGGGCTGCCGTCGGCGACCCGGGCGGCCTGGGTGTGCGAGGGGGCGACCCATGCGTCGATGTGGACCTGGGCCACGGCGGAGGTGCGGGCGGTCAGGTCCGCGGGGAGCCAGTTGACGTAGCCGAGGCGTACCGGTGCGGATCCGGAGAGCCGGCGGGCGCGCCGCTGAAGGTCGTCGGCCCGTTCCAGCAGGGCCCGGGTGTGCGGGAGCAGGGCCGCGCCCGCTGCCGTGAGGGACACCGAGCGGCGATCGCGGTCGAACAGGCGGACCCCCAGGTCGCGTTCGAGCGACTTGATCTGCTGGGACAGGGAGGGCCCGGCGATCAGGAGCCGCTCGGCCGCCCGGCCGAAGTGCAGTTCCTCGGCCACCGCGACGAAGTAGCGAAGTTGGCGCAGCTCCACGCCCGTCATGCTACGTCGGTGAGAGGCCACGCCTCCCAGAACGCGAGTTCCTGGTCGAGATCACCACCGCTGTTCCCGATGGCACCAGCCAGGACGAGGTCGTCCCCGGGGCAGGGGCCCGCAACGCGCCCGGCCGAGCGTGCCCTCCTAGGCTGGACCTTGACAACAGCCCCTGTTCCGGAAGGGGGCGGCGGCCATGGCTTCCCATTCCAAGGCGGGTGCGGCCCTCGCCGCGCTGCGCGAGGATCTGGTCGGCGACGTGTTCGCCCCGGGAGATGCGGGCTACGACGAGGCGCGTGCCGTCTTCAACGGAATGATCGACAAGCGTCCGGCGGTGATCGCGCAGTGCGCGGACGCGACCGACGTGGTCCGGGCGGTGCGCTTCGGGCGGGAGCTGGACCTGCACGTCGCGGTGCGCGGCGGCGGGCACAGCGTGGCCGGTACCGCCCTGGGGGACGGCGCGCTCGTGGTGGACCTGCGCCGGATGCACCGGGTGACCGTGGACCCGGCCGCCGAGGCGGTCCGGATCGAGGGCGGGGCCACGATGAGCCATCTGGACCGGGCGACCCAGCCGTACGGCCTCGCGACCACCGGCGGCCGGGCCTCGACCACCGGCGTCGGCGGCTTCGTGCTGGGCGGCGGCACCGGCTGGCTGGACCGCGCCTTCGGCCTCGCCGTGGACAACCTCATCGGAGTGGAGCTGGTGACCGCCGACGCCGACCAGGTGCGCGCGAACGCCGACGAGAACCCCGACCTGTTCTGGGCCCTGCACGGGGGCGGCGGCAACTTCGGCATCGCCACCGCGCTCACCCTGGAGCTGCACGAGCTACCGGAGTTCGCCATCGCCCTGCTGCTGTACCCGCCGGAGGCCGGCCCGGACGCGGTCCGCACCTTCCGTGGGGTCATCCGCACCGGCCCCGACGAGCTGGGCGGCGCGGTGCTGTACATCACCGGCCCGCCCGAGGAGTTCGTACCGGAGCACATGGTCGGCAAGCTCGTGTGCGCGGTGCTGGTGACGTACGCGGGCGGCGAGGAGGAGCTGCGAGGGCTCGCCGAGCCGCTGCTGGCGCTGCCGCACGCCGGAGAGCTGGTCGGCGCGATGCCGTACGCGGACGTGCAGTGCATGTTCGACGATCCACCGGGGATGCGGAACTACTGGTCGGCCGAGTACCTGACCGGTCTGCCGGACGAGGCCGTGGACGTCTTCTGCGCCCGCGCGGACGGCATGCCGGTGCCCACCCCCACCCGGCACTTCCTGTTCCCGCAGGGCGGGGCGATCGCAGCCGGTCCGCACGGGTACCCGGTGCCGTGCCGGTGCGCCCCCTGGGCGGTGCATCCCTACGGCATCTGGGAGGACCCGGCCGACGACGAACGGGCGGTCGCCTGGGTACGGAACGTGCGCGCCGCCGTCCGGCCGTGGGGCATCGACGCCGTCTACCTCAACTTCATCGGCGACGAGGGCGCCGAGCGGGTGCGGGCGGGACTGGGCGCCGGGAACCTGCTGCGGCTGGAGAAGGTGAAGCGGGCGTACGACCCCGACAACGTGTTCCGCTTCAACCACAACATCCAGCCGATCTAGTGGCGGCTCACGCTGTCGTCCGGGCGTTTGCGCAGGTAGCGTCCGGTTCATGGACAGCGGTACGGAGAGCAGATTCGCCACTCAGGGCGCCGGGATCACCGTTCAGCGAGCCCTGGAGCTGCCCGGGCTGCGCAGCGGGCTGCCGGAGATCGTGGCGGGCGCCGACCGGCTGGGGCGCACGGTCCGCTGGGTGCACGCGGGCGAGGTCCCGAACATCGCCTCGCTGCTCAAGGGCGGCGAGCTGCTGCTGACCACCGGCTACGGCCTCGGCACCCGCCCGGCCGAGCAGCGCGCGTTCGTGCGCACGCTCGCCGAGCGCGGGATCGCCGCGCTGGTGGTGGAGCTGGGCCCGCGGTTCGCCCGGCTGCCGGCCGCCCTGGTGGACACGGCCCGCAGCGCGGGGCTGCCGCTGGTCCAGCTGCACCGCGAGGTGCCGTTCGTGACCGTCACCGAGGAGATCCACACCGAGATCGTCAACGGGCACTACGCGCTGCTGCAGCGCGCCGAGGAGGTGCACCGCCGGTGTACCGAGGCGCTGCTGGGCGGTGGCGGGGTGCCGCAGGTGCTGGGCATCCTGGCCGACTTCAGCGCCAACCCGGTGTTCCTGGAGACGGCGGACGGCCGGCTGCTGTACGCCGCCGGGTCCGGACCCGAGGGCGCGGATCCGCTGCAGGTGTGGGAGGGGCTGCGGGGTCCGCACAAGGAGGCGCCGCCGCCCGCCGGCTCGGTGCTCGTGGACGTGCCCGGCGGCGGGCCCGGGGCGGGGGCGGGGTCGGTACGGGCCCGTCTTGTGCTGCTGCCGGTCCGCTCGCCGCTGGCTCCGGTGCACCGGATCGCCGCCGAGCGGGCCGCGGGCATCCTGGCCGTGGTGCTGATGCAGGCCCGGCAGGAGGAGGAGCTGGCGGCGCGCGGCCGGGGCGACTTCCTCACCGATCTCGCCGAGGGCCGGATCACCGCGGAGGACGCCCCGGCGCAGGCCCGGGTCCTCGGCTTCAAGCCCGGCAGCAGCCCGCTGCTGCCGGTGGTGATGCGGGTCGGGGACTCCCTGTCCCCCGGTGGGGGCTGGGCGGTGCTGGCGCGGGCGGTCGCCGAGGAGCTGGCCTCGGTGGGCGTGCCGGTGCTGCTGGGCGTGCGGCCGGTCGAGGGCCGGGTGCCGGTGCTGCTCGGGCTGCGCTCGGAGTCGGAGCGCTCGGCGGTCGCGGACCGGGTGGCGGCGGCGCTGCGGGCGGGCGTCGAGCGGGCCGGGATGCAGCGGCCGGGCGCCCCGCCGCCGGTCGTGGTGGTCGGGGTGGCCGGCGGCTGGGCGGCCGCGTCGGCGGGCCTGAGGCACGCGGCGGAGACGGCGACGGCGGCGCAGGGCCTGACCGACCGGCCCTGGTACGACGCCCGGCGCCTGGACATCGACCTCCTCCTGTGGCGGCTGCGCGACCACCCGGACCTGGCGGCTTTCGTGGACCGTGCGATCGGCCCGCTGCGCGACCACGACCACCGCTCCAAGCCGCCGCTGCTGCCCACCCTGGAGACCTACCTGGCACACGCGGGCCGCAAGGCCGAGACGGCCCGCGAGCTGCATCTCAACCGCCAGACCCTGTACAACCGGCTCGCCCGCATCGGCGAGTTGCTGGGCACCGACCTCGACGACCCGCAGACGGTACTGGCGCTGAGCCTGGCCCTGCGGGCCCGTCGGCACGTGCCCTAGGCCAGCGGCCGCGGCTGGGTCAACTCGTCGTAGACACTGAGCACTTGGGCGACGGTCTCGTCCTCCGTCGGCCAGGTCGCGGCCTGCCGGGTGCCCCGCTCCCGCAGCAGCTCGCAGCGCGCCGGATCCGCGAGCAGCCGTACGACGGCGGCCGCGAGCGCCTCCGTGTCGCCGTACGGGACGAGTTCGGCCGCGTCGCCCACGAGGTCCGGGATGCCGCCGACGCGCGTGGCGACGAGCGGCACGCGTGCGTGCAGCGCCTCCTGGGCGAGGACGGACCGCGACTCCCAACTGCTGGTCAGCAGCGCCAGATCGGCGGCCGCGAGCAGCTCGGGCACGTCCTCGCGCCGCCCTACGAGCCGCACCGGCAGCTCCTCGTCCTCGATCCGCCGCTGGAGCGCCGGCCGCAGCGGCCCCTCCCCCGCGACGACGACCAGCGGTACGGGGTCGAGGTCCCGCCAGGTGCGGGCCGCGTCCAGCAGGAGGTCGTAGCCGCGTTGCCGGTCCAGGGAGCCGACCGCGATCAGCAAGGGGCGGTCGGTGGCGCCGAGTTCGGCGCGGAGCTTGGGCTGCTGCGGGTCCGGGTCGTCGTGGGACGGGGGTCCCTCCGCTCGAGCGAAGCCGGGAGTGGGGGAGCAGTCGAGCGTGGGGGAAGGCCGGCGCCGGTCGGGCAGGGCCACGGCCGCGAGCCGGGCGTCCCGGGCGCCCGTCCGGCGCGCCCGGTCCACCAGGTCGGAGGTGGTGCCGAGCACCACGGCTGCCGTCCTGACCACGCGCCGTTCCAGCAGCCGCAGCAGATGGGCCCGCGCGCCCTCCACCCGGGCCCGGCTGTGCCAGGTGACCACCAGCGGGGTGCGGCGCCCGCTGAGCGCGAGCACGGCACGGAAGGAGGCGTGCAGCCCGTGCGCGTGCACCAGGTCCGCGTCCGCGCAGGCCGCCCGGAGCGCGGCCACGGAGGCCGGGTCGCTGCTGCGCGGCACGTGCACATGGTGGGCGCCGGCGCCGGTGAAGTCGTAGGCGCGGTCGGCCTCGACGGGAGCGCACACCGTGACCCGCACGCCCCGGGCGACGAGCCCCTCGGCCAGGGAGCGTACGTGCGCACTGCTGCCGGCGTTGCCTCCGCCCAGCACCTGCACGGTGCGCAGCGGCGACTGGCCGTGCGGTGCGTTGCTGCTCACGGGGCTCACGGGGCCGGGGCTCCTGACTCGGCGCGGGCGGTCACGTAGAAACGTACAGAAGGTAGCGGGCGGAGAGGGGCGGAAGGACGCACCGCGCGCCTCCCGCGCGGACCGCGTTCGGCCCGCCGCCCGACCCGGGTCCAGTGCCAAGCATGCCAGGACATACGGCCGTTCCGGGAAACCCGGAGAGGCGCACAGCGCGGCGGGCCGGAGCAGTGCGCCGGAGCACGTCACCCACAAGGATGAGAAGAACTCCGCCGGGCCCGCACGGCCTCGGCACCCGTACCCCGAGGTCAGATGCCCACGGTCGCCGACCGCGAGCCCTCACCGGCCCCTTGCACACCGCGCCCGCCGCCGACCGGACGGCGCGCCAGCCGTCCCACGCGCCCCTCGCACACAACCGCAGCGACACCGCACCGCGCCCCGGAGGTCCGGGGCGCCGCCTAGAGGTCGGCCCTGGCCGTCGCCAGCAGCTCCTCCGCGTGGGCGCGTGCCGTCTCCGAGTCCTCCTGGCCGGCCAGCATCCGGGACAGCTCGCGGACCCGCTCCTCGCCCTCCAGGACCTTCACGCCGGAGCGGGTGACCGAGCCGTCGTTGGTCTTCTCGACCAGCAGCTGCCGGTCGGCGAAGGCGGCGACCTGCGGAAGGTGGGTGACGACCACGACCTGCGCGGTCTTGGCGAGCTTCGCCAGGCGCCGCCCGATCTCCACCGCGGCCTTGCCGCCGACACCGGCGTCGACCTCGTCGAAGAGGTACGTCGGCACGGGGTCGGTGCCCGCGAAGACGACCTCCACGGCGAGCATCACGCGGGACAGCTCACCGCCGGAGGCGCCCTTGGCGATGGGCCGCGGCGGCGCGCCCGGGTGCGGGGCGAGCAGCAGCTCGACCTCGTCCGCGCCCGCGGGCCCGTACGCCACCGTGCGCCCGCCGACCTCGACGCCGTCCGGGTCCTCGGTCTGCCGGATGTCGAAGGACACGCGCGCGTGGGGCATCGCCAGCGAGGCGAGCTCGGCGGTGACGGCGGCGGCGAACCGCGCGGCGGCCTCCGTCCGCGCGTCCGTCAATGCCTGTGCCAGCCCGCCCAGTTCGGTGCGCAGGGCGTCCCGCTCGGCGGTCAGCTCGCCGATCCGCTCGTCGTCGCCGTCCAGCTCGGTGAGGCGCGCGGCACTCTGCTCGGCCCAGGCGAGGACGGCGTTGATGTCGTCCCCGTACTTGCGTGTCAGGCCGCCCAGCGCGGCCCTGCGCTCCTCCACGGCGGCAAGCCGCAGCGGATCGGCGTCCAGGTCGTCGGCGTACCCCGCCAGTTCACCGGCCACGTCACCGAGCAGGATCCCGACCTCACCGATCCGGTCGGCGAGGGAGGCGAGCGCCGGGTCGTGGGAGCGGACGGCCTCCAGCGCCCGGTGCGCGCCCGCGACGAGGGTCGAGGCGTCGATCCCCTCGGGGTCCTCGGGATTGCCCGCGAGAGCGGCGTGCGCGGCGGTCGCGGCGGAGGACAGCGCCTCCGCGTGCCCGAGCCGCTCCGCTTCCTCCGCCAGCTCCACGTCCTCCCCGGCGCGCGGCTCGACGGCGGAGATCTCCTCCAGCCCGTACCGGAGCATGTCGGCTTCCTGGGCGCGCTCACGCGCGCGCGTGACGATCTCCTCCAGCTCGGCGGAGACGGCCCGCAGCCGCCGGTAGGCCTCGGTGTACTTGGCCAGCGGTACGGCGACGGAATCGCCCGCGTACCGGTCCAGGGCCTGCCGCTGCCGGGACAGCTTCAGCAGCCCCTGCTGGTCGGTCTGCCCGTGCACGGCCACCAGGTCGTCCGCCAGCTCGGCGAGCAGCCCCACTGGCACGCTGCGCCCGCCCAGGTGCGCCCGCGAGCGCCCCTCGGCGGAAACGGTACGGCTGATCAGCAGGGCCCCGTCGTCCAGCTCGGCCCCGGCCTCCTCGGCCCGTACGATCGCGGCCGTGCCCGAGGGGACGGCGATCCGCCCCTCCACGACCGCTTTACCGGCCCCGATCCGCACGAGCGCCGGGTCCGCCCGGCCACCGAGCAGCAGCCCGAGGCTGGTGACCACCATGGTCTTGCCCGCACCCGTCTCACCGGTGACGGCGGTGAACCCCGGCGACAACTCGACGACGGCATCGTCGATGACCCCGAGCGACCGTATCCGCATCTCCTCCAACACGGAACAGACCATACGAGGTCCGGGCGGGCGAGTGCACACGGCCCGCCTAACCGTCCCCCTACGGGTGCCTAGTGCGGCGCCCCCCGCCACCCATGAGTCGGCAACGCAAACTTCGCAACAAGGCGATCCGTGAACGAAGCGTGGTGCAACCGCGCCAGCCGCACCGGCACGGCCCCCCGCCGCACCTCCACGCGCGCCCCCGGCGGCAACTCGATGGTCCGCCGCCCGTCACACCACAAGACCCCCGGCGGAATATGAGGCAGAACCTCCACGGCAAGCACCGAATCCGGCGACGTGACCAACGGCTTCGCGAACAGCGCATGCGCACTGATCGGCACCATCAGCAGCGCCTCCACCTCGGGCCACACCACGGGCCCCCCGGCCGAGAACGCGTACGCCGTGGACCCGGTCGGCGTCGACAGCACGATCCCGTCGCACCCGAAGGCGGTGACGGGCCGCCCGTCGATCTCGAGCACGACCTCGAGCATCTTCTCGGCGCCGGCCTTCTGCACGGCCGCCTCGTTCAGCGCCCAGTCCGTGTGCACGATGTCCCCGTTGCGGTGCACGACGACATCGACGGTCATCCGCTCCTCGACCTCGTAGGACCGCGCCACGACCCGGTCGACCACCCGATCGAGGTCGTCCCGCTCGGCCTCCGCGAGGAATCCCACCCGTCCGAGGTTGACGCCGAGCATCGGCACCCCGGACGCCCGGGCGAACTCCGCGCCGCGCAGCAGCGTCCCGTCGCCGCCGAGCACGATCAGCAGCTCGCAGCCGTCGAGGCACTGCGGTGTCGCCTCCTTGACGAGTTCCACCTCGTCGGGCAGCGGCAGGTCGCGCGCCTCCTCCTCCAGCACCCGCACCCCGATGCCGTGCCCCAGCAGTCCCTTGACCACGAGTTCCGCACTGCGGATGGCCGCGGGACGCCCGGTGTGGGCGAGCAGGAAAACAGTACGCGCTCGGTTCTGTGTCAACGCGGCCCCTCCGCCACTGCTCGGTCGACATCGGCCGGGTCCAGGGCGGGCGCCCCGGCACACAGCCACAGAAAGTATTCGACGTTCCCGGACGGCCCGGGCAGCGGACTGGCGGTGACTCCGCGCACCCCGAGCCCCAGCTCCCAGGCCTTCTCGGCCACTGCACGCACGGCCTCCGCCCGCAGCTGCGGACTCCGTACGACTCCCCCGCTGCCGAGCCGCTCCTTGCCCACCTCGAACTGCGGCTTGACCATCATCACCAGGTCGGCGTCCGGCTTCACGCACCTCTTCAGGGCGGGCAGCACCAGCCCGAGCGGGATGAAGGACAGATCACCCACGACAAGATCCACAGGTTCCCCATCGATCGCCTCAAGCGTCAACTCGCGTACGTTCGTACGGTCCTTGACGGTGACGCGTTCATCGTTCTGGAGAGACCAGGCGAGTTGGCCGTAGCCGACGTCCACGGCGACGACATGGGCGGCGCCCGCGCGCAGCAGGACGTCGGTGAAGCCGCCGGTGGACGCGCCGGCGTCCAGCGCGCGCCGGCCCTCGACGACGAGCCCCTGCGGTACGAACGCCGCCAGCGCGCCGGCGAGCTTGTGGCCGCCCCGGGAGACGTAGTCCGGGTCGCTGTCGTCGGCCTGGACCACGATCGCCGCCGCGGTCTCCACCTGCGTGGCCGGCTTGGTCGCCACTGTCCTGCCGACGGTGACCCGCCCGGCGGCGATCAGCTGGCTGGCGTGCTCGCGCGAGCGCGCCAGCTTCCGGCGGACCAGCTCCGCGTCCAGACGGCGGCGTGCGACTCCTGCCACGTTCGGTTCAGCTCCTGCTCTGGTACGACGTCGGTGACGCCGGGTACGGCCGTGGGGGCGCCGGAGGTCCCGGGCGGGCGTCGAGCGCGGTGAGCGCGTCGCGCAGCCCCCCGTGTACATCCTCGTACACCTCGAGGTGTCCGTCGGTGGCGAGGTGGTCGGCGTCGGCCAGCCGCTCCAGCCGGGCGTCGACCTCGGCGTTGCCGGTGGGGGTGCGGGGGACGCCCAGGGGGGCGGGCACGGCGGGGTCGTTCTCGGGCTCGGCCACGCCCTGCGGCTCGGGCACGGCTTCCGACACGGCCACGACCTCGGCCTCTGACACGGACTCGCTCATGCCCAGACGCTACCGCGAACGGCTGGGGTACCGTCGTGCGCGATGGCCACGATCGAGGAGTGCCGCGTCGCACTGGGAAAGCTTTCGGACAACATGCAGGGCGCCGAGGGCGACGTCCGCGCGGCCGCCGCGCTGGACCGCTCCGTGAGCTGTCACATCACCGACCTGGACGTCACCTTCGCGGGCCGCCTGACCGGCGGCCGTATCGAGCTGGACGGGACCGCCCCGGGGCCACCGCGCGAGAAGGCACAGATCAGGCTGGCCATGGCGGGCGACGACCTGGTGGACCTGGTGAACGGCGAGCTGAACTTCGCGACCGCCTGGGGTTCGGGCCGGGTGCGGCTGGAGGCGAACCTGCTGGACCTGTTCCGGCTCAGGAAGCTGCTGTGACCCTCGCCGCACGGGCCTTCCTGGCGGCCGGCACCACCAGCGGGGTCCCCGTCTCGGGGTCGTCGATGATCTGGCAGCGCAGCCCGAAGACCTCCTCGACCAGCTCGGCCGTCACGATGTCGTTCGGGGCGCCCTCGGCGATCACCCGGCCGCCGCGCAGGGCGATGAGATGGGTGGCGTACCGGGCGGCGTGGTTGAGGTCGTGCAGCACGGCGACCAGGGTGCGGCCCTGGGTCTCGTGCAGCTCCGCGCACAGGTCGAGGACGTCGATCTGGTGCTGGATGTCCAGGTAGGTGGTCGGCTCGTCCAGGAGCAGCAGCGGGGTCTGCTGGGCGAGCGCCATGGCGATCCACACGCGCTGGCGCTGCCCGCCGGACAGCTCGTCCACGTACCGGTCGGCGAGTTCGGCGACGCCCGTCTGCGCCATGGACTCCTGGACGACCCGCTCGTCCTCGGCGGACCACTGCCGCAGGATGCCCTGGTGCGGGTAGCGGCCGCGGCCGACGAGGTCGGCGACGGTGATCCCGTCCGGCGCGATGGACGACTGCGGCAGCAGGCCGAGGGTCCGGGCGACCTTCTTGGCGGGCATCGACTGGATGACCTGCCCGTCGAGGAGCACCCGGCCTTCAGTGGGCTTCAGCATCCGCGACAGCGCCCGCAGCAGCGTCGACTTGCCGCACGCGTTCGGGCCGACGATCACCGTGAAGGAGTGGTCGGGGATCTCCACCGACAGCTGTTCGGCGATGACGCGCTGGTCGTAGGCGAGGGTGACGTTCTCGGCGGACAGGCGGTTCACAGTGCTCCTTCGGGTGTTCTGGGTCGCTGAGCCGCTCGTGTCCGGCTGCGTGGAGTCGGTCATATCCGGCCCGCCCTGCGCTCGTTGACCAGCAGCCACAGCAGGTAGACGCCGCCCAGAACCCCGGTGACCACGCCGACGGGCAGCTGGTCGGCGCCGAAGGCACGCTGCGAGGCCCAGTCGGCGGTGACCAGGAGGGCGGCGCCCATGCACAGGGACGGCAGCAGGTTCGGGCCCGGAGACCGGGTCAGGCGCCGGGCGAGCTGGGGTGCGGTGAGGGCCACGAAACTGACCGGGCCGGCCGCGGCGGTGGCGGTCGCGGTGAGCAGGACGGCGGCCACCATCAGCAGGCCCCGGACGCGCTCGACGCGCACGCCGAGGGCGTTCGAGACGTCGTCGCCCATCTCCATCATCCGCAGCCCGCGCGCGCCCGCGAGGACGAGCGGCACGAGCACGGCACACAGCCCGAGCAGCGGCCAGACCTGCTCCCAGTCGCGGCCGCCCAGGGATCCCGTCATCCAGACGACGGCACGGGCGGCGTCGACGATGTCGGACACGGTGAGCAGATAGCCGTTGATCGCCGTGACGATCGCGGAGACACCGATGCCGACCAGGACCAGTCGATAACCGTGCACGCCCCGCTTCCAGGCGAGCAGATAGATGGCGAGCCCGGTCACCAGCCCGCCCACGAGCGCGCCCACGGTGACCTCGGTCGCGCTCCCGGAGAACAGCACGATCATCACGAGCGCCCCGGCGGTCGCCCCCTGCCCGAGGCCGAGCACGTCCGGGCTGCCCAGCGGATTGCGGGTGACGGCCTGGAACAGCGCCCCACCGAGCCCGAGGGAGGCGCCGACCAGCAGCCCGACCAGGACCCGCGGCAGCCGCAGCTCGGTGACGATGAACTCCTGGCCGGCGTTGCCGTTGCCGAGCAGCGTCTTCACCACGTCGCCCGCCGAGATCGGGAAGTCGCCGGTGCCGATCAGCACGACGCCCGCGGCGAGCGCGGCGAGCAGCAGCAGGACGACGACGGTGACGGCCCGGACGTCCAGGCGCAGCGAGAGCCCGCCCGGCGTCCTCATGACACGGTTGGTCCTCACAGCTGCGCCGTCCTCCGCCGTCGTACGAGAAAGATGAAGACCGGACCGCCGATGACCGCGGTGACGATGCCGACCTGGAGTTCCGAGGGGCGCGCCACGACCCGGCCGACGACGTCGGCGCCGAGCAGCAGCACGGGCGACAGGACCGTCGCGTACGGCAGGATCCAGCGCAGGTCCGGGCCCGTGAAGGACCTGACGACATGCGGAACCATCAGCCCGACGAACGCGATCGGACCGCAGGCGGCGGTCGCCGCCCCGCACAGCACCGTCGCGGCGAGCATGGAGAGCGCCCGCGTGCGGTTCAGGTCGGCGCCGAGGGCCTTGGCGGTGTCGTCGCCCATGGCCACGGCGTTGAGCGGCCGGGCGAGCCCCAGGGCGAGGACCGTGCCCACCGCGAGGAACGGCAGCACCTGCAGAATGGTCGAGTTGGTGGCCGAGGACAGCGAACCCACCGTCCAGAAGCGCATCTTGCCCAGCGCCGCGTCGTCCATGATCATCACGGCCTGGAGATAGCCGTACAGCCCCGCGCTGATCGCCGTACCGGCGAGCGCGAGCCGCACCGGTGTGGCGCCCCGGCTGCCGCCGAGGAACCAGACCAGCGCACCGACCGCCGCCGCTCCGGCGAAGGCGAACCACACATATCCGGTCAGGCTGGTGACGCCGAAGTAGGTGATGGCCGTGACGACGGCCGCGGAGGCGCCGGCGTTGATGCCGAGCAGCCCGGGGTCGGCCAGCGGATTGCGGGTGAGCGCCTGGAGCACCGCCCCGGACAGGCCGAGCGCGGCACCGGCCAGCAGTCCGAGGACCGTGCGCGAGATCCGCTCGTCCACGACGACGTCGCCGTACGTCCCCGTGTCGTGGAACAGGCCGTGCCAGACCTGGTCCGGCGACAACGCCTTCGCCCCGATCGCGATGCTCGCCAGCGCGACGAGCACCAGGATCGCGACGGCGGCGAGGAGCCCAAGAGCCCGCACCACCCGGCGGGTTGGGGGCGCGGGGGCGGTCTCCGCGCGCTGTTCCGGAGGACTGTCGACCAACACGAGGTTAGGTTAGCCTACCCTCGCATTTGATCTCGATGTGCGTTCTCGATGTGTACTCTCGATGTGCTTCTCGACGTGCGTTTCAGAGCCCGAGCCGCGCCAGCGCCTTCCCGCCGTCCAGCTCGCAGACACCGTCCCCGGCCGCCGTCCAGGCCGCAGCGCACAGCGCCCGCAGCCCGTCCAGGGCCTCGCCCTCACCCTCCAGCTCCAGCCGGTCCGCCCCGGCCGTCGCCTGCCAGCCACCACAGCGGAACCCGTCGCCGTCCCCGGTGACGTCCGGCTGGCCGGTGAGCAGCCCGCGCAGATCGGCGTCCACGAACGTCGGCCGGTGCTGCGGCGGCGCGGCGAGCAGCTGGGGGCCGTCCGTGACGCCGGTCAGCACCAGCAGCGAGTCCACCCCGCCGTTGAACGCGCCCTCGATGTCCGTGTCCAGCCGGTCCCCGACCACCAACGGCCGCTGCGCGCCCGTCCGCAGGATCGTCTCCCGGTGCATGGGCGGCAACGGCTTGCCCGCCACCTGCGGCTCCGCGCCGGTCGCGATCCGTACGACCTCCACGGCCGCCCCGTTGCCCGGCGCGATCCCCCGACCGCTGGGAATCGTCAGGTCGGTGTTGGACGCGAACCACGGCACCCCGCGCGCCACCGCGTACGACGCCTCCGCGAACCGCCCCCACGGCAGCTCGGGCCCGCCGTACCCCTGCACCACCGCCGCCGGATCGTCGTCCGCCGACTCCACCGGGCTCAGACCGCGCTCGCGCAGCGCCGCCCGCAGCCCCTCACCCCCGATCACCAGCACGCGGGAGCCGGCCGGCACCTGCTCGCTGATCAGCCGCGCGACCGCCTGGGCCGAGGTGATGACGTCGTCCGCCCCCGTCGCTATCCCCAGCTCCGTCAGGTGCTCCGCCACGACGTCCGGCGTCCGCAGCGCGTTGTTGGTGACGTAGGCCAGATGCATCCCGCCCGCGCGGGCACGGGCCAGCGAGTCGACGGCGTGCACGATGGCGTTCCCGCCCGCGTACACCACTCCGTCCAGATCGAGCAGCGCCGTGTCGTACGCCTCGCTCAGGGGCCGTCCACTGCCCTCGGGCCTCGTCCTGACGCGCTGGCTCATTCCACATCGCTCCTTGTTCGACCGTCTTTCCCCCGATCATCCCGCACACCGCTCGCACACGTACGATGCCGGGATGAACACTGCAGGTCACTCGGAAGCAACGGCGCGCCGAGGTCTGGAACTCACCCCGTTCCGCGGCCTTCGCTACGACGCCAACCGGGTCGGCAGCCTGGCCGCCGTCACGTCCCCGCCCTATGACGTCGTCGTCCGCCCAGACGGCCTGCACCACCTCCAGTCGGCCGACCCGTACAACATCGTTCGGCTGATCCTTCCGCAGGCCGACACGCCCAGCGCCCGCAACGATCAGGCGGCGGACACCCTGCGCCACTGGCTCGCCGAGGGCGTGCTGGCCGCCGACCCGGACCCCGCCCTGTACGTGTACGAGCAGGACGGCAACGGCATCGTCCAGCGCGGTCTCATCGGCGCTCTACGCGTGTCAGAGCCCGCGGACGGCGTGGTGCTGCCCCACGAGGACGTCATGCCCGCGGTGGTCGCCGACCGCGCTGCCCTGATGCGCGCCACCCGCGCCAACCTGGAGCCCCTGCTGCTCACCTACCGCGGCAACGGCACCGCGGCCGAGGTCGTCGAGCGTACGGCGGAGAAGCCCCCGCTGCTCTCCACGACCACCGAGGACGGCTTCCAGCACCGCCTGTGGGCGATCACCGACCCCGCCGACGTGACCCTCGTCCAGACGGACCTGGCCCACCACCAGGCCCTCATCGCCGACGGCCACCACCGCTGGGCCACCTACCGGCAGCTGCGCGCCGAGCACCCCTCCCCCAGCCCCTGGGACCACGGCCTGGTCCTGCTGGTCGACACCGCCCGCTACCCGCTGCGCGTGCGCGCCATCCACCGCCTGCTGCACGGCTTGCCGGTCGCGGACGCCCTGGCGGCGGTGCAGGATCTGTTCCGGGTACGACGCCTCGACGTGCCGCTGCCCGGCGCCCTGGAGGCGCTGGCGGACGCGGCCTGCGCGGGCAACGCCTTCCTGCTGGCCGGCGACGGCGCCTTCCATCTCATCGACCGCCCCGACCCGGACCTGCTGGCCCGGACGATCCCCGCGGACCGCCCGGCGGCCTGGCGCTCCCTGGACGCCACCGTCCTGCACGCCACGCTTCTCGAGCACGTCTGGCACATCCCCGAGGACTCCCCGGCCCACATCGCCTACATCCACGACACGGCCGCCACGGTCCGGAAAGCCGAGCGCGACGGCGGTACGGCCGTCCTGCTGCACCCGGTCCACGAGGAGGTCGTACGCGACCTGGCCCGGCAGGGCGTGACGATGCCCCGCAAGTCGACGTCGTTCGGCCCGAAGCCGGCGTCGGGGCTGGTGTTGCGGACACTGGAGATCTGACCCGGCACACGCGAAAGGGCGGGACCCGGCATGGGTCCCGCCCTTTGTCACCTCGTCACCCGGTCACCGACTCGGATCAGTCCTTGTCGTCCTGCGCGGCTTCGGCGTCGTCGCTCGGGCGCTCGCCGTCGGTCGCGCTCTCCCGCTCGGTTTCGGCCTCGTCCTCGGCCTCGTTCTCGGCCTCGGTCTCGGCTTCCTTCTCGGCCTCGTCCTCAGCTTCGTTCTCGGTCTCGGTCTCGTTCTCGGTCTCGGTCTCGTCGAGAGCGTCGACGAACTCCACGCCGTCCAGTTCGGCGAGCCGGTCGGAGGCGTCCGTGCTGCCGTCCCGGTCGGCCTCGACGGCCTTCGCGAACCACTCCCGCGCCTCGTTCTCCCGGCCGGCGGCCAGCAGGGCGTCGGCGTAGGCGTAGCGCAGACGCGCGGTCCAGGGCTGCACGGCGTTGGAGGCCAGCTCCGGGCTCTGCAGGGTCACGATGGCCGCGTCCAGCTGCCCCATGTCACGCCGGGCGCCTGCCGCGACGAGCCGCATCTCGACCTGCCCGGCCTTGTCCAGCTTGTGCACCTCGGGGGCACCGGCCATGTCCAGCGCCTTCTCCGGCCGCCCGAGCCCACGCTCACAGTCGGCCATCACCGGCCACAAGTCGACGGTGCCGGTCATGCGCCGCGCGGCCCGGAACTCGGCGAGGGCCTCGCTGTACTTCTGGTTGGCGTACGCGGCGAAGCCGGCCGCCTCGCGCACGGCGGCCACGCGGGACGCCAGGCGCAGAGCCACCTTGGAGTAGCCGTAGGCGCCCTCGGGGTCCTCGTCGATGAGCCGCGCGACCATCACCAGGTTCTTGGCGACGTCCTCGGCGAGCGTCTTGGGCAGGCTCTGCAGCTCCTGCCGGACGTCCTTGTCGATCTCCTCGCCGGTGACGTCCTCCGGGATCGGCAGCCGCTTGATCGGCTCGCGGTCCCGGTCACGCTCGTCGCGGAAGCGGCCGCCACCGCCTCGGCGGTCGTCACGGCGGTCGTCGCGCCGGTCGTCACGCCGGTCGTCACGCCCCCGGAAGCCGCCCGGGCGACCGCCGCGGTCGTCACGGCGGGGTCCACGGCCACCTCGGTCGTCACGGCCACCTCGGTCGTCACGGCCGCCTCGGTCGTCACGGCCGTCACGGCCCCGGAAGCCACCGCGCTCACCACGGTGGTCGTCCCGCCGGAAGCCGCCCCGGTCCTCGCCCCGCCGGTCGTCGCGGCGGTCATCACGCCGGTCGTCGCGCCGGAAAGCGGGGCGCTCGTCGCGTCGGTCGTCACGCCGGTCGTCACGTCGGAAGCCGCGGTCCCCGCGGTCGTCGCGACGCGGCCCGCGGTCACGGTCGTCACGCTGGAACGCCGGACGCGAACCCCGGTCGCCCTCACGCCGGTCATCACGACGCCCATAACCGCCACGGTCACCGCGATCGCCGTAGCCACCACCGCGGCTGTCATCACGACGGCCGTAACCACCGCGGTCGCCACGGTCCCGGTCGTCACGACGGTCATCGCGCCGGAAGCCGCCCCGGTCCTCGCCCCGACGGTCGTCGCGGCGGTCGTCGCGTCGGTCATCACGCCGGAAGGCGGGGCGCTCGTCGCGTCGGTCGTCACGCCGGTCGTCACGCCGGAAACCGCGGTCCCCGCGGTCGTCGCGACGCGGCCCGCGGTCACGGTCGTCACGCTGGAACGCCGGACGCGAACCCCGGTCGCCCTCACGCCGGTCATCA
>NZ_JBVIGN010000005.1:501365-501898 GCF_055570785.1 Streptomyces sp. NPDC031100
TCACGACGCCCATAACCGCCACGGTCACCGCGATCGCCGTAGCCACCACCGCGGCTGTCATCACGACGGCCGTAACCACCACGATCGCCACGGTCCCGGTCGCCACGGTCCCGGTCGTCACGACGGTCATCACGCCGGAAACCGCCCCGGTCACTGCGGTCACCGCGGTCACCGTAACCGCCACCGCGGTTGTCGTCTCGCCGGCCGTAACCGCCGCGGTCGCCACGGTCGTTGTCGCGACGGAAGCCACCACGGTCCCCGCGGTAGCCGCCACGATCGGCGCGGTCACCACTGTCCCGTCGCCGCTGGTCGCGTTCCGGTCGGTCGTCGGGAGAGTTGGTGGACATCGGTGACTCCTGTCTTCGGTACCGCAAGCATTGTAAAAACAAAAGGACCCCTGGTCCCAGCTGAACGCTGGGACCAGGGGTCCTCCAAAGATTGTTCGGCGGCGTCCTACTCTCCCACAGGGTCCCCCCTGCAGTACCATCGGCGCTGTGAGGCTTAGCTTCCGGGTTCGGAATGTAACCGGGCGT
>NZ_JBVIGN010000006.1:0-210505 GCF_055570785.1 Streptomyces sp. NPDC031100
GATCCACGGTGACGTCCCCACACTGGACGAAACGCTCAACTCCAGTGCTGGACACGGCAGCCAGGACCGGCCCATCTCATTGTGTTAGCCGTTGTAAAGCGTGTTGGGTGCTGCTGCTCAGTGCCTGTTCCTGATCCCTCCCGAAGTCGTGTCGTTAGCCGTAGCCTCTGTGCGGCGGCCGGAGTCGGCGGTCGACGGCTCGGGCGGATCTGTCCGGCCTGCGGTGGCCGACTGAATCCGGACGCTCAGCTGGGCGCCCAATACTGTTCAGCGGCGTGTCGGGCCAGGCACTGGCGCATGGTCCGCCGTACCAAGGCTCGGGTCGCCGCGATCCGGGGCGAGGGCGAGCACATGGTGTGCCCAGAGTGCGGGACGACCTGGGCGGCCGGGATCGATCGCCGGGCAGATGCGGTGGTGTGCTCCCAGCGGTGCCGGACGAGGGCCTGGCGGCGAACGCCTCTTCTGACTCGTATGACTCAGCGTCAACAAGACTATTACAAGGCTTGTTTGGCCGGAATTGGCGGGTACACACTGCTGCCACTCGCATGCCGGTGTGACCGTCGGCATCAGCCGCCCCCGGCATGCAGGGTGGTGATCGCCACCTGGACCTGGTCGGCGCCTGCCGGCGCTTCGTCACGGCCGCTGGCCGGGTGGTGCCGCAGTTGCGCGAGCGCCAGCTGTCCGGCGACGAACAGTCCGTCGTGCACAAGAACGTCGGCCGCGTTAGAGCGACGTGCGAATGGGTGGAGACCGCCGTCGATACCGGAGAAGTCGACCTGGACGAGGAGCTGACCCGCCTGCTGCGGGGCGAGTAGCCGTGCGCAGAGGGCCGCTGAAGCCGGCGGTCTCGGCCGACCGAGTGCGGGCCGCGCTGATGGAGGCCCGCCCGGCCGGGCTGAGGTTCCCCCAGTTGGTCGCGGCGACGGAACTGTCGCCGTGGCAGGCCCGCCGGGGCCTGGGCCTGCTGCGGGACATCGCGGTCGAGGAACATCTGCCGCCGATCATCTGGACGCTGGCCGACGGGTACCGCTTCGCCGGGGATCCGGTCGAGCTGGAAGCCTACGAACAGGCAATCTTCCGGCGGAAGCTGAACGAGTTCGCCCGGCTGATCACTGGCACCGTCGGCCCGCACGCCGAGATGGACCCGGACGACGAGTGGGTGCAGCTGGTCCTGGCCCAGCTCAACGGCATCAAGGCGGCGCTGGACATGCTGGTGAAGTTCCGCCGCACCCCTCCGGTCCGCACCCGCCGCTGACGAGACGGCCCGACCATGCGACGACGCCGCTACCCGTCCGACACCACCGCTGCCGAGTGGGCGCTGATCGGGCCCTTGCTGCCGGTCCCGGCCTGCCAGACCGAGACCGGCGGCCGGCCGGAGGCCCACCCGCGCCGGGAGATCGTGGACGCGATCTTCACACGTCAGCCTGGGCTCGACAGTTGTCTGCCACCGACCCGCCAGGGCCCCGCGGATGACGACCACGTCAACCTGCGTGCAACCGCTCTCCCACCCGGTGTGCGCCCCGCGCCCAGGCTACCGAGAAGTCCCACGACGCGCCGTGACCAGCATGCCGGTCGCCTGAAGGCGCACACCTGCCGAACCCTGATACCGGCGCAGCACAGCAGGGAGCGCGGCCCGGGCCCTACGATCCGCCTCCGGTCCTTGGCTCGCCAGGTGCAGTCGGATCGGACACCAGTCGGCCAGGAAGGCCGCGGCATCCTCCACTTCCTCGCCCCAGGTCTGCACGACGCTCACAGGCCGGGCGTTCACCTCAGTGAATCCTGCCCCCTCCAGGATCTTATGGACACGATCCGGTGAGGACAGTGACATACCGATGTTTTCTGCCGGGCTGACTTCCTCATCTGGGCGGGCCCGCCCGCCGGCGGCATCCAGCGCCTCTCCCAGCTCGCTGCCGTCCAAGGGCGCCGGTGTCAGGAACACAGCCCGCCCCCCGGTCCGTGATGAGCGCGCGATGTTGGTGAAAGCCTTGCCGGGATCGGCAAAGAACATAACTCCCAGTCGGCTGATGGCCACGTCATAACCGGCCTCGGGCAGGGCATGGACCTGCGCGTCGCCCACCACGAACTTCACATGAGCCAGATGCGGCTGCGCCACTCCCGCGCGGGCCAGGTCCACCAACCGCTGGTTGATGTCGATGCCTGTCACCTCACCGTGTGCTGCCCGTTCAGCGGCCGCACGTGTCAACTGCCCGGCACCGCAGCCGATATCAAGCACCCGATCCTTCTCGCTGATATCAGCCGCATCAAGGATGAGCGGGTTGAAGACACCCATCACGGCGTCGTAGCGCGCGGCGTGCCGGGCCCAATGCTCCCCGTCCGCACCAGCCCAATCCGTGACCATGCTCCCTGCCAGTGGCGATGCCTCATACGCCTTGTCTGTCGTCATGACAGTGAGGCTTCCCGTGATCTTGGCGGCTCTGTCATGATTCAGGCGTAATTCGTCTGTTTGATCTAGCGATTTCTTGTCGGTCTGTTCAGCTCACACTCGTCCGGGGGCTCGTCTGGCGGCTGCGGTCGGCATCACCGTGGGCAAGGCCACCTGTTGCGGCTGGTCCGTGCCCTGCCCGAGCCGGACGTCGGCGACGTGGAGGTCCTGGGGGTGGACGACTTCGCCTAACGACACGGCCTCGGAAGGGATCAGGAACAGGCACTCAGCGCCTCGTCTCATACCTGGTCAGGACCACGCCGCCGGGAAACGTCCGCGTCTCCACCAAGTTCAGGTTCACCCAGCTGTCCAGCGCGGTGAAGAACGGCGTTCCGCCGCCCACCAGGACCGGATGGGCGGCGATCACGTACTCGTCGATCAGCCCGGCGCGCATGGCCGCCCCGGCGAGCGTTGCGCCGCCGATGTTCATTGGGCCGCCGTCCTCGGCCTTGAGCCGGGTAATCTCGGCGATCGCGTCGCCGGTGACCAGGCAGGTGTTCCAGTCGACCTTGTCGATCGTCGAGGAGAACACCACCTTCGGCGTGTCCCGCCAGTTCCGCGCGAACTCGATCTCCGCCGGGGTGGCGCCCGGCTGCTGGTCGCCGGTCGGCCAGTAGGAGCTCATCGTCTCCCATAGCTTGCGCCCATACAGCGACAGGCCACTCGCCTGCTCGTGGTCGAGCCACCACTGGAACAGCTCGTGGCTCGGCGGTCCGCTCCAGCCGATGTCGTCGCCGGCCGCGGCGATGTAGCCGTCCAGGGTCAGGTTCATGCCGTAGATCAGTTTCCGCATGGCCCAGCCTTCCGTCCGTGGGTGGCCGGCGTATAGACCAGCGCGGCGCGGGAAACTCATCGGTGCTCGATCTGGGCTCGCCGGTAGTCCTCGTGCTCGGGGCTCAGCGTGGTGTACTCGGCCGACACGGGCAAGCCGCCTGAGCTCGACCTCGACCTCGACCTCGACCTCGCCCTCGCCCTCGCCCTCGCCCTCGCCCTCGCCCTCGCGAAGAAATGCCACGGATTTGAGACTGATCGTGGGTGACAAGGGCTGTGAGACAGCCAAGAACGCCCAGGTCACGCACCCGTGCGGGTTCGGTTGCCCCGATCTCCTCCGCCTGGGCGCTGGGGCAGCACATCGTCCTGGGCCTGGGCAGTGAGAGCCAGACCGCGCGCAACCTCGCGGCGCGCTCCGAGCTGGTGGTCAACGTTGCCTCGCCGGAGCTGTGGGAGCAGGTGGAGCGCCTGGCACCGCTCACCGGGGCCAACCCGGTGCCCGAGAGCAAGCGAACGGCGTACCGGTACGAGCCCGACAAGTTCGCCGCGTCCGGGTTCACCCCGGCCGATTCCCTCATCGTGAAGCCGCCGCGGGTCGCCGAGTGCGCGCTGCAGTTGGAGGCACGGGCCCGCGCACTGACGCCGGGCGGAACGGGGCTCTTCTTCAGCGTCGAGTGCGACGTGCTGCGCGTCCACGCCGACGAACGCATCGTCGTGCCGGGCACGCACCACATCGACCCCGCTCTCTGGAGCCCGCTCATCTACAACTTCCGCCACTATCAAGGTCTGGCACCGGAGGTCGGGTACGGCTTCCGCTCGGAAACGGTGAACACAACGACCCGTGCTGCATGACAGCCCCTCGGCGTCCATCCGAACGGCAAGCGGGGCCGCGGAGCCGAAAGAGGTTGGACAGCTTCGAACGATGTCCCGAAGATGATCGTCCAGACGAGTAGTCGCCGGACGTGAACACAGCCTTCGGCTGATCCCGTGCTCCGACCAAAGAGGCACTTGACCAGTGCGAAGGCCGTGGGGGAATGGGTCTGCTGCATCACCCGGGCTGCCGCAGCCCGAGGCCGCCGCCGGGCGCATGGTCTTGGCGGTGGACGTCACCCACTGGCTCCGGCCAGACGCTCCGACCAGCCCGGACCGCTTGTTCTGCTACGTCTACGGCCGCAGCGGCCGGTCCTCGGACCAGTTCGTGCCCGGCTGGCCCTGCTCGTTCGTCGCCGCGCTGGAGTCGGGAGGACCTCGTGGTGCCAGATCCTGGACGCACTGCGGCTGGGCCGGCCGATTGCCGGTGGAGGTCCTCGGGCGGCTACGCACGGACCACGTCATGCGCAAGCCGGTCCCGGTGCCGTGGATCTCACCGCCACAGGCGGACGGCCGCCGAAGCACGGCAAGGAGTTCCGCTTCGCCAAGCCGGACACCTGGGGCGAGCCCGATACCGCGACCGTGCAGGCCACCGACCGCTATGGCACCGCCTGCACCATGGCCTGGGATCGTGTCCGTCCTCGTCTGACCACCCGCTCCGCGTGGATCGACCACACTGGCGAACTCCCCGTCATCGAAGGCACGTTGATCCGCCTGGAGGTCGACCGCCTGCCCGGCGGTCACGATCCACTCCCCATATGGCTGTGGACATCAGCCACCGGCTTGACCGGCGAGGACGTCGACCTGCGCTGGCAGGCGTTCCTGCGCAGGTTCGACCTGGAGCACCGCTTCAGGATGATCAAGCAGACTCTCAGCTGGACCCGTCCGAAGCTCCGCGTGCCCCAGGCGGCGGACCGGTGGACCTGGCTCGTCATCGCGGCCTTCCGAACAGGAACAGCTCCTCAGGCCCTCACAAACTCCTCGCTGATGGCCAGGGCCGCCGCCATGATGCTCAGTTGGGGATTGACCTGAGGGCAGCTGGGGAGTACCGAGGCGTCTGTGACGAGGACTCCGTGTACTCCTCTGAGCCGGCCCCACGGGTCGGCCGGGAAGTGCTGTGGGTTGGCGCCCGCGGCGATCGTGCCGGTGGGGTGGTAGGCCGACAGGTGGAGGTGGCGGGCGCTCGTGGTGGACAGGAGCGTGTCGAGTTCCGCGAGGCTGGTGACGCGGGGGGTGTGGGGGATGCCGGTGAGGACTTCCTCGGCGCCTGCGGCGAACAGCAGCTCGCCCATGGCTCGGACGGCCCGTACCAGACGGCCTGCGTCGCGGCGGTCCAGGTCGTAGCGGATCAGTGTGGGCTCGCGGCCGAGGACGCGGCCGGAGGGGCGGTCGGCGATCATCGCGCCCAGGGTGGCGAGCCGGTCGGCGCCCTCGAGTTCGCGGCGCAACTCGGCGCCGAGTCCGGGGAGGATGAAGGAGCCCATTCCGGGTGGGGTGGCGGTGGCCTCTATGAGGATGCCTTGGGGGTGGTGTTCCTCCACTCCGACGCTCTGCAGTACGCCCTCCCATGCGGTGACCGGTTCGGCGAAGCGTCCGGCGACGCTCGTGGCCGGGTGGACGCTGAGGTTGTGGCCGAGACGCGGGTGCCGGCCGAGGCCGGAGCGGCGCAGGAGGGGTGGCGACTGGAGTGCGCCTGCCGCGACGACGACCAGGGGTGCGAGGATTTCGAGGGCGCCGTTGTGTCGTAGGACGCGTACTCCGGAGGCGCGCGGGCCTGCGGGGTGGTCCGTGTCGACCAGGATGCGCTCCACCCGTGCACCGGTGACGATGCGGGCTCCGGCGGCGCAGGCGTCGGGCAGTACGGAGAGCTGCACGCTCTGTTTGGCGCCGGTGGGGCAGCCCACGACGCACTGGCAGGAGCCCCGGCAGCCGGGGGCGTTACGGCGCAGGGCTCCGGCCTGCCAGCCGAGTTCGCGGGCTCCGGCGAGGGCGATACGTCCGTTGGTGCCGAGGACGTCGAGGGGTTGGGTGGCCACCCGCAGGGTGCGCTCGACCTCGTCCAGACGGCGGTCGAAGCCGTCGGCGAACGCGCATCCGAGGTCCTTGCTCCAGTGGTCCAGGACGTGGTTCGGAGTGCGGTAGCAGGTACCGGAGTTGACGACTGTCGTGCCGCCGACGGCCCTGCCGGTCGGCAGGAGGAGCGGCGGAGTGCCTAGGGCTACGGTCGCTCCGCCGTCCCGGTACAGGTCGGTGAAGCGGTCCAGGGGTGCGCGTCGGCCGAACGAGGCTGTGCCGTGGTGGTGTCCTTCCTCCAGGACGACGACGTCGAGGCCGGCTCGGGCCAGGGTCCTGGCGGCCATGGCCCCGCCCGCGCCCGAGCCGATGACCACGGCGTCGGCGGTGGAGCGGGCGGGCCAGGCGGGTGCGGGCGTCACGTCGAGCGGTGGGTCCTTGGGCACGAAACCTTTCGGTGCGGGACCGTCCTGGAGCATCCGTTCCGTTCCGGCCGCCAGGAGAACGGGCACCTTCAGTACGTCCAGGAGCGGCAGGAGTGCGGGGCGGGTGGCGAGTTCGTCCAGTACGGCCTCTCGCTCGGGCGGGGTGAGTGTGCGCAGGGTGCGTCCGGTGCGAGCCATGGCGTAGGCGTCCAGCCCGTGTGCCGCTGCCCGCAGGCCGGCCCGGGCGGCGAGCGGCATCGTGGTGAGGACCGCCTCCAGTCTCGCGGGGACACGTCGGGCCCAGTCGGTGGTGCCGTCGTCGGCGATGAGGGCGGCCACGAGGCCGGTGAGAGTCATCGTGTGCCCACCTCCGCGTGCGCGGTGCCCTCCAGCGTCCACTCGGCCTCGGTGCGCCAGCCGCCGAACCACCACCGCTCCAGCAGGACGTGCGCGTCGGCGCGTTCGCTGTTGCGGCAGGTCGCGTGGCTGCCGTCGGGGTCGGTGTAGTCGAGGGCGAGGGTACGGTCCGCCTGCTGGGTGACCTCGACCCGGATCCGGCGCAGGCCGGCTCGGCCGGTGACCGTCCACGTGGGCAGGGCGATATCGGCGCGGAAACGTCCCGCTCCCGCCCACCCGGCGGCCGGTCGTTCGGGGCGGCGGGGCCAGGTGCGGCCGTGCCGGCGCAGCCGCAGGAAGACCAGGGGCGGGAGCCTGCGCAGACCGGGGCGCATGGAGACGGCGGCGACGATCTCCAGGACGTCTCCGCGGCCGAGGTCGGCGTGCAGCCAGGCCCAGCGGCGGGCGTTGCCGTGGCCGTAGATCCGGGCCGACGCGCCAGGGGCCGCGGTGAGCGTCAGCGTCGTGTCGTCGTGGGTGAAGGTGCCGTCGTAGGAGGCGCGGGCCGCGGGGAGCATCTGGGCGGCGGGCAGCAGGGGCCTGCGCCAGGACCAGCGGGGGAAGGTGAACAGCGGCTCGTCCGCGTGTCGTTCGGTCAGATCCCAGTGCAGGGCGCCGTCCTCGGCCGTTCCGGACAGACGGCCGGGGCGGACTGCGACCTCGTCGGCGGTGAAGCCGGACTCCTGGGGCGTCCACTCGGTGGGGCCGAAGCGGGCGTGTCGTACGGGTCCGTCCTTGGGGAAGACCGCGGCCCAGCCGTGTGCATACGGCGTCGATCCGTCGGCCGGTGCGGTCAGTTCGTGGTGCAGCCACAGTCCGCTGCCGCTGTCCGGGTCGGTGAGGGTGGTGTACCAGACCTCGGTGCGGCCCGGCTCTCCACGCCAGCGGGGTGCCAGGTACGCGCCGGGATCCGCCCGCCGTGGGAAGCGGAAGCTTGCGAGGAAGGGGAGGAGTTGTGTGCCGAGAGGAAAGCGCAGGGTGCCTGTGCCGATCCGTTCGCCGTCCTCGTAGAGGGTGTACGGGAGTACGGTCATGGAGGCGATGGGTCTGCGTGGGGTGATGGATTTCCAGCCGTCGAGGGTCAGGTGGCGGCCGTCGGCGGTGAAGGTGATGCGGTAGCGGATCCTGCGTCGGGCGAGCGGCGAGATCTCCAACTCGCCCTCGGCGCTCGGGTCGTCGGCCCAGCCTGCGATCCGTATCCGGCCGGTGGCGCGGGCCTCGGTCGTGCCGAGCGGTCGTAGGAACCGGTGGGCCGTGACCGTCAGATCCAGGCGGACCCGGCGGGTGCGGTCGTCGTCGTGGAGCCGCAGGGTGCCGAGCATGGTTTCGCGGAAAGCGGTGCCGCGAGCGGGTGAGGCACTGTCCGTGGCCGCGTGGGAGGTCGTCGGCGCGCTCATGCGAGGCCCTCCAGCATGATCCGCTCGGTCGCCGTCAGATACTGCTCGGCGGCTCGCCGGGCGCCGGTCTCGTCGCCGGCCGTCACCGCGTCGACCACCGGCTCCAGACGTCCGTGGGCCACCTGGGCGTCGATGAACGGTCCCCGCAGCGCGCTCCGCACCGGCAGATAGGCGTTGAAGAGGGTGTTGGTCAACAGGACGTAGACGCGGTTGCCGGTGGCGCGGGCCAGGGCCCGGTGGACCTCGATGTCCGCGAGTTGCACGGCATCGGCGTCCGCCGCCTCCCCCACAGCGGTCAACAGTGCGCGCAGTTCGGTCCGTTGGCGGCCTGTGGCCCGGGCCGCGGCTCGCTCGGCGATCAACGTTCCGATGCTGCGCCGTACTTCGAAGACTTCGCCGATCCATTCGGGACTGTGGCGTACGAGCATGGGCAGCAGGTCGGCGCCGCCCAGGCGCAGGTAGTCCCGTACGCGCGTGCCGACGCCGTGCCGGGTCTCCAGCAGTCCGGCCTGCATCAGGCGCCCGAAGGCGTGCTTGAGGGTGGTGCGGGTGACGCCGTAACCGTCGGCGAGGGTGCGCTCGGGAGGCAGATAACTGCCCGCCGGGTGGCGGCCGGTGAGGATGTCCTCACGCAGTCGGTTTTCCAGGACGTCGACGATGGTTTCGCGGGGCAGTGCCTCCACGTCGTCCTCCAGTGGCTCAGTGGATGAGCCACTCAACCAACAAGGGTCCCGTGGAGTCAACGGCCCTGCGCCGCAAATTCGTTGGCCCTCTACCCGACATGGCGGGATGATCCGTCCTGTGATGACGACTGCCGCGTCCGAGCCGCACGACTCCGAGCCCGAGGTCCGCACCGCAGCCGGGGTGCTGCGCGGCAGCGTGGACGAGGGTGTGGCGGTCTTCCGGGGGATCCCGTTCGCCGAGCCGCCGGTGGGCCCGCTCCGTTTCGCCGCGCCGCAGCCGTTCGGGGGCTGGGACGGCGTGCGCGCGGCTGTGTCGTACGGCCCGCCGCCTCCGCAGGCCGGTCACTTCGGCATGGATGCGCTATCCCGGGACTCGGCGGGCGACGACTGGCTGACGGTCAACGTCTGGTCGCCCGAGCCGTACCCGGGTGCCGGACTCCCGGTGATGGTGTGGATCCCCGGCGGGGCGTACAGCATCGGCATGTCAAGCCTCCCCGAGTACGACGGGGCCCGCCTTGCACGGGAGGGCGGTGTTGTCGTGGTGACGCTCAACTACCGTGTGGGTATCGAGGGTTTCGCGTACCTCGACGGAGCGCCCGCCAACCGGGGCCTGCTCGATCAGGTGGCCGCGCTCGAGTGGGTGCGCGACAACGTCCGGGCTTTCGGGGGCGACCCGGACCAGGTCACCGTCTTCGGTCAGTCGGCGGGCGCGGGGTCGGTCGCCGCGCTGCTGGCGATGCCGCGGGCGGCGGGGCTGTTCCGCCGGGCCATCGCGCAGAGCGTGCAGGGGACGTTCTTCTCACCGGCCCTCGCGGCCGACATCGCCGCCGCCTGCGCGGCCGAGCTGGGCTTGCGGCCGACGGTGGCCGACTTCGCCGCCGTGGCCCCGAAGCGGCTGCCTGCCGCCGGTGATGCGGTCACCGCCAAGTCCGCGTCGTTCGCGGAGCGCTGGGGTCCCGTCGCACACAGGTCGATCTCGTTGTCACCGATCGTGGACGGCGATGTTCTGCCCGTCACTCCCTGGCAGGCCCTGGCCGACGGCGCGGGCCGGGACGTCGAGATCCTCGTCGGACACACCCGTGACGAGCAGCGGTTGCTGACCGCGCTCGACGGCATGCTCGGCCAGGTGACGGAGGAGCAGGCGGCGACTGCTCTCGAGGTCTTCGCCCCCGGTCCGGCCGGCGCGCGCCGGTACCGTGACGGGTTTCCGGCCGCAGGGCCGGACGAGCTGTACGAACTCGTCGTCTCCGACTGGCTGTTCCGCATGCCGAGCCTCCACCTCGCCGGCGCGCAGATCACCGGCGGCGGACGTGCCCACGTGTACGAACTGGCCTGGTCGGCCCCGGGAATGGGGGGCGTTCTCGGCGCCTGCCACGGCCTCGACGTACCCCTCGTGTTCGGAAATCTGAGCAGTGGGCAGCCTGCTGCTCTGATCGGCGAGAGCCCCTCCCCCGCTGCGCAGGAGCTGTCCGCGCGCATGCGCACGGCGTGGACGGCGTTCGCCCGTCACGGCGACCCGGGCTGGGCCCCGTACGACGTGGAGCAACGCCTCACGCAGATCTTCGACACTCGGTCGACCGTCATCGCCTACCCGGAGGAGATCTCTCGCCTCATCTGGCAGGACCACTCCATTCCGACCCTGCCGCTGCTCGGCCGGTAGCAGGCGGCGGCCGGGGTCCCGTACGCCGTTCACTCGATGGTGTCGAGGGATCCGCCGAGCAGTCGTCGCCCGTGACTGGTTGTGCCTGGCAGCTGGCACCGTGACTCCTGCCGGTCTTCGATGATCAGGGAGCGCTCATGGCGTCGAGTGGTGCGGATGACGGCCATTACGGAGAGGATCTGTTCGAACCGGAACGCCCCGGGGAGGCCGAGCGGATCGACGCCGCCGCGCTGGTCTACGACCCCGTCACCACGCGTCGGCTCCGGGCGCTGGGCGCAGGGCCGGGCAGCCGCTGTCTGGAGGTGGGGGCCGGGACCGGAACGGTGGCCCGGTGGCTGGTTGCGGAGGCAGGCGTGGCGGAGGTGGTCGCCCTGGACCGGGACACGAGCGCCCTGGACGGCCTCGCGGGTCCGCGGTTGCGGGTGGTCACCGGCGATCTCACGGACGAGAGCCTGCAACTCGGCGGTTTCGACCTGATCCACGCCAGGTTCGTCCTCATGCACCTGCCCGGGCGCCGCGAGCTCCTCTCACGGCTCGCGCGATGGCTGAACCCGGGAGGCTGGCTGGTGCTCGGCGATGCCGTGGAGGTGCCGGACGTCCTGGACACCTCGTCCGCCTATCGGCGGGTCATGGACGCCATGTGGCAGGCGCTGAGGTCGACGATCGGGACCGACACCTCCTCGGTCCCGGCGTATCCGCACTTCCTGAGGGAGGAAGGCCTGCGGAACGTCGCGGCGGAACTCTGCTGCCCGCCGCTGGTCGTGGGCAGCCCGCTGGCGCGTTTCTGGTCGCAGACGTGGAGCCGCATGCGGCCCGCGCTGGAGGAGAGCGGCCGGGTGGACGCCGCCGTCATCGACGAAGCACTCGCGTACCTGGCCTCGCCCCGGCTGGCCGAACTGGGGCCGGGCATGGTGATGGCTTGGGGGCAGCGGGGCTGAGAGCCTGTGTCATATCCCCGGTCGGATCAGCGCGCGGCGTCTGGTGCGTGCGATCGCAAGGCGCCGGAGCGCCCTCGATGGGGGTGCCCCCGCGCGAGCGAAGCCGAGCGTGGGGGAGGAGCCACATGGGCGGTTCGGCAACGCGGCTGGGGGTCCCCCCACGCCCTTAAGGCAGTGGGGGAGTGCGTGCCAGACGCCGCGAGCCCGGCCGGGGATATGACACAGGCTCTGAGGGGAGGGCGAGGGCGTTCGGTCACCTGTCCGGCCAGGGCCTGCCTCGGTGCGCATCAGCGCGGACGGGTCATGGCGCGTCCCCGCTCGGTGCAGGCCCGCCGCGTGCGATGCGTGCCAGGTCGGTCATGAGCGAGGCCAGCCACGAGACGGTCGCGTAGTACAGCCGCGGTGCGCCGGGCGGCTCCGCGGAGAACCCCGCGACGGCCGGGTCGATGAGCGGCACCGGCGCGGCCGGGGTGTCGCCTCCGGGGTCCAGTGCCGCCGAGACCAGCAGCATCCGACCGGCCACCCTGTCCCCCAGCCCGCTGACCGACTCGGCCGTCGCCGGGCCCAGTCCGGTGCGTGGCGACTGCAGCAGCCGTTCCGACCCCCACAGGGTGTGGTGACCGGCCATCAGCGTCGCCTGCCAGTCCACGGCGGGCGGTGCCACCCCGTGCCGCCTGCCTCCGAAGGGCGTCGGCTCGCTCAGGAACTGTGCGTACGCGGACTCCGCGAGGATGACGGCGTGCTGCAGCGACCGGTGGCCGGTCACCCCGGACGGAGCGGCAGCCGCCCCGCCCCCGGCCACCGAGGCGCTGGTCGCCACCACGATCTCGGCTGCCCTGCGCAGGAGCGCGGCCGCGGCCTGGTGCAGTTCGTCGTGGGCCCCGCGGGGCCAGGCCAGCAGGCCGAAGACCGCGCCGATCGCGCTGCCGACCAGGACGTCCAGCAGCCGGACCTCCGCCAGCCGCCAGGTCGGGGGCGCCAGCTGGGCGAAGACCAGGGCCACGAGCACGGTGAACAGGCCCTGCGCCCAGCCGACGCCTCTGACCGGCCCCACCGTGAAGGCGAAGAGCATCCACACCGGCAGTACGGCGGCGTACACCGCGGTGTCGGTCCCCGCAAGGGCCAGGATCCCGGCGGTCAGCAGGGCCCCGGCCAGCGTGCCCGCGAGGGCCCGGCGGATGGTGCTCCAGGTCTCGTCCATGGTGGTCCGGGTGAGCGTGAGGGTCGCCAGCGTGGCCCAGAATCCGTGCGGCAGCGTGTCCACCCCGGCCACGAGGCGGGCCGCCGTCAACGCCAGGGCGATGCGTACCGCGTTCTGGAAGAACACCGACCGGCGCTCGGCATGGCCGCGCACCCGGTGCCACCACAGGAGCGGCGCCCAGCTCGTGGCGTACCAGAAGCGACTCGTCGGCACCTCCACCGAGGCCCGTCGTCCTCGGACGGCCAGATCGGCCGCCGAGGCCATGGCCAGCGCGGCGTCGGCGATCTCCAGCACGGCGGCGTGCAGGCGCAGGAGGGCCGGCGCCGACGCGGTCCTGTCAGCGGGGTCGCAGACGGCTGCCCCGGCGGGGGCAGGGTTCGCGGACGCGGCCGACAGGTGGGCGCGGGCGACGACCAACTCCTCGTACGGTGCCACGGGCGACGGCCCCTCCCGGAGGCAGGACGCGGTCGCCGTGGCCAGTCGCGCCACCGCGTGCAGTACGGCGCTCACGTCGGGTCCGGGACGGCCGTCCGGCGCGGCGGGCAGTTGCGCCAGTCGGCTGAGCAGGGTGCGGGTGGCCAGGCCGGTGTGGGTGAGGGCGCGGTCGCGGATCCCCGGTCCTGCCGGTCGGTCGGCCTCCGCAACGGTCAGGGACCGCAGTGCCCGGCCGTCGTCACGGGTCGCCCGGATGTCCGCTTCGGTCAGGGCGTACGGAGGGGCGGCGAGGAGTGTCGCGCAGTTCGCGGCGGTCTGCGCGGCGCGGGCGGCCCGCTCCCGGTACGGCGGCGGGGCGTGCCCGGGAAGGATCAGCGCCTCTGCGGCGATGAACAGGCCCAGCCCGGTGGTCGTCCCGATCAGCCGCTCGCCGAGCGAGCCGGGGTCGTAGGGCGGGAAGGACGGCAGGATGTAGAGGAGTTGCAGGCCCGGCGCCGCGCCCGCCGGACGTGGTCCGCCGACCGCAGCGAAGGCCAGCGCGAAGCCGACCACCAGCATGCCGACGACGGCCGTCCAGGTGCGCACGGACAGATAGGTGCCGATGACCACCAGCAGCCAGCACACCGGCAGCAGGCGCAGCACCACCGCGGCGCGCTGCCGCCCCGTGCCGGGGATCTTGGCGAGTCCGCCCAGTGCCACGGTGGCGAACAGGGCGTAGGTGGCCGCGACGGGGCTGTCCAGGCCGTAGCGGAAGAGGTAGAAGCCGACCGCGGCGACCAGGGTCACGCGTATCGCCCGGCGGCCGGAGGCTGCGTAGGCCGCCGGGATGCGACCGGCTGGGACACCACCCACCTCTTCAGGATCACGCAGCACCAGGCTCCCGGCACATTTCCGCCGCGCCCGGCGCCTGCCTGATCCGTGCCCCCGCTCAGCAGGTGCAGGGTGGTGTTGCAGGATGCGGTGTCATGGCTCCAGGGCAGGGAGGCCGGCCAGGCCGGTGTCGCGCATGATGCGGTCGACGGTCTCCGCGAGGGTGCTGTCGGCGCCGATGACGGTCTCGACTCCGCCGGGCAGGAGGTCCAGCGGCCGGTACCAGTCCCGCAGCTGCGCCTCACCGGCGAGGCACTGTTGCCGCGCAGCACCACCAGCCGGGTCTGTTCGGTGCCCACCCTCATCTGACGGAGACTACCGGTCCACGCACCCTCCGCGGCTCTCACTCGGCTGCGTCGACGGAAGGTGCTCTCACACCGGTACCCGCCCCGCACACCCTTGTCAGCAGGCAGTGCCTCAGCCGGTGAGAGGTTCGAGCCCGCTGATCCAGTCACGGATCGCCTGTGCCGTGGTGGGTGCGTGGTCTTCGGCGACGGTCCAGTGGTCGCCCGGGACGTCCAAGGTGTCGGACGGCTGCGGCCAGGAGGCCCGCCAGTCGTGGGTTGTCCTGCGGCTGCCGTGGGTGCGCATCTCCGGCAGTTGCTCGGTGGCGCGGACCAGGAGTGTGGGTACGGCCGCCGGTTCGGGGCGGTGGCCGCGGAGCATGGCGGTATAGGCGCCGAGTGCGGCCAGTGCCATGTCCTCCACCGCGGTGTCGAACTCCTCCCCCAGGGCCAGGGCCGCGCGGGCGGGCAGGGCGAGCAGCCAGGGCTCGGCCTCCCGTTCGGGGGTCACGTGGTAGGTGTCGAGAAGGACCAGGCCGGCGGGCGGGGCGCCGGTGGCCGCCAGCCGTGCGGCGACCGCATGGGCCGGGTAGCCGCCCATCGACCAGCCCAGCAGGACGGGCCTGCGGTCGCCCAGCCGCTCCCGCAGGGTGACCGCGTGCAGGTCCACCAGCGTCTCCCAGTCGCGGGGCACGGCTTCGCCGGCGGTGGCTCCGGGGTGCCGCATTTCCAGCATGTCCCGTTCCCTGTCGAAATGGCGCGCGAGCTCGGCGTACCAGGGTCTGCCGAGGGCCGGGGAGAAGCCGGGGAAGCACACCAGAGGTGCCCTGTCGTCCGTGCCCGCGGCCAGCGGGAGCGGGGGCAGGGCGTGCGCGGCGGCGTCGTCGGGGCCGAAGCCGGGGACGGCCAGCGAGGCGGTGACGAGCAGGTGCATCGCCGAGACGACGTCACCGGTCCCGCAGACGCGGCGGTAGAGGGAGGCGAGGGTCTGTGGGGACCGGGCTGTTGGGGTGCTCGGGAGGCCGCTGGTGGCTGTCTCGCGGTGGGGAAGGGCCTCGTGCAGTTCGGCGAGCAGGTGGTCCGCGAGTCGTTCGGTGGTGGGCAGGTCGAAGGTGAGGGTGGCGGGCAGTTCCAGGCCGGTGAGCAGGCTCAGCCGGTTGCGCAGCAGAACGGCGGTCAGGGAGTCGAGGCCCAGCTCCGTGAGGGTACGGTCGGCCGTCACGCCGGCCGCGCCGGTATGGCCGAGGACCTCGGCGACCGTCTCCCGGACCAGGGTGAGCAGGGTGCCGGCACGGTCGTCGGCGGGGAGCCGGGCCAGCCGCTCGCGCCACGCTCCGGGCGCATCGTGCGTCGCCGGGGCGGTGTCGGCCGCCGGGCCCCCGCCGTCGAGGTCCCGGTCCTCGCCTGCCGGCGGGCCGGAGGGCCGCAGCAGACCGCGCAGCGGGGGCGGGACCGGCCGTCGCGCCGTATCGGCCCTCGGGTCCAGTGGCAGCGGTGCGAGGACCGGCTCGCCCGCGCCCACCGCGGCGTCGAACAGCGCCAGGCCCTCGGCAGGGGTGACGGCGCGCAGCACGCCGTCGTCGGTCCGGCCGGTACGGGCCGCCATCCCGTCGGCTCCCGCCCATGGTCCCCACACCAGCGAGAGTGCGGGCAGTCCCCGGGCGGCGCGGTGCAGCACGAGGGCGTCGAGGAACGCGTTCGCGGCGGCGTAGCCCGCCTGACCGGGATTGCCGAGCAGGCCCGCCGCCGAGGAGAAGAGCACGAACTGCGCCAGGGGCAGGTCCTTCGTCAGTTCGTGCAGGTGCCAGGCCGCGTCCGCCTTCGGGCGCATGACGGCCGCGAGCCGCTCGGGCGTCTGTCCCTCCAGCACGCCGTCGTCCAGGACACCCGCCGCATGCACGACCGCGGTCAGGTCGGCGGCGTACCGGTCGATCACCTCGGCCAGCGCGGTCCGGTCGGCGGCATCGCAGGCGACCACGTCCGCCTGTCCGCCGGCCCGCTCGATCTCCTCCCGCAGCCGCCCCGCACCGGGGGACTGCGGGCCGCTGCGGCTGGTGAGCACCAGTCGGCGGATCTTGTGATGCTCCGTCAGATGACGTGCCAGCAGCGCACCGAGAGCTCCTGTGCCACCGGTGATCAGCACGGTGCCTTCTTCTACGAACGGGTTTGTACGGGAAGGTGTGGTCGTGGCCGTCTGTGTCAGCCGGGGCACCAGCATCTTGCCGTCGTGGAGGGCGAGTTGGGGTTCGCCCGTTGCCAGGGCGGCGGTCAGGTGGTGCAGCGACTCCGGGCTGTCGTCGACGTCGACGAGGGCGAGGCGGCCGGGGTACTCCGACTGTGCGCTGCGCATCAGCCCCCAGAGCGCGGCGGCGGGCAGGTCCGGGTCCGGTCCGGTGGCGCCGCGGGTCACCAGGACCAGGCGCGCTCCCGGCGCCAGGGTCGGCAGCCGCTTGTGCAGCAATTGCAGGGTGCGCGTGACGAGGTCGCGAGCGTCGGCGGACGGGCTGGTGAAGGGGGTCGGGGAGGTCAAGGAGAGGACGAGGGCCGGGGCGGCCGCTTCGCTGGAGCCAGGCCCCGGCTCGGTCCCCAGGGAGCCGGACAGCGCGGCGGCCAGGCCGAGGTCGTCCGGGGAAGCCACCGTGAACGCGGGCACGGACGACTCTGCCGGAGCAACGGCGGTCCACACCGGGCGGTACAACGGCTGCGGGTGTCCATCGGTGCCCGGGGCCGCCCGGGTGATCAGTTGCTCCACCCGCAGCACCTGCCTGCCGGCCGGGTCGGAGAGGTCCGCGGCGACCGTGTCCTCCCCGGTGACACGGAGCCGAACCCGCAGTGCGCTGACGCCGGAGGCGTAGCGGCTGACGCCTCGCCAGGCGAACGGCAGCCGCGTCGGTGTGGTCGGTCCGGGTTGTCCCGTTTCGGGGGACAGCAGCAGTGGAGCGTGCACGGCGGCGTCGAGCAGTGCGGGATGGACGGCGTACCGCTGTGCTTCTGCTACGGCTGCGCCGGGGAGACGTACATCGGCGAGCAGGTCGTCTCCCTGCCGCCACATGGCCTGCACGCAGCGGAACGCCGGGCCGTAGGTGTAGCCCGCGCCCGCCAGCCGGTCGTAGGCCCCTGTCAGGTCGACCGGGACGGCGTCCGAGGGCGGCCAGGGCTCCTGTGGGCTGCGGCTCGGGCCGGGGGCGGTGGCGGTCGGTCGCAGCCGGCCGGTGGCGTGGTGGGTCCACGTGCCGGCCGGGCCGGAGTCCTCGGGGCGCGCGTGGATGTCGACGGTCCGGCGGCCGGACGGGTCCGGCGCGTCGAGGGCAACCTGCACGTGGACGCGCCTGCCGGCGCCGGGCAGTTGGAGCGGGAGCAGCAGTGTCAGCTCCTCCAGTACGTCCAGCCCGCAGGTGCCACCGGCGTGGAGTGCCATGTCGGCGAGGGCGGCGGCAGGGACCAGCGGCCGTCCGCCGACGACGTGATCGCGCAGCCAGGGGTGGTCGGCGTCCGAGAGATGGCCGGTGCTCAGCAGTCGGCCGGTGTCCGGGAGGCTCGTCGTCGCGGTGAGCACCGGATGGCCGGAGGCGGTGGGTGCGGCGGCCGGTGTCGTGTCGAGAGGCTCTGCCAACCAGTAGCGCTCGCGTTGGAAGGGGTAGGTGGGCAGGTCCACACGCTGGGCTCGGTGGCCGGTGTGTCCTCGGTGCACGGCTTCCCAGTCGACTGCCGTGCCGTGCACGTGGAGTCGGGCCAGCGCTGCCAGGACCGCGTCGGGCTCGGGGTGGCCGGCCCGTACCGTCGGGGTGAACACCAGGTCCTCGGGGGCCTCGACCGTCGTGATCGCGGCCGAGGTGAGCTGTGCGCCGGGGCCCACCTCGGCGAAGGCCGTCACCCCCGCATCGCGCACCAGATGCCGTACGACGTCGGCGAAGCGCACGGTTTCGCGGGCGTGGCGGACCCAGTAGGCCGCCGAGCGCAGGTCGTCACCGGTGGCCTGACGTCCCGTCAGTGCCGAGGCGAGAGGGATGCGGGGCTCGCGGTAGGTGACCCGGGACGCGGCTCGGGTGAACGCTGCGAGCGCCGGTTCGATCAGCGGCGAGTGGAAGGCGTGGCTCGTGCGCAGCGGTACGGTGCGACGGCCGTGGGCCTGAAACCGTTCGGCAACCGCCGTCACCGCCTGCTCGGCCCCGGAGACGACGACCGACCGTGGGCCGTTCACCGCCGCGATCGTCACCGGCCCGGCCGACGGCGGGAGTTCCGCCAGCGCCGTCGTCACCTCGTCTTCGGTGGCGTCCAACGAGACCATGGCGCCGCCTTCGGGGAGTCGCTGCATCAACCGCCCCCGGACGGCGACCAGTTCGACGGCGTCGTGTTCCGAGAGGATCCCGGCGGCATGCGCCGCGGCCAGTTCGCCGACGGAGTGGCCCGCCAGGAAGTCCGGTCGTACTCCGCAGGATTCGAGCAGCCGGAACAGGGCGACCTCGAACGCGAACAGCCCGGCCTGGGCGACGTCGGTCCTGTTCCGCGCGTCGGCGGCCGCCGTGCCCGTTCCGTTCCACAGGGCCTCGCGCAGGGGGCGGTCCCCGACGCCTGCGGAGTCGAACCGGCCGCACAGGGTGTCGAAGGCGTCGGCGAAGACGGGGTACGCGCTGTGCAACTCCCGGCCCAGGCCTGCCCATCCGGCGCCTTGACCGGTGAAGAGCAGTGCCAGCCGTCCGCCCGTCCGGACCGGGGGCGGTGCGGGTGCCGTCCCCTCGGCCGAGAGCCGGTCCAGTTCGCTCAGCAGGACGGCCCGGTCCTGGGCGGGCACCGCCGCCCGGTGGCGGAGCGCGGCGCGCGAGGTGGCCGACGAGAACGCCACGTCTCCGAGGGGCAGTTGGGGCCGTTCGCGCACAAGTGCCGCCGTGCGCCGTGCTTGGGCACGCAGCGCTTCGGCGCTCGCGCCCGACAGCAGGACCGGCGGCTGCGGGGTGTCCCCCGCCGCGGCACTCCCGCGGCCGGGGCTCTCCGGCTCAGGGGCCGCCTCCTCCAGGATCACGTGGGCGTTGGTTCCGCCGATGCCGAAGGCGGACACCGCGGCGCGACGGGGGCTTCCGGGAACGGGGCGCCACTGCTGCTCCTGCGTCAGCAGTCGTACGGCACCCGAGGACCAGTCGACGCCCGGCGACGGCTCATCGGCGTGCAGCGTGCGCGGCAGCAGGCCGTGGCGCATCGCCAGTACGGTCTTGATGACCCCGGCGACACCGGCCGCGGCCTGTGTGTGGCCGATGTTGGACTTCAGCGATCCCAGCCACAGCGGCCGCTCGGCCGGGCGGTCCTGCCCGTACACCGCGAGGAGCGCCCGGGCCTCGATGGGATCGCCGAGCGGGGTGCCGGTGCCGTGGGCTTCCACGGCGTCGATGTCGGCCGGGGTGAGCCCGGCGGCGGTCAGGGCGTCGGCGATCACCCGCTCCTGGGCGGGGCCGCTGGGCGCGGTCAGACCGTTGGACGCGCCGTCGCCGTTGACCGCGGAGCCGCGCAGTACGGCCAGCACCGGGTGGCCGTTGCGGCGGGCGTCGGCGAGTCGCTCCAGCAGGACCAGCCCGACGCCCTCGCCCCAGGCCGTTCCGTCGGCCGCGGCCGAGAACGGCTTGCACCGCCCGTCGGGCGCCAGGCCGCGCAGCCTGCTGAACGCGACGAACGGCACCGGGCTGGCTATGACGGTGGCTCCGCCGGCCACGGCCAGCGAACACTGACCCGAACGCAGCGACCGCGCCGCCCAGTCCATCGCCACCAGCGACGAGGAGCAGGCCGTGTCCACCGTCACCGCGGGCCCTTCCAGTCCCAGGGTGTAGGCGATGCGCCCGGAGGCCACGCTGCCCGCGGAACCGAGCGCCAGGTGCGCCTCGTACGCGTGGCCTCCGCGGTGCAGCAGACGGCCTCCGTAGTCGCCGTGCATCACACCGACGAAGACTCCGGTGTCACTGCCGCGCAGCGCGCTGGGGGCGAGGCCCGCCCGCTCCACGACCTCCCAGGCGGTCTCCAGCAGCAGCCTCTGCTGCGGGTCGGTGGCCATTGCCTCGCGGGGGGACATGCCGAAGAAGGCCGCGTCGAAGTCGGCGGCCCGGCGCAGGAAGCCGCCGCGGCGGGTGATCGAGGTGCCCGGCCGGTCGGGGTCGGGGTCGAACAGCCCGGCCAGATCCCAGCCGCGGTCGGCGGGGAACGCGGAGGTGGCGTCCGTACCGTCGGCGATCAGTCGCCACAGGTCTTCCGGTGAGGAGGCGTCGTCCACGAGTCCGGGGAAGCGGCAGGCCATGGCGACGATGGCCACCGGTTCGTCGGGGGGCGGGGTGTCTGCGGGTGCAACGGGCTTGGCCCTGCGCGCCGTCGCCGCGGACGGGGCGCCGAGCAGCGTGTCGTGCAGGAATTCGGCCACCGCGTGCGGCGTCGGGTGGTCGAACACCAGGGTCGCGGGCAGGTCGAGGCCGGTGACCGCCCCGAGTCGGTCGCGCAGCAGCACGCCCTGGAGTGAACCGAGTCCCAGATCGGTGAAGGCCTGGTCCGGCTCCGGGTCGGCCTCCCCGTCGCCGCGCACTTCGACCATGACCAGGTTCAGCACAGCGCGGCGCCGCTCCAGGGAGGGCAGCGCGAGCAGCCGGGCCCGCAGTCCGGCGGAGGCGTTCTCCCTCTCGGTGACGAGCTCCTTGGCCAACTGCTCTGCGAGTGCTGCCCGTTGGACCTTGCCGGAGGCGGTACGGGGCACGGATGCGCACAGTCGGAACTCGTCCGGCACCTTGAACGCGGACAGCTGCTCCCGGCACGCGGCCCGCAGCCGAGCGAGGTCGGTGCCGTCCGGCCCGGGGACGACGAACGCCACCGGGACCTCGCCCAGCACGTCGTGCGGCCTGCCGACGACCGCCGCGTCCGCGACACCGAGGCAGGCCAGGAGCACCTGCTCCACCTCGACCGGGTTGACGTTCTGCCCGCCGCGGATGATCAGGTCGCCCACCCGGCCGGTGACCCGCAGTCCGCCGCCGGGCTCACGGCGGCCGAGGTCGCCGGTGCGGTACCAGCCGTCCCGAAGCACCTGCGCCGTGCTGTCGGGGCGGTTGTGGTAACCGATCATCAGGCTGGGGCCCTGCACCCAGATCTCGCCCTCGTCGCCGTCCGTGGCCGTGGCTCCGGAGACCGGGTCGGCCACCCGGACCTCGACTCCGGGCACCGGCCGCGGCACCCGCTCCGGCCCCGGCACGTCGAGCCGGTCCACCGCGATCTTGCCGCAGGTCTCGGTGGCGCCGTAGCCGTCCAGCAGTGGTGCGCCCAGCAACTCCTCGACGGAGGTGCGCAGTTCCGCGGGGCAGGGTGCTCCGGCGGTGACGCACAGACGCAGCCCGCTCGGCGCCCGGGATGCGTCTCGCAGGGCGCTCACCAGCAGGTGGTAGGTGGCCGGCACCCCGGCCAGCATCGTGAACGGCTCCTGCAGCGGCTGCCGTTCGAGTGCCTCCACGACGTCCACGCCCCGGTCCAGGAGGTAGGCGCTCGCGCCCGTGGCGACCACCCCGAGGATGCACAGCGAGTACGCGTAGGCGTGGTGCATCGGCAGGGGCCACAGCAGCCGGTCCTGGTCGGACATGCCGAACAGGGGTGCATAGGCGGCGGCCGTCGACCACAGCGCGGCCCGCTGGCTCGTCACCACGCCCTTGCGCGCGCCGGTGGTGCCGGAGGTGTAGAGGATCCAGGCCGGTTCGTCCAGGCCGAGATCGTCGTACGGCGGGCGGCCGGGATCGGTCCCGGCGAGTTCCTCGTACGACAGCGCGCCCGCCAGGACGTCGGTCGGCGGAGCCTGTGCATCGACGACCACCACCGCCCGCAGCGACGACCGCCCAGCCGTCACCCGCGCCAGCCGCTCCAGCACAGGCGCCTCGACCACGACGGCCACCGCGCCGCTGTCGCCGAGGGCATGGGCCATCTCGCCCTCGGTCGCCCCGGGATCCAGCGGTACGGCGACGGCTCCCGCGCGCACGGAGGCCAGGCAACTCTCCACCGTCTCCACGCGGTTGGACAGGCAGAACATCACCCGGTCCCCCCGCCGCACGCCCAGCCGGACCAGGTGGCCCGCGATCCGGGCCGTCCGCTGATCGAGCTGCGCCCAGGTCACGCCCCGGCGGACGTCCCGGAAGGCGGCCCTCTCCCCCGCGTGTGCCGCATGCCCCCGGAGGGCTTCGGCCAACGGACGAACCAGCTCCTCGCGAACCCCCGCCATTCCCACCCCTGTTGTGTTCCTGCCCCCAACCGGCCTTCGACTATAGGGTCAGGAATCGTTCGCGGGCGGGCCGTGTCCGCCGCCTCAGCCGCGCGCGGCCACGTACAGGGTCTGCGTACCGCGGCCCAGCGGGCCCTTCTCGTCGTGCAGGGCGGTCTCGGCGAGGCCGACGCCCGCACCGTCCACCATCGTCCGGGCGTCCAGGCAGACCCACTCGCCCTCGGGGTGGCGGTACAGGCTGACGGTGAGGTCGGCGTTGATGAAGACGTAACGGTGGAAATCCAGTGCGGCACTGACGCCGTTGCCCGAGTCGGCGGCCGTCAGCACCCGGCTGAGCGGCGTGATCTCCTCGCCCGCGACCAGGGGCACCCTCATGCGCATCCACGCCGTGGCGGGGCCTGACTCCAGGAACGAACCTGCGGCGAAACGCACCTCCATGGCGGTGTGGTAGCCCTGGTCCCAGGGAACCGGGAAGAACGCCTTCCGGGGTACGGCCCCAGGACCGGGCACCTGCGGGCCCGGCGACACCTCAGGTACCGAGCCGGGGGCCGTCTTCATCAGCAGGGCCGTCGCCCGCATCACTTCCTCGCCGCCGTCGGGTGTCAGACCGACTTCCACGAGCTCCACGCTGCGCCCGGCGCGCAGGACGCGCGTGGTCACGGTCAGCGGTCGTAGCGGGACAGGCCGCATGATCTCGTACGTGAGCCGGGCGACCCGCATGTCCGGCCGTCCGCCCGGCCGCTGCTCGACAGCCAGCCCGAGCAACGCGGCCGGCGGACCGGCGTGCTGGGAGTCGGCGTCCCAGGGACCCCGGGTAAAGGCGGTGGGGAGGAACCGGTCGTCGGCCTCCCGCTCGTAGAAGGCCTCGGCTTCCGACGTCGGCATAGGTGTCCTTCCATGGCGCGCGGATTACTCGTGGGAGCATCTTACTAAGCGCTTGCTCAGGAGTGGAGGCCTTCGGCTGTGGCAGGGTGTCGCGGACGTCCACCGATCGTTCCGGAGATGCCATGCCGCTGCGAATGAAGTTGACCGCGATCACTCTCGACTGCCCTGATCCCCTTGCTCTGGCGGCGTTCTATCAGCAGGCCACCGGCCTTGAGCCGCACCCCGAGTCGGACGCGGAATTCGCCGGTCTCACCTTTCAGGACGGACTCTTCATCGGCTTTCAACGGGTCGACGACTACCGGCCTCCGCGCTGGCCCGACCAGAGTGTTCCTCAACAGTTCCACCTCGACTTCGCGGTGGACGACCTGGACGAAGCCGAGGCCGCGCTGCTGGAGTTGGGCGCGGGCAAGCCGGATCACCAGCCGGGTGGGGAGCGGTGGCGGGTCTTCACCGATCCGGCGGGGCATCCCTTCTGCGTGGTCGGAGGCTGATCGGTGGCCATAGGCCGACAGCTCGCCAAGCAAGCCGCAGCTGATCGTCTTTGAGGTCTGACTCGGGACCTACTTCTGTAGGTGGGTGGATGTGAACCGTTTCCGGTAGTGGGTCGGCGTGGTGTTCAGATGGCGGGCGAAGGCGCGGCGGAGGGTCTTGTCGGTGCCGAGCCCGCTGTGGTGCGCGGCCGAGGTGACGCTGTGCCCCTCGAGGAGCAGGTGCCGGGCGCGGTCGAGGCGGACCCGCTCGACCCAGCGGGCGGGTGTGGTGCCCAGTTCGGCGCGGAGCAGCCGGGCCAGGTGCCGGGGGCTGATGGCGGCGGACGCGGCCATGGCGGGCAGGCTGTGGTCGGCGGCCGGGTCGGCGAGGACGGACGCGATCAGTGAGCGCAGCAGGTCGCTGCGGGCAGGCGGGGTGGTGATGGCCGTGGAGAACTGGGACTGCCCGCCGGGACGTTGCATGAAGACGACCAGTTCCCGCGCGATGTCCCTCGCCACGTCGGCGCCATGGTCGTCCTCCACCAGGGCGAGGGCCAGATCGATGCCCGCGCTGATGCCCGCGGAGGTGACGTACCGCCCGTCGCGGACGTGGACGGCGTCCGGCTCGACGCGCACCCGGGGGTAGCGGCGGGCGAACATGGCCGCGTGTCGCCAGTGTGTCGTCGCGCGGCGGCCGTCGAGCAGGCCCAGTTCCGCCAGGACGAAGGCGCCGGTACACACCGAGGCGACCCGTGGCGCCTGCGCGGTGAGGGCGCGGGCCGCGGCCAGCAGCTCGTCCTCGATCAGCTGCTCGGCCAGCCGGTCGCCTCCGGCGACCACGACCGTGTCGACCGGCCCCGCGTCGGCCGCCCGGACCGTTCCGGTCAGCGCCGGCCCGGCGGACGTGGTGACCGTACCGCCACGTGGGGAGACCAGCACCAGCTCATAGGGCGGAGCGAGCCGGCTCGCCTGATGGAGCACCTCGGACGGGCCGCTGACGTCCAGCATGGTCACCCATTCGAAGACCACGAAGCCAACCCGATGCGTCATGTCCGAATCCGTGGTTTTCCTGGCAGCAGAGACATGGCTCAGGCTACGTCGCCGGTGAACGCTGGGGGCAGACCACCGATCCGGCAAGGAGACAGACGACGATGAGCGAAGTGATCGCAGGCGTGGAGATCCCGGACACCGCCCTGGTGCGGGAGGCGACCGAGCTGGTTCGCGAGCTCGCCCCGCCGCTGCTGTTCCACCACTCCCGGCGGGTCTTCCTGTGGGGAGCGCTGCGCGGCCGGGAGCAGCAGCTCGGCTTCGATCCCGAACTGCTGTACGTGGGGGCGATGTTCCACGACCGCGGTGTCGAGCTGGACGTCCTCGGGATCGGCCATCACGCGGTCTCCGACGAGCAGCGTGCGGCCGTCGTCGCGGCGCACCCGCGCCCGGATTTCAAGAACCAGATCCTCGCCGCGTTCACGAAGGGCATCAAGGACCGGCCCGACACCACCTTCGGGAACGTCAAGGCCGACGTGCTGGCCCACTACGTCCCCGGCTTCCGACCCACCGACTTCGTCGAGGTCATCAAGAACTCCGACTGGCCCGAGTGACCTGGCCGAAACCGGTCGCCGCCGCCCCGTCGAACGCGCCGATCGGGTCCGACGGGGCGATCTCCTTCAACCGGTGGTCGCTGACACCGTGTTCAGGGACCGTCGGGCACAAGATTGTTCGCGCTGAGCAGGTTGCCGCCGGTCGGAGAGCCGATCGACTTGCGCAGTGCTCCGATGCCGGGATCGCGGACGGACACGGTCAGGGTGTAGGCCGGCTGCCCGATGATGGTGTTGGAGGAGTCGATCGGCGCCTGAAGTCTCTTCCACACGGTGGTGCCGTCATAGCCGGGGCACAGGGCCTGTACGGGCAGTGTGACCTCGGCGCTGCCGCCACCGCTCAGGTCGATGTGCGTCTTGTCCTCGCGGTCGGCCTTCCCGGGGGAATCCCAGGTGACAGGGAGGCCGTGCGCGCCGGCGACCAGTCCGTCCGGGCCCTCGATCTCCACCGCGACGCCCTCCCCGCCCAGGGTCCGGGACACCTTGAGCGATCCCTTCGGGCCTGGCGCGAAGAGCAACTCGATGGTGAAGCGGCCGGGGGTGCGGGGGGACAGCTCCTCATAGCCGTAGGAGCCGAGTTCGAGTTGCGGGCCGGGATGTGGGCCGGTGGATTGCGGCGCTGGTGCGGGTGCGGAGGCGGCTGCGGGGAGCGGGAAGTGGTGGTAGCCCATGGCTCCGCACCGATCGCCGTCGGAGATACCGCCTCCCGGCCGTGACACGGCCTTCGCCGGGCCCGACGCGGGTGGCGTCCCCCACGAGAAAAGGTTCTGCTGGTAGGCGCCTACGAGTACGACGGCCGCCGCTGCCAGCCAGGGGATCGACGCACGTGCCCTGTCGCCGAACGCACGCCCCTTCGGACACCGAGCCTTCTTCTCCGCCTCGGGCACCTCCCGGAGCCGCCGGTCCACCATCCTGGCCCGCGCCGACGGCTCCTTCGGTGCGGCGGCGCCGTCGCCTTCGGCAGCGTCCCGCAGGAACGCCGCCCACTGCTCGTCGGATATGGAGGACTGCTCCTCCGATCCCCCGTCGGATTCTTCGGGGGGCGGGACGGTACTCACCGGGCGAACCCTTCACTGGGACGGGGACGGGGACGGGGGCGGGGACGGGGACGGGGACGGGGACGGGGATGGGGGCGGGGATGGGGATGGGGCGGGGCCTGGGCCCCCGCGTTCCCGTCATGATGCCGTACGCCTGCGACTGACCGTGGACGCTGATTGCTCGGCCGCGCGTGGCAGACACACGCTCAAAGTCGAGGCCTACGAAGACGATGTCCGCCCGGTCGGCGAGGGCGCGCACAGCAGCGGGGGTGGCCGCCTGTCGACGGGCCCTACTGCCCGTGTCGCACACGAAGTCCGTGCAGCAGTTGGTCGATGTGGGCAGGGACTTGGGCGGCGTCGAGGGGTTGGTGACCGACCAGGAGGCGGTACCAGAACAGTCCGAAGAGGTGGTCGGTGGTGGCGTCCAGGTCGGCAGTGGCGGGAAGTTCGCCGCGTTCCACGCCCCTGCTGAGCAGGCTGAGCATGACGGCCCGCCGGCTCTCCACCCACTCGCGGAAGGGCTCGGCGAAGGCGGGGTCGAGCTGGGCTTCCGCCATGAGGCCGCGCAGGGTCTTGACTCGGACGGGGTGCGCGGTGATGCCGTACAGGGCGGTGACGAAGACGGTCAGGTCGCCGGTGAGTGAGCCGGTGTCGGGTTCGGGCATCCGCTGTTCGACGGCCGTGCGGTAGGCGTCCATGACGAGGGGCGCTTTCGACTTCCACCAGCGGTAGATGGTGCTCTTGGCGACGTCGGCGCGGGTGGCGATGCGTTCGATGGTGACGGCTTGGTAGCCGAGTTCCTCTACGAGCTCGATCGCGGTGGCGAGGACGGCGTTGTGGGCGTCCTCGCTGCGGATCCGTCCGCCGGTCCGGCGGCTTGAGGTTTCTCCTGTGGGCACGGCGACACCGTAGCAGCGTGCTATCTTCAATCGAAACGCTACGGAGCGTTTCGATTAGAGAGTGGATCGATCATGAGCGAAATCGTGGTGTCGCACGGCTACGGCTCGAGCGACGACAGCGTCTGGTTCCCGTACCTGACCGAGCGGCTCGCGACGGCCGGACACCGGGTCACCGTGCCCCGCCTGCCGGAGACCGCCGCCCCACGACTGGAGCCCTGGCGGAAGACCTACGGCCAGGCTGTCCTGGCCGCCGGCCCCGCCGAGTCCACGGTGCTGGTCGGGCACAGCATTGGCGGAGTCAATGTGCTGCGCTTCCTGGAGCAGCACGACCCCGAGGCACACGGGGTGTTCGCGGGCGTGCTGCTGGTGGCGACCTCGGCGCACGGGGTCGGCTACGACGAACTCGCCGAATTCTTCGACGGCGGCTTCGACTGGGAGCGGATCCGCCGCTCGGCCCGGCGCTTCCGGGTCCTCCAGGCCATGGACGACCCGGTCAACCAGCCCGACCCGACCGAACACGTCCGGCTGCTCGTCGACGGCCTCGGTGCGACCGCCGTCGTGACGCCCACCGGCGCGCACTTCGGGGCCACACCGGACGACCACGTCGAGGTGCCAGAGGCCGTCCGCCTGGTCACCGAACTGCTCGCGGCCTGACCGACCCACGCGCCGGCCCGAGGCAGGAGGGTTCTTCGTCGCCCACGTCCCGCACGGTGGCCCCAGCGGGTCCGACGTGCGGGACGTGCTCATGTCGGCGGAGGTGCGGTGGCACAGCGGCCTTCCGCTGCGGCGCCACCTCACCCACGACGCCCTCACGACCGCCACGCCCTGGCGAGTGCTGTCCGAACCCGTGAACGTGGCGAACCAACGGTCCGGATGCTTGATGTCGGGCTTGCCGGCCTGCGCCATGGAGATCGCGGTTCATCTGGTGCACGATCACTTCCGGCTGGGCTTGGGCCACCGTCTCACCGACCGAGGCCGCGTCCAGCCCGTCCATCACCACGCCGTCCGCGCCCAGCCGGAGAAGATCACGACCCGGCGGCTGCCCTCCGCTGCGCCTGGTCGAACTCCGTCAGCGGGTCGCCGCCGGTCCGCCAGGGCCATGCGGTGACCGTGCCGCCGAGTGCCTCGAAGACCGGGCGGGCTTCGTGGCGCCGGTCGGCGGCCATCAGCGCGTAGGCGAGGAGGTTGAGGTCGGCCTGCGCCTTGGCATGGCGGAGGAAGCCCGGCTGCACCCAGGTCTGGGCCACGCGGTCGAGGGCCTGGGCGGCCATCACCTGGGACCAGTGGTTGCGGGCCACCAGCGCTTCGAATCCACCGCGGTCGAGGACGGAGTGGTACTGGAGAACCTGAGCGGTGAGTTCGGTCGCCGCGCAGGGCGCGTTGGCGGGCATGCGAGCGCGCAGGGCGTCCACGAACTCCAGGACCTGGATGCGCGAGCCCCCTTCCTCGGGGGTGAGGTAGCCCAGCATGGTCAGGTAGGCGTCGCGGTTCCAGCGGTCGCGGGCGAGCACCTCGTTCCACACGCCGAACACCTGGGACTGTTCCCAGCGTTGCATGCGTGCCACCTCCAGGAGGATCACCCAGGGGGTGGGGTCTTCCGGGGTGAGTTCGGCGGCCCGCAGACAGCTCTCGGTGGCGTCCGCCGCATCCTCCGGGCGCCCCTGCGAGCGGGCCCATGCCACGTGTGTGCAGGCATGCAGCACGAGCGCGCTCGCGTTGCGGGGTTCGCTCGTGGCCCAGGACCGCGACAGATGGGAATCGGCCAAGTAGTCCGCCAGGACACCCACGCGGTGCGCCCGGCGGTCCCAGCCGCCCGGGTCCTGCTCCAGGAGACGGGAAATCTGCGCCACGCACAGGTCCGTCGTCGCGATCGTTCCCGTCCTCCTCGTCGCCACCAGGGACTTCAGCAGTCTGCCCAGCTCCTGGTCGTCGAGTTCCGGGGCCAGACGTGCCCTTCTGCGGCGACTTGAAAGAAATGCCATGCCGGGAGGCTAGAGGCGCTCAGGATTCACACAAGGTTTACGCCAAGATCGTTATGATTTACCCGCCTTACCCGGGGTTAGGTGCATGATGCACGCGTCTTCGGGCCGGTCTGGTCGGACGTATCTGGTCAAGGCCCACGGCCTGCCCTGCGGGTCCGAACCGCCGTAGCAGGCCGGGGCGTTGTCAGTGGTGGCCGGCACGATCGGTGGCATGACGGACATCGACGACTGGCGGGCCTTCCTGGTGCGCTGGAGCCATGAGTGGGCGGACGCGCAGGATCCGGACGCGCCGGCGGACGAGCGGCCCGCGGGCGACGAGGAGCCCCTGCATACGCGTTGGCTGGGGTTCCCGCCCGCGTCCGAGGAGCGGATCGTCGCCTTGGAGGAGCGGCTCGGGCACCGGTTGCCTCCCTCGTACCGGGCGTTCCTGGCGGTGAGTGACGGCTGGCGGCACGCGGGGGGCTTCGTCTGGCTGCTCGCCGGAACCGACCAGGTCCGGTGGCACGAGGACGCGGCGGGTCTGGCCGAGTTCCACCCCGGCGATCTGGACGACGACGCCACGCCCGAGGAGGAGCTGCTGGCCGGGATGTGGCAGCGGGCGCTGGAACTGGACGTGGAGTCGGATGCCGTGTACGTCCTGCTGGATCCTGGGGACGTGGGCGATGACGGTGAGTGGGCCGTGTAATGCTACGCATCGTGGCGCGCGAGCCCACCGGAGCGGTACGTGTCGTTCCGTGCGTTCATGGAGGCGATGTACCGGGAGTTCCACAGCCTGCAAGCACACCGGCCGGACGGCGCGGGGGCGGAGATCGTCAAGGCGACGACGCGGGCGCTGGACGCGTCCGTCGAGGACGCCCGGCTGGAGGCGCTGCGGGGACGGTACGAGCAGGCCGAGGCCTTGCTGGCGGAGGCGATCGAGTACGGCAGGCCACGGGCGACGGGGCTGCGCAATCAGATCCGCCGGCTGCTCGGGCAGACCTCCATGGTGTCCTTCCACGGGCTCGCGGCCGATCCGCTGTACGCACCGGAGGTCGTGCCCGTGCTGGCTGCCGAGCACGTGAGCCATCACCGGGACGATGCTTCGTGGACCTACTGCCTGGGGGGCGCCTCCGAGTCGGTGGTCGGGACTGCGTACGAGATCCTGCGGGACGTGCGGGAAGGCACCTTCCGCTACACCCCTGAAGGTGCCTTCGGACGTGCCGTGGAGGAGGCGCGGGAGCAGGCACGCTGGGGCGACACGGACGCGGCATGGCACACCCTGCGCGCGGCCCTGCCCGACTGGCGGCCTTTGAGCACCGACCATATTGCCCCGGTCGGCCTGTGCGCCGACCCGCTCCTCGGCCCGCTGCTCACCCCGGAGCGGGGCCGGGAGCTGCTGGCCACACCCCGGGCCGGGCAGCGGGGCGAGGCCCCGGCTCCGACGGCCGACCTGGATCCGCCGGGCCTGGCGTGGCTGGCCGAGGGGGAGCCCGGCAACGTCCCGGAGTCGTACCGCTTCGTCCTCGTGGAGGGGGTGGAGCCGGCCGAGCTGCCGGGCCGTATCGGCGCGGACGACACCACCGTCCTGAACGAGCCGATGACCTTGTGGGACGCACGGATGCGTATCCGCGGCGACGCGCACGTCTCCACGTGGGAGGACAGGGCGCTGACCGCCGTCGGGCGGGCGGGCACCGGCTGGTGCTTCGCCCTGGAACCACGGCCCGGGCACAGCTTCGTCGAGCAGCGGTTCGTCTCCCCCGGCATCGCCGCCTCGCGGGGCACCCGTGCGGTGACGGTGTGGAGCGAGCCCTCCGACGGGCACCGCCCCGGTGTCTTCCATCTGTCCTTCGCGGAGAACGGGGAGGAACGGTACGCATTGACCGTGCGGGGGACGGCGGTGGGCATACGAGGATCCGTGCCGACCGCGCTGGACCCGGACCGGCTCTTCCGGCAGGACGACGCGCACACCGAGCGGCGGGGCGAGCGCCGGGCCCTGGAGGCACTCGCTGCCGAGTACGGTGTCCGGCTGCCGCGGCCGGGCAGTCACTCGTTGCCGTCATTTGCCGGCAACGACCTTTCCGGCTCGCGCACTTCCGCCCCAAGGCGCACGATGGTCACAGGGGGCACTCGGCACCGCGGGCCGTACCCCGGGCCGCGGGCGGCACGAGGAGGTCAGCATGGCCCGCGCCGGCACCGTCGCCACGTCCCCGATGCCCGACACCCTCAAGCCGGGCGGCATCGAGCCGGAGAGCCATCCCTGGAAGATCCGGCTGGTCGAGCATCCGAAGCGCTTCGATTCGCCGTTCTTCAAGGCCGCGAAGCGGACGGCGCACAAAATTCTCGATGAGATGGACGACGCGGACCTGCCGTACGGGCCCCGGCCCGTCGGGTCCGAGCACTGGGAGATGCACCACGGGGGCAGCCTGTGGGTGAAGACGGCGGGCGGCTGGCGGATGTACCGGGCCCGCGTGGGCATCGAGTGGAGCATGCAGTTCTGCGCCGAGCCGTCGAGGGTCGACCGGCTGCGCCGCGACGCGGCCGAACTCGTGGCAGGCTTCCCCGAGACCCTGCCCGCCCTGACCGAACTGGGCTACGAGGAGGCCGAGGAACTGCTGCGCACGCCGATCAAGGACGCCGACGGCGTCGAGGCCTGGACGGACTCCCTCTTCAACGCGTGTGTGCCGATGAGCCATGGGAACCACCAGGGCATCCTGCCGAAGGTGCCCGGTGAGCACCATTACCCGTGGCCGGTGAAGGGTGCAGACTTCGTCCGCTACGACGACTTCCAGCTGTGGGTGACCCTGCCCGACGGCACGCATGGGGCCGTGACGCCGGTGGCCCGGCGCGGGTCCGGTGACGGGCACGTGCGTCTGGTGCTCGCCTCGGAGGGAAGCCAGGCCGCGGACACGCTGGCCGAGGCGCAGGAGCATGGCCTGATGGCGGTCCTGCCGCCGAACAGCTCGGCCGCACTCCAGGCGTTCTCCGACCAGATCGAGCCAGGGCAGCGCACCGCCGCCGGGCCGCTGGCCACACGCCGGACCCGCGGGAACGGCCGCAGCTCCCGGGCCCGTTGAGAGAGGTCCCCATGTCCCGCAGGATCGTCGTCTGCCTCGACGGAACGAGCAATCAGGTGGGCGCTCGGTATCCGACCAACGTCGTCCGGCTGTTCGAGATGCTGGAGGCGGACGACCCGACACGCCAGCTCCTGTACTACGACCCCGGCGTCGGCACCATGTCGTCGGCCGGGGCCCGCGGTCCGGTCGGCCGCAAGCTGTCCCGGCTCTCCGGTCTCGCCTTCGGCACCGGGCTCAGGACGAATCTCGCCGAGGCGTACACGTACCTGATGCAGCACTGGGAGCCCGGAGACCACGTGTACGTCTTCGGGTTCAGCCGTGGCGCCTACACCGCCCGCGCGCTGGTCGGGATGCTCAACAAGCCGGGCCTCATGCGCCCCGGCTCCGAGAATCTCGTCCCCTACGCGGTGGCCAAGTACGCCTTCAACCACGACATCGACCGAAGCGAACGGGAAGTGGCGCGCTTCTCGCACGCCTTCTGCCGGCGGACCGAGCACGAGCCGCTGTGGGCGGAGGTCAAGCGCAACGATCCGCGGCAGGTCTCCCATCACGCGCTGCCCGTCGCCTACCTCGGCGTCTGGGACACGGTGAAGGCGGCGGGCATCCTGCGGCTGGGCACGCTGCGGTGGCCGTACACGCACCAACTCCCCAACGCGGCCCGCATCCGGCATGCCGTGTCCCTCGACGAGAAGCGGCGCCCGTTCCAGGAATTCCTGGTGACGCGCCGGCCGGAGCCGCTGCGCGACACGGCACAGGAAGTCTGGTTCGCCGGCGTGCACTCCGACGTCGGAGGCACCTTTCCGCACGCGAAGGGCGCTCCCCTGCTCTCGACCGTCACGCTCAAGTGGATCACCGACGGCGTCGCCCAGGACCTGGTCTTCCGTCCCGGCGCGTACGCGGAGGCGTGCGCGGTGACCGAGGAGTTCGCCGTTGCGGCCATCCACCCCAACGGCCCGCTGTGGATCCTGGCCGGCCGGCACTCGCGCCGCATACCCGAGGACGTGGTGCTGCACGCCAGCGTCCGGCTCCGCCGCGAGCGGGACCCCGACTACCGCCCCGACCTTCCCGATCCCACGGAGTCGGCCCACTGGTCCGACCCGGACTGGACCAAGCCCGCGCATCCGCAGGACGGTTGAGAGCCGACGCGCAGAACGCCCGGCACCGCAAGCGCAGTGACGGCCATCACCGCATCGCTGAAGGCGAACGGCTGCGCCCGCAGGGACGAGGGCCGCAGGCAGACCTGGAAGTACCTGGACGCGCCCCACAGCAAGGGGGCCGACTTCAACCGCTCACCGCCACCAGGCCTGGCTTGGCGCAGACCGCCCGGCTAGAGGTCGAGCACGACCTCACCTCTCGGTTCGCTGCAGCAGACGAGGACGGTGCCGGCCTCGGGGAGTTCGAGGGGCCGGGTGGTGTAGGTGATGTCGCCCGACACGAGGTCCGTGACGCAGGTGTGGCAGACGCCGGTGCGACAGGACCAGCGGGTGGGGATGTCGCAGGCCTCGGCGAGATCGAGGAGCGAGGCGTGAGCGGGTGACCACGGGGTCGTGATGCCGCTGCGGGCGAAGGTGACGAGGGGACCGGTGCCCGTCGGCCCTGGGGGTTGGTGCGGCCGGACCGAGGCGGTGGGCGTGACGCCGGGATTGATCGCGGGCAGGGCGCTGAACTGCTCCGTGTGACTCCTCCCCCACCTGAAGGTGGGGGCTTCTCGCTATGCCGGGTTGGCGTCGCGACGGACCAGCCCGGCCCGTAGAACGTTCAGAGCGCCCACCGTGTCCGCGTGCGCGTTGTGGCCGCACGAGACGCAGTGGAACTTCTCCTGGGTGGGCCGGTTCTCCGCTGAGACATGCCCGCAGTGGGGGCAGGTCCGGGAGGTGTTGCGGGGGTCCACGGTGATCACTTCCCGTCCGGCGCTTTCAGCCTTGGCGTGCAGGATCGTCAGGAACACCCCCCATCCGGCATCCGAGATCGAGCGGTTGAGCCCGGCCTTCGCTGCGGCCCCGTTGGGCAGGAACCTGCCCGGCTGGGCCGGGTCAGGCTTGGGTGCGGGGGCCTTGACCATCTTGCGGATCTTGAGGTCTTCGTGCGCGATGACATCGTGTTCGCGGACGAGGTCAAGCGCGGTCTTGTGGGCGTGGTCCAGGCGCTGACGCCGGACCTTGCGGTGCAGGTCGGCAACACGCTGGACGGCCCGCTGGTGGTTGGCGGTGCGCTTGTCGCGGCGGGCGCGAGGGAACCGGGCGAGGGCGCGCTGTGCGGCTTCGAGGTTCGCTGCGGCCTTGCGCCCATGCCGGGGGTTGGGCACGAACTCACCGTTGGAGTCGGCGAGGAAGTTGGCTATGCCCATGTCGATGCCGACCACGGAGCCGGTTGCCGGAAGCGGATCGGGCTGCGTCTGTTCGGCGGTCAGGATCACGTACCAGCGCTTGCCTTCACGCTTGACGCTGACGGTCTTGACCTTGCCGACCACGGGCCGGTGCTGGTTGACCTTGATGTGTCCGACGCCTTGCAGCCGGACGCGGGTGACGGGATCGTGCGGGGTGGAGTCCCAGCGGCAGCCGTCCCCGTCCTTCGGGACGTCGACCGTGTCGAACCAGTTCACGCCCCGGAAGCGGGGGTAGCCGGGCTTGTCTCCGGCCTTCACGCGCCGAAAGAACGCGGCGAATGCCTTGTCGAGGCGGCGCAAGGTGGCCTGCTGGCTGGAGAACGACCAACGCCCTTGGCGCTCCGGATCGAATGCCCGAATCTCCTTGAGCTGCGCGGACTGCTGCCCATACTTGATGCTCGTCTTGGAGACGTGCCGTTAGGCGTCACGCCGTTCCTGTAACGCCCCGTTGTAGAGCGAGCAGTGATCACGCAGCATCTCGCCGAGCGCTGCCGCCTGCCCCACGGTGGGTCGCATGAGGAACTTGTACGCACGAATCATCCGGCCCACCTCCCTTTCACAGCAACGAAGTTGAGAAGACGATATCAAGAAAGTGCAGGTCAGAATACGTGAGCGCAGAGAACTCCGGCGTTGCGCGCCTCCGGCCCGAGGATGCGTTTCCCTCCCCGGCTGAAGCCGGGGATACCCACGCAAGATCAGGGATGGATCGCCGACAGCGAGAACGTTGTCCTGCTGCACGAGCCGGGCCGCTACCCCGTCGCCTACTTCCCCCGGCAGGACGTGGACGAGCAGGCGCTGGTGGCGAGCGGCAAGGTCAGCCGGCGCAAGGACCTCGGCGAGACGGCCTGGTACGCGGTGCGCGCCGGCGGCAGCACCGCCGAGCGCGCCGCCTGGGAATTCACCTCGCTGCCGGGGCATGCCGCAGCACTCCAGGGCCGTGTCGCCTTCGCGTGGCGCGCGATGGACGCCTTCTACGAGGAGGGCGAACGCATCCTCGGACACGCCGCCGACGCCTACCACCGCATCGACATCCGCACCACCTCGCGCCGCCTGGAAGTCCGCCTCGGTGACACGGTGATCGCCCGGTCCGAACACCCCGTCGTGCTCTACGAGTCCGGGTTCGCCCCCCGCTGGTACGTCCCGCGCGGCAACATCGACGAGACGCGGCTGCACCCCGTCGACGGACAGACGTTCTGCCCCTACAAGGGTCTGTGCGACTACTACGACATCGGCGATGTGCGCCGCGCGGCGTGGTCGTACCGCGGCGCCTACCGGGAGGTCGACCGCATCGGCGGCCTCGTGTCGTTCGAACCCGACCAGGTCGGGGTTCACCTCGACGGCAAGTGCCTGCACCCCGAACCGGGGCAGAAGGTCATCGCCCACGGCATCGACCGCGGCCTGGACGCCGAGGACGTCAGGGCGCAGTGACGGGTCACCCCCTTACAGTGAGGAGCGAGATCGAGAGTGCGCCCTGGAGTACATGAACGGAGTGCATGTATGCGCAGTGGCATGTTTGAGACCGATGGCGCCGAGCTGTACTACGAGGTGCGCGGCAGCGGACCGGCCCTGCTGCTCATCAGCGGGGCCGGCGGCGATGCCGGGTACTACTCCGCGATCGCTGACGAGCTGGCCAGCGCGTTCACGGTGATCAGCTACGACCGGCGGGGCAACTCCCGCAGCACCGGGCGCGACGGCCGGCCCATGGACCTGGCGCGGCAGGCTGCCGACGCCCGGGAACTGCTCGAAGGGCCGGCCGGCGGCCGCGGGCTGGTGTTCGGCAACAGCGGGGGCGCGATCATCGGGCTCACGCTGGCCGCGTCGCATCCCGAGGCCGTGTCTGATCGCCCACGAGCCGCCGGCGGTCGACGTCCTGCCCGAGGGTGACCCGGCGCGCGGCTTCTTCCCGGAGCTGGCCGCGCGGTACGCGGAAGGCGGCGGCCCGGCGGCCGGCCTCCGATTCGCGCAGACGGTGCGCGGTGAGGGCACGTACCGCTGGCCCGACGATCTGTGGCAGCGCTTCCTGGGCAATCAGGACCACCTTTTCGCGTCCGAGTGGCCGGGCTTCGCGGCGTTCCGGCCCGACGAGGCCGCCCTCGAGGCGGCGCCCTTCCCGATCGTGCTGGGGGCCGGCGCGGAAGACCGGGGCACCTACTACGCCCGGCCCTCGATCGAGATCGCCCGTCGGATCGGGGCACCCTGGGCCGAATTCCCAGGCATTCACATGGAGTTCCTGCGCAACCCGGCCGCGTTCGCCGCGACGCTGCGGGCGCTGGCGACCCAGATGCTCACCGGCGGCGGCCGGGTGCCCGAGCTGTGGGAGGGTTCTGCCCAGGCCTGCTAGGCGCGCCACCACCGTGTGCCGTGGATCGCGCGGTGATTCACTCCGTGGGCATCGAGTCCGACAGCCCCAACGCGGCGGAGACCTGGCGCCAGACGGCGGTGAGGGCGCTGTCCAGAGTGACCGTCGGATCGCGCAGCATGAGGCGGATGCCGTAGCCGTCGCTGAGGGACAGGACGAGCGTGCTGAGGTCGTCCACGTCGGTCGGTGTGAACTCGCCGGAGGCGATGCCACGCCGTACGGCGCCGGCCACCCAGGCGTGCAGCTGCCCGTACAGGTCCACGGCGAAGGCGCGGGTCGTCTCGTCGCGCAGGGCCCGGGCCCACAGTTCCTGCCACAGCCGCCAGTCCTGCTGCAGTTCGGGATCGGTGGGCAGCAGGCTGCGCAGGATGCGGGCCAGGATGACCGCCGCCGGCGCGGTCTCGGCATCGCGTTCGAGGTCGACGGCGGTGTTGGCGAAGGAGTGGGTCATCGCCTCGGTGAAGAGCTTCTCGCGCGTGTCGAAGTGGTAGTGCAGCAGCGCCGTGGACACACCGGCCCGCTCCGCGACCATGCGCATGCGGATCTTCTCGAAGCCGATCTCGGCGATGACCTCGCACGCCGCGGTCAGGATGCGCTCGCGTGTGTCTGCCGTGCGCACCTTCGTGGACACGCTGCGGCTCCCCTCGCTCGGTGGTCGTACGCCATGAACATTTTCCCTCACTTTTCCCTCACTGCGGCCTCGCCGGTGCCGCCGCCTCACGCTGTGGCTGTTCGTCGTACACGTGGAAGCCCCGGCCGGACTTCCGTCCGAGCAGGCCGGCCTCCACCATCCGGGACAGCAGGGGTGGCGGCGAGTACTGCGGTTCACGGAACTCGGCGTAGAGCGATTCGGCTATGGCGCGGGTGGTGTCCAGGCCGATCAGGTCCGTCAGGGCCAGCGGGCCGAGCGGGTGTGCGCAGCCGAGGACCATCCCGCGGTCGATGTCCTCGGCCGTCGCGCTGCCCGACTCCACCATGCGGACGGCGGCCAGGAGATACGGGACCAGCAGGGCGTTGACGATGAATCCGGCCTTGTCCCGGGTCCGGACGACCTCCTTGCCGAGGGCGCCGGTCACGAAGGTCTCCGCCCGTGCCGTGGTGGCGGGCGAGGTCAGCAGCGAGGGCACGAGTTCCACGAGCCGCAGGACCGGGACGGGGTTGAAGAAGTGCACGCCGACGACCCGATCGGGGCGGGTGGTCGCGGTGGCGAGCCGGATGACCGGGATGGAGGAGGTGTTGGTCGCGAGGATGGTCCGGTCGCCGGTGATCACGGAGTCGAGGCGGGCGAAGACGTCGCGTTTGAGTGCCTCGTCCTCCGGTACCGCCTCGATGACCAGGTCGTGGTCGTGCAGGGCCTCGAGCTGGTCCACGACGGTGATCACGGCCGCGGCGGCCGCGCGCCGCTCGGCACTGAGCCTGCCGTGTGCGACGGCCCGGTCGAGCGAGCGGGTGATGCGCCGCAGGCCCGCACGGGCCGCCTCTGCGTCGCGTTCCACGATCGTCACCGGTACGCCGGCGCGAGCGCAGACCTCGGCTATGCCGGCGCCCATCAGGCCACCGCCGATTACCCCCACTCGCTCGATGTCGGTCATCCGTCTTCCTCTCCGGTCTGTGGCGATGTGGGGGGTCAGGCGACGGGCAGGTCCAGGACCCCCGTGCCCCGCTTGATCAGCTCGCCTGCGATGATCAGCCGCTGGATCTCGGAGGTGCCCTCCCAGATCCGGTCCACGCGCAGCTCGCGGTAGAGCCGCTCGACGGCGTACGCACGGTCGTAGCCGCGCCCGCCGTGGATCTGCAGGCAGCGGTCGATCACCCGGCCCGAGGCCTCGCTCGCCGAGAGCTTGGCGATGGCGGCCTTGGCGTGCAGCCTCTTGCGGTCCTCGGCCGAGGCCTGGTCGGTCTCCCACGCCACCTGGTGGGTGTAGGCCCGGTTGACCGCGATGTCGACGGCGCAGTCGGCGAGCATGCCCTGGATCAGCTGGTACGACGCGATCGGGGCACCGAACTGCTCCCGCTCCACCGCCCAGTCACGGGCCAGCTCCAGCGCACGTTCCGCCGCGCCGGTGGTGCGGGCCGCGATCATCAGGCGCTCCTCGGTGAACCAGGAGCGGGTGATGTCGTATCCCTCGCCGATGCCGCCGAGTACCGCGTCGTCGCTGACCTGGACGTCGGTGAAGGTGAACTCGGGGTGCTCGTAGACGAAGGTGTGCATGAAGCGCGGCACCCGCGTCATCTCGATGCCCGGGGTGTCCTTGTCCACGAGGAACAGCGTGGGCGCGCGGTCCGGGCCGGCCGCGGCGAGCACGATCATGAAGTCGGCGTGGTCGCCGACGGTCACGAACCACTTCTCGCCGTTCAGCACCCATCCCCGGTCGTTCCTGGTCGCGGTGGTGGCCAGGTTCTGCGGGTCCGAGCCCGCACCCGGCTCGGTGACGGCGTAGCAGTCGCGGCGCTCGCCCCTGATGACCGGGACGAGGAAGCGCTCGCGCTGCTCGGGGGTGCAGAAGCGGAGCGCGTTGGCGGGGCGCCACACCATGTCCCACAGGGCGCCGGTGAGCCTGCCCAGTTCCTCCTGGACGGTGACCTGCTCGGCGATGGTCAGTCCGGCGCCGCCCCATTCGGCCGGCATGTTGACGGCTTGGAGCCCCGCGTCCAGGACCGCGTCGCGGATCTTGGTGTGGGCGCTCGCGGGCAGGCCGTTCTCTTCCTCGCACTGGATCTCGTAGGCGGCGATGACGTCGGTGAGGGCGCGCGCGTCGGCCTTGAGCTGCACCTGGCGCGGGGTGAGGCGGAAGTCCATGGAAGTCCTCGCTGTGCGGTGATCGGGGTGGGCGGGCGGGTTCAGTGCGTGGGCAGGGCCAGGGCGCGGGTGCCGCGCTTGATGAGTTCATTGGCGATGATCAGCCGCTGGATCTCGGAGGTGCCCTCCCAGATCCGGTCCACGCGCAGCTCGCGGTACATGCGCTCCACGGGATAGGTGCGGTCGTAGCCGCGGCCGCCGAAGATCTGCAGACAGCGGTCGGCGACCCGGCCGGCGGCCTCGCTGGCGGCGAGCTTGGCGGTGGAGGCCTTGGCGTGCAGCGTCTTGCGGTCGGTGCCCGGCTGGTCGGCCTCCCAGGCAACCTGGTGGGTGTAGGCCCGGTTGACCGCGATGTCGACGGCGCAGTCGGCGAGCATGCCCTGGATCAGCTGGTACGAGGCGATCGGGGCACCGAACTGCTCGCGCTCCACGGCCCAGTCGCGGGCGAGTTGCAGGGCGCGCTCGGCCGCGCCGACCGTGCGGGCCGCGATCATCAGGCGTTCGTCGGTGAACCATTCCTTGGTCAGCTCGTAGCCGTTGCCGACGCCGCCGAGCACGTCCTCGTCGGCCACGAAGACGTTGGTGAAGGTGAACTCGGGGTGCCCGTTGACAGCGGAGTGCATGAAGCGCGGCAGCCGGGTCATCTCGACGCCGGGCGCGGCCTTGTCCACGAAGAACAGCGTGGGCAGCAGGTCGGGGCCGGCGTCCGCCTGCACCAGCAGGAAGTCGGCGATGTCGCCGCAAGTGACGAACCACTTCTCGCCGTTGAGCAGCCAGCCGCCCTCGGTGCGGGTGGCCGTGGAGGTGCCGGAGGAGGGGTCCGAGCCCGCGCCCGGTTCGGTGACGGCGAACGCGTCGAACCTCTCCCCGCGGATCACGGGCATCAGGTACTTCTCGCGTTGCCGCTCGTCGCCGTGGGCGAGGACGTTGGCGGGCCGCCAGGGGATGTCCCAGAGGCAGTTGGTGACCTTGCCGAACTCCTCCTCCACGATGACCTGGTCGAGGAGGCTGAGGCCGGCTCCGCCCCACTCGGCGGGCATGTTGATGGCGTAGACACCGGCGTCCATGGCGGCCCGGGTCAGTTCGGTGACGAGTTGCTGCGGCAGGGGGCCGCCGGCCTGCTCGGACTGGTCCTCGTATCGCATGAGCAGGCGTGCGTAGTCGGCGGCGCGGCGCTTGAGGCCGGCCTGCTCGGGGGTGTAGCGCATGTCCATGGGGCCTCTTCGGTGGTGTCGCAAAGGGGTGGGTCAGGCGAGTACGGCGCGGGAGTCGAGGGCGAGGACTCCGTGGGGGCTCACGAGCAGGGGGTTGACCTCGATCTCGGCGATCTCCGGGTGGGCGGTGGCGAATGCCGTGATCGTCTCCACGGCCGCCGCGGCTGCGGTGATGTCCACGGCGGGCCTTCCGCGCACCCCGTCGAGCAGGGAGGCGGCGCGCAGGCCGCGCAGCAGCCGCAGGGCACGGTGGGCGGGTACCGGGGCGAGGGCGAAGGCGGTGTCGCGCAGTGCCTCGGCCAGCACTCCGCCCAGCCCCACCATGGCGACCGGGCCGAAGCGCGGGTCACGGTTGACGCCGACGATCAGTTCGATGCCGTCGGTCAGGTCCGCCATGGCCTCGACGGAGTAGGAGGGGGCGCCGAGCCGGGCGTGCATCTCCCGGAAGGCGGCGAGCAGTTCGCCGGGGCCGGCCAGGCCCAGTGCCACACCGCCCGCGTCGGACTTGTGCAGCAGATGGAGGGCTTTGAGAACGTAGGGTCCGGTGAACTCCTCGGCGGCGGCCAGCAGTTCGGCCTCGTCGTGGATCTCGCGCGCGGCGGGGAAGGCGAGTCCGGCTTCTTGGAGGGCTCTGCGGGTCTCCAGGTAGCCGCTCTCGCGCAGCGGGGACGCGGGCGCGGGCAGCGGGGGGACGCCTGCGCGCTGTGCGCCGGGGGCCGTCGCCGCGAGGGCGCGGGCGGCGTCCTCGGTGGCGGCGAAGACCGGGATGCCGGCCGCGGCGAGGGTTCGGCAGCTCGGCGACTCGGGGTACATGGACTGCACCACGATCGGTTTCGCGGTGGCGCGGTGCCGGGCGGCGATGAGGCGCGCTGCCTCCTGTTCTCCGTCCGCGAGCACCGTGCCGCCCCCGCCGAGCCCGCCGTCGGCGGCCGCGTAGCCGCCGAAATAGCCGGTCATCAGGACGGCCTCGACCTCCTCGGCGGCGAGCAGCGCGTCGACGGTCTCCGCGTACGAGCCGGGGTTCTGCTCCCCCATCCCGGCGAGGTCCACCGGGTTGGCGACGGCCGACTGGTCCCACAGGGCGTCCCGCAGGTGCTGCCGCGTCGGTTCCCGGAGTTCGGGCACGGTCAGGCCGGCCGCCTCGACGGCGTCGGCGGCGACGACGCCGTGGCCGCCGCCGTCGGTGAGGACGGCGACCCGGCGACCGGCCGCCCGGTGTGTGCCGTTCAACGCGGCCACCACGACGGTGAGTTCGCGGGGGGTGGCGACCAGCTCCACACCGGCGTCACGGCAGGCCGCGGTCACCACGTCGGCCGAGGTGGTCAGCGCGCCGGTGTGCGACTGGGCGCTGCGCGCGGAGGCGTCGCCGCGTCCGGCGGTGAGCAGCACCACGGGCTTCCCGGCGTCGGCGGCGGCCTCGGCGAAGGCGCGTCCGTCGGCGAAGTCCTCCGCGTAGACCGCGATGGCCCGGGTGCCCTCGTGCCGGGCGCAGTCGGCGAGCAGGTCGACGAGGGTGACGTCGGCCTGGTTGCCGAGCGAGACGAAGCGGGAGAAGCCGAGGCCGTGCGGGCGGAAGCGGAGCTGTAGTTCGAGGGCGAGGTTGCCGCTCTGGCTGAGGAGCGCGACGCCGCCGGGGGTGAAGGTGTCGGAGGCGAGGAAGAGGTCGGTGGTGTTGTCGGCGATCCCCAGGCAGTTGGGCCCGACCATCACGGCGCCGGCGGCACGGACGCGTTCGGCGACGGCCTGCTGGCGGGTCCGCCCGGCGTCGCCGGTCTCCGCGAAGCCGGCGGTGATCGCGACGATCGCCCGGGCCCCGCACCGCAGGGCCTCGTCGACGGCGTCCTCGAAGCCTGCGGCGGGCACGGAGACCACCGCCAGGTCGACGGGCTCCCCGATCGCGCTCAGGCTGGGGGCGGCGATGCGGCCGAGCACCGTGCCGCCGCGCCGGTTGACCAGGTGGACAGGGCGGCGGCCGTTCGCGCGGAGGGCCTGCGCGGCGATGGCGTGGCCGTACTTGGCGGGGTCGTCGCTGGCTCCGACCACGGCGACGGAGACGGGGTCGAAGAGGGCCGACAGGTCTCGTCCCATGTCACTTCACCAGCCGCAGCGCGGAGTTGGGGCAGGCGGCGACAGCGGCCGCGGCGGCGTCCTCGCCACCGGCGGGGACCTCGTTCTCCCGCACGTGCGCATAGCCCCACTCGTCGAGGTCGACCAGCTCGGGAGCGGGTTCCTGGCAGAGGCCGTAGCCCTGGCAGCGGGTGGAGTCCAGCAGGAGTTTCATGGTGCGGTCCTTTCGGTGCGCCGGGTGCGGGCGGATGGGTGGGATGCGGGTCAGGGCACCGGCACCCTGAATCGGCGTCCGTCCTCGGGTGCCGGCTCTGCGCACGCGAGGCAGGCGGAGCGGCGGTGGGCGTCGACGCGGTCGGGGAAGTGGGCGAGGAGGGTGGCGACGATGCGGGCGGCGGCATCGAGCAGGCCGCAGGCCCCGCGCCCGGGCAGTTGCCGTGACCAGCGGTGCAGCTGGTCGGTCGGGTCGCGGTGCGCGGCGCCGCGTGCGACGGCCGTGAGGGTTCCGGCCAGCGCCCCGGTGCCCCTGACACACACCCCGCACTGGCGGGCGCTCTGCGCCGCGAGATAGGCGGCAGCCTCGCCGGCCACGGCGACCGGGCAGTCCTCCGGGTGCAGGAAGTGCAGCGCCCCGCAGCCGAGGGCTCCGCCCGCCGCGTTCAGGTGGTCATGGTCGAGCGGCAGGTCCGTCCAGCCCGCGCCGTACAGGCCGCCGAACAGGCCGCCCATGAGCACCGCCTCGGCCCGGCCGTGGCCGCACAGGTCGGCGAGGACCTTCAGATGCGTGCCGACGGGCACCTCGACGAGTGCGGCCGTCCGACCGGCACCCGAGAGGGTCAGCAGGTGGGTGCCGGCGACGGCGTCCGCGGCCGCGGGACGCGAGTGCGTCAGTGCGACACGGGCCAGCGTCTCCACGTTGGCGACGAGGGTGGGCGCGCCCCCGACACCCCTCTCGAAGGGGCGTGGGGGTTTCGCCGTCGGCAGGGCCGGACCGCCGTCGATGCGTCGTACGGCCGCGGTCTCCTCCCCCGCGACGTACGTGTGCTCCGTCCGTACGACGTCGACGCGCAGCTCGGGGGGATGCTCGTCGAGCGCCTGTCGTACGGCTCGCTCGGCGCCGGCGTCGGACAGGTACACGCAGCCGCGTTCGGCTCCTGTCATGGCCGCTGCCAGCCGGAGACCGTCCAGGACGACGTGCGGTCGGTGCCGCAGCAGCCAGCGGTCCTTCACCGAACCGGGCTCGCCCTCCTCGCCGTTGGCGACGACGACGGGGATGCCCGGTGCGTCGCGGACGGCACGGAGCTTGACGGCGGCGGGGAAGCCGGCGCCGCCGCGGCCGCGCAGCCCCGCGGCGGCGATCCGGTCCAGCAACCGGTCGGGAGCGGGCAGCGGCGCGTAACCGCCTGCGGCCAGGTATCGGGCGAGATCCTCGCTGCCACCGGACAGCCAGGCCCCGGACAGCAGCGGGACGAGAAGGCCGGGCCGTCCTTCGGGGAGGAGGGAGATGACGCCGGTCATACGGTGCTCCTGGGCTCGGAGTGGCCGGTGTGACTGGAGTGGCTGGTGACGGGACGGGTTCTCAGCCGCGCCAGTGCCTGCTGCAGGTCCCGCCGCTGCGCGGCCGTGCGCGCGTAGCCCGCCCCGGGCAGGCCGATCAGCATGCGGTGGTGATCGAGGACGACCTCGCCGGCCACCAGCGCCGCCTGCGGATCGGCGGTCGCGGAGCCCGCCGCGGCCTCGACGACCAGGTCGGTGACCTCGCCGAGGTAGCGCAGCCAGCCGCGTTGCGTGCCGCGCAGCACCAGCCGCTCGACGCGGTGCCGCTCGGCGGCGACGAGGGCCGCGGGCGGGCGGCCGTCCGCCGGGGTCCGCAGGGCGGCCACCGCTGCGGGCAGTTCCTGTTCGGGCTCCGGCGTGAGGCCGAGCCATACGAGACTTCGGCGAGCGCTCATGCGTGCCTCCGGGGTCGCACCGTCTCCGGGTGGTCCGGAGGCGGGTGGCGCGGCGTTGGCGTGGACGGGGCTGCTCCGGCGCCGTGACGAGAGGGGCGGGGAGCGGTGCGGGTGCCCGGCCGGGGCCGGGCACGGACGTGGGCGGAGCGTGTCCGGGCCGATGCGGACGCATGGCCGGACCGGTCGAGGTGCCCGGCGGGAGCCGGGTCCCGCCCGGGGACCGGGGCGTAGGGATCCGGACGCCCGGTGTGGCGGACGGTGGTCCGCGGGCTTGCGGAATGCGCCTGGGCGGCCGTCTGCGGCCCGGGCCATCCGCCTGCCTCGACACTAACTAACTAATTAGTCAGCCCACAAGTCTTGACTTGAACCCGCCGCAGTCGCACTCTGACTAACCAATTAGTCAGCCGGATTCCGGCAGGTCCGCAGGCCGCACCTGCCGTTCCGATCCGGGCACAGCCTCACCGCCGATCGCCGCCGCCGCGGCGCGGAGGAGGACTCCATGCACCCCTCGACCACCCGGGCAGCCGTCGTCTCCCCTGCCCCGCCGGGGACGCCCCCCGAGCATCCCGGGGAAGCGCTGCCCGCGCGCTACTACACCGATCCGGCCATCGCCGAGGCCGAGACCGAGCGCATCTTCGCCAAGTCCTGGCAGCTCGTCTGCCATGAATCCGATCTCCCCGGACCCGGCGCCCGCCTGGCCGCGACCGCCGCCGGCCGGGAGGTGCTGGTCGTCCGCACCGAGGACGGCGGCCTCGCCGCCCACCTCAACGTCTGCCGGCACCGCGGAACCCGCCTGGTCACGACCCCCGAGCCGGCCGGCAAGGCGATCCGCTGCCCGTACCACGGATGGACCTACAAGCTCGACGGACGCCTCGTCGGCGCTCCCGAGGCGCGCCGGATCCCCTGCCTGGACAAGCCCCGGCTCGGACTCCACCCCGTCAACGTGGAGTCCTTCCTCGGCTTCGTCTTCGTCAACCTCGACCTGGAGGCGACGCCGCTCGCGGAGAGCTGCGCCGGGCTCGCCGAGGCCGTCGGCCGCTACGCCGACCCCGGCCTGGTACCCGTCGGCCGGCACCGCATCCACGACCTGGCGGGCGGCGAGGAACAGAACGCCAACTGGAAGGTGATCGTCGACAACTATCTGGAGGGCTACCACGTCCCCGTGGCGCACCCCGCGCTGATGCGGCTGCTGGACTACCAGGCGTACACGGTGGACGTCCGGGAGAACTACGTCCTCTTCGAGTCCCCGCTGCGCGACAAGCCCTCCTCGAACTGGACCGAGCGCCTCTACCAGCGGCTGGCCACCCCGATGCCGGGACTGACCGAGGCCGACCGGCGCGTGTGGCGCTACGCCGTGATCTATCCGAACACGCTCATCGACTTCTACCCTGACCACGTGCTCGCGTGGACCGCCCTGCCCACCGCCCAGGACCGGGCGGCGATTCCCGGCGGTTTCTACACCCGGCACGGGGAGAGCGTCCGCACGAGGCTGGCCCGGCGGCTGAACATCCACATCGGCTGGGTCACCAACGACGAGGACGCCGAGCTGGTGGAGCGCGTGCAGGCCGGACTGTCGACGCCCGGGTTCGAGCCGGGCCCGCTCTCGCAGCGCGAGGCCGCCGTCGGCTGGTTCGCCCGCCGGGTCCGGGACGACCTGGAGGGGGACGCGCAGTGACGTCCTCGCGCGCGCCGCACTCCCTCCGCCTCGGGTCGGACTTACCCCTCCCCCGCTGACGCGACGTCGCACCCTCCCCAGACCGGTCTTCCCCACGGAGTCAGGGCCTCCGTCGAGCCGACCAGCCGGTCCCGCCCTGGAGTTGTGCCGTTCCTCGACGGAGAGGACGTTCCATGTCCCCCGACGTACCCCCACCGACCAGACGCACCGTGCTGCGGGCAGGCGCCTGCGGCCTGCTGGGCGCCGCGGTCGGCGGCTGCGGGTTCATGCCCGCGAAAACGCCCGACGCCCGGCAGCTCGCCCCGGTCCGGGCGCGCGTGGACTGCGATCTCGTCTACTTCAACTGGGCCGACTTCGTCGACCCGTCCGTGTTCAAGGGCTTCGAGAAGGAGTACGGCGTCAAGGTCGTCCAGTCGAACTTCGACTCGATGGAAGGCATGGTCGCCAAGCTCAACGCCGGCAACCGCTACGACATCATCTTCCCCAGCGCCAAGTGGGCCCAGCGCCTGGTGCGCGGCGGCCGGCTACGCCGTATAGACCACTCCCAGCTCACCAACGCGCCCGCTGTATTCGGCGCGCACACCTACTTCTCCGACCCCTGGTACGACCCCGGCTCCGCGCACACCGTCCCCTTCACCGCGTACAAGACCGGAATCGGCTGGCGCCGCGACCGGATCGGCGAACTGACCGGATCCTGGCGGGACTTGTGGAGCGACAAGGCCAAGGGCAGGGTCTTCCTGCTGGACGACCGCGACGAGGTCCTCGGCATGGCGGCCCTCGAACTCGGCCTGGGCGTCAGCACCGGGGACACCGGTGACCTCGACCGGATCACCTCCCTGCTGAGCACTCTGCGCCCGCGGCTGCGCGGCTTCTCCAGCGACAGCTACAACAACCTCCTCAACGGCAACGCGGTGATGACGCAGGCGTGGAGCGGCGACATGGCCGCGATGCTCAACCAGGCCAAGGACCCCTCCGTGTTCGGCTTCCAGGCTCCCAGAGAGGGCACGCCGATCAACTCCGACTGCTACGCGATTCCCTGGAACGCCCCGCACCCCGGCACCGCGATGCTGTTCATCGACTACATGCTGCGGCCGGAGAACGTGAAGAAGAACATCGAGTACATCGGTTACCCGATGCCGGTGGCGGGTTCCGAGAAGGTCTACGCAGAGCTGGTCAAGCCGTTCCCCGAGTGCCTCGTCACCGAGGACGAGCTGAAGGCGGACCTGTTCTTCCGCAACGGCGGCCGCGCGGCGGAGGACGCCCGCGACACCGCCTGGACCCATGTGAAGGCGGGCTGACCCTTGGCACTGCTCCGCCACTCCCCCGGCGCCCGCCGCCGGGACACCGACGGCACCCGCATCTGGACCTGGCTCATGCTGCCCGGCACCCTCTGGATGACCGGTTTCCTGATCGCCTCGCTGGTGCTCGTCGCCGTCCTCGCCGTCGGCACCACCGACGACCTCGGCAACCCGCGCTTCGGCTTCGACCTGTCCGCCGTGCGCGCCCTGGCCGACCCCGCCTACACCGAGGTCCTGGCCCGCTCCCTCGGCTACGCCCTGCTGACCTGCGCGATCTGCCTGCTGATCGCCTACCCGGTCGCGTACACCATCGCCCTGTACGGCGGGCGGTACAAACACGCGCTGATCGCCGCGATCGTGGTGCCGTTCTTCGCCAACTACCTGGTACGGATGTACGGCTGGTCGGTGGTCCTCTCCGACGACGGGCCCGTGTTGCGCGCCCTGCGCGCGGTGGGGCTGGCCGACGGCGGCACGAAGATCCTCAACACCGGCGCCGGCGTGGTCGCGGGACTCGTCTACGGCTTCGTCGTCTTCATGATCATCCCCCTGTACGCGGCCCTGGAGCGCCTGGACGTCTCCCTCATCGAGGCCGGCCGCGACCTCTACGGCGGCCCGATCCGCACCTTCCTCCACGTCACCCTGCCCGCGACCCGCCAGGGCGCGGCGGCCGGACTCGTGCTGGTCTTCCTGCCCGCCATGGGCGACTTCGTCAGCGCGCAGCTCATGGGAGGACCGGACCAGATCATGATCGGCAACCTCATCCAGGACAAGTTCTTCCAGGGCCAGAACTGGCCGCTGGGCTCCGCGCTCACCATGCTGCTGATGCTGGTCCTGCTGATCGGGATGCTCGGCTATCTGCGGCGCACCCGCAAGGACGAGGCGGAGGCCCGCCGATGACCCTGCTCCGCCTGCCCTCCGGCACGGCTCCGGCCCGTCCGGCCGCCCGGACCCGCTCGGGACGCGGACGCGCCGACCGCAAACCCCGCATACTCATCGCCGTCACCGCGCTCTTCTTCGCACTGCTCTACCTGCCGATCGCCGTCGTGGCCCTGTTCTCCTTCAACTCGAAGAAGTCCCTCACCGTCTTCGGCGGATTCAGCCTGCGCTGGTACCGCGCGTTCGTCCACGACGACGTCCTGGTCTCCTCGCTGGACACCAGCCTGCGGATCTCCCTGGTGGCGATGGCCGGTTCGGTCGTCCTCGGGGTGGCGCTCGCACTCGGCCTGGTCCGCTGCCGCACCCGGATCGGCTCGCTGGCCGGCCTCATCATGCTGGTGCCGCTGATCACGCCGGAGATCGTCACGGGCGTCGCGTCGATGCTGCTGTTCAAGGGCCTGGGCGTGGCCCTGTCCACCGGCACGGTGATGCTCGCCGAGATCACCTTCTCCATCTCGTACGTCACGGTCGTCCTCCGATCCCGGGTGGCCGCGCTGAACCCGGAGGTGGAGGAGGCGGCGATGGACCTCGGCGCCACCCGCTGGCAGGCGGTCCGGCTGGTGACCCTGCCGGCCCTGCTCCCCGCCGTCCTGGCCAGTGCCGTACTGATCTTCGCGCTGGTCTTCGACGACTTCGTCCTCGCCTACTTCACCACCGGCGTCGACCCCCAACCGCTGTCGGTGCGCATCTACTCGGCGATCCGCTTCGGGGTGCAGCCCACCATCAACGCGGTCGGCACGCTGATGCTCGCGGGATCCATCGCCCTGATCGCCCTGGCCCTGTTCATCCCGCGCCTCTTCGGCCGCCGTGGCGGCCTCGACATCCTCTCCGGAGAGTGACTCCATGGACGCGACCCCGGCCGTCCGGCTCGACGGCGTCTCCAAGCAGTTCGCCGGCTCCTACGCCGTCCACCGTCTCGACCTCGCCATCGAGGCCGGCCACTTCTTCTCCCTGCTGGGCCCCTCCGGCTGCGGCAAGACCACCTCGCTGCGCATGATCGGCGGATTCAGCGACCCCACCGAGGGCTCGGTGCTGCTCGCCGGTGAGGACGTGACCGCGTTGCCGCCGAACAGGCGCAACGTCAACACCGTCTTCCAGAGTTACGCCCTGTTCGACCACCTGAGCGTCGCCGACAACGTCGGTTTCGGCCTCAGGCGCAAGGGCGTCGCCAGGGCCGAGATCAGGCAGCGCGTCGGCGAGATGCTGGATCTGGTCCAGCTGGCCGGCCTCGCCGACCGCAGACCCCGCACCCTCTCCGGCGGCCAGCGCCAGCGCGTCGCCCTCGCCCGCGCCCTCGTCAACCGCCCGGCCGTCCTCCTCCTCGACGAGCCGCTGGCCGCCCTCGATCTGAAGCTGCGCCGCCAGATGCAGGTGGAGCTGAAGCAGATCCAGCGCGAGGTCGGCATCACCTTCGTCTTCGTCACCCACGACCAGGACGAGGCGCTCACCATGTCCGACCGGATCGCGGTGATGAACGAGGGGCGCATCGAGCAGTGCGGCACCCCCGAGGACATCTACGAACACCCCGCCAGCCGCTTCGTCGCCTCCTTCATGGGCACGTCCAACCTGATGAGCGGCACCTACCGGGGCGGCGAGGTCACCCTGGACCAGGGGCCCGCCCTGCCGGTCGGCGCCCGTACCGGCATCGCGGACGGCACCGCCGTCAGTGTGTCCGTGCGCCCCGAGAAGATCTGGCTCTCGGACTTCGAACCGGGAATGTCGATGCTGCGCGGTGTCATCCGCGAAACCGTCTACAGCGGTCCGACCACGACCTACCTGATCGAACTCGCCCCCGGCGTCACGCTGTCCGTCCTGGAGCAGAACACGGCCCGGGCCCGCATGGAGGACCGCTGGAGCGGCGGCGAGACGGTGGAGTTCGGCTGGCGCCCCGAACACTGCCTGGTCCTGGCCTGACCCCACTCCACGACGAAAGCGAAGCTCATGCACCACGACGTGATCGTGCTCGGCGCCGGTCTCGCCGGGCTCACCGCCGCCCGGGACCTGGCCGCCGCCGGCACCGACGTGCTCGTCCTGGAGGCCCGGGACCGCGTCGGCGGCCGGGTCGAGCAGACCCGGACACCCGACGGCCGTACCGTCCAGCTGGGCGGCGAGGTGGTCGGCCACGGGCACACCGCCTACCTCCGACTCGCCAGGGAACTCGGCCTGGAACTCGTCCCCAGCTATGTCGCCGAGCCCGGCCGGATCACCCGTGCCACACCCGAGGGCCGCTCGGCCGGCGATCCACCGCACTGGTTCGGCCCCGGTGACGCGCTGCTGCACGAGCGGCTGGGCGCCGAGTTCACCGCCCTCGCCGCCACCGTCGATCCGGGCGACCCCTGGTCGCATCCGGACGCTGCCGCCCTGGACCGGCTGTCCGTGGCCGACTGGCTGCGCTCCCGGCACGCCTCGCCGGCCGTGGTGCGTCTGTGGGACATCGGTCAACTCGCCCTGGCGGGCGGCTCGTACGAGCGGATCTCGCTGCTGGCGGCGCTGCGCAAGAGCGCGGCGGTCCCCGGTTCGGGCGGGGGCGACTACGACTACGACGACTGGGAGGGGCTACGGCCGGCGGAAGGATCGGCGACGCTCGCCGAGATCCTCGGCCGCGAGCTGGGCCCCCGGATCCGGCTCGGCTCGCCGGTCGCCGCACTGGACATACGCCCCGGCCACTGCACCGTCCGCCTCGTCACCGGCGAAGTCCTCACCGCCGCCGCCGTGGTGAGCGCCCTGCCCGTGGGACCGCTGCGGGATGTCGCCGTCACCGGCGTGAGTCCGGCCCGGCTCGCCTCTCTGCACCGGCAACGCCAGGCGGTCGCCGCGAAGTTCGCGGCCGTGTACGACCGTCCCTTCTGGCGGGACGACGATCTGAACGGCCTGTCCGAGGCCGAGGGTGTGCTGGGCAGCACCTGGCCGCAGAGCGAGGGCATGCTGTCGGCGCTGATCCCGCCCGAGCGCTACGGAGTCCTGCTCGGCACCCCGCCCCATCTGCGCACCCCCGAGCTGCTCGCCGAGATGGCCGCCCTGTTCGGCGACGAGGCACGTCGGCCGGCCGCCTGCCATCTGCGGCTGTGGGGCACCGATCCCTGGACCCAGGGCTACGTCACCCAGTGGCCGCCGGGCGAGGTCATGGCGGTCGGCCCGCTGCACGGCACCCACGAACCGCCGTTCTACGTCTGCGGCTCCGACCAGTGGGTCGCCGGATACATGGAGGGTGCCGTCCGCACCGGCCGCGCCGCCGCCGAGGAGGCGTTGCGCCGTGGCTGACGACGCACACCTCAACCACATCGGCGGAAGCGAGGTACCGGCCGCCTCCGGTGCCACTGTGCGGCTGATCGACCCGGCCACCGGGCAGCAGCACGGCACGGCTCCGCTCTCCGGCGCCGAGGACGTGGACGCGGCCTGCCGGGCGGCCGAGGAGGCGTTCCACGGCTGGTCGGTGACGACTCCGGCACAGCGGCAGGCCGCGCTGCTGCGCATCGCCGACGCCCTGGAGCGGGAGGCGGACGCGCTCGCGAGCGCCGAGGTGACCGACACGGGCAAGCCGCGTGCCCTGTTCCTGGCGGACGAACTGCCCGCGATCGTGGACGTCTTGCGGTACTTCGCCGGAGCCGCCCGGAACCTGCCGGGTGCTGCCGCGACCGAGTACACACCGGGGCGCACCTCCGTTGTGCGCCGTGAGCCGGTCGGTGTCTGCGCCCAGATCACCCCGTGGAACTACCCGCTGATGATGGCCGTCTGGAAGGTCGCCCCCGCGCTGGCCGCGGGCAACACCGTCGTCCTGAAGCCGTCCGACAGCACGCCCTCCTCCGCCGTGCTCCTCGCCCGGCTGGCCGCCGAGCACCTGCCGCCCGGCGTGCTCAACGTCGTGTGCGGCGACCGTGACACCGGTCGGTCCCTCGTCGCCCATCCCCGGGTACGGATGGTCGCCGTCACCGGCAGTGTCCGCGCCGGGCAGGAGATCGCCGCTGCGGCGTCCGCCGACCTCAAGCGGCTGCATCTCGAGCTCGGCGGCAATGCACCGGTCCTGGTCCACGAGGACGCCGATCTCACGGACGTGGTCGAGCAGTTGTCGTCGTTGGCCTTCTACAACGCCGGGCAGGACTGCACGGCCGCCACCAGGATCCTCGTCCACCGGCGGATCCACGACACCTTCCTGGACGCCTTCGCCGGCAGGGCGGCACAGCGCGTGCCCGGAGCACCCGACGACGAGCACGCCGACTTCGGCCCGCTGGCCAACGCGGGCCAACTTGCTTCTGTCTGCGGCCTGTTGGAGCGTCTGCCTGCTCATGCCGAGGTGGTCACGGGCGGCACGGCCCTCACCCGGCCCGGATACTTCCACCAGGCCACGGTGGTGGCCGGGGCCCGGCAGGGGGACGAGATCGTACGGAGCGAGGTGTTCGGCCCGGTCGTCACCGTCCAGGCCTTCACCGACGAGGCCGAGGCCTTCCGCATGGCGAACGCCGTTCCCCAGGGGCTCGCCGCGAGCGTCTGGACCCGCGACCACGACCGAGCCATGCGCGCGAGCCGGGCACTGCACACCGGCATCGTCTGGGTCAACACCCATGGCACGACAGTCTCGGAGATGCCGCACGGCGGAGTGCGTCACTCCGGCTACGGCAGCGACCTGTCCCTCACCGGCCTACTCGACTACACGCAGGTCAAGCACGTCATGTTGTGAGGGGACGGAGGGCTCGTCGCAGCGCCTCAGATCCCTACAGGAGGCATCAGGAGCACCACTGGAGTGTGGCTGGATCGGACATCTGACGGATGTTCGAATCTCGCCATACTCAGGGCTGGGCAATCCGCCCCGTTCCCGCCTTCGGAGGCCACTGATGTCCCAGACCAGTGTTCAGACCGCGGCCGTGCTCGAGGCCTGGCTGTCGGGTGCCGAGAGCGCCTTTGGCCAGCTCAACCCCGCCGGTCCGCTCTACGTCGGCGGCGCCGCCGCGGAGGCCGCGCTCACCGACCCGAGTGACTCCCTGTACGGCTTCTGTTCCAGCCCGAGCGGGTCGCGCGGCAGCTGGTGCTGTTGATCGGTCGCACCATGGGGGAACTGCGCGGCGCGCGCAGTTCCCCGCGCCGTCTCCGGGCGGCACCCGGCAGGCCCCGGCACGTGCGGCAGAACAGGGAGGGCGGAAGTTGAGCGGATCGGCGCCGGACAGCGGGGAGGAGACGGAGTGGTTCGCCCAGCCCGTACGAAACATCGCGCGACCCTGGGGGGAGGACCTGGCCCGGCGCCTGGCGGCCGTGTCCGCCCTGGGCCGGGACGAGCGGGATGTGCTGCTGGAGGCCGGCCACACCGCTCTGCACGCGTCATTGCACGCCAAGCTCTCCCGCCTGTTCCTCCTCGAACTGCACGCGCTGCGCCTGGCAGGGGGCGGCGATGCGGACATCGAGCGTGCGGCGGACACGAGAACATGGGCCGCGTTCGTCGAGCAGGCCGGTGAGGAGGGCTATCTCGACAAGCTGGCCGGCCGGTACCCGAACATCGGCCGACGGATCGCTTCGGTGGCGCGGATGTCGGTGGCGGCAACGGCCGGTTTCGCGGAACGGCTCGCCTCGGACCGGGACCTTCTGCGTCGGCTGCTCGGGGAAGCCGCAGGGCCGGTACGTGCCGTGACGTTCGGGGCGGGCGACAGTCACCGGGGCGGCCTGACGGTCAGCCGGGTCGACTTCGCCGGCGGAACCGTCATGTACAAGCCCCGGCCGTCGGAGACCGACGTGGCTCTGGGCGCACTGCTGGACGAGCTGTTCTCGGACCTCCCCGACGCCCCGGCGCCGGACGAACGGATCCGGGTGCCACGGACGGTGGCGCGTAAGGGGTACGGCTGGGCCGAGTTCGTCCGCCACCGGTACTGCGCGAACGACCTCGAACTCGCCTCGTTCTACCGGAACATGGGGCACTGGCTGGCCGTTCTCCGCTTCACCGGCGGCACCGACATGCACGCGGAGAACATGATCGCCGCCGGCCCGGTGCCGGTGATCGTGGACGCCGAGACGCTCTTCGACTCGCCCGCGCCCTTCCCGCCCAGCGGCCGGGGCGACGCGGTGGACGTGGCGGCGGCCGCCATCCGCCGTACGGTGCTGCGCACCGGGCTGCTGCCCGTGCGGGGCACCGGCTTCGCCCTCGGCGGAGTGGACATCTCCGGGGTCGGTGCGCTGCCGGGCCAGCAGCCGCTGATCCCGAGCCCGGTGATCGCGGACGGCGGCACCGCGGCGGCCCGCTTCCAGGTGAGCCTGGTGGCGATGCCCACCGCCGGCAACCACCCCAGCCCCACCCCGGTGCTGAGCGCGTACTGGGACCGGATCCTGGCCGGCTTCCGCGAGATGACCACGCACCTGCGCGGGCCGGGCGTGGACCCGTACCGGTTGCTGGGCCGCTTCGAAGGCGCGCAGGCACGGCGGATCCTGCGGCCGACGCAGGCGTACGTCGACATCGGCCGGATGCTGTGGCACCCGGCCTCGCTGCACGACGAGGCGGCGGCCGTCGAGCGGGCCCGGGACATCCTGCGGCGCAACGCCGAGGTGCTGCCCGGTGCGCCGACGGACCGCGCGGCCATCGACGGCGAGATCGCCGACCTTCTGGCCGGCGACGTGCCGATGTTCGCCTTCACGGTGGACGGGTCCGCCGTACGGAACACGGTCGAGGACTGGCGCACCGCGGACTTCGCGCTGGAGGAGTCGGTGATCCAGGACGCGCTGGTGGGCGCGTACCTGAACGAGCGATCGCTGCCGGCGCGGGTGCAGGCCCCCGCTCACGACCCGCACGCGCGTGACCGGGAGCGGCGCCGCCGGGAGCTGGCCGCGCAGATGGTGCGGCGGCTGTGCGACGGGGCGGTACACGGCGAGGACGGTACGGTCACCTGGATCAGCCCCGTCTTCACCCCCGCCGGGTGGTCGATCAGGGTGCTGCCCGCCGACCTCTACACCGGGCAGGGCGGGGTGGTCCTCACGCTCGCGGAGTACCAGGCCGAGGTGCGGGCCGGGCGGGCCGACGAGGTGCCCGGCGTCGCCGAGACGCTGGAGGGCGCGCTGCGCGTGCTGATCAGCACCGAGGACCGGACGCCGACGCCGTCACCGGGGGCGTTCAGCGGCGCCGCGTCGCAGGTGTGGACGTGGCTGGCGCTGCACCGGGTGGTCGGTGCGGGCTGGTTGCTGGAGCGGGCCGCCGAGCGGGCGGTGCTGCTGGAGGGCCGGCTGGTCGAGGACGACGTCGAGGTGGATCTCCTCAACGGGGCGGCCGGTGGAGTCGTCCCGCTGCTCGATCTGGCCCGGGCGACCGGGCAGGACCGCTGGCTGGCCGCCGCCGCGCACATCGGCCGCAGGCTGGCCGGGCTGGGTACGGTCGACGCGGATGGGGTCCGCTGGACGACCCGGCTCAACCCGGAGGGCATCGGCGGCTTCGCCCACGGCGCCACCGGCATCGGCTGGGCGCTGACCCGGCTCGCGCTCAGCGAGGCGGGTTCCGCGGCCGAACGGCGCGACTGGAACCGTCTCGCCGAGCGGGCCTTCGCCTTCCAGGAGACCTTGTGGCAGCCCGACCACGGCAACTGGCTCGATGTCCGGATCGGCGCCGAGGAGGACTTCTTCACCAGTTGGTGTCACGGCAGCGCCGGGATCGGGCTCGGCATGCTCGACCTGCACGAGCGCACCGGCGATCCGGCCCGCCTCGACATGGCCCGGCGCGCCGCACGTGCCTGCGCGGCCGAGGGCTTCGGCTGGAGCCACACGCTGTGCCACGGCGACCTCGGCCTCTGGCAGTTCCTCACGGCCATGAACGCCGGGGATGCCTCCGAGCAGGACGGGGAGATCCTCAGCAGCCTCGAGCAGCGCGGTCCGGTCGGCGGCCTGGCCCGTGAGGCGTTCTCCCCCAGCCTCATGTCGGGCCTCGCAGGAGTCGTCCACACCCTCCTGCGCATGCACCGCTCGGCCTCCCTGCCCGATCCTCTCGTACTCGACTGACCCCGGAAGCGGTCGGCTCGTCAGCCGTCGTAGGGCATGACCTGGAGGACCTTTCCCTGCGGGCTGGCCTGGAGGTAGCCGCTTTGGCTGTAGGAGTTGCTGAGGTAGACGGACATCCCGGCGGGGCTGTCGAAGGTGGAGTCCGGCAGATTCAGCAGCAGGTAGCGGGTGTTCGCATCATCGACGTTCAGCTTCCGCTCGGCTTCGGCCAGCAGGGACGGGACCTTGTCCCAGTGGAAGTCGTCCAGGCTGACCGCCGTCTTCCCGCTCCCCAGCGAGTTGCTGACGATGCCCTTCTGAACACCCTGGCCGGGGCGATAGATGTACGAGTCGTACTTCTTGTCATCGCCCTTCACCATCAGGTCGGCGGAGACGTATTCCGGATACACGGTGAGCGAGGCGAAGCGTGTGCGGCCGGTCGCCTGCTTGAACGACCTGATCGCGGTACGGATGCCGCCCGGAGTCAGCAGGTTCGTCCTGCCGGTGGGTGTCTTCGCGGGGGGCGTGACGTCCGTGGCGGCCGAGCCGCCGGCCGACGGCGTCCTGGCGGTGGAACGGCTGGGCCCGGGGGGCCCCGCCGTGTCCGAGCCCCCGTCCGGCAGCAGCGCCCACACGAGAACTCCGGCGAGCGCCACTCCTGCGACCGGCAGGCCGATCAGCGCCCGGCGCCGGCCACGGCCCGGCTGCACGGGGACGGTGAGGGACCCGGGACGTGCGTCCTGCGGCCCCGGGAACGTCGTCGGGGCGGGTGGTGTGCCGTACGGCCCTGTGGGCATCGAGGGTGCGGGGCCGAAGCCCGTGGGTACCGACGCAGGGCCGCCGGGAGACTGCGGCACGGAGGGATGCGGCAGCTGGTACGAGGTGGGCGTCTCGGCCTGACGGACGGCGGCGTCCAGCATCCGCTCCAGCTCCTGGGCGTCCGGCCGTGCCGCCGGGTCCCGGACGAGGACCCGAGTCAGGACCTCCTGCAGCGGTCCTGCCTTGACCGGCGGCGGGACCTCGTCGTTGAGGACGGCGGCAAGTGTCGCCAGGGTCGTGCCCCGGCGCAGCGGATGGTGGCCCTCCACCGCCGCGTAGAGCATCATCGCCAGCGACCACAGGTCGGAGGCGGGACCGCCGTCGTGGCCGGAGACGCGCTCCGGCGCCATGTAGTCGGGTGTGCCGATGACCGATCCCGTCGCCGTGAGCGAGGTCGCCTCACGGATCGCCGCGATGCCGAAGTCCGTCAGCACCGGCCGGCCGTCGGGACGCAGCAGGACGTTGGCCGGTTTCACGTCGCGGTGCTGGATCCCGGCCTCATGGGCTGCGCGCAGTGCGGCCAGCACCTCGCGTCCGATGCGTGCCGCTTCGCCCGGGTCCATCGGCCCGCGCGCGAGCCGATCGGCCAGGGAGCCGCCGGTGACCAGTTCCATCACGATCCAGGGGTAGCTGCCCTGGCCTCCGTCGACCACATGGTGGATGGTCACCACATTGGGATGAGTGACGCGGGCCAGCGCCTGCGCTTCCCGCAGGACCCGCTCCCGCAGCAACCGGGCGGCCTCCGGGTCGTACTCGGCGAGATCGGGATCCGGCGGCCGGACCTCCTTGACCGCCACACTCCGCTGCAGCACCAGGTCCCGCGCACGCCAGACCATGCCCATCCCACCACCGCCGAGCCGTGCTTCCAGCTCGAACCGCCCGTCGACAACCCGTCTATCGCCGTTGTCGGCACCCGCTCCACTCATGCGCGGGAGCTTAGTTGCCCCAGCCGCATGCCGTTGAACGGCCCCCGTTCGCGGGGGCTTGCGGGAGCACGCGGCATGCTCGTGTGAGCCCTGGATGCGCCCCTGTCTGCGCGACGAGAATGCGCCATGCCCGTGGACGGGTGGCCGGTTCACGGCCTCCCCTCGCCCAACTCCAGAGAAGGCAGGTCGGCCCTGATGCTGTTGCGACTGCCCACGTCCGTGTCCGAGGCACAGGAGTGCCTGACCGAGGGAGCCGTGCCGATCGGCGGGGCGACCCTGCTGTGGGCCGAGTGGCAACGGGACGGCTTCCCCGCACAGGCCATGTCGCTGCGCAGCCTCCCGGAGGCCAATGTCCTCGGTCGCGAGACGCTGGGCGCCGCGGTGGTCCTGAACCGGATCGACGACCGGGTACCGGACGTGCTGCGCCTGGCCGCCGCCACGATCGGGACCGGCGCCGTACGGCGGACGGCGACGGTCGGCGGCAACCTCGTCGGCAGCACACTGCGCTGCCTCCTGCCGGCGGCCCTCGTCCTGGAGGCGCGTGCGTCGATCCTGGGACCCGAGGGCGTCCAGGAGACCGACCTGGCCGAGCTGGTCGCCAAGCGCCCCCTCCTGCTGAGCATCCATTGGCGCGAGCCCCTCGCCAGCACCTACCGCAAACTCCCGGCCGAACCGGGCGGCAGGCCCCCGCTCGCCGTCGCCGCGGCCCTGCACACCGACGACGGCGGCCGGAACCGCCTCCAGGTCGCGGTGCGCGACGGCTACGACGTGATCGGCGGCACGACTCTGTACGACACCGGCGCCGACACCGAGGACACGCTGCGCGAACTGCGGAGGACGGGGTTGGGTGAACTCCCGGCCGGCGCATGGGAGATCGTCGGCCGACAGGTGACTGAACTGATACGTGGCTCCGCAGGCCGCTGAGGGATCCGGCGGCTCCCCCGGCTCCCGGCCCCCGCGGCTCCCGGGGGCCCTTGCTCCTGGCGGACCGCCGGAGCAGGCTGGGCCGACGTGGGTGGGCTCAGCAGGCAGCGAGAGCATCCAGCATCGTCTTCGCGGTGACGGTCGCGTCGTAGTCCTCGCCTACACCCGGCACCAGGATGATGTCGCCGTCGATGTGGCGCGAGCGCAGCGGGGCGATCTCCTGGTAGCTGTCCGAGTTCCACCAGGCCTGAGCCTGGGCCATCGACGGGAAGCCGATCACCACGACGTGCCCGGGCCACGCACCCTCCTTCACCTCGTGCTGTGCACCGTGCACGAGGAACCGGCCGCCGTACGCTTCGAAGGTCGCCGTGACACGGGCGATGTACTCGGCTATCTCCCTGTGCGGGGCGGCTTCTTGCAGATGTGCAATCGCGAAGGCGGACATGTGATCCTCCCGGTCGATCGGTTCCTGACACCCACGATCCTGCCGCCGCAGCAGACGGGGGTCGATGACCTGGGAGGTAAGGGACCACGCGACGACGGCGATCGCCTACGTGTGGAACGACTCCGAGAACTGCTGGCCCGCGGCCGAGGACGAAGACGACCTCTTGGCAAGGACCTCAAGCCCGGTGACACCAATGGGCAGGGAGTTCGGGAGCGCTATCAGCCGCAGTGGCGCGCGTGCGCTCGGACAGCGCCTCCCGCCCCACTCCTTCGGGGGGTTTGCCGGCCGCTTCCCCGCCGGACGGCTCGCCGCGCGCGAACATGGCGAGCGCTCACGGCCTCGGGGGGACCGTCGAACAGGGGGAACACGTGAAACTACGCAAGTGCATCGCTGTGCTCGCTGTCGCTCTTGCCGCGACCTTCGCAACGGCTGTCGCACCCGGCGCCGGAGCCGCCGAACCGACCGTCCCGGACGATCCGACCCCGGCGGCCGCCGCCCCGCGCGCGGTAGGTCCCTTCCAGGTCAGAAACCAGGGCGTCGGCCGCTGCATGGGCTTCCCGTACGGTGACGACCGCGTCCGGCTGTGGGACTGCTACGACGCGCCGTTCCTGCTCTGGGACCTGGTCGCCGACGGCCGCGGGCGCTACCACCTGGTGAGCCGCAGGAACGGCGATTGCTTCGCAGGCTGGGCCCAGGGCCCGAACGGCTGGTCGACGTGGCTGTCGCCCTGCGACAACACCTTCTCCAACCCCGACCAGCTCTGGTACGTCCACCCGGCGGACCACGTGGGCGCCGGGCCCATCTCCAACCTCTTCGGCCGCGTCCTGGAACCCGAGCACGGCCCCGGGGGCGGACAGGAGCAGGCCCGCGTGGAGATCTGGGACAACCAGGGCCTGCCGAACCAGCAATGGACCCTCAAGTACATCCAGTGAGGACCGGTAGCGACGTCAGGGTGCCGGTCGCGGAACATGGTGCAGAGCTGCGGGGTTGTCTGGGATCGGGGGAGCATCGGTGGCTGAGGATGCCGGTACGACTGACGGGTGTCTGGCGTGTGACCTCATGGCCGGCAAGGCTCCGCTGCCGGGCGGGAGCGTACTGCGGACTGGCTCCTGGGTTGTCGAGCACTGCGTCGGGCCGCTGGGCCTTGGCACCGTTGTGGTCAAGCCGACTCGGCATGTGGTGCATGTCGCCGAGTTGACGGCGCAGGAGTCCAGCGAGCTGGGGCCCCTGTTGCAGCGGGTGAGCGCGGCCGTCACCGAGGTGATGGCCCCGGAGCAGGTGTACGTGTGCCTGTGGTCGCATGCCGGCGGGGTTCCCGGCCACATCCACTTCGTCGTGCAGCCCGTACGGAAAGAGGACATGGCCCGGTTCGACGCTTTCGGTCCCGCACTGCAGGTGGCCATGGGTGAGGCGGGGTGTTTCGCGGAGGCGGCGGAGGTAGAGCGGGTCTGCGACCGGTTGAGGAAAGCCCTCAGCTGAACTGGTTCTGACGCTGCCGCGGGTGAGCGCCGCCGCGGCACAGACGAAGCGTGGAGGGCGGAAGCCTCCGGGAGCGGGAGGGTGTTGGGGTGCGCCTCTCTCGGGGCGCCGAGGTCAGCGCTCGGGCTTGGGGGGCCGCTGCATCAGCGCGGCGGCGGCCTCGGCGAGAGTGACCTTCTCGCGCAGCAGCGCGGCGATGATGCCGGTGATCGGCATCTCGATGTTGTGGGCGTGGGCGAGTCCGAGGATCGCCTCGGCCGACTTGACGCCCTCGGTGGTCTGCCGGGTGGCGGCCACGGCCTCGTGGACGTCCAGACCGCGGCCGAGGTGAGTGCCGAAGGTGCGGTTGCGGGAGAACGGCGACGAGCAGGTGGCCACCAGGTCACCCAGACCTGCCAGGCCGGCGAGGGTGGAGGGGTGGGCGCCCATGGCGGTGGCCAGCCGGGTCGTCTCCGCCAGGCCTCGGGTGATGAGCAGGGCCTGCGCGTTGTGGCCCAGGCCCATGCCCGTGGCGATGCCGACCGCAAGGGCGATGACGTTCTTCACTGCGCCGCCCAGCTCGCAGCCGATCACGTCGGAGCTGGTGTACGGCCGGAAATAGGGCGTGTGGCACGCGGCCTGGAAGCGACGGGCGACGTCTTCGTCCGGGCAGGCGACGGTGGCGGCGGCAGGCTGGCCTGCCATGATCTCGCGCGCCAGGTTCGGCCCCGACAGCACGGCAATCCGCTGGGCACTGGCGCCGGTCACCTCGGCAATCACCTGACTGGCCCGCAGCCCGGTGGCCTTCTCGATGCCCTTCAACAGCGACACGATCACAGTGCCGGGACCGATGTACGGAGCCCACGCTGTGAGGTTGGCCCGCAGGGACTGCGCAGGAATGGAGAGTACGAGGTAGTCCGCCCCGTGGAGCGCCGCCATCGGATCAGTCGTGGCCGTCAGGGAAGCGGGCAGCTCGGTGTCCGGCCAGTAGGCCGGGTTCCGGTGGCTGCTGTTGATCGCGTCGGCGATCTCGTCCCGGCGAGCGTGCATCACCACGTCGGCGCCGGCGTCGCCCAGGATCTTGGCGACGGCCGTACCCCACGAGCCGGCCGAGAACACCGCCGCGCGGGCAGAGCAGTTCTGGCTCACCGCGGGGTCCTCTCGTTTGTTGTGGATTTCGTCGCCGGGGTGGCGGCTCGGCTGGGCCATCGTATGGTCTGCGCTGGGCGCCTTCGGTGAAGTGCGGGCGCGCCGCCTTCTTTCGCCCACATGCTGACTCACCTGCAGGGCGCCCAACTTCCGACATGGATCGAGTCGGCGACCGCCACCACGGGGCTGCCCAGCCTCCGCCGTTTCGCCCATCGCTCCGTAATTCGATTGCTGGACTTGGCCAGGTCCTTACGATCGAGGAGTGACGATCGAGTACGAGTGGCGGGGCGACTTCGACAACGCCGCCCTCAACGCGCTGCATGCTGACGGCTTCGGTCACCCGGTCGCCGAGACCGACTGGCGAGAACGACTTGACCGCCACAGTCTTGGCTGGGTCTGCGCCTGGGAAGGCGGCTCGATGGTCGGCTTCGTCAACGTGGTCTGGGACGGCGGAGCACACGCGTTCATCCTGGACACGGTGGTCGCCCGGCATCGCCAAGGATCAGGGGTTGGTGGCGCGCTGGTCGCAGCTGCGGCTCACGAAGCTCGTGGCGCGAAGTGCGAATGGCTCCACGTTGACTTTGAGGAGCACCTGCGTCCGTTCTATTTCGATGCCTGCGGTTTCAAGGAGACGACAGCCGGTCTCATTGCCCTGTAACACTGCGGGCCAACCTTGGGTCCAGGATGCGCAGGCCAGAAGCGGGATCAACGAGTCATCGTCAGACCACTGACCCAACCTCAGAAGCTGTGTCTGAGGCCTGCATGACAGGACCAAGCGGCTCGGATGAGCCATCTATGCTGGCCTACAGCAGGACAGGGGGAAGGGGCAGCTGGTGGACTGGTTCTGGTGGGTTCTCATCATCTTCTGGACGGGTGGCTTCGCGTGGGCAGCCGAAAATGTCCGTACCGCACTGCGTAATCGGCATGAGCGCAAGTTGCAGTTGCTGGAGGCGGCGAAGGAGGAACGGTTGGCCGTCGAAGCGGCGCACAAGCCGCCGGAGCCAGTGTGCGGATGCACGCACCATCTGGCTAAGCACGACAAGCAGGGCCAGTGCCACGAACGCGTCGAAGTGCCAACGGCCTGGGATGAGAACAAGAGGCCGCTGCGCTACGAGGCCGGCCAGTGCAACTGCCAGCAGTACGTGGGACCGCAGCCTCTGTCGCACGTGTTCGCGGAGGACCTGACTGACCTCGCCTGACCAGGATGGGCAGGGACGGTGTTCCCCGGCTGCGGCTGATCGTGGTCACGGGAGACGATGCGGGGCCGCGGTTGTGTCGCGGGTGCGGTGGTTCGCTGATGCCGTCGGCGAAGGCGACGGCGGCGTTCTGTTCGTCGGCCTACCTCCACGTCCTGGGAGGTGCCGGCCGGGTGGCCGCGGACGACGCACGCGCCCGTGATGCTCGCCGGCCAGGCCCGCTTCCGGATGGTGCTGACACCCACTCGGCCGGGCTCCGTCAATTCCCCGCCGAGAAGGAGGAGTTGCTGCTCGCGGTCGCCCGCTTCGAGGCCGACCAGGTGCTGGAGGACCAGCCCTGCCTCGGGTGCCGGGACTCGTGGGAGGCGTGGCAGCAGTGGCGCGATCTGGTGCGGGCACCTGCCGGCAGACGCGGACGTCGACACGCGCTCCGCGACGCTGCTCGCGGCGATGCAGAGCCGCGTGTCGATTCTGCAGCCGACGGGACAGGACTACCACCTGCGCGCTGCGCTCCACCAGGCGATCGGCGACCTGCGCCGCACCGCCGAGGCGCAGGGCGGCGCGCCGGCCACAGCCGTGGTCGAGTACGGCAGGGCCTCGGTGGCGAGTCCGGGGCGTCCTGTCAGGGCAGGAGGAGCAGCTTGCCGATGGTGCGGCGCGTGGCGTGGTCGCGATGAGCTTGGGCGGTCGGCCAGTGCGTAGGGACCGGCGATCCGTGGGGTGACCTTGGCGCTGACGACCGGGGCGAAGACCTCGCCGGTACGAGCCAGCAGGGACACGCGGTCGGGGGCATGGCAGAACACTGCGGGGGCAGTCGGCGCGATACTGCGGTCAGGTCTGTGGGCTGGAGCGAGGGCGCACCCATCAGGCTGCCGCGGAAGGCGTTCGCGCCGTGGCGGCGCAGCGCCGGCTGCGAGGAGCGGAGCGTGTCCGGGCCGCCGTTGCCGTCGACGACCTGCGCGAGGCGTCGTGCGATGCCGATGGCGTGGGCCGCTCCGCTGCCGGCGCCGGGGCGGGCGAGACCGACCCGGCGGCGGCAGCGGTTGTCGGAGCACCGTGGAGGAGCGGCTCAGCGGACCGTCACGTTGAAGACCGGTGAGGCTGTGTTGCCGCTGACGACACGCAGGTCGTTCTTGCCCTTCAGGCCGAGCTTGACGCCCAGCGAGTAGGAGCCGTTCCGCGAGACGGGGGCGGACGCGGGCAGGGCGACCCATTTGCCGCGCTGCTTCTGCTGCAAAGTCACTTTGCTGCCCGCCTTGAGACCGGTGGTCTTGCCCGTGACCCGGAACGACTGCCAGGCGCGGACCGAGGACGCCGACGGCGTGGCAGTGATGCCGGCCTTGGCGGCCGGGGCCTTGTGTGCGACGACGACCGGAGAGGCGGTGTGCGCGGCCGGGGTGGCCGCCATCGCGGTGCCCGCGATGGCGAGGGAGGCCATGCCGAGGGCACCAACGACGGCTATGCGCAGGGAGCGCCGCTTCGAGACCATCACAGATCTGTCCCTTTCTGGGGTGAGAACAGCTTTTCGCGCCAAAGGAGATGTACGTGTCGATTGGCGTAGTCACTAGAAACGACGACACAGCGGAGGCAGGCGTTCATCGCCTCTTTGTCGCTGTCTTGTAACAGCGGAGCGGCTTGGGGTTACGACTGCCCATGGAATGGCCGGTCAAGCGAGGTGAGGAGCAGACCTGGCCGATCCAGGAATCGCCATCGGTCATGCTGAACACGCCCCCTCCCCGGGCGCGGACGGGGGGAGCGGACGAACGGCGATCAGGCCGTGTCGGAGACTTCCTGCGGCGTGTCGAGGCCGTCGGCTGTCCGCCCCGGCGCGTCGGTGGCGGGCTGAACCCGCGCCGACCGGGTGCCGCCGCTCGAAGGACCGCGGTCCGCGGGAAGGCGTCGTACGACTTTGGAGACCCAGGACGGGGTGTGCGCGCGTAGGTAGCGCCGGGCGCGGACACGGGCCCGCGCCAGCTGCAGCAGGGCCTGGGCGGCGGCCGGGGTCGGATCGGTGAGGTCGTCGGTCACGGCCACTTCGACACCGCCGTTGTACTGCGCCGACAGGTTGTAGAGGAAGGTGCCCAGCGTCGCCAGGCCCGTGCCCAGGACGACTTCCAGAGTGACGACGCCGATCGCGATGGCCAGGACGGTGGACAGCGACGGCAAGGCGTCCGGGGCCATGGCTTCCAGCAACATGCAGACGACGATCGTGGTGACGACCGCGACCACGCCGAGCCCGGCCAGGAGCAGGAAGCTCGTCACCATCACCGACCAGGGATCTCCCTCGCAGATGCGCAGCCGTATCGTGCGCGGGCCGGCGGCGGGAGGCTCACCGGGCGATATCAGTCGACGCCGGGCACCTGGTGCCGAGCGACTCCGTGCGCTGGGTGCCCACGGCGGCGTCAGGGGGCCGCCTTCCCCCAGGCCGTACCGGCCCGCGGAGAGGCGCGGGCCGATCCGGGGTGTCGGCGCCGAATGGGCGTACTGTCGGCCGCAGGCCATGACCTCGTGGGAGCGGGCACAGAGACGGCCGACTGCTACGTGGCGAACATCGCCGCGCAGGGCATACAGGTGGGCGTTCGGCGGAGCGCAGCCATCGGGCCTGCGGTTGTCGACGGCTGACAGCTGAGACGGTCCGGGTGCCCGCCTTGCGCGGGCACTCCATGTCCGTGCAAGCCTCTCGGCGCCCTCAGCGCGATCCCCGCTCGCCGTCCGTCCCTCGCGCGAGCAGCAGGAGGGCGTCGACCAGGTCCTCCGCGGGGCTGCCGGTGGCCAGGCGGCGCAGTTGAAGACCCATCACCAGGGCGACCGTGGTGGCCGCCAGGCGTTCGGCGTCCGGCACGCCGAGGGCCGTGAGGATCTGGGCGGCGAGCCGGTCGTAGGCCCTGAACGCCTCCGCCGCCGCCTCGCGCAGCCGCTCGTCCCGCCCGGCGTGCAGGTACAGCTCGAAGGGGGCGAGATGGGCGCTGTCGAGGGCCGTGCCGCACGCGACCTGGCCGGCCAGGGACGCCGCGTCCTCGATGTCGATGTCCTCGGTCTGGCACTGGTCGGCCAGCTCGGTGAAGTACCGCGCCTCCTCGCGCACGAAGTACAGCAGGCTTTCGCGCAACAGGTCGTGCTGGGTCTCGAAGTGGTACGTGACCGAGCCGAGCGACACTCCGGCTTCCCTGGCGATCCGCCGGTTGGTGACCGCCGCGACCCCGTCCTCGCCGATGATCTGGAGGACGGCCGTGATGATGCGCTGGCGTGTCGAGGTGGAGGCGGGGAGGGCGGCGTTCGGCATGCCGTCCATTCTTCCATCAGGGCTTGACCACATCGGACGCAGTGCGGTGTGCGCCCCCCAGGTGGACAGGACCCCTCACCCTCCCTATTGTTCGTTCGAACGAACAGACTGGAGGATGGCCGTGCACATTGCTGGGGCAACTGTTCTGCTGACCGGAGTCACGGGCGGGATCGGCGGCGCGCTCGCTGCCGAGATGTCCGCGCGCGGTGCGAAGCTCGTGCTCACGGGCCGTCGGCGCGAGGCGCTGGAACCCCTCGCCGAGCGCTACGGCGCGCGGACGATCCTGGCCGATCTCGGCGACGCCGACGACGTGCAGCGCCTCGCCCAGGAGGCTGCCGGTACCGACATCCTCATCGCGAATGCCGCCCTGCCCTCCAGCGGCGAGGTGCTCGACTACAGCCCGGACCAGATCGATCACGCGCTCGCGGTGAACCTGCGCGCGCCCGCGATGCTCGCGCGGCTGCTCGCTCCCGACATGGTGGCTGCCGGACGCGGGCACATCTGCTTCGTCGGATCGCTGTCGGGGATGGCGGCCACCAAGTCGTCGTCCCTGTACACGGCGACGAAGTTCGGGCTGCGCGGCTTCTCGCTGGCCTTCCGTCAGGATCTGCACGGCACGGGCGTCGGCGTGTCGATCGTCCAGCCGGGCTTCGTACGCGACCTGGGCATGTTCGCGAAGACCGGTTCACCAACGCCCGGCGGCGTGCGCACCGTTGCGCCGGAGCGGGTCGTCAAGGGCGTGACCCGGGCGATCGAGCGCGACGTCGCCGAGGTCAATGTGGCGCCTGTGGAGCTGAAGTTCCTCACCAAGATCGCTTCGCAGTTCCCCGGCTTCGCCGAGCGGGTGCAACGGCTGGCGGGAGCCGAGGAGACCGTGAACTCGATCGTGACGGCGCAGCAGTCGAGCCGGTGAGCCGTACGGCAGCAGGCCATCACGCGCGTGCCGTGATGGCCTGGCCGAGGTGACCGGCCTCCCCGGACCCCCTCACAGGGGTGTGTGGTCAGTCGAGGCCGAGTTCCGTCATCGTGCGCTCGGCCATGCGTCGTTCGCCGAGGGCGTTGGGGTGGACCGGGACGATGTTCTGCCCGAAGAGGAGCGGCTCGATCCAGCGGGTGCCGGCGGCCTGACAGGCGTCGTGGCCCTCGGATGCCTCGGCGAAGTCCACGTAGGTGGCCCCGGTCTCGTCGGCGGCGCGCTCGACGACGGCGTTGAGGTGCGCCTGCAGGGCGCGCAGGTACGGCACGTCGCCCGACGCGATCGGCAGTCTGACGAAGCACGACGGGTCCGCCTCGGCAGGCGTGATCCACGGATAGCCGAGAACCGCCACGCGGGCGTCCGGCGCCTTGGCGCGCACGCTGCGCAGAGCGGCCTTGAGCGCGGGGTACGTCTTCGCGTCGATCGCCTCGTCGAACGAGGTGCCGTACATGTCCTTGCAGGGGCTGCCCCTTCCGCCGCTCAAGACGCCCGCGGTGCCGCAGGCGAGGATGGCGTTGATGAAGGTGCCGTTGTCGTTGCCGCCGATCGTCAGTGTCACCAGGTCGGTGTCCTCGGTGACCGCGTCCACCTGAGGCGCGACGCCGGGGTACTGGGCCGAGGTGAAGTCCTTCGTCCGGGCGGCTCCGCAGGTGACGTCCGTCAGGCGGGCCTGCGTGCGGGAGGCGATCACGTGGGGGTAGTTGGCGGTGGAGCGCAGGCAGAGCAGGTTGCCGGGGTCGACGGGGAGAACGCCCGAGGCGGCGCTGTAACTGTCGCCGAGAGCGGCGTAGTTGAGGGATTCGGCGGCGTGGGCGGTGGAACCGGTGACGCTGAGGGCCAGGGTACCGACAGCGGCGGCTGTCGCGGTCATGACACGGCTCAGGGCATGCGGAGGCATGGTGTTCTCTCTTCTCGGGGTGGGGTACACGGAGCAGGCGGGCAGGGCGATGCCCGCGGGCATGCTGGTGCGCGAGAATGCGGCGGCTCGAGCAAGGGGAAGTGCCGGCCGGCGGGGCGTGGGCGCGAAGGCGCACGTCGACGGCCGTGAAGGACCGGTCGCGGGATTACCGCTCGGTTCTACTGCTAGGTAATGTGCGGGCGCCGGACCATCGAGTCAACATTGTTGACCCAACTTCTTGAATCGCTGACTGTCGCCGGAGGCGGGCGGAGCGCCACCTAAGCTGTGCCGCATGCTGCAGACCGGATCCGGTTCCACCACCCGCGATGCCATCCACACCGCCGCGGCCCGGCTGTTCCGGGACCAGGGGTTCGCCCGCACCACCGTCCGCCGGATCGCAAGCGACGCCGGGACCGACCCGGCGCTGGTGATCCGTCACTTCAAGAGCAAAGAGCTGCTGTTCCTGGAGACGATGCACCTGACCATCGATGACGCACCGCTGCTCGACGTCCCGCTGGACCAGCTGGGCGAACGGCTCGCCGAACTCCTCCTCGACCTCGACGGAGCCGCCCGGGGCATCTTCCTGGCGCTGGTGCACGGCAGCAACGAACCGCAGATCCTCGACCGCCTGCGCGAGACCCACGAGCACCTGTTCATCGAGCCCCTGCGCGGCCGTCTGTCCGGCCCCGACGCCGATCTGCGGGCACGGCTGGCGGCATCGATGGCCGGCGGACTGCTCTACGCCCTGTGGGTGGCGAGGGACGACGTCCTGCTCCGCACCGACCGCAAGGAACTCATCACACGCTACGGCGCCCTCCTCCAGGAAGTCCTGACCCCCCGTCCGTGACCGCGGCCGCGCCTCCGGCTCACCCGTCCTTCTCGGCCTCCTCTGCGGGTGGCCGCCGCAGGCGGGGAGCCAGGGAGACGGCGCCGGCGGTGAGCGTCAACGCGAACAGGACGAGGGCGATGCGGAGGGGTGGTCCCAGCGTCCTGCTCCCGTCCGCCGAACCGTTCAACCGACGAGAAATCCCGGACAAGATGGGGTGTTCCTCCAGTGTCCTCCGGCCTTGGGAGGGACCGAGACTGCCTCCCATGACGAACCAGGCGCCTGCCGCATGACCGCCACCCTCGCCCGCCGTGTCGCCGCCGAGGCGGTCGGCACCGGGCTGCTCGTGGCCGTGGCCGTCGGCTCCGCGGCCCAGGCCGCCCAGCTGTCGCACGACGCGGGTGTGCAGCTGCTGGCCTGCTCACTCGCCGCGGTCTTCGGCCTCGGCGTGCTGATCACGCTGCTGGGACCGGTGTCCGGCGGGCACCTCAACCCCGCGGTCACACTGTCCGCCTGGTTCGTCGGCCGCCGGCACGGCACCGGACCGGCCCTGCGGGAGGTCGCCGCATACGTACCGGCGCAGGTGGCCGGTGCGCTCGGCGGTGCCGTTCTGGCCGACGCCATGTTCGCGAGGCCGCTCGTGAGGCTGTCCGTCCAGGAGCGGTCCGCCGGACACCTGTGGCTGGGCGAGGTCGTCGCCACGGCAGGGCTGATCCTCCTCGTCCTCGGTCTGGAGCGCACCGGCCGGGCCCGTCTGACACCGGTCGCCGTGGCCGCGTACATCGGATCGGCCTACTGGTTCACCTCCTCCACCTCCTTCGCCAACCCGGCGATGACCATCGGCCGCGCCGTCACCGACACCGCCGCCGGGATCGCCCCCGCCTCCCTCGCCCCGTTCGTCGCGGCCCAGTTGCTCGGTGCCGGAATCGGGCTGGGTGCCGCGGCGGTGCTGTTCGGGCGCCCTGCTCCGAGGCGAGCTGACGTCGCCGTCCCGGCCGGTCGCACCGAAGCGGTGTCCGGCCGACTCCGTCCGGACTCTTGACCAACCCTCGTTCCGCACCGCCATACTGACGGCCGAATCGATGTGGCCAAATCGATTTGGCCGCCGTCCCGGCCGGATCGTCGAGGCCTGAGCCGAGCGAGCCGAACGGAGCCCGCGCGTGTCCAGTCCCGTACATCCCGTCGACGAGTCCCGCCCCCTCGGACGGATCCTCCTCTTCGGCGTCCAGCACGTCCTCGTCATGGCGGCGACGCCGATCTCCGCGATCTTCCTGATGAGTGCCACCCTCCGGCTGAGCCCACGGCTCACCGTCGACCTGCTCTCGGCGGCGCTGCTGCTGTCGGGGATCGGTTCGCTGGTGCAGTCCCTCGGCCCCTGGAAGTTCGGGCCGCGGCTGCCGTTCGTGATGCTGCCCGGCGGTGCGCCGCTGATCCTGTTCATGGCCATCGCGCAGCAGCACGGACTGCGCACGGCCACCGGCGCGGTGATCCTCACCGCCGCCTTCACCTTCCTGGTGCTGCCGCTGTTCGCACGGCTGCTGAGGTTCTTCCCGCCGCTGGTCATCGGCACGATGATCGTGATCGTCGGGGTGAATCTGGTGCGGGTCGGAGCGCTGCTGGTCACCGGTCGGCCCGGCACGCCGGGGTTCGGCGATCCGGCCCGGCTCGGGCTGGCGTTCGCGACGATCGGGCTGATCGTGGTCTTCACCCGGCTGCTGCGCGGAGTCCTGCGGCAACTCGCCGTCCTGCTGGGCCTGGTCGCGGGCACGGCCCTGGCCTTCGCCTTCGGCCAGGTCCACCCGGGCGGGCTCATGTCGGGCCAACTGGTGGGCGTGCCAAGGCCGTTGCCCTTCGGGGCGCCGGTCTTCGACGTCCTCGCCGCGCTGCCGCTGATGGTGTACAGCCTGGCGTCCATGGCGGAGGCGACGGGGCAGACCGTCATCAACGCCGAGGCGGTGGGCAAGGACATCGACATCCGCTCGGACGTGCCGCGCACGGTCCGCGGGGACGCCCTGACATCGCTGCTCGGCGGCTTCCTCGGGCTGCCGCTGATGGTCACGAGCGGCGAGAACATCGGCATCGTGCGGGTCACCGGAGTGCGCAGCCGGTACGTCACCGCAGCCGCCAGTGTCGTACTCGTCGTGCTCGGCTTCCTCACCCCCGTCGCGCGGGCGATCAGTGTGATGCCGTCGGCCGTGGTCGGGGGCGCCGCGATGGTCGTCTTCGCGGTGATCACGGTACTGGGCGTGCAGATGCTGGGCCGGGCCCGGCTTCAGGATCACACGGCCATGGTGACCTGCGCGGTCGCGCTCGCGCTGGGTCTGCTGCCGATCCTCGCTCCCGGCGTGTACGCCGGGTTCCCGTCCGGCGTGCGGATACTGCTGGAGAGCGGGGTGGCCGTGGGCGCCCTGGTCGCGGCCGTCCTCAACGTCCTGTTCCACCACGTGGGGCGCCACACCCCGGGCGTCGGGGCGCTGCCGGCCGACGAGCCCTCTTCGGCGGCCCACACATGACCCGCCTCCCCCGCCGCCCCGTTCACCCGGCCGAAGCATGGAACACCATGACCGACCTGTCCCCCGACCAACTTCGCGACGAGGCGCTGCTGCTGGTCCCCGACGAGACACTGACGCCCGACGGGCTCATGGACCAGCACGCGGTGGTGGTGCGGGACGGTGCGTTCCTCGATGTCGGCCCCGCCGGGCGGATGGCCCGTACGCACCCGTCGCTGACGCCCGTCCGGCTGCCCGGTCACGTGCTGATGCCCGGATTCGTCGACACCCACCACCATCTGACGCAGAGTTTCGGCTGCGCCCTCGCCTTCGGGGAGCCCTCGGAGATCTTCCGCCGGGTGTGGGTGCCGCTGGAAGGGGCGCTCGACGAGGAATCGGCCTACGTGGCCGCGAAACTGGCCGCGCTGGAGTCGCTGCGGGGCGGGTTCACGACGGTCGCCGAGGCGGGTACCCGGGCCGCGGTCGACGTGGACGTGGTGGCCTCGGCGGCGCGTGATGCCGGGATCCGCTGCGTGCTGGGGCTCGTCTGCAACGACACCTCCGACGGCACCTGCGAAGAGGCCGACCCGCAGGCCGTGCTCACCGCCGCCGAGAAACACCTGGCGCGCTACGGCGGCGGCGACCTCGTCCACCCGTCGCTCGCCGTCTCCGTGCCGGAGGCCGCGACCGCACGCACTCTGGCGGCCACCGCGCGCCTCGCCGCCGAGGCGGGCACGGTCGTACAGATCCATGTGAACGAACACCTCGTCGCCGTCGAACGCTCCCTGGTGCGCCATGGGCTACGGCCCCTGGAGTATCTGCACCAAGCAGGCGCGCTGGGCCCGCAGTTGCTCGCCGCGCACGCCACGCTGCTCACCCCGTCCGAGGTCACGCTGCTCGCCGACAGCGGTGCGGCGGTCAGCTACAACCCGGTCGCCAGTGCCTGGAAGGGCAACGCGGTGGCCCCGGCGACGACCTTCGCCGAGCGCGGCATCCCGTTCGGGCTGGGTACCGACGGGACCCGGGGCGACGGCTTCCGGCTCGCGGACGCCGCGGAGTTCGCGCAGCGGCTCGGCTACGGCCTGGCCAGCGGCGACTCCTCGTGCGGCGCCGGCTGGACCTGGCTGGACCGGGCCACCGCGGGCGGCGCGGACGCGGCCGGTCTGGGGCGGCTCACCGGACGGGTGGCGGCCGGTGCCGCGGCCGACTTCCTGCTGGTGGACATCACCGGGCCGGAGATGCAGCCGTCCTGGGACCGGCCCTGGGAGCTGGTCAGGCGGGGCAACCGGGACCAGATCACCGCCGTGTTCGTCGCCGGGCGGCTGCGGTTGTGGCGGGGCCGGCCGCTGGACTGGGACGGGCCGGGACTGGTCCGGCAGGCCGCGGATCTGGCCTCGCATGTGGTCCGGCGTGCCCAGGTGACCCGCACCCATCCGACCTCGGTCGTGGCGCGGAGCCGGGCGGCGGGGCAGCTTGGCGAGCCGGGCACGGCGCCGGCCGGGGGCGGTGGGCGATGAGCGGTGCTGCGCTGACGGTGCTGGCGCTGACCGTGGCCGCGGCCGCGTTCGTGCAGGGCACCAGCGGCCTCGGGTTCGCACTGATCGTCGCGCCTGTCGCCGGGCTGCTCGACCCGGGGCTGCTGCCCGTGTTCGTCCTGACCGCGATGGTCCCGCTCAATGTGTACGTCGCCTGGCGGGAGCGGCACAGCCTCGATGTGCGCGGGGCCGGGTGGATCACTGCGGCACGGCTGGCGGCGACACCGGCGGGGCTGGCCCTGCTCTGGGTGATCCCGAGCGGGGACCTCGGGGTCGTCGTCGGTGCGTCGACGGTGCTGGCGGCGCTGGTGAGTCTCGTCGTGCCCTCCTTCACGCCGGGCCGCGGTGCCTATCTGGGTGCGGGAGTCCTCACGGGGCTGACGGAGACGGCGACAGGCGTGGGCGGCCCGCCGCTCGCCCTCGTCTACCAGCACCGGCCGCCGGGCGAGCTGCGCGCAACGGTCGCCGCCTGCTTCCTCGTCGGCGAAATCGCCTCGCTCGCCCTGCTGTTCGCCGCCGGGCGCGCAGAGGCTGCGCAGGCGGGCCGGGCGGTGCTGCTGCTGCCTGCTCTGGCGGCGGGGGCGTGGCTGAGCCGCCTGGTGCACCGGCGGGTCGACGCGCGGAAGATGCGCGCTTTCGTGCTGGTCTTCGCGCTGGTGTCGGGGGTGGTGCTGATGGCGGGTGCCTGACGCGGTGTCGGGGAGGGCTTGGCCGCCTCAGCGGGCGGTGGTCCGCTGCCCGTCGACGGTCTCCGTTGTCGTCGGCGGACGCCGCAGGGACGAGGCGCGCAGGACGAGTCGGGGCTCGGGGGCGGGCGCCCCGCGCCCGGGCTCGGCCGGCGCGGTCGCTCCCGTGTCCACCGGCGCCGGCCGGCCTCCGAGCCGTGCGAGCAGCAGCTCCACCGCGTCCGCGGCGGCCCGGTCCAGGCGCAGATCGACCGCGGTGAGGGGTGGTTCGCAGGTCCGGGCGCGCAGTCCGTCGTAGCGGGTGACGACCATGACGTCGTCGGGGATGCGTCGGCCCGCCTCCCGCAGCGCCCGTACCGCGCCGACGGCGAAGGCGTCGACGAGCACGCAGAGCGCGTCGATGCCCGGGTGCTCCGCGAGCAGCGTGGCGCACCGGTCGTACCCCGCCTGCTCACCGCCGGCCTCCGGCGCGGTGGCGACGAGCGGCGTCCAGCCGTGTGCGATCGCCGTCCGTTCGTAGGCCGCGCGGGCGTCGAGCGAGGAGTGGCGGGCGCCTTCGCCGACGATCAGCGCCGGGCGCCGGGCCCCCTGGGCGCGCAGGTGCTCCAGGAGCAGTTCGGCGACACGGCCCCCGTGCAGGTCGACGTACGGGGCGTCGTCATCGGGTGCGGTGGGCCGGCCCAGTGCGACATAGGGCAGCCCGCGCTCCCGCAGCTGGGCCACGGCCGGGTCGTCCGCCTCGGGTTCCACGACGATCGCGCCGTCGATGTCGACGGAGTACAGCGGGGATCCGGACTGCACGGGCGGGATCAGCACCAGGGCGTACTCGTGGACGAGGGCCCGCTCGGCCGCGGCGGCGGCCACCTCCATGTAGAAGCCGAGCCGCGAGGGGCCGCCGGCCACCGCGAAGGGCATCGAGGAGGCCAGCGCGATCGCCCTGGCCTGGCCCCGGCGCAGCCGCTGGGCGCGCAGGTTGGGCCGGTAACCCAGTTCGGCGGCGACCCCCTTGATGCGCTCGCGGGTCCGCGGATCGACCTTGCCGATGCCGTTGAGGGCGTGGGAGACCGTTGTCCGCGAGACCCCCGCCGCCTGGGCCACATCGGCGATGGTGGGCCGGCGGGGGCCATGGGACGTGGTCATGCGCACATCTTGGCAACCGGCGCGCCCGGGAACCAGCCCCCTCCCCCGTCATGCGGTCGACTCGCGAGCCGCCGCGTGGCCCACGGTCAGTGGGCGGGAGCCGAGATCTCCCGCTTGAGGATCTTCCCGCTGGGGCCCATGGGCAGGGCGTCCACCAGCCACACCCGGCGCGGGTACTTGTAGGCCGCCACCCGCTCGCGCACGTACTCCTGGAGTTCCTCGGGGCTCGTCTCGGTGCCCGGGCGCAGGACGACGGCCGCCGCGACCTCCTCGCCGAGCCGTTCGTCGGGCACGCCGAGGACCGCGGCGAGGGCGACGGCCGGGTGCTCGTGCAGGACCTCCTCGATCTCGCGCGGGTAGACGTTGTAGCCGCCGCGGATGATGAGGTCCTTCTTGCGGTCGACGATGTACAGGTAGCCGTCCTCGTCCTGGCGGGCCAAGTCGCCGGTGCGCAGCCAGCCGTCGGGGATGGTGGCCGCTGTCTCCTCCGGGCGGTTCCAGTAGCCCTTCATCACATTCGGTCCGCGCACCGCGAGTTCGCCGACCTCGCCCGGGACCACGTCCCGGCCGTCGTCGTCGACCAGCCGTACCTCGACGTCCCGGATGGGGGTGCCGATGGATCCGGCCTTGCGCGGGCGGTCGGGGTGGTTGAAGGAGACGACCGGGCTGGTCTCGGACATACCGAAGCCTTCCAGCACCATGCAGCCGAAGCGGCGCTCGAACCCGTGCAGGATCTCCACCGGCAGGGACGCGCCGCCCGAGACGCACATGCGCAGCGTGGACACGTCGGCCTCGGCGGGGTGCTGGAGCAGGGCCGCGTACATGGTGGGGACGCCCTCGAAGACGGTCGCGCGGTCGCGGGCGATGGCGTCGAGCACGGTCTGCGGGTCGAACCGGGGTACGAGGGTGAGCGCGGCGCCGCTGCGCACGGCCACGTTCATCGTGCAGGTCTGTCCGAAGATGTGGAACAGCGGCAGGCAGCCCACGATGACGTCCTCGGGTGTCATCCGCTGCACATGGACGACGTTGACCTCGGTGTTGTGGCGCAGTCCCGCGTGGGTCAGCGCGGCTCCCTTGGGGCGGCCGGTGGTGCCGGAGGTGTAGAGCAGAACGGCCACGTCGTCACCGGCGACGGTGGCGATGCCGTCCTGCGGCTCCAGCCGGGCCAGTTCGGCGGCGAAGGCGGCAGGGTCCACGGCGATGTGCCGTACCCCGGCCGCGGCCGCGCCCCGGGCGCCCTGCCCGGGCGCCTGGTGCCACTCGAAGAGCAGCACGGCGCCGGAGTCCCGCAGGTGGTACTCGGTCTCCCGCTCCTTGAGCAGCGGGTTCACGGGCACCACGATCCCGCCGGCGCGCAGGATGCCGTAGTAGAGGACGACGAACTCGGGCACGTTCGGGAGCATCAGCGCGACCCTGTCGCCGGCCCGCAGGCCCTCGGTGCGCAGCAGGGCGGCGGCCTGGGCGCTCAGCCGGTCCAGCTCGGCGTAGGTGAGGGTCACCGTCCCCAGCCGCAACGCGGTGTTCTCGGGATGTCGGGCCGCCGTCTCCGCCAGGAATTCCGCCAGATTGGCCATGATGCCTCCTCGCATGCATGCTCACTGCGCCCGCCGTCCCCGCCGACGCTCACGGCATCGTGGCGTCCGTGCCGTGGGGCGTCCATGGCCGGGCGAACAGCTCACCGGCCCGAGGATTGTTCCGGGGACCAAAGAGCAGGCCGTACGCTGCATGGATGAGTCTGTCCGAGGTGAGCGCGGCCTTGCGGGTACGGCTGCCGGAACTGGGTGACCGGATGACCCGGCGCATCTGTGCGGAGGTCGAGTCCTACGCCGACGAGTCGCTGATCCCGTTCGCGTCGCTGCGGGAGTCCTGCACGGCCAACGCCGACCAGTTGCTCGGGCGTTTCGCGCTCGACGCGGAGCCGGATGTGCGGCCGGCGGAGGAGACCGGCCGGCTCCGGGCCGAGCAGGGCGTGCCGCTCGCGGACACGCTGCACGCGTACCGGATCGGTTTCGAGTACCTGTGGGCGCAGATGGTCGAGGAGGCCCAACGGCATCCGGAGGTCACGGACGCCCATCTGGTGGCGGGTTCGTCGGAGATCTGGGCGCAGTTCGGCCGCTATGCGGAGGCGGTCGCGGCGGCCTACCGCGAGGCCAGCGCCGAGCTGGCCCTGCGGCGCGAGGCGCGCCGCTCGGCGCTGGTGGAGGCGCTGTTCACGGGTGCGCTCGCGGACCGGACCACCTTGTGGGAGACGGCACGGCAACTCGGCCTGCCGGAGCGGGGACCGTACGCCGTGGTGGCCGCCTCCGTGCCGGATCCGGGCGGCGAGCCACTGCCCGGCATCGAGGCCGCCCTGCGGCACAGCGGTGTGCCGTCGGCCTGGCGGTTGCTGCCCGACCAGCAGATCGGGCTGCTTTCGCTGGCCCATCCTGATGCCGAGAAGGTGAGCCGTCGGGCGCTGCGGCACCGTCCGGCGCGGGTGGGGGTGAGCCCCCGGTTCGACTCGCTGCGCGACACCCCCGAGGCGCTGCGGTTCGCCCGGCTGGCGCTGGCCGGACTCCCGGGCGACGGGCCGGGCGTGGCGCGCTTCGACGACAGTCCCCTCGCCATGCTGGTGGCCGCCGCCCCTGCCGAGGCGGCGCGCCTGGTCGAGGTCGTGCTGGGACCGGTCCTGGAACTGCCGGCGCCCGAGCGGGCACGGCTCCTGCAGACGCTCGGGCACTGGTTCACGGCCAACGGCTCCGCCGCCGAGACGGCGAACCGGCTCTTCATCCACCCGAACACGGTGCGTTACCGGCTCCGGCGGATCGAGAAGCTGACGGAGCGCTCACTCACCGATCCCGCAGCCCTCGCCGACCTCGGCACCGCGCTGCACGCGCTGCGGCTCGTTCCGCGGTAGGGCGGCGGGAGGCGTTGACCGGCCGCTGGGGTGCGCAGCAGAGGTTTCGGAGCCACGCACGACTCTTTCCGCCACTTCGGGGCACTCGACCAGCAGGAATGCTGCTACCAGCGGGAGGCACACATGATTGCCCTCGGCGTCATACTGCTCATCGTCGGCTTCCTGACCGGCATTTCGATCCTGTGGACCATCGGGGTCATCCTCCTGGTGGTCGGAGTGATCCTGTGGCTCATGGGCTCCATGGGGCACGCGGTCCGCGGCCGACGACACTATTGGTGATCGTCGCTCTTGGTGACGGTCGCACCATTCCCTACCGGGTTATGTCTGCGCTTTCCAGGATCTCCTTGAGCGTGGACAGCTCGGTGTCGACCAGGGCCGTCTGCTCGTCGAAGAACCGGTCGTCGAACGTCGGAGGTTGGTAGAAGGTCATCATGAACTCGGCGCCGTCGCCGTTCGGGACGACGCGGGCGGGGACACGCCAGGACGCGGTGTCGTCCACGTAGTCGTGGTCCAGGATGCCCAACTCGGCGTCGGGGCGCAGGCGGAGCCTGGCCGGGCCCACCGGGGTCGTCATGGCCCACCAGTCGGGGTCCTCGGTGGGCTCGATGGACTTGATGTTGACGACGGCCCACTTCGACCAGTTGGCGGGGTCGGCCAGGAAGGCGAAGACCTCGGCGACGGGGCGGTCGATGCTCACGGTCTTGGTGACGGAACGGGCGATCATGGTCGCTCCTCAGGGTGTGGCGTGCGGTGGTGCGGGGTGGGGTTCGCCGACGAGATCCCGGATCCACTTCTCCAACTGGCTGCGCTGCGTGGCCTCGAGCGAGCCGAAGAAGTAGGCGTCGTTCTGGTCGGCGAGGCCGGCCAGCACGGGGACCAGGGCGCGCCCCTCGTCGGTGAGGACGAGCAGCACGGTGCGCCGGGAGGCGGGGTCGGGTTCGCGGCGGATCAGGCCCTTGGCGGCCAGCCGGTCGACGAGCCGGGAGACGGCTCCGGGGTCGATGGCCATGTGCTGGGCGACCGCCTTGGTGGTGGTGTGACCGTGGAAGACGCTCACCATCACCCCCCACTGGGAGACGGTGACGCCGTGCCGGCCGATCTCGGCTTCGAATCGGGCGTGGACCTCGTCGGAGAGTCGTCGCAGCCAGTAGCCGAGGTGGTCGTGCAGTCCGTGTGTCGTAGTCACACCAATAGCATGAGTGCCTAGGCAATTGTTGTCAAGGCAATGATTCGCGCAAGTCGCCATCTGTGGCCGGCCTGCGTGACGGTGCCCTGCCGCTTCGCCGACGCGGGCACCTGGACGGCGCTGGACAAGCTTCTGCGGCCGTCGCCCGGTTCACTGCCGCCCGCGTGCGAGCTCCGCGTAGGGCCGGTCCCTGTCGGAGAGCGGCAGTTCGGCACGCACGGTGGTTCCCACTGTGCGCGGACTGTCCACGAAGATCCGGCCGCCGAGGGCCTCCACCCGATCCTTGAGACCGACCAGGCCGGTACCGCGGGCGTAGTCGGCACCGCCGACGCCGTCGTCGTGGACGGTCAGGCTCAGCGTCTCGTCGCCGTGCTCGACGGTGACCGTGACGGCCGAGGCGCGCGCATGCTTGACCACGTTGGTCAGCGCCTCGGAGACGACGTAGTAACCGCTCACCTCGACCTGCTTGGGCAGCCCGCCTTCGGCATGGACCACGAGATCGACCGGGACGGGGCAGCGGCGGGCAAGCGCCTTGAGCGCGGAGACGAGACCACCCCTGGCGAGGATCGAAGGGTGGATGCCCCGCGCCATCTCGCGCAGTTCGTTCGAGGCATCCGTCAACCCGGTGGCCACCTCGTGGAGCCTCGCACGGAGCTCGGCCAGCCCGCCCGGCACCATCGCCTGCGCGGACCCCACAAGCAGCACCAGCGATACGAGCCGTTGCTGGACGCCGTCGTGGAGGTCGCGCTCGATCTGCCGGCGCGTCTCGTCAGCGGCGTTGACGATGCGGGCGCGTGAGGCGGTCAGCTCGGCACGGGCCTCGGCGTTCTCCATGGCGGTGGCGACCAGCTCGGTGAAGCTGGCGATCTGCGCCTCGGTGTTCCCCGGGAAGGGTCGGTCGCTGTGCGTCGAGGCGGCGATCACCCCCCACAGGCGCCCGCCCACAGTGACCGGGCAGCCGACCGACGAGCGGATGCCCACCGCACGCGCCTCCCGTGCGATCGCCCCGGTGGCGCCCGCGAAGCTCTCGATCCTGACCGGGCGTCCACTGTGCCGTACATCGCGGGCGACGCTCAGCCCGTCCAGGTCGAAACGGGTACCGACGAGCAAGGGGTCCGGTCGTCCGCTCCTGCTCCAGGCGGCGACGCCGGTGACGGTCCCGTCCGCCTCGTAGCGCTCCATACGGGCCACATCGGCACCGCTCAGCAGACCGACCTCGCGGGTGACGGCCTGGAAGACCGCTGCGGGCGGACCCTGGGCGACCAGTGTGGCAACCCTGCGCAGTGCGGCCTGCTCCTCCAGCAGCCGCTCCGCCGCCCGTACCGCCTGCCGCAGCCGGGCGGCCAGCTGTCCTACGACCACGGCCGTCAGGAGGAAGACGGCCAGGGCGACGATGTTCTCGGCGGTGTCGACCTGCAGCGCGTGTAGCGGCGGAACGAACAGGTAGGTGTAGACCACGATGCACAGCACCGATATGGCCAGCGCCAGCCTCGTCCCCCACACGACGGCGACGGGCAGAACGACGAGCAGATACAGCGCCAGAAGGTGCCCTGAGGCGATGTGCGGCTTGAGGAGCGCGATGACGCCGGTCACCGCAGCCACCATGGTCACGCCGGCGAGCAGCTGGTTCGGCCGGCGCAGAGCCGGCAAGCGGACCCAACGCCGTGCCATCGCATCGCTTCCCTGACCGGGCATGAACGGACGTAGCTAATCAAAGTGTGACATAACAGGGTGAAGGGCAAGTGATCGGTGAGCTGTCGCGGTCGGGTCACACCGCGTAGGCGATGTCGGCCCAGTGGACGGCGTGGCCCGCTTCCTGCCGGTCACCGTGGGCCGCGGTGACCTGGTCGATGATCATCAGTCCGCGACCGTGTTCGTCGTCGGCGAGGCCTGCTGCCCAGTCGGGGCCCGCGGGACCTCCGTCCGCCACCTCGACATGCACATGCCCGGTGGCGGGGTCGTGGCCCAGTCCCAGGCTCAGCGGCGGCTGAGCGTGCCGCACGGCATTGGCGACGAGCTCGGAGACGGTCAGCAGGACCGAGTCCGCAACCTCGCCGGCGACCCCCCACCGCGTGAGCAACGCCTGAGCCATGGTGCGGGCCTGCCCGGCGGCTTCCGGACGGTGCGCCAGGGGCCACGGATGTGCGGACGTCGATGCGCGGTGGTCGTACCTCACGTCCATCACCTCCTCCAGTACCGGGGCTTGGAGCGCCGTCCGTCCTGGATTCCCCCATCTTCGCGTCCGCCACCCGGGTGCGTCTTCGCGGCCAGCGCCCAATGTCTCTACCGGTCAGCCGGAGTGGCCGGACTGCAGTTGGCAGCAGCACACGGACCGAGCGGTGACTGCAGGGCCGAACGGGCTGCGAATACAGCTAGCAGGAATGCCGACCAGATGCCGCCCTGGGATCCTGTAGGCATGCTGCGGTGCATGGTTGTCGACGACAACCCCTACTTCCTGAACGCCGCGCGCTGCCTGCTCTCGCACCAGGACGTCGCCGTCGTGGGTGTGGCACGGGACAGCGCCCACGCGCTCCGGCTGGCCGAGGAGATCACACCGGACGTGGCGCTGGTGGACATCGACCTCGGTGCCGAGAGCGGCCTGGAGCTGGCCGGCCGGCTGCAGCGCGAGACCGGTCCGGCACCCCTTTCGGTGATCTTGATTTCCAGCCACGCCGAGGAGGAGTACGCCGACCTGATCGAGGCGAGCCCCGCGGTGGGCTTCCTGTCCAAGGAGCGCCTGTCGGGCGATGCCATCCGCACCTTGCTCGCCGGGGCGGACGACGACTGGCGGGACGACCCGGTCAACGGGCCTCCAGGAAGGTGATCACGGCGACGGAGCCTGGAGGCGTACGGACATCTCCACGATCACGTCGTCACCCTCCGCAAGGCCCTCCGGCTTGCGCACGGCGTTCTTCAGCGGCAGGAGATAGGCGCCGTCCTTCGGGAAGAGCGACGTCGTGAAGGCGGTCTCACCGATCCGGGCCTCGACCGGGATCACGCCCCAGCCGTACGTGGCCATCGCCGCGACCTCGCGGATGTCAGCGGACTCCTCGTCCGGCACGGCGACGAAGCAGTAGGGCGAGGGCCCGCGCCACTCGATCACACGGCTGGTGAAGGAAAGTTCCATGCGGTCGGTCCCGTTCCTCGATGAGCGCAGGTCGGCCCAGCGTACATGCGGTGTCCGGACCTCAACGTGCCCTGACCGCGACTCAGTTGGCGGGCTCAAGGCACCTGCGGCCGGTCAGCCGAGCCGCGGGCTCGGTTCGGCCGGTCGAGGGTGTCCGCGCCGTCGTCCGCGGCTGTCGCGAGGGCACATGCGCATCCGACTGACCCGCAGCCGGGACACGCTCTGCGGGGCCCTCGCTGCCAGTTTCCCCAGGGCCGGGTGCAGAACGGTGGGGGTGGGTTGTTGGCGTGCGCATCCCATCGGTCCGCCGCGTCGCACTGTCTGCTGTACAGGTCCAGCCAGCGGAACCGGGCGAGCAGCGCCGGGCCGGTCGCGGCCGTCGCAGCCCATTGCGCCTGCCCGTGGGGCAGGCGGTCGAACAGGGTCCATGCGCCGAGCGCAGGGCGCGGGGCAAGGCCGGGTACAACCGTTGCGGGGAGGGGGAACGGCGCGTGTCGGCACGGCAGTTGACGACTTGAGCGAGCCGACCTCGGGGTCACCTCGTTCGCGCGCCGCGCCCCCTGGTACGACCCGCGTCAGAGCTTGGCGCCGAAGTCCTGTGTCCACCACGGGCCGCCCGACCCTCGGTGCACGCCCACGCCGATCTCCTTGAACGAGCAGTTGAGGATGTTGGCGCGGTGGCCGGGGCTGTTCATCCAGGAGTCCATCACGGCCTGAGGCGTCTGCTGGCCCATGGCGATGTTCTCCCCGTACGTGGACCAGCGGTAGCCGGCGGCGGTGATGCGCTGACCGGGGTCCGCGCCGTCCGGGTTGGTGTGGTCGAAGAAGTTCCGGGCGGCCATGTCGTCGGAGTGGTTCTGCGCGGCCTTCTCCAGCTGCGCGTTCTCCGTGAGCGGCCCGCAGCCGGCGGCCGACCGCTCCTTGTTCACCAGCGCGACCACCTGCGCCACCGTGCCCGAGGGGGCCGACTGCGCCTGCGGTGTAGTGGGCGCGGTCTGCGGGGCCCTAGCCGTCCGGCTGGGGGCCGGCGCGCTCTTCTTCGCGGGTTTGGGGGTCTTCTTGGGGCTGTTCGCCTTCTTGGACGGCGATGCGGAGGGTGTCGCCGTGGCCGAGGCCGACGGCGAGGTCTCGACGGCGCGGGGTGCGGCGAGGTCGACGACGGGATCGCCGGCGGTCTGCGCGGCGGTCGTCCCTGCGTTCCCTGTCCCGGCGTCCGTGCCCAGGTACCAGATGCCGCCACCCGCGACGCAGGCCGCGACGACGGCGCCGCCGACCGCCCGGCGCCGGATCCGCCGGCGCCTGCGGGCCTCGCCCCGGGAGGGCGTGCGGCCGCGCGACGCGCGGTGGCCGTCCGCCGGGCCGGCTTCGGCGTGGGCTGCGGAGGCGTCGGGCCGGGACGCCGAGCCGGCCAGGGCCATCCCGCCCGCGCCGTGACCCAGCCTCGCCAGCAGCGCGGTCGACACCGAGACCAGCGCCAGCCCGGCCAGCAGCCCCTCCGCCGGCATCAGCCCGCTCCACAGGCCGGAGCAGCGTGCGCAGCCGCGGGCGTGCCGGGCTATGCGCTTGCGCCACAGCGCCGAGGGCCGGCCGTCCCAGGAGGCCAGCACGCCGCGCAGGTCCTCGCACGGCGGCTGGGCGTCGAGCGCCCGGACCACCACGCGGGCCGCCTCCAGTTGCGCCTTCATCCGCTGCACCCGGACCGCCGTGTGCTGCGGCGACAGCTCGAGGGCCGCCGCGACCTCGCCGCGGGTCAGCTCACCGGCGCACTCCAGCCACCACAGCGACAGCAGTCCTCGGTCCTCCGGCTCCAGCCAGCGGGTGGCACGCGCGGTCTCCTGGCGCTGGCCGGACAACTGGAGCTGCACCAGCGTCAGGTCCACGAAGTCCGCGCCCGGATCCGCGAGATCCTCGGCCTCCTCGACGGCGCCCGGCGCGACCTGCCGGTCCTGCCAGTGCGCGCGGACCTGGTTCATCGCGATCGCCACGAGCCAGGAGCGGAAGCTCTCAGGCGTCCGCAGACCGCCCAGCGCGTCCAGGGCGCGGAGCATGGTCTCCTGCACCACGTCGTCGACATCGACCGAGCCGTTCAAAGCACGCCCCACGATGTTGTAGACCAGCGGGAGGTACGCGCTGACCAGGGCGTCCTGGGCCTGCGGGTCACCCGCACGGGCAGCCGTCACCAACGCCGCCGTGTCCACCGTGTGCTGTGTACTCATCAATCGCTTCCTGTCCTCGTGCCGAACGGTGCTGTCCGATACCTGGGAGACCGCCCGGTGAGCCCCCGATAACAGTTCTTCGGAGATTAGTTCGACGACAGGGTGGCGGCGACGGGCTCACCCTCGCCATGGGGAACGTCACAGGAGGGGCACGGCGGGGCGTGCGCCCGGAAGTTCGGTCACCTGGGCGAACTGGCCCTAACGGCACAGTTCGTCCCCCAGAGCCGTGCGCGCGTACCGGACGGTGCGGCCGCTGCGGGTGCGGCTGAGCAGGCCCGCGTCGTAGAGGACGGCCAGGTGCTGGCTGACCGCGCCGGGGGTGACGTCCAGGCGGTGGGCGAGTTCGGTCGTGGAGGCGGGTTCGGCGAGGAGGCTGAGCAGGCGGGCTCGGGGGCGGCCGAGGAGTCGTACCAGGGCGCGGTCGGTGACCGGTGGCGGTGCCTCGGAGAGGGTCGCGCGGCCACGGGCCGGATAGATGAGCACCGGTGGGCGCGAGGGGTCGATCACCGTCTGGGCGCCGCGGGCGAAGAGCGTCGGCATCAGCACCAGGCCGCGCCCGGCGATGCGGATGTCGGCCGGTGGCCAGGGGGGCCGTGTCGGGCGGGCGGGTCAGCCGCAGCTGGTCGCCGGTCCACACGAGCCGCGCGTCGAGCCCGCCGAAGAGCGCCGCCGCCCCCTGTTCCGCCAACACCCGTGCCTGATGGGCGAGATCGGCCTCCAGGATGCTGTGCACGCGCGGCCACCAGCTGTCGTTGAGGCAGGTGCGCCAGTAGGCGTCCACGGCGTCGGCGAGCCGGGCGAGGAAGGCCGCCGGGTCGGCCAGGCCCCGCGCGACGACCGGCGGAAGGGCCTCCTCGGTGCGGTAGGTGGCGTGGAAGTCGGCGACGACGATGTCCGGCGGGGTGCGGCGGACCTCGTCGAGTTCCTCGGCGAAGACGGGGCGGGCACGGCCCGGGCGCGGGGTGAGGAAGTCGGGCACCCACAGCCAGGGGGCGATCAGGGCGGTGAGCAGTTCGCGGTCGAGCGTCTCCAGGTGCGGGCGGATACGGCGCAGCCACGGCCGGTGGTGCGGGTACCGGGCCGGGTCGTGCAGGCAGCGCAGCGAGAACACCGCCTCCTGCAGCGGGGAGTAGGCGAAGGAGGTGGTGGCGAGGTCGCCGACGGCGAAGGAGAACTCCATCATTGAGTGGCAGGCTAAATCATTGTCGGACGCCGGTGGAGACGGGGTTGGCTGTCGGACATGACCACGACACCCGTCTCACCCGCCCCTGACCAGCACGGCAGACCCGAAGCCGACCGCGCCACCCGTGCCGGCGGGCTGCTGCCGGCCGACCCGGTACTGCGGCTCGCCACCGTGCTGACCGCCGTCAACTCCCTGGGCAACGGCCTGTACTTCCCGCTCGGCGTCCTGTACTTCACGCGCATCGTCGGCCTGGACGCGACCGCGGTCGGCGTCGGGCTGACGGCCGCGGGCCTGGTGGGCGTCGTCGCCGGGGTGCCCGCCGGGCGGGCCGCGGACCGGTGGGGCGCCCGGCGCGTCGCGGCTCTGCTGTGGGGCGGCACGGGCATCGCCACGGCCGCGTACACCCTGGTCCACTCCTACATCGGATTCCTCGTCGCGGTGGTCTGCGCGACGACGTTGCAGATGGCGAGCCGAGGAGTGCAGGGCGCCCTGTATGCCGACGTGCTGCCGGCGGCGACGCGGGTGGAGGCTCGGGCGTATCTGCGGATGGTGACGAACGTCGCGATGGGCGTCGGCGGCGCGTTGGGCGCGGTCGCCCTGCAACTCGACACGCGGGGCGCGTACCTGACGGTGATCGTGCTGAACGCACTGTCCTTCGCGGGTCCCGCGCTGCTGGTGCCACGGCTGCCGCTGGCGTCGCATGTGCGTGAGCGCGCGGTCCTGGACGCCGACGCCCCGGCCGCGGACCGCTGGCGGGCGGTGCGCGACCTGCCCTTCCTCACGGTGACCGTGCTCAACGCGGTGCTGGTCGTGCAGTACACGCTGTCCGAGGTCGGGCTGCCCCTGTGGATCGTGGAGCGGACCGAGGCACCGCGCTGGACGGCTGCCCTGCTGATGATCCTCAACTGTGCGCTGGTGGCCCTCCTTCAGGTGCGTGTCGCCCGCCGCGCCTCCCAAGTGCCCAGCGCTGTAAGGGCGATGGGCTGGTCGGGGCTGCTGCTGGCGGCGGCCTGCGCCACCTACGCCCTGTCCGCGGGCCTCTCCCCCGTGTGGGCGGTGCTGTTGCTGAGCGCCGGCGCGGTGGTGCAGGTCTTCGCGGAGGTGCTGTCGGCCGCCGGCGGCTGGACCCTCGGCTACGAACTCGCCGACGCCCGCGCGCACGGTGTCTACCAGGGAGTGTTCGGCGCCGGCATGTCGGCCGGGATGATGGCGGGCCCTGCGCTGGTCACGGTCACCGCGATCGCCCACGGCGCGCTCGGCTGGGCGGTGCTCGGCGTGGTCTTCGCCGTGGCCGGACTCGCCGTGTCCCCCGCCGTGCGCTGGGCCCAGCGCGACGGCTCCTGGCGGGGCGAACCGGCCTGATGCGCCCCCGTCACTGCCGCTCTGCCCGGTCCGGCCCCACCCTGCTACCGGCTCACTCCACAGCAGGCTGCCGTGCGATGGCCCGTGACGCCGGCTGCCCCGCCGGGTCCTCGCTCCTCGTCACGGCGTCGGCGAAGCGGGCCGGCTGCTGCTCGTATCCCTTGGCGGCCGGTTCGGCCGGCAGGGTCTCCCGGTCGGCGACGTGCTTGTACGGCGCCGCCCGGCGCCTGTGGGAACGGTCGCAGGCGCTGCTCGCCGACGCCGTCCGAACGCCGCCCCCTCGGTGAGCGGACGGTCAGGGTTCGCGGTGCTCGTGTGCCGCCTGTTCCAGTGCTTCCGCCTCGGCCTCCGCCACGCGGGTCTCGGCCGCCACGTCGATCGAGCGGGTCAGCCACCAGTACAGCAGCGCGGAGACGGGCAGGCCGACGAACAGGGAGATGTCGGCTCCGCCCAGCGCCTCGGCGGCAGGGCCGACGAACAGGGTGCCGACCGAGAAGAACGGGATCATGACGGCGAAGCCGACCAGGTAGGCGATGATGCCGTGCCAGCCCCAACGGCCGTAGATGCCGTTCGGATTGAAGATCTCCGCGACCGCGTAGTGTCCGCGCCGCACGACGTAGTAGTCCATGAGGTTCACCGCGGTCCACGGGATGAACAGGTAGAGCACGAGTAGCAGGAAGTTGTTGAAGTTCGTGAGGAAGTTCGAGGTCGCGGCCAGGGCACCTACCAGGGAGAGCGCCGCGGTCAGACCGAGGGTGAGCAGCCGTACGCCGAGGGTCGGCCGTACTCGTTTGAACGAGTCGATGGCGCTGATGAGGGTCAGTGAACCGCCGTACATGTTCAGCGCGGTCACGGACACCAGCCCCAGGGCGGCGAAGAGCAGCACGATCGCGCCGAACCCGTCGAAGATCTTGTCGCCGGCGGCGTTGATCGACGCGATCGTCTCGAAGTCCTTGCCGGCCCAGGCGGCCAGCAGCGTGCCGAGCACCATCAGCCAGATGCCGCCGAGCGCGGAGCCGAAGTACGTCCAGTAGAAGGTCTTGCGGACCGTCACGTCCGGCGGGAGGTAGCGCGAGTAGTCCGAGACGTAGATGGCCCAGCTGATCTGGTAGCCGGCGACCACGCCGAACTGGGCCAGGAACGGGGTCCACTTGAAGGCGCCGAGGTCGAAGGAGCCTGCCGGGTAGTGCAGGTTGACCAGGACGCCGACGGTGAAGATCCCGAAGATGACGAGGAAGGTGTACGTCAGGAAGCGCTCGGCCTTGTGGATGATGTCGTAGCCCACCAGCGCGATGACGAGCGCGACCGCGGTGACCACGACCACCCACAGCTTGACGCCGCCGTGCAGCGTGGTGTGCAGGGCGTCGGCGGCGAGGATGCTGTTGAAGACGTTGAATCCCGCGTACTGCACATACGCGAAGAGCCACACCAGGAGGGCGCCGACGTACCCGAACTGGGGCCGCGACTGGATCATCTGCGGCAGGCCGAGCTGGGGGCCCTGGGCCGAGTGGAAGGCCATGAAGAAGGTGCCGGTGACGGTGCCGGCGACGATGGCCAGCAACGACCAGATGAGGTTTCCGCCCTCGGTGATGCTGATCAGCCCCACCGCCAGGGTGGCGATCTGCGCGTTGGACATGAACCAGAGCGGACCGAGATGCCAGAGCCTGCCGTGCCGCTCGTTCAGGGGCACGTAGTCGATGGACCGGACCTCCAGGCCGGACACCCTCGGCTCCTCCGCTGTGCTCATAACGCCTCCTGAGCCCGGTCCGACTCTCTGGTCACCTTCTGCCCCGCGGGTGAGGAGCGCAAGCCAGGCGGGCCATCACACAGCGTGAGCGATGGTCACGCCCACCTCCTGTTGTTCTGCTCACAATTCATGCCCAAAAGGGCCCGGCCGTGGCCGCGGTCACTTCGCAGAGCGGGCGTTTTGTTTACGTTCGCAGGGCTGTGTCCCCACCCCCGAACTGCCGAGGCTCCTCACCATGGCGTACCGAACCCGACCCCTGTCGCACCGCGCGGCGGTCTGCGGCGTGCTTGCCACCGCGGTGTCGACGCTGCTCGCGGCCGGTGCGCTGCACCCGGCACAGGCGGCCGCGGCCACCGCGTCGCCGCGCTCCGGCTCCGGACCGGCCGACTTCCGCACGACGGTGCAGGCCCAGGGCAAGGCGCGGGTGACGGCCGCGGTCCTCGACCTGGACGGCGCGGGCCGGACGCCCGCGGTGTACGGCGACGACGCCCCCTACGACACGGCGAGCATCATCAAGGTCGACATCCTCGCCGCGGTGCTGCTCCGGGCGCAGGACTCCGGGCACGCCCTGGCCGCGCAGGATCGCGCCAAGGCGGAGGCGATGATCGAGCACAGCGACAACGCGGCGGCCAACGCTCTCTGGCGGCGCATCGGCCTGGCTCCCGGCCTCGAGGCGGCGAACAAGCGGCTGGGGCTGATCACCACCAAGGGCGGTCCCGGTGCGAAGTGGGGGCTGACCCGGACCACGGCGCGTGACCAGATACGGCTGCTGCGGGCCGTGTTCGACACGGGTCCTGCCGCGAAGACGGCCTCCGCGCCGGGGCTCAGTGACACGTCCCGCGCCTACATCCGCACGTTGATGAGCCGTGTCGCAGACGAGCAGTCCTGGGGCGTCTCGGCGGCCGCCGGCTCCGGGTGGGCCCTGAAGAACGGCTGGCTGCAGCGCAACACGACCGGGCTGTGGGACGTCAACAGCGTCGGCCGGATCACGACGGGCGGGCACCACTACCTCGTCGCGGTGCTCTCGGACGGCAGCACGTCGATGAAGGACGGCGTCGCCCTGGTGGAACGGGCGGCCCGAGCCGCCGTCTCCTCCGCGACGGCCCGCTGACGAGCAGGCGTCCGGGGCGCCGCCCCCGGCGCTCGGCGGGGGGCGGCGCAGGACCGCCGGTCAGGCGGGCTTGATCGCCGTGACCGCGGTCGCGGTGACCTTGTTGTCGCACTCGGCGAACACACCGTCCGACAGGGCGACCTGGTGCGCCCCGGACCCGGTCAGGCCGACGACCAGCGTCGGGAACGCGACGGGCTCCGCGCCCGACACGCAGTAGCCGTCGGCCTCGCCCTGCACCTGGACGAAGGTCAGCTTCACCCATGCCTTGCCGCCCGGCGCGACCCGCACGCTCGAGGCGGACCCCACGGGCGTCACCGTCAGCGGCTTGTTGTGCTCGGGCGAGCCGTTGCCCGCCCCGGCCACCGACGGGTGGCCCTTGAGGGTGCACGCCTTTCCGGAGGTGTTGGTGAACTCGATGATCGCCGCGCCGGTGCCGGTGCCGTCGGGACGGTCGGCGGCCTGGTACGCCGTCGCTTTCAGGGCGGTGGCCGCACACCTCGGCGCGGTGCCGGCCGACGTACCGGCCGACGTGTGGGACGCAGGGGACGCAGGGGCGCCGGCAGGGGTGGACGTGCCGCCGCCGGAGGACCCAGCGGTCGTCGGGGCGGAGGCCGTGGGGGAGGCGGCCGCGGTGGTCGGGGACGACGACGGCGTCTTCGCCGTCGGCTCGCCGCCGCCCGACTGGCACGCCGACAGCGACGCGGCGGCTGCGAGCGCGGCCAGCGCCGTCGCGGTGACGCGGATGGTCTCTCGGTACTGCATGGGATCCCCCGATGTCCGAAGTGCACAGGTCGACCGGCTCCGAGCCGGTGCTCACGAACCTAGACAGGGCCACCTGACCGGGGGTTCCCCTGGGGGACGGCTGTGACATGGCAGTGACAGGAAGCGGGCCGGATCGGCACGGAATCCCTGATCGGGGGCCCGGCGGCGAACCGCCGGCGGCGTGCCGTGCGAGGTGGCGGCTGGGATCGTGGTGGGGAGGGCTACCTGTGCCGGCCGCTGGGAGGCGGACATGACGGTGAACCGTATCGGCCTGGTCGTGCACGGCGGGCGGGCGGAGGCTGTGGCCGCCGCGAGCACCGTGCGGGCGTGGTGCGCCGAGCACGCCGTCGCGTGCACCGACATCGACGTGTGGCAGGAGGGCGAGCGGCACAGTGCCCGGGAGGAGCTCGACACCGCGGGCGATCCGGACCTGATCGTCACCCTGGGCGGCGACGGCACCTTCCTGCGCGGTGCCCGGCTGGCTGCCGAGAACGACGCCCTGATCCTCGGCGTCGACCTGGGGCGGCTGGGCTTCCTGACGGAGGTGCCCGCCACGGCGGTGCGCGCGGCGCTGGACGCCGTACGGGAGGAGCGGATCACCGTCGAGAGCCGGATGCTGCTCACCCTGCGGGCCTCCTGCCGACTGGAGGTGCCCGAGAACCTGGAGGCGATGATGCGGTACGGCCGGGGCCCGATGCTGCCCCCGCCCCGGGTCCGCGTGGAGTGCGAAACCGGAGACGACTGGGGCGTCGCCCTGAACGTGACCGCGCTGAACGACGTCGTCCTCGAGAAGCTGGCCAGGGACCGGCAGGTGTCGGTCGGTGTCTATCTGGCCGGGCGGCTCCTCGCGTCGTACTCCGCCGACGCGCTGCTGGTGGCCACGCCCACGGGGTCGACCGCGTACAGCTTCGCCGCCGGCGGTCCGGTCGTCTCGCCCCGCGCGGAAGGCCTCATCTTCACCCCGGTCGCCCCGCACATGACGTTCAACCGCTCGGTCGTGGCCGCTCCGGACGAGCCCATCGCCCTGCGCGTCCTGGAACGCTCGGGCCAGGCCGCCGTCAGCATCGACGGACAGGTGCGCGGGGTACTCAACCCCGGGGACTGGATCGGCGTGTACGCCGCTCCCCGCCGGCTCAAGGCGGTCCGGCTGGGCCCCATGGACTTCTACGGCCGGCTGCGCGAGCGCATGAACCTCACCGACGCGCCGGCCGCGCTCGCCGACGGGGACGCCGCTCCGCTGTGGCCGGTACGGACGCCCCCGCCGGTCGACCTCGCCCACCTCGCCCTGCCCTCCGCTCCCGACGCGTCCCGTCGGATTCCATAACGGAAGGTTTGGTTCCGTGACATCCGTCACGCCACCTCCGAGGACTAGGCGTGCCGGATAGTAGATCCCGCCCTGGCGACATATGGGATTTGTCCGTCTTGGTGCGGACACCTTCCACGACCGGCGTGACGACATTCCCCCGGGTCGGGCCTTTCGCCCGTTTTCCGAAAGCCATGGGGTTTCTGACGGGGCGACAGCTCTTCCCATAGACGCAACAAGAGGGACGAGCACGCGCGCATGCCCTTGGCAAGGGCCTCCGACGTCTACGAAGCAAGGTAGTATGAATGGCCTTTGCGCTCCCTTTGAAGCCCTTCTAACAATGACGGCCCGCAGGAAGTCTCCGCAGTTCAGGAGCGGAGTCCGCGCCGGGGCGGCCGCGACGGGCCGCGCTCGGCGACTACCGGTGAGGTCACGCATGGCGAAGCATCGCAAGAAGCAGCACTACCGGCGAGTGGTCATGGCCGCTGTCGTCCTGGGCGCCGTGGGCGTACCGTCCGTCGCCATGGCCTGTTCCGGCTGGCCGGACAACGCAGAGAACCAGGCAGGCGGCGCCGGGAACCACGCGGCCCAGAACTGGCAGTACCACGCCCACCGCCATCACCACTGGGATCACCACTGGAACGGCGTCGCGTCCGGCCGGCCGACTCCGGCGGCGTCGCAGACTCCGACCGCCTCTCCGAGCCCGCACAAGACCATCAAGCCGAAGCCGAAGCCCGCCGCGACGCACAGCGCCCCCAAGGCGACCGGCCCCGCCTCCGCCGCTCCCGTCTCACCGAGCACCCCGAAGCCCACCGCCACCGCGTCCGGGGTCGTCGCGCGCATCGTGGCGCTCGTCAACGCCGAGCGCAGCAAGGTGGGTTGCTCGGCCCTGACCCTGAACGCGACCCTGACCAAGGTGGCGCAGGCCCACAGCCAGGACATGGCGGCCCACCAGAACATGTCGCACACCGGGTCCGACGGCTCCTCCCCCGGCGACCGGATCACGAGCGCGGGCTACACCTGGAGCACCTACGGCGAGAACGTCGCCTACGGCTACACCACTCCCGAGCAGGTCATGGCGGGCTGGATGTCCAGCCCCGGCCACCGGGCCAACATCCTCAATTGCTCGTTCAAGGAGATAGGCGTCGGCCTGGCCCAGCCCAACAGCTACTGGACCCAGGACTTCGGCACCGCCCGCTAGTACGGCAACGGCGGTTGTGCTCATGGCTGGGCGGCTTCAGGGGCTGTGTCCGCGTTGTTTGCAGCTGACCTCGACGCGTGCCCACTCGTCGATCCGTCGGCCATGAGCCCCGGCGCCGCATCAGCGCGCTCGAGTTCGGCGACACCGCTCGCGGTCTTCCCTTCAGGGAGGTCCTGGGAGCCCGCGGCTGTCGCGGCCCGCGCAGGGAGCGGGTTCCAGATGAGGCTTGTCGTCGATCTCAACCGGCGCCAGGGATACGCGCAGTACGTCTTTGTCGCCCCCGACGTCTTCGCCCTGCACGGCGGATGAGGCGCTGCGGTTCTCCCCTCGCTTCGATGAGGGGCTCGTGACCGGGTGGAACAGGCCGCGCTTGCCCGGTCCGGGCCATCCTCGTCGAAACGAGCACCTGAGATTCTCCACCGGAATCCGCACCTGCTTCGGCGCCCCGCTCGCCCGGACCGAAGCGAAGCTCGCCCTGCCGGAACTGTTCCGCCGGGTCAAGACCTTCCGGCTGCTCCAGGAGCCGCCGACGTGCCGCGCCAACGCCGTTGGGCGGCACGGCCCGTTGCGGCAGAGGAGGATCCATGAGCGTTGAGCCGTCGACGGGGAGCACTCCCCGCGACCCGGCGCTGCTCGGACAGCCCCCTCGTCGTCATCGGCGGGAGCTCGGGCATCGGACTGGCGACCGCCAGGCACGCCCGTGCCGAGGGTGCCAGGGTGGATTCTCACCGGACGGGACCCCGAACGGCTGCGCACCGCGGCCGCGGAGGTGGAAGCGCTCAGCATCGCCGCCTTCGACGCCGACGACCCGGCGCGGCTGGAGCGGTTCTTCCAGGAGCTGCCGATGAGCGTGCGCCGTGTGGGCATGAGGTAACCCCTTGTGGGTCGGGCCATGGGGACCGTAGAGGGGGAAGGGGGATTCGGCAGGTGCGCGGCGGGGCGGGTTCGGTGAGGGGTACGGGCCGGTGTTGGCTGCGTTCGATGGTGACGCGGGCGTGCAACGGGGGCCGGGTGGGCAGACGTTCGTGGGGTTCGGTGACCATGTCTGACGATGTAGGTGCGGTCAACCGTTGGCCTGCGCCGGATTCCTCGGCCGGCTGGGGATGGCTCCCATCCGGGCGAGGCGCCTGGCCACGAGGGTGACGGCGGCCAGGTGATCAGGGTCTCGGAGTGCTGGATGTCCTTCGACATCCTGGAGAAGGTCCGTGTGCCCCGCATCGGGCCGGGCAGGCCCCGCATCCGGCCCGATCGTGTGCGCGCCGACAAGGCGTACGCCTCCCGGAAGAACCGCGCCTACCTGCGTCGGCGCCGGATCCGCTGCACCATCCCGGACAAGGCCGACCAAGCCCGCAACCGCAAGAAGCTCGGCTCGAACGGTGGCAGGCCGCCGAAGTTCGACCCGGAGGACTACAAGGCCCGGCACGCGGTCGAGTGCGGCATCAATCGCCTCAAGCGGCACCGGGCTGTGGCTACGAGGTACGACTGTGAGGATGATCGGGTGCCGCCTCGGGCGGTGGTCTGGCCCGAGGTACGACTGGCGCTGATGCCCTGAGTTTGATCTGCCGACCACCGCTCGAGGCGGCGCGTGCTGCCGCCGGACCGGTGGGCGTGTCCCGATAGGGGCCTTCGCGACAGGCACCGTCACAGTCCTGACCGCCACACCTGGACCGGCGTCGGCCACCCGTGTTCCCGAAGCGCTCAGGAGACAGGCAACCGTGCCCAGCATGACTCAGCCCACCCGTCCCCGTCACCACGCGCCCGAACCGATCGAAGATGTCGTGCTCGGCGTGGATACCCACAAGGACATCCACGTGGCCGCAGTGATCACCACAGCGGGAGCCCTGCTGGATACCCGCAGCTTTCCGACCACCGAGGATGGCTACCAACAACTGCTGGCCTGGGCATGTGCCTTCGGTCATCTGCAGCGGGCCGGCGTGGAGTGCACCGGCTCCTACGGCGCCGCACTGACGCGCTACCTGCACCGCGAGGGAATCACGGTTACCGAGGTCAACCAACCGGACAAGGCCACCCGGCGGCGACGCGGCAAGACCGACGCGATCGACGCCGCAGCCGCTGCCCAGGCCGTGCTCTCCGGACGTGCCACCGCCACCGCCAAGACCAGCGACAGCCCGGTGGAGGCCATCCGTATGTTCAAATTGGCCAAGGTTTCCGCGACCAAGTCTCGTTCGCAGGCGATCAACCAGCTCAAGGCCATCCTGGTCGTCGCCGAACCCGCCCTGCGCGAGACACTGACCGGCTTGAGCAATCCCAAACTCATCCGGACGTGCTCCGAGCTGGAGGCCGCCGACGACACCGCCCCGGCAGCGGCGGCCCGCCACACACTTCGGCTGCTGGCCAGGCGCATCCAGCATCTCACCGAGGAGATCAAAGACCTCACCGCACGGATCACCAGGGCAATCACCGTCTGCGCACCGCGGCTGCTGACCGCTACGGCGTCGGCCCGGACACCGCCGCCGCCTTGCTGATAGCGGCCGGCGACAACCCGGACCGGATGGGCAGCGAGTCATCCTTCACCGCACTCTGCGGCGTCAGCCCGGTAGAGGCATCCTCGGGTAAGTCCCAGCGTCGCAGGCTCAACCGAGGCGGCGACCGCCAGGCCAACTCCGCGCTCTACACCATCGTCCTGGCCCGCTTGCGCTGGGATGCCCGCACCCGCGACTACGTGGAGCGTCGTGTTGCCCAGGGCAAGACCCGCCGCGAAGCCATCCGCTGCCTCAAACGCTACGTCGCACGAGAGATCTACCAGATGGTCAGCCCACCCAAGTGCGCTGCGGCGTCAGCGCGTTGACATCCATAGGGGCATCAAGCTCGCGGTCCGATACGAAGCGACCGTCCTCGTCGCGGCCATCAACGAGTGGCTGTGACCAGCACTCATCCGAAGCCAGTTGGGACGGAAACGGAAGCGTCAGGAAGTCATGGCGGCTCGGTCGGACTCGCTGCGCAGAACGCAGAACTCGTTGCCTTCGGGATCGGCAAGGACCGCCCAGCCAGAGCCATCGGGATTCCGGAGATCGGCGACAAGGGTGGCACCGAGGCCCAGCAGCCGTTCCACCTCCTGTTCACGCGAGGTCTCTGGGCGCAAACACAGATGGATCCGGTTCTTGATCGTCTTGGGCTCGGGCACCTGGTTGAAGTAGAGCGCTGGGCCCTCCGCCAACAACACCTGGGTCTCCGGATCACCCGGTTTGTCCTCGGGATGCAGCGGACGGCCGGTCACCCTGCTCCAGAACCGGGCCAGCTCGTAGGCATCTGCACAGTCAATCGCCACGTTCTGCAATACCGAGACCATGCGCGCGAGCCTTCCTGATTTTCGCTCCAGACGCCACCGAGTTGCGCTCGCTCTTCGCGCGTACAGTTCGGGCACCTGGCAGCTCTTTCGATACACGCCCTAGGCGGAACTGGTGGTGCTGGTCGGCAGGGCCTGCTGATAGAGCGCCACCAGCACGCCGTGCAGGGGCTGGTCCTCGGCATTTTCCTCGGCCTCGTCGACCAGTTGGGCGAGGGTCTCGCCGAGTTCTCTTGCCTTCGCGGGGCTCAGACGCAGGTGGCGCAGTCTCAGGTGGGTCTCGGCGGGTGAGAGGTCCAGCTCCTGGGCGACCGCGGCGAGCATCGCGGCGGTGCCTGCCGCTTGGGGTTCGGCGACGACCATGTGGCGGGCCGTGCGCTGGTAGTACTGCTCGGTGCCGCCGCGGACCTGGCGGGTCTCGGCGATGTGGACCAGCCCGGCTTCGCGGAGGACTTTGAGGTGGTGGGCCACGTTGCCCTTCTTCGCGTCGAGGTGCGCCGCAAGCTGGCTGGTGGTGGCAGGCCGGTGGCCCAGGGCGAAGAGCAACCGCTGACGCAACGGGTGGGCGAGCGCCGCGAACTGCTCAGGCGCAACGATCTCCAGAACATCCTCAGGGGGTGGCAGATAAGGAGGCTGACCAGGCATACCAAAAGTGTCTAAACTCTTTGACGCTTTAGCAAGGGCAGTGCTCTACTCCCTGCCATGACGACTTCAACGAAGCTTCGGCCGGCCCCTGTCATCGACGAGACAGCCCGGCTCCTGATCGAGCACTACGTTTTCCCCGAGATAGCCGAGCAGCTCGCCGGTCTGCTGCAACGACGTCTCACCGAGGGCGCCTACGACGTCGACGACGCCGAGGAGCTCGCCAGTCTGGTCACCGCGGACCTGCAGTCCGTCAACGGCGACCGACACCTGAGGCTGAAGCACCACGCCGACCCGGTCTCCCCGAAGCAGGATGCGGCCACCCGGGACGCCATGCGCCGGGACTTCGACACCTCGCTGGGCGGTGCGCCCCGGGTGCAGTTGCTCGACGGAGGGGTCGCCGTGGTGGAGCTGGCACCGATGCTGTTCCCGCTGGAGTGGGCCGCCGAACCGCTGGGCGCCGCGCTCACCCTGGCCTCCCGCGCCCAGGCGCTGATCGTGGACCTTCGCGCCAACCGGGGCGGCGACCCGGACACGGTCGCCTTCGTCTGCAGCTACCTACTCGACGAGCGCACCCACCTCAACACCATGCACTGGCGCAACGGCGAGCGCAGTGAGCAGTCCTGGAGCCTGCCGCACGTTCCCGGCGCGCGCTTCGGCGGCAGCAAGCCGTTGTATGTGCTGTCCAGCGACAGCACCTTCTCTGCCGCTGAAGAGCTGGCGTACGACCTCCAGCAGCTCGGCCGTGCCGTAGTCGTCGGCGAGCGCACCCGCGGCGGCGCACACCCGTGCAGGGGCTGGACGGTGCACCCACACCTGGAAGCCACCGTGCCCGTTGGCCGCGCCATCAACCCCGTCTCCAGCACGAACTGGGAGGGCACCGGTGTGCAGCCGGACATCCCTTGCGCTGCTGCTGACTCCCTCGACCACGCTCACGCGCTGGCCCTCGCCCGACTGGCAGGCTGACCCGGTCCAGCTCATCGACAGCACTGCGCACAGCGCCTCCCCCGAGACACTGGATGTGGCTTTGTTCACGAGAACCGGCTCTGGTCCACTTCATGTGGTCGCGTGACTCTCGGTTACGCCAACAGGAGTCGTTTGCGCAGGAGATCGAATCCTGCGCGGCCGAACATCTGGCGCTTGAGCATCTTGATCCGGTTACATGACCCTCCACGACGCCGGAGTTCCAGGGCAGTGTGAGGCCGCGGTGACGGCGTCGAGGTCGCGTTCGAGGTGTTGGGCGAAGCTCCGGAGGCCAGGCAGTTCGGTGGTGGAGGTAGCCGCTTCGATCCAGGTCGGCAACTGGTCACCCTGGAGGTGAGCGACCATCTGCCCGAAGGAGCGCACGTGCTCGGCAAGTGCCGTCAGCTCGGGGCAATTGGCCAGGACGGCTTTGAGTTGGAGCCGGTCACCTTCGGGTAGGGCGTCGGGGTGGGTGAGGATCCAGCGCGTAACGGCCCGGGCTGACGGCGGGCGGGGTCCGACCGGTTGGGGTTTGCCGCGAAGCGTCCTGCTGACGTAGGCACGGACACTGGCGTAGCCGCGGAGATAGCCCTTTCCCCTGATCTCCCCCCACAGTTTCCAGGCGTTGGTGCAGCCTTCCTGCCAACGCTGATCGAGGTAGGGCTTGTAGTCATCGAGCCTGGTCGCACGGCTTTGCCACTGCCCGGTGAACATCTCCTCCGCAGTAGCGGCACGCGAGAAACGCAAGATCGTGTTGAGGGTCATCCCGAGCTGCCGGGCCTGATTGGCTCCAGCACAAGCAGTTCAGAGCCGGAACCGGGTGCCCCGTGGCGGCGTCTCTGCCGCCGCAAGTGGACGGCACCGTCGGCACCGACCATCTGAGGGAGCATCCGCGATGACCTGGAGAACCTGGAGAGCACTGATCGCGAGTCTGGCCGTACTCATTGGTCTGACCGCCGCCGGAACGTCACCCGCCTTCGCCGGCATAGATGCCCGTGATCCCTACATCGACCAGCACTGCGGCATAGACACCATCGGGAGCAGTAGGACGACCATCGCCGTACCCGTGGACCGGCTCAGTCTGAACCTGGAAGCCATCGGGCACGACCCCGCCGGGTCCAAGATCACCGTCGTCTACACCATCCCCGGCACCAGCAAGTACGGCACCCTCTTCGGCCAGTACGACCCCGTCAGGGGAAACGCCACCTTCAACTACACGATCGACTACCCACCCGCCGACTCGACGCTGAGCATCAGTTTCGAGATCGCCTGGACCGACGGCACCTACTACAGCAACACGCTGACGCGCCCCCTGCTCCACTGCACGCGGGACAACACGAGCGAGGTCGACAAAAGGTGGTGGCCGGACCTCGCCCCCACCACCGTCTTCCAGCAGTGCACCACCGTCGGCAAATGGCCGTTCTCCGTCCGCGCGGTGGACGTGACCGTGCACCGCTCGCACGACGGGCCCGGCCTCGCGGGAGTGCCGGTCTGGACCGACTACTGGATCCCCGGCAAGAAGGGCTATACCTCCGGAGCGTCCGGCACCACCGATTCCACCGGCGACGCCTGGCAGACGTTCAGGCTGGTCGCCCCGCCCACCGGCGCGGAACTCGACATCCTGTCGAGCTTCCGAGACTCCTCCACCTTCACCTACCCCGTGCACACCTGGGTTCCGATCGCCTGCTAACCGGACGGAGCGACTGGGACGTACCTTCCTCGACCCAGGAGAGGAGCGGCCGGCGACAAGGCCCCGTCCCGGCCGCAGTGACGATCAGCTGCTCAGCGGGGCGGCGCCTTCACAGACCTCTTCTACAGAGCGGCAGTTGATCGCTGTCCTCTGCCGCTCATAACGGTGGGGGGAAGTGGATTTTTGGCGCGGCCGTCCTCCTATCGGGTGTCGTCCTCGCCGTCGCCGATGACAGCAACAGCCCTGAAGAGACCGCCAAGATGCACGCGCGGGAACACAGATCTCGTCCTCCAACGGCGCATCGATGCCACCCGCCAGCTGATCGAATTCATGAAGTACTGCGTGGACAAGGGCGTCCTGCTCGACTTCTGCTGACTGTCCGGGATGCGGCTTGGCGCCGGTAATGACCGGCTCGTGCTCGTGCCTGGTGGCAACGTCGCCAGCCGGCCCAGCCGAGCCGGTGAATGACAGCGTGATTGCGCCGGGCGACGAGTGTGGTGAACAGTCGCTGGGTCTCGTTGCAGGTGAGCGGGATCAGTCCGTCCGGGGCGGGGTGCCGGGCGTGCTCGTCGGCCCGGACCACGGCGAGGAAGGCGTGGGCGAGCATGGCGAGGGTGACCCAGCGGGACCAGGAGGTGAAGCGGCGGACCTGACGTTCGTCCAGCCCGGTCAGGCCCTTTCCTGCTTGGAAGGTCTCCTCGACCCGTCATCTCGATCCGGCGACCCGCACCAGTGTGGGCAGAGGCACGGGGACGGGTGACCAGCAGTGGTAGTAGGCGAGTTCGCCGGTGGTGTGGCTGCGGCGGATCAATATCTGGCGGTGGCCGGTCCCGGGGGCGGTGAGGTCGATGACGGCTCAGTCGTAGAAGCGGTGTCCACCGGCGCCGGCCCCTGCCGACAGCCTCTGCCAGGCCCGTTGGGGGACCTTCGCAGCCAGCGCGTCCGCCCGGAACTTCCCGCCGGTCGTGGTGACTTCGGACGAGCAGGCAACGGCGAGCACGTAGCCGGCCCCGCGCTCCTCCAGCGCGGCCCGCAACCTCGGATTGCCGCCGTAGACCTCATCGTCCGCGACCCAGCCCGCATGGTGGCCGGCGTCCAAAAACCGGCTGATCATACGGGCGGCCAGCTCCGGCTTGGTAGCGAAGGCGATGTCCTCGTCCAGTCCGGCGGCCCGGCAGCGGTCCGGATCAGCGGTCCACGAGCGGGGCACGTAGAGTTCCCGGTCCACCGCCGCGTGCCCTCGGCGGCCCGCGTAGACGAGGTAGACCGCGACCTGGGAATTCTCGATTCTGCCCCGCAGTGCCGGTGTACTGGCGCTGAACGCCGACCGTGTAGGTGCGCTTCTTCAGGTCGCCGGTCTCGTCGACCACCAAGACCGTCTCGTCGTCGTGGAGGTGTTCGACGACGTAGTCGCGAACATCGTCCCGGACGGCGTCCGCGTCCCAGGAGGCACGGCACAGCAGATGCTGCATGCCGTACGGGGTGGCCTCTCCGGCCCACTCGGCGATCGTCCAGCAATTCTTGCGTGGTAGATCCGACAGGAGTCCGAGCACCAGCCGTGCCGTCCGTCGCCGCGGTTCGACCCGTGCGAAGCGGCCCGCCAAGCGCCTCATCAGGCTGTCGAAGGTTTCCTTCCAGCGGGCGGGTTCTATGGTGTGGCCCGCGGCCACCGTTTCATCGTCAGTCCACACAACTTGCGATGATCTCCGGTGGCCGCATCCATATGCGTCCCCTGTCAGTCCCGAACGAGACAGAACGGGTGACCTGCCGGGTCCGCGTAGATCCGCCAACTGCGCTTCTGGTCACCAACATCGAGCAGCGTGGCACCCAGCTTGAGAACCTCTTCCTGGGCCTGATCGAGGTCCGTGACCCCCAGGTCGAGGTGGAACTGCTGTGGCCGAGCAGGGTCTGGCCACCCGGGCGGCCGATGGTCTTCCACACGCTGGAAGGCAAGCACGAGCCCGGTGTCGGCGTGGAGGGTCGCCCAACCGTCGCCGAGCGACCACCGTGGGTCCGGCTGGTTCACCAGGCCGCCCAGGAGCGACTGGTAGAACCGGGCGAGCTCAAGGACATCAGCACAGTCCAACACGACACACTGCAGTTTGGCGATCACGAAGGGCAGCGTAGACCAGAGACAATAGGCCACTCCTGCAGCCCTGATCACGATCCACAGCCGGAGTATTAGGTGAAGATCAACAGTCATCCTGTGTACGGGATCACCGAAGTGGACCAGTTGTTTGCTGTTCGATTCTGGCGGGTGCGTGATGGTGGGCGCCGTGCGCTCCTGTGTCGTGTGAGGGCTGAGTTTGGTATCCGTGCTCTTATCGCCGAGTGATCGCCGGGATGGCCCGTGGCGCCCGGGCAGCACTCTGCCCCGAAAACCAGAGGTCGAGTGTGACGGCGTTGCTCCTCTCAATGCGGACCGTATGCGTCCTAAATGGGGTGCACTCTGAGGAGGCTGGCGCACCGGGCCCTGGAGCAGGGCGGGTGACGACTTCGACGTGCGGGCCCTGGCCAATCACCTTGTGGCCGGCAACCCCTACTACGTGATCCTCGCCCAAGGCGGCGCTCCCGACTTCTCCCTGTTCGCCCAGGACCACATCGGCGAGCGGCAGCCCGGGGAGGTCTATGTAGAGGGAGCCAAGGAGGTCCTGGCGGCCTGGCAGACCGACGGCGCGCTCGAGCGGCAGATGCCGCCGCGGCAGCCCGGCCAGCACCTGCCGCAGCCGCGGCACATCGACGTTCCCGCTGTTCAGCGCGTTGTGACCGCGCCGGTGCTCAGCCGCCAGCGTGAGGTCCGCCGGCATGGTCACCGGCCCGTCCGCGCACGGCAACGCGTCGGTCAGCTCGAACAGCGTGTCCCCGCGCACGGGCAGGCAGTCGAAGAATTCGAAGTGTGACGCCACCGCGCATGCTTCCCGCCGGACATCCGTCAAGTGCCTCTTTAGTCGGAGCACAGGATCAGACGGAGGTCGTGTTCACGTCTTCGGAATCCCCGTACGTGCGATCACGTTCGGGTCATCGTTTCGGTAAGCCAGAGTCAACAAGATCAAGCGTCCTCTTCGGGTCCGACGTGGCGAAGGACGGTCTCATACTCGCCCGCGGCGACGAGCCCGTCGATGACCTTGACCATCGACGGCAGACCCGCGTCGCGGACGATGAGGCCGTCCCAGCACCACCAGTAGTCGCCTTCTGGCTCGCCTGCCTGCCGCTGGCGGTCCATGATTCGGTGCACCTCATCGAGAGTGAACACGGTTCCGGACCAGCGATCGCCGTCATCGCGGATGACCCACATGTCCACATTGCAGACCTCGTCGAGGTCCTCTCCCGCATCGGGCACGAAGCAGATCTCGTATCCGTCACGCCTGACTCGGTAAAAGGGGCCGTCCCACATGCTCGCTCCGTTGCACTCTGTCGCACGCCGTCTCATGAACCAAACCAGACGGCCGACCAGCCCACCACGCTCCGCCTGAAGGCGTAGCAGACATGGCAGGTTGAAGGACAAGCTTAGACGACGTGCCAGGTGTGGTCGTCGTAGCCGCCGTTGGCCCAGGCGGCGTTGTAGCAGGGGTAGACCGTCAGCGGCAGGTTGTTCGCCAGGTCGGATCCGTCGCTGGCCCAGCCCGCGACGTCGAGACAGAGACCGCTCTTCAGGTTGACGACGTGGTAGTAGGTGTTGCTGGGGCCGGATGCGTAGTCGAGAACCCATTCCTGGTTGTCGTTGGCGGGCACCGAGTTGCAGTAGTAGGTGGAGACGTGGGTGGTCGCGGCGACAGAGCCGTAGCCGGGCAGGTCCATGCACAGACCGCTCTTCACGTTCACGAACTCCACGACGGTGCTGCCGTTGATGGGCGGCTGAGTCGGCCGCATGAACCACTGCTGGTTGTCGCCGTAGGTGGAGTCACACCCGTACTGGGTGACTTCAGTGCCGGGCGGGGTGGCGTAGAAGCCGGGCAGGTCGGCGCACTTGCTGGTCGCAGTGTTCATGAGAACGTAGGCGGTCTCCGCGTGGGCCGGCTGGGCGAAGGTGACGGCGGCCAGGACGGTGGAGGCGGTGACGCCGAAGACGCTGAGCGTACGGCGGAGCCTGGCGGTTTTCATAGCGAGTCCCCCTGGTACCGGAAGCGGGCAGGCAGAAGGGTCCGTGCATATGCGGCGGACCCTTCGCAGGCACTATCCCGGGTGCTGTACCAGGCTGCTACCGGCGCACGTCGGCGCGCGGAGTTACATCGGGGCGCACAACCCTCCGCGTACACCGGTTCTGGACGTATGCGTTGTCGGGTACGTAGAGCAGCGCCTCGGCCCGGACAAGGTTTTGGGTGTATGTCATGAACGAGCTACAGACGGAATTCGCTGACCTGCGACAACGCGGCCCGCGTCGTGTGGACTTCCCGTGTAGTCGAGGCCGGTTCCCAGATTGGGAACCGGCTGGTGGCGAAGACTTCGAGTGTGGTGAGGGAGCCCGCGAAGGCCTCTGGCCAGCTCCGTCCGAAGCGTCCGCCGATCCGTCTCGGGGCTGTCAACACCGGTCGGGCCGTGAACCGTCTGCGGGAGCTGCACCAGTTGGGCGAGGACCCGGCGTTCGAGCGGTTCCCGGCGTCGGAGGAGCTGTTCCGTGCTGGAGCATGCGCAGACGTGGGCGGGCGAGCTGAAGCAGCCGGAGGACGGGCTGGTCGGCGTTCGACGACCGCGATGACGCGGCCAAGCGGGCACGCTTCACCGGCTGGGTGGAGAGCTTCGTCCCGGCCGTCCATGGCCACGCTCGGGAACGCAGTCAGCCCTCCACCACCACTGAGGAAGCCCGCCGAGCCCTCGCGCTCGCGACCGTGTTCACCTTCCAGGAGGCGCCCCAAGATCCGCGAGCAGATCCAGCGTTCCCAAACTGGGAACTCGCCAGAGCGCGGACGCCAGCGAGCCCGCGGCGGCCGCCCGGCCCGCTGACCCCACCCAGCGCATTACGTCACCCCGCGAGCGCCATTTCGTCGGTTCGCCCGTGGCTGGGCGGACGGCGACAACGGGTGTGTCCAACCCACGGATAATCGAGCGCGCCCGAACCTACTGGTCCGTGATCCGGCTACCCGACCACAGTTAGCAGCCTCGATCTTGCGTGACGGTCTGTCGACGGAGTCGGCAGGACGTTTTGCGATGGCCGGTAGGTGAGGGGCAGGCCGGTGGCCCGGCTGACGTGTCGGGTGGGCGCCGGGTTCCACAGCTCCGGGTCGGTGGTGCTGCTCGTTGAGACGGGGAGTCTGCTGGTCAGCCGGGGTTCGGAAGTTGGGCGCGCCGGTCGAGGGCGGCGGTGATGTGGCTGTTCCAGGGGCTCTCTCACCGGCCAACCGCCAGATAGGTTCGCGAACTTCGGACCTGGCGGTGCGGATCGGGTCCCAACACCGTGTCGCCGCAGGCGGCGAGAGTGTCGGCCAAGCGGGAGGTCGTCGGGTCGGATGCCACGGGGCCGAAGACGGCCGGCTCGGCCCGCAGCATGCCGACGTCGGCCAGGCAGTCCCCGCCCAACGCGGCCGTCGGCGCAAGGTCCAGGAGGATCTTCCCGGGATCGTGGACGGCCCGTGGCTCTTGCCGGGGCGCCAGTGCCGCGGATATCGCCCGGTCAAGACCGGTCTTGCGGACCGTCTCCACCAACAGGACCGCACCGGCCTGCGAGACCACCTGCCGGCCGTCACCCCGTCACCCTGGACACGGACACGTGGGTCGTGTTTCTGGTCAACTCTTGGACAGTCCACCTCGGAAAGCGCGGGTTAGGAAACGCCCTTGCGCAACGAAGCGATGAGGCGGTCAAGGTCCCCGCGTGCCGTGTACGTACGGATCGGGTCGATGTAATCGCGTGACTCGATGATCTGACCGTCCCGCACACGCATGACGAAGACGCACGGCACCTTGGCCATGGAGTCGTCCGGCAACGTGAACTCGTAGGCGAACTCGGCGACGATCACTTCAGGATCGGCGGTCTCGTGGACGACGACATCGACGACACTCCTCTTCGGCAAGGACTCCCGAACTTCCGGCGGCACCGTGAAGTGCTCCCGGAGTGCACGCCGACTCGTCAACGGCTCGGACTCCGGCGTCGCCATCGGATGCCGGACATCGGTGACCTCGCCATACAGGTCAGGCAATTCGCTTGAGTTCCCGTCGGCGACCCCATGAACAAGCCGGAGAAACACCTCGCGCGGACTCAGACTCACAAGACCCCCCAAGTAATACGCACAAGCAGCTAACGATCATTATCGCCTGTTGCGGGCCCGTACTGCGGACTGTCTCGACCAGCCGCACCCCACCCGCCCGACCCCACCCCCGGTGCGCCGCGCGGTGGAACGTGACGAGGCGGCGGCCGCCTGGCGCAAGTCGGCCTCTCGGTTGGCTCGTTCGTTCGGTGTGCGAACGAGCAGCTTCTATAGTCGGGTCCATGGAAGGGATCAAGGAAGACGGCGAGCCGCAGCTCGGACGTGCGGTTCGCATAGCATTGTCGGTGGTCTGTGGTCTGTCCGTCGCCGGGCTGGTGGCGGGCATCACGTGGTGGGTGGACGGATGGCACCACTTCTTCTTCGGCTGGGTGATGGCGAAGCTGGGGGTCAAGGCGGCCGTCGGTGCGCCGGTCGCGTTCGTCGCCGTGGCGGCCTGGGTCAGGAAGCGCCGGTCGGCCTCAGCCGGTGAGGTCGGTTCGGAGGGCACGCAGCACGGCGTCGGGGAAGGCGGCCGCGGTTAAGGCACCTGAATCACGGGCGCATCACCGAAGTCAGCAACGTAACACCGGCACACACCCCGGCGTCCCGATGGTCACGTGCCGGGGGTGACCGGGAAGACCGTGAGTCAAAACCGCCGGGGTATCAGCGCGGAAGCCGCGAACCAGAACCGGTCCGTGGGCTCGTAACGGACCGGGCCCTTCAACTGCCGGCGCCGCACCGCGCTTTCGTGCCGCAGCACGAGTAGCTCGGCCTCCTTGGACGTGTCGCGGCGCAGCACTCGTCCCCCTGGCCTCACCCCGCTATTACACGATCAACACCTGTTGCCCGAACTCCGCATCATCCGTTCTCGCCTTGCACCGACGAAGCCACCCCTCATCGGCCCAAGCGCCAGCCCGAGTTGCCGCAGCGCTGCAATTCCGAAGCCGGTCCTTAAAAGGCAAGCCGGAGCCGTGGAGTTGTGCTCGCCGACCGGGGCGGTCGTCTGGGCCGGGAGCCCTAGGAGTTGCAGCGTCCCGGGACGTAGCTGTAGCCCTCGAGGTAGAGGAGGTTGACGCCGAGAGCTTCCCCGTAGCCCACCGACCATGTCGCTTGGACGGAGTCGGCCCCCTCCACGTAGAAGGTCATGGTGTCCCCTTCGGTGACGACATGAGGTGTCGCGGGATCCTGTGGGCCGGAGGTGGGCGAGGGAGCGGATGCGTGCGTCGTAGTTGCGGGAGATCGCCAGTCCGATGGCGAGGGAGTCACGCAGGAAGGACGACCGCTTCCCCGGCGGGAGGTCGAGCCCGCGACGCGCCCATGTGACGATGCCTGGCGCGTCGCCCTGGATGAGGCACAGCCAGGCCATCTGCTCGGCGGCACTCCGCAGGGTTTCGGTTCCCGTGGCCCCGTCGCAGCTTTCCCAACAGGCGGCGAGCCGTAGGCGTGCTTCCTCCAGGCGGCCCATGGTGAGGGCGAGATGTCCCAGCACGTACTGCTGTTCGGCGTCCGATGCCATCTCACTTATCGTCGGCTTGAGTTCGGCTGCTTGTCTGACATCGCCGGCGTGCAGCCGGTATGCGGCGGTCCGCATCAACCACCGCTCTCGAACGCTTCCTTCAGCGGACAGCCGGGCGGCGGACGCGGAAGCGGATGCGGCTGCCGCCCAGGTGCCCTTCGCCGCCTGCTGTGTGGCGACGCCGATGAGTTCGTCCGCGAGATCTCCGTCCGGTGCGACGGCGGCAGGCGGTCGGTCCGTTCGCGCAGCCGGCGCCGGGCCGTCGCTCCGGAGCAGCCCACGGTCTCAGTCGAGACGTCGCGCTGGTACTGCAACGGTGCTTGTTGTCGCTGTTGGCAGCTGTCCGGGACAGGGCAGCGAGGACGGCGGAAAGGCCGGGAGAGCGCCCTCCCCGCTCAGGCGTCCGAGTCGGGCTTGGTCCGGGCCGCCGCGTACGCCTGGGCCGGTGTCATGGGGACTCCGTTGAGGCTCACCGTCTTGTAGGGGCTGACCTTGGCGCAGGTCTTGGCCTGGTCGGCGGTCTGGGCGTGGGCGCCTGAGACCGCGGCCTTGGTGTTGGCGGGTGCGGGTGCGGAGGTACCGCCCGGGTAGGCGGTGCCACTCGGCCAGTCGCTGCCGACCACCAGGGTCAGGCCCGTGCCGGTGCCCTGTTTGAGATGCGAGGCGGGCAGGCCCAGCGCCTTGGCGGCCGTCCGGGCCTCGGCCTTCTGGCCGGTGCCGTAGGTGAGGGTGGTGGTCGGCGCGGGGCTCGGGGCGTTGGCCGTGGTGGTGCCGGAGCTGAAGCCCTTGTCGGTGAGTGCGGTGGCGATGGCGGAGGCACGGCCGGTGATCTCGGTGCCGTTCTCGACCGTCACGGCGATCTTGGACGCGGGTACGGCCGAGGCGGTGGCCGTGGCCTTCGCGGTCGCGGAGGCCGCCCTGGACTTCTTGCCCGAGCCGGTGGTCAGCGCCTGGTCGTCGGCGATGGTGGCGAAGAGGGCTTTGGCTCCCGCGCCCACCACCACGCGGTTGCTGTCGGCCGGGTCGGTGCCGGTCTGCATGGTGGTGAAGGTCATCCGCTTGGTGGGCACCTTGTTCAGGTCGGCCGCGAGGGAGACCAGCTTCTTCACCGTGCCCAGGCCGTCGTCCACGGTCAGCGCCTTGGTGGCGGCGTCCGCGAGGTCGTACACCGCGGTGGGATCGGTGAGTGTGCCCGCGCTCTTGAACTTGCGGATCATCGCGCTCAGGAAGATGTGCTGGGAGACGGTCCGGCCCAGGTCGCTGCCGTCGCCGAAGCCGTGCCGGGAGCGCACGAACTCCAGGGCCGCGACGCCCTTGAGGGTATGGGATCCCTTGGACAGCTTCAGGTGCGAGTAGGTGTCGTAGACGTCGTCGTTGACGCACACGGAGACGCCGCCGACCGCGTCGGACATCTTGACCACGCCGGAGAAGTCGAGCTTGACGAAGTGGTCGATGGGGATGCCGGTGAGCTGGTGGACGGTGGCCACCTGGCAGGCCGGGCCGTACTGGAGCGCGCTGTTGATCTGCCCGTAGTAGCCGGACGTGGACTGGCCGGACGCGCTGTCCTTGCAGGCCGGAACCTGGACCATGGTGTCACGGGGGATGCTCATCACCGTGGCGTTCGAGCGGTCGGCGGATATGTGCACGACCATCTGCACGTCCGCGTTGCTGCCGGTCTGCACACCGGTCTTGGAGCAGCCGCCGCCGAGCTTGCAGTCCGCCTTGCTGGTGCGGCCGTCCGAGCCCATCACCAGGAGGTTGATCGGGGTGCGGCCGAACGCGTCGGCCTTCTCCGTGCCGCCCTTGCCGTCGAGCGAGAAGCTCTGGATGTTGCCGTTCAGATGCTCGTAGAACCAGTAGCCGACGCCGGCCGTGCCCAGCACCAGGAGGGACAGGCACACTGCGGCGATCTTCAGGATCCGCTTGCCGCGGCCCGCCGGCCGGGCGCGCCGCCTCGACCGTGTGCCGCCGCGCGAGCGGGAGGCGGCCCGGGCGGCGGCGCGGCCGCCCGGCGGGCCCGCTCCGTCGGGCTCGGCCGTCCGCTGCCCGGGCACCCGGGACGTACGGCTGCGCGTGGTCTGGCTACCCGGCCCGTCCCACGGGTCGCTCATCTCCCACTCCCATGAACGGTCGGGCTCGGCAGACCGGGCCGTCGGGTGTGCGGCCGGGCGTGCGCGGCGGTCAGCGGGGAGAACCGTGGGTACGGGCTCCACCAGGGTTGCGTAGTTGCGCAATCTAACAAACCCACGGCCCGAACAGCACAGATCCTGAGGGAATTCACAGGTGAGGGATCTCATGGAACCGGCTCGGCGGTCGCCGAGCCGGTGTGCGCACGCCCGAAGGGCAGGGGAAGCGAGCGGGTCCGGCGGAACGGCCGGGCCCGGGAGAGGATCAGGGCAGCCCCGGGCGAGGATCAGCGGCCGGTGCCGCGCAACTGCCGTACGACGGCCGCACCGTGCTCGGAGCGCTCGGTCAGCTGCCCGACCATCACCCGTACGACGGTCACGATGTCGGGGTCGTCGATGTAGTAGACCTGCCGGCGGCCCTCGCGACGGGAGCGCACGAGCCCGGCGAGCTTCAGCTTCGCGAGGTGCTGGCTGACCGCGGGCAGCGCGCCGCCCACCCGGTCGGCGAGGTGCGTGACGTCGCTCTCGCCCTGCGCCAGGGCCCACATCAGATGCAGCCGGGCCGGCGACGCCAGCAGCCCGAACCCGGCGGCCGCCGCGGCCAGCACCTCGGCCGACGGGTCCTCGAAGCCACCGCCGCCGTCCGCCACTGACCTCTCCCGTCCCCGCCCGCTTCACAGTCCGCGCACATGCGCGTGCCCAGTGTAGGGTCCGCCCGGGGCGCCCCGGTACGGTCGGGGCGCCCCGGGGACTCGGGTCACTTGAGGTAGATCAGGCCGTCCGTGGTGACGGTGGGACGGCCGCTGGTGCCGACCACGACGATCTTGACCGTGTGCTGGGCGCTGCCGGACCAGGTCTTGGTCCAGACGGCCTGGCGGTACAGGGTCGTGGACGACTTCAGGTCGACGGTGGCGGTCTTGGTGCCGTCCACGTAGACGTACGCCTGCCCGGAGGTGCCGGCGCGGGAGACCACCCAGGAGGCGGAGCGGCCGGTGAAGGTCCAGGTGAGGGAGGCGCCCTGGGAGCCGCTCGAGTACGACGTGCCGCCGAGGTAGCTGGTGGAGGAGCGGCTCGTCCAGCTGCCGGACTTGGTGGCGGAGGTCTCCTGCAGGATCACCGGGGTGTAGGAGGGTGAGGCGGTGCGGTAGTTGCCGGCGTAGTCGTAGGCGCGCAGGGACCAGGTGGCGGCGGTGCCGGACGCCGCCGTACGGCTGGAACCGGTCGTGGTCGGGCCGAAGGTGGCCTTCGTCGGGGACAGCAGGTCCACTCGGCGCAGTGCGGTGTTGTCGGTGGCCTTCCAGCCGAGGGTGACCGGGACCGCGCTCGTGGTGACCGTGCCGGTGCGCAGGGCGAGGTTCGGTGCGGTGGTGAAGGTCGGTGCGGTCGTCTCGGCGACGACGTTCAGCGCGGCGCTCGTGGTGGCCTTGCCGGACTGGTGGACGGCCCGGACGGCGACGGTGTGGCTGCCCAGGGCCAGGGTGGCGCCGGCGGAGGTCGCGTCACCGGACACGGTGGCGGCCGTCTTGCCGTCGACCAGCAGCTCGAACTTGGAGATGAGCGAGGCCAGCGTGGTGGCCGTCCAGTGCAGCGTGACGGCGCCCTTGGTGTAGTACGTCGAGCCGGAGAGACCCGCCTTGTCGACCGAGGTGACCTTCAGGCCCTGCACCGGGCCGGACGCCCAGGCGCGGATGGTGGGCAGCTGGGCGTAGAGGGAACCGCCCGGGCACTGGGTGTTGTAGCCGTCGCGGTGGCCGGAGATCCGCTGGAAGGCGTACTTGCTGCCCGCAGTGAAGGTGGTGCCGAAGAAGTTCGTCTGCGTGGCACCGGCGGTCAGCTGGACGGTCCCGGTCGGCTCGGCGCCGTACTGGCCGAGCTTCCACGCGGCGACCCGAGCGATCGAGGCGAGCGCGGCGTCGGAGGCGCCGGTGGTGGTGTAGTCGCCGAGCACCGCGATGCCCGCGGCCTCCCGGTTCCAGCCGTAGGTGTGGGCACCGAGCACCGGCAGGTCGACACCGCCCTTGCGGCCCTCGAAGACCGTGCCGCACTTGTCGACCAGGAAGTTGTAGCCGATGTCCTTCCAGCCGCTGACCTGCACATGGTAGGCGTAGATGCCGCGCACGATCGACGCCGAGTCGGCGCAGGTGTAGTCGTTGCTGCCGTCCGTGTGGTGGACGAAGACGGCCTTGACGTCCGCGTTGTACTCCGGTGTGTCGGGGCTGATCGACTCGTCGGCGCCCCAGCCGGTACGTGAGGTGATCGGCGGTTCGGGCACGGTGGACGGCGGCGCCGACGGCGTGGTGGCCGACGGGCTCGTCGAGGGGGTCGCGGATCCGGAGCCGGCGGGAGTACTCGGCGCGGTGGCGGTGGCGGTGTCGCTCGGCGCACCGGAGTCGGCCGGTGCGCCGCTCGTCGCGGTCGCAGTGTCGCTCGGCACACCCGAGTCGGCCGGTGCGCTGCTCGTCGGGGCCGCAGTGTCGCTCGGCACACCCGAATCGGCCGGTGCGCTACTCGTCTCGCCGGGGCTCGGCTCGGTCACGAACGCCGCCGTACCGGTGCCGCCGCCCCTGGCCTCGGCGTCGGTCACCACGCCCGGATCGACCAGGTTGACCTCGAGGCCCTTCGGCAGCGGGGCGGTGGTGCCGTTCTTGCGGACGACCTGTACCTGGACACCGTCGGAGGAGCCGACCCACACCGGCTCGGAGGCGCCGCGGACACCGGCGTCGGGATGCTCGAGCGGGTCGGTGTGCACGTCCAGGTCCCGCCATGCGGTCCACTCACCGCTCTCCCCGCTGCGGGTGCGCACCTGCGCCGTGCCGTCGAGCCGCTTGGCGCCGCCCGTCCAGGACACGCCGAGCAGGGAGAACTGCGCGGTGTCGGTGCGGGGCAGCTCCCGCCTGCCGCTCGCGGTGCCCTTCAGCGCGAGGTCGTACACCTTCACCGGGCGCTTGGCCCGGCCCGCGGCACCCGTGTCGTGGCTCGGGCTCGCCACCGCGTAGGTCACCACTCCCCCGCCGCCCAGGACCACCGCTCCGAGTGTCAGCCATACCCGCCGCTTCAGGCTCAACGGTCTGTATGCATGCCCTGTACGACGGCTCACTGCTCTCCACCCTCACAGACGGCCGGGATAGGCCCTAGATGAACGTCACTTCAGGCACACCTGTCACGCAGGCCGCCCGTCTCCCCAGCGCACACCGGTCCGTGAACATCACTGACGCGGAGGGATAAGTGATCCGCGTCACCCCCTCACGGTTCGATAAGATGATCTTGACTGAACAAGGCCACAATTACGGCCATGTCGGGGGGAATTGGGGCATCGTCGTGTGGTCGGCGATCGAGGGTGAAGGGACGCGGGTGGGACTGCTTCTGGCGGATCGCTACCACTTGGACGAGCCGCTGGGGCGCGGCGCCATGGGCGAGGTGTGGCGGGCTACGGACCGCACCCTCGGCCGTGCGGTGGCGGTGAAACTCCTGCGCACCGAGGAGGCGACGGACGCCGAGCGCTTCCGGCTGGAGGCCCGCACGGCGGGCCGCCTCAACCACCCCCATGTGGTGGCCATGTACGACTTCGGCTCCCACGACGGCCGGCTCTACCTCGTCATGGAGCTGATCGACGGCTGGACCCTGGCGCAGGAGCGCTCGCTGCGCGGCACGCTGCCCCCGCGCGAGGCGGCGCTCATCGCGGCGCAGATGGCGGCGGGCCTGTCCGCGGCGCACGGCCAGGGCGTGGTCCACCGGGACATCAAGCCGGCCAACGTGATGCTGACCACCGACCGCACGGCGAAGATCACGGACTTCGGCATCGCCCGTTTCGCCGACGAAGCCGCCGGCACCCTCACGGCCAAAGGGAAGATCGTCGGCACGGCCGACTATCTGGCCCCCGAGCGGGCCCTCGGGCGCCCTGCCCAGCCGGCCTCGGACGTCTACTCGCTCGGCTGCGTGCTGTACGAACTGCTCACCGGCCAACCGCCGTTCCGCGGCGCGACCAGCCTGTCGGTGGTGCAGCAGCACGTCAACGCCGCTCCCGTGCCGCCCACCCACATGCTCACCGGCATACCGGGCCCGCTCGCCGACTACGTCCTCGGCCTGTTGGCCAAGGACCCGGCGCAGCGCCCCACCGCGGAACAGGCAGCGGCCTGGCTGGCGGGGAACGGACACGAGGAGCAGCCACTGTCCGCCCCTTCTCCGCCGGTCGCGCCGCCCTCACCCCCGCCCCCTGGCCGCACCGCCGGCAGACGGGCCGCGCGCTCCCCTGCGCTCGCTTCTCGCCCCAGCCGGGCCACCAAAGCGGTACTCGGCGGTGCGGGGGTGCTGTTGTTCGCGGCCGCGGCGGCCGTCGGCGCCACCCTGAACTCCCCCGACGACGCCCCGCCCTCCCCCGCGCCCACCAGCCCTGCGCCGTCCGACGCCAAATGACCCCGGAGATCGGGCCTTGACGTCTCGGCGGCCGAATCAAACGTGAGGGATGTTCAAATTCCTTCCGGGGCTCCATCATGTGGCCACTGCGACAGCTGACGAGCCGCCAGGAGGCCCCGTGGCACGCCTGTATGCCCGCGCTCGCGTCCTGATGTGCGCCATCGCTCTGCTGTTCTGCTCGGCGGCGCCCGCTGCGGCGGCCGTTCAGGGGCAGGAGGCGGACAGCGGGGTCACACCGGTCATCCTCGTGCACGGCTACAACGCGGACCCCGGCGTCTGGGGATCCTTCCGGGCCGATCTGCTCGCCTCCGGGTACGGCGAAGGGGACGTGTTCGCCTGGGGGTACGACACCAGTCGGTCCGTCAACGAGACCCTCGCCGGCCGGTTCGCCGCGTACGTCGACCAGGTCCGGGCCCAGGCCGGTGCCCGGAAGGTCGACATCGTGGCCCACTCCTTCGGCGGCCTCGTCACCCGGTGGTACCTCAAGTTCGGCGGCGGCACCGCGACCGTGGACCACTGGGTGTCACTGGGCGGCCCCAACCACGGGACGAGCATCGCCTGGGCCTGCGCACTGTGGTCCCAGGCGTGCCGGGACATGACGCCCGGGTCGTACGTGCAGACCCAGCTGGCCCAGGGCGACGAGACACCCGGCGACGTGCGCTACGGCACGTGGTGGTCGAACTGCGACGAGATCATCAACCCGGACGACAGCGTGCTGCTGAACGGGGCCGACAACCACCCGGCGGGCTGCCTGGCCCACAACGACCTGCTCACCGACGACACGGTCTCCCAGCAGGTCCGGGGCTTCCTGCGCGGCTGAAGGGTGTTGCACAAGGCTGTGCGACGCATACGACGACCTGCTCCACGTGAGCGGCACGTTCTCCGAACTCCTGGCTCTCTCGCACGACCGCTGAGCGGTCAGGGGCGGTCCGCGGTGGCCGGTGGGCACAGGACGGGCAGGTCGGCGGGGCGCACCCGGGCCGTCACCGGCACGGTGGCCTCCACCTCGCCGTCGGCTCCGTACGGGACCGGGCGGTCGGCCTCGATGCGGATCTCCTTGCCGCGCAGGACCTGCACCTCGGGGCGGTGGACGTGGGCGCCCGTCTTCAACTCGTTCATCAGGGTGAAGAACAGCCGGCGCGGCGCCTCGCGGATCATGACGACGTCGAGCAGGCCGTCGTCGACCCGCGCGCCCGGGGCGATGAGCCGGCCGGAGCCGTAGTAGGGGGAGTTGGCGGCCACGACGGTGTAGCCGCGGTGGGCGTGTTCCTCGCCGTCGACGGTGACCCGGTAGTCGGCCGTCCGCCAGGTGGTCACCGCGCGCAGGCCGCCCGCGTAGTAGGAGGCGGCCCCGCGCAGCAGGCGGGCGCGGTTCGCGTGCAGGTTGGCCAGGGCGTCGACGCCGGCGTAGACGCTGCCGAGGACCACGGTGCGGTGGTGCACGGCCGACTCCACCTCGATGGTGTCGACGTGCCGGGGCTCGGCGTGGAGCAGGATGTCGGCGAGTGCGGTGGGGTCGGCGGGGAGGTTCAGGGCGCGGGCGAAGTCGTTGCCGCGGCCCGCGGGTACGAGGCCCAGGACGGTGCCGGTGCCGCTGAGCGCTCCGCCGATGCCGCCGGCCATCCCGTCCCCGCCGACCGCCAGGACCACCCGGCCGCGCTCCCCGGCCTGCCGGGCGAGGTCCTGGGCGTGGGCGAGGCTGTGGCTGTACTCCGTCTCCAGCTCGGCCCCGGCTTCGCGGAGCAGGCGGGCCAGCTGGAGCAGCGACGCCGCCCCGGTCGAGTCGCCCGCGGTCGGGTTGACGACGGCGGTGAACTGTCGCATCGGGTGTGCCTCCGGGCGGTGACGGTGGGAGCGGGACGGCCGGGCGGGTGGGTCAGTCGGTCGGCAGCAGGACGCCGGGGTTGAGCAGTCCCTCGGGGTCCAGGCGGCGCTTGACGGCGCGCAGGGCCTCGATGCCCAGCTCTCCGGCCTCCCTGACATACCAGTCTCGGTGGTCGGTGCCCACCCCGTGGTGGTGGCTGATGGTGCCCCCGGCGGCGAGCACGGCGTCGTTGGCGGCGTGCTTGGCGCGCGTCCAGTGTGCGACGGGCTCCTCGCCCTGGGCGCTGACGACGGTGAAGTACAGCGAGGCGCCGTTCTCGTACACGTGCGAGATGTGACACATCACCAGGGGCGGGGTGCCGGCCTGGGTGAGGGTGTCGGTGAGGGCGGTGCGGACCGCGGCGTACAGGTCGGGGATGCGGGACCAGAAGGCGGCGGTCTCCAGCGTCTCGGCGAAGGCTCCCGCGTCGAGCAGGGCGTCGCGCAGGTAGGGCGCGGAGTAGCGGCCGTGGGCCCAGCGTTCACCCGGTTCGGCGCCGATCAGGGTGCCGCCGGCGGCCCGTAGGACGGCCGCCGCCTGCTCCCGGCGCTGGGCAGTGTCCTCGGCCGTGCCCTCGTAGCCGGTGATCGCCATGCATCCGGCCTCGCTCTGCGCCGGACCGGCGCCGATGGCGTCCGGCTGGGCGAGGCCGATGAGCGTCTCGGTCTCGTCGGACAGGCGCAGCACGGTCGGCCGGGGTCCGTCCTGAGCGAGCTTGCGCAGGGCGGCGGCGCCCTCCTCGAAGGAGGCGAACCGCCAGCCCTCGTAGACGCGCGCCTCGGGCAGCGGGCGGATCCGTACGAGGACGGAGGTGATGACACCGAAGGCGCCCTCGGAGCCGAGGATCAGCTGGCGCAGGTCGGGTCCCGCGGCGGAGCGGGGGGCGCGGCCCGCCTCGACGGTTCCCTCGGGCGTGGCGAGGGTGAGGCCGAGCACCATCTCGTCGAAGCGGCCGTATCCGGCGGAGGCCTGTCCGCTGGAGCGGGCGGCGGCGAAGCCGCCGATGGTGGCCCACTCGAAGGACTGCGGGAAGTGGCCGAGGGTGAAGCCCTGTTCGGCGAGCAGGGCCTCGGCCTCGGGGGCGCGCAGGCCGGGCTGGAGCACGGCGGTGCGGGAGACCGGGTCCAGGTCCAGCAGGCCGTTCATGCGGCGCAGGTCCAGGGCGGCGAAGGCGCGCCGCTCGGGGGCGAGTCCGCCGACGACGGAGGTGCCGCCGCCGAAGGGGACGACGGCCAGGCCGTGCGCGGCGCAGGCCCGCAGGACGGCGAGGACCTCGTCGTGGGAGGTGGGCAGGACCACGGCCTGCGGGACGTCGGAGAGGTCGCCGGCGCGCAGGCGCAGCAGGTCGGGGGTGGACTTGCCACGGGTGTGCCGGATGCGGCTCTCGGTGTCGGTGCGGACGTGGTCCGTGCCGCCGAGGGCCTCGGCGAGCGCCTTCAGAGCCGCGGGGTCGGCCGCGGGGGCGGGCAGCTCGATGTCCTCCAGGGCGAGCGCCGGCGCGGTGCGCGGTTTGACGCCGAGCAGTTCGCGCAGCAGTCCGGTCACCGTGTCGGGCAGCGGTGCCGCCTTGGCCGGGTCGCCCCAGCCGTTCCACAGCATGTCCATCGAAGGGTCGTCCTCACAGGTCGGTGTGCTCGGGTTCGCGCGGCGGCGTCTCCGCCCGGCCCCCGGGGCGTTACACTGTGACACATGACGCCTATTCGTCACAACGGTGCAGACAGTTCTGGCAACGATCACGTGCTGGACGCGGTGCGCGACTGTGTGCTGGCCGTCGGGGTCCGCCGCACCACGCTCGCCGACGTGGCCCGCCGCGCCGGTGTCTCCCGGATGACGCTCTACCGGCGCTGGCCCGACCTGCGCACGCTGGTGGGCGATCTGATGACCCGTGAATGGATCGACGTGGCCACCCGCGCGATACCGGAGGCCGCGCCCGGCACGGACACCCGCACCCGGATCGTGGCGGGGCTGGTGGCAGGGGTGGAGGCCTTCCGCGCCCACCCTCTGTTCCGCAAGATCGTCGACGTCGATCCCGAACTGCTGCTCCCCTACGTGCTCGACCGGCGCGGGGCGAGCCAGGAGGCGCTGCTGGAACTGCTGGCCGGCGCGCTGCGCGAGGGCCACGCGGACGGATCGGTGCGCACCGCGCACACCGAACGGCAGGCCCGGGCCCTGCTGCTGATCGTGCAGTCCTTCACCCTGTCCCTGCGCACGATGACCGACGAGGACGACCCGGAGCTCGACTCCCCGGCGTTCCTGGACGAGTTGCGCACCCTTCTGGAGAGGACCCTGACGCCATGAGCCACATCGAGGCCGTACGAGGCTCGTCCCTCAGCGCGGGGCGGCGCACCCGGGAACTGGCCGAGGCGACGGACGGCAGGGTGGCCGACGTCCTGGTCGTCGGACTGGGCGCCACGGGGGCCGGGGCCGCCCTGGACGCGGCCGCCCGCGGCCTTGACGTCGTCGCCGTCGACGCGCACGACCTGGCCTTCGGTACCTCCCGCTGGAGTTCCAAGCTCATCCACGGCGGGCTGCGCTATCTGGCCTCCGCGCAGTTCGACGTCGCCCACGAGAGCGCGGTCGAACGCGGGGTGCTGATGACCCGCACCGCCCCGCACCTGGTGGCCGCGCAGCCGTTCGTGCTGCCGCTGACCCCGCTGGTGTCACGGGCCCAGGCCTCGCTGGCCTGGGCCGGGTTCCGGGCCGGCGACATGCTGCGCCTTGCGGCGCGGACCCCGCGGCAGGTGCTGCCCGCCCCCCGCCGGCTGTCGGGGACCGAGGCCCGGCATCTGGCGCCGTCGGTGCGCGCGGCCGGGCTGCGCGGCGGGCTGCTGTCCTGGGACGGCCGGGTCACCGACGACGCCCGGCTGGTGACCGCCCTGGGCAGGACCGCCGCCGCGCACGGCGCGCGGGTGCTGACCCGGGTCAGGGTGCTGGAGACGACCGGGACCGGCGCGCGCGTCCGCGACGAACTCACCGGCGAGGAGGGCGAGATCCGCGCCCGCGCCGTGATAAATGCCACCGGCGTGTGGGCGGGTGACCTGGTCGAGGGGATACGGATCCGGCCCTCCCGCGGCACCCACCTGGTCCTGCGCTCGGAGCGGCTCGGCAGCCTGCCGGCCGGCCTGCACATCCCGATCCCCGGCGAGACCAACCGCTTCGTCCTGGTCCTGCCCCAGGGGGACGGCCGGGTCTACGTCGGCCTCACCGACGAGCCGGTCGACGGCACGATCCCGGACGTGCCCGAGGTACCCGAGACCGACATCGGCTTCCTGCTGGACGTGCTCGGGTCCGTCCTGGACACGCCGGTGCGCCGGGACGAGGTCGTCGGCGCCTTCGCCGGACTGCGCCCGCTGCTGGACACGACCGGGCACGACGGCCCGGGTGACGCAGCGGCCCGCACCTCCGACATCTCGCGCCGGCACGCGGTCCTGACCTCGCCCGACGGCGTGACCACGATCGTCGGCGGCAAGCTCACCACCTACCGCCGGATGGCACAGGACGCCGTGGACGCCGCGATCGAGGCCCGTGGCCTGCCCTCGCGTCCCTCCCCCACCGCCGCCCTGCCCCTGGTCGGCGCCGCCGCACCCGACCGGCTCCGCGCCCTGCCCGCACCCCTGCGCCTGGTCCGCCGTTACGGCACCGAGGCCCCGGCCGTACACGCCCTGACGGAACGTGACCCGGCCCTGGCCGAACCGGTCCTGCCAGGACATCCGGTGACGCGTGCCGAACTCGTGTGGGCCACCCGGCACGAGGGCGCCCTCGACGCAGCGGACCTCCTGGACCGCCGCACCCGCATCGGCCTCGTCCCCGAGGACCGCGCCGAGGCGCTCGCGATCGCCGGGGAGGTGCTGGCGGGAGCGACGGCCGAGCGGCTCTGACTCCGGCCGGGGAGTTAGGGGCAGGACGCCGACGGGCAGCTCGCCGGGCGCTAGGAGGAGCCAGGACAGCACGTCCGCCCACACCAGCAACACCGCGTCGGCGAGCGGCGCCACCGCCGGCACCCGCCGATGATCGGTGCCGACCGCCACCCGTACGACGTGCGGCACCCTCAGCCGACGAACCCGACGACCCCGCTGACCGCTCCCACGGTCCCGGTTCACAGCCGGGGTGACGAGGAACAACTCCCGCCGCAGGCGGGCTGGTTGCACGCCGAGCGCCGCCGATGTCTCGTCCCCTCTCGCAGTCCACGGCGAGCAGTCAACGGGTCGCACCACCCACGGACGATCGGGCGAAGCCGACAGTTGGGGGAGAGTCAGCGCCGGACTCTGACCGGTCTTCCTCCGCGGGAGGCAACGGGAGCCCGGCAAAGGCCCCTTGCCTCACCCACGGGGCGTCTTCGCTCACGCGGACGGGAGGATGTTCACGGCCCGGTCGAAGGCCGAGTCGCGGCCTTTCGCGAACTCCTCCTTGGTGAAGACCGGTTCGGTCAGCTGCGGCGGGATGCCCGTGCCGTCGAAGGTGCGTCCGGTGCGGGTCAGGTACTCCTCGTTCGGCAGGCCGAAGAGGATGCCGTCGGGGAGGTAGCGCAGCATCACGTCGGAGAAGACCCCCTGGGTGGGCTGCCCGATGCGCACGGTCCGGCCGGGCCGCCGGTCCAGGAGTGCCTGGGTGAAGGTCTCGCCCGCGCTCACCGTCGAGCCGCCGGTGAGGACGGCGACGGGGCCGGTGTAGCGGGGCGCGGCCGCCGGGACGACGGGGACGGGCTCGGGGCGGGTGTGCCGGGTCGGGTCGGCCGGATCGTTGCGGGCGCGCTTGGCGTAGGCGACGTAGGGGGTGTCGGTGAGGCGTTGGGCGATGCGGATGCCCAGGGTGTCGGAGCCGCCGCCGTTGATGCGCAGATCGATGATCAGCCCCTTCAGCTGCGCGATCCGCTCCCGAGTCAGGACCGTGTTCAGCATCCGGTCGAGTTCCGCCTGTTCGGCGCTGTACGGGGCGTCGTCGCCGGCGTATCCCCCGAAGCCGGAGATCCGCAGATAGCCCCGGCCACCGGGCAGGTCGGCGTAGGTGATCCGGCCCTGGGCGAAGTCCTGCCGATGGGACGTGTCCCTGAGGTCGCGGGCCAGGATGAACTTCTTGACCCTGGCGTCCAGTTCCTCACTCGGCATCTCGGTGCCCGGTCTGATCGAGGCGAAGACGCGGTCGCCGTCCTTGATGGCCACATGGGCGTCGTGCAGCGGCCGCACCATCCGGCTGAGGATGTCGAAGAGCTGCTCCCGGGTGGTGTCCTGGTGCACCTGCGGCCGGTACCGGTCGCGCACGGCGTGCCAGTCGACGCCCTTCGCCGCGAAGAACGGGTAGTTCTCCTCGAAGGTCTGCCAGAAGACGTCGAAGGCGGTGCGGGGGTCGTCCGGCAGGGCACGGGTGCAGTCGGCCGGCAGTGCGGCGATCCGGCGGAGCCCCCGGTGGCCCACCGCACTGTCCGCGGTGAGGGTGGCGTGGTCGCGGTCGTGCACGGTCCGTACGGTCAGCACCGTGCCGTCCGTCGTCACGTAGGTGCCGGGGCCCGTCTGCCGTGAGGAGTCGCCCTTGAGGCAGCCGACGGACGTGGTCTGGTACTCCTGCAGGACTCCGCCGCCAAGGGTGAGGACGGTGCCGTAGCCGTCCATGCGCCACACGCCGTCGGTGCTCGGCGAGCCGGACCGCGAGGCGAACGCCGCCGGTCCGGCGGACGCGGTCAGGGTGAGGGCGACGATGGTGGCCGTAACGATGCGCACGATGGGTCCTTCCGGTGCGTGCTTGCGGAAAGCACCACGGTCGCCGACGGCGCCGCGCCCGTACCATCCGGCGAACCGGTGCATCGAGGGTCGGGACAACCCCCGGGTCCGGGAGGTCAGCACACTTCGAAGTGGCTCGGTCGGCCGTCGCGGTGGACCAGGCGCCCCAGCCGGGCAGCCCGCTCGCGGGGCATGAGGGTCCATGTGCCGTCGGCGCGGCGGAGGGCTGCCGAGTGCCACGGGGTGGTCCAGGCGTCCGGGGCGTCGAGCAGGCGGATGCCGAACTTGGCGGCGCCGACGGGCTGGGGATGGATGGACAGCCGGACGGCGCGTGGGTGGTGCTCGGCGATCAGGGCGCCCCAGGCGCGGCTGCGCTGGATCACGCCGTAGGCACGCCGACGGCACTCCCGCTGGAGGGCGGACCGGGTGCCGGGGAAGTCGGCGGTGTCCTCGACGAGGAAGCGGGTGATGCCGCGGTAGAGGGCCCGGGTGGGCTCGTCGGACCGGACCAGCGTGCGCAGGGCCTCGACCGTCGGGGCGTACCCGTCCTGGACGCGGGTGCGTTTCTCCTCGTGCGGCAGCGCACCGAAGACGTCCCGCAGGTCGAAGACGGTCAGTCTGTCGAGCACCAGGTCCCCTATGAGTGCGCGCAGTTCGTCGGCGTACGCGTCGATGTGCCGGTCGGGGACGCGGACGAGATCGCCGAAGGCATGGCCGTCCGAGCAGATGACCATCCGGGCTCCGGGCGGGTAGATCCGTCCGATCTCGGCGCACAGGCTGTTCAGGAAGCGCAGGGACAGGCGCTCCGCCTGGTCGGGCAGGCGGCCGAGGACCTTGGCCGGGTTGGGCGACTTGCAGGGGAAGCCGGGCAGGGTGAACTCGACGGGTGCGCCGTCGCGCACGAAGCCCGCGATCCGGCGCTGCTGGTGCGGGAAGGCCTCGGCAAGGGCGGGAGCGCGGTCGGTCGTGCGGTGGTACGGCAGCAGGAGGCGCAGGATCGCGGTGCTGATGTGCGTCGGCGGGGCGGTCGTCAGCAGCATGTCGTTTCCTCCGGAGGGCGTGGGGGCATGGCGCCGTGGCGGGTGATCGGGTGGGGGTGTTGAGGCGGGGCGGGCGGCTGGGACCTGGGCCGGTGGCCGGGTCCTGGGCGGGGCGGTCGGGTCCGGATCGGGTCGGCCTGGACCGGGACAGGCGTCAGGCCCGGATCGGACCGGCTCGGACCGGGACGGGCGTCGGGCCCGGATCGGACCGGCTCGGACCGGGACAAGCGTCGGGTCCGGATCGGACCGGCCCGGACCGAGGCAGGCGCCAGGCCCGGATCGGATCGGCCGGACGTCCAGGGTCAGCGGCGTCGGTCGTAGCCGACCGGCAGTCGGTGCGCGCCGCGGCCGAGGACGGCCGGGATCCAGGGGATGTCCTCGTCCGCGAGGGTGAGATGCAGGCCGGGCAGCCGGGCGAGCAGCGTGCCGAGGGCGATCTGCAGTTCGGCGCGGGCGAGGGCGGCGCCGGGGCAGAAGTGGATGCCGTGGCCGAAGGCGAGGTGAGGGTTGGGGCTGCGGTCGAGGTCGAGGGTGTCCGGGGCGGGGAAGCTGCGCGGGTCGCGGTTGGCGGCGCACAGGGAGACGATCACGGAGTCGCCGGCGGGGACCTCGGTGCCGTGCAGGTCGCTGTCCCGGTCGAAGAAGCGCCAGGTGGTCAGCTCGAAAGCGCTGTCGTAGCGCAGGAGTTCCTCGACCGCGCGGGGCAGCAGGCCCGGGTCGTCGCGCAGGCGGGCGAGCTGGTCCGGGTGGCGGAAGAGGGCGATCAGGGCGGTGGTGATCTGGTTGGTGACCGGTTCCTGGCCGGCCACCAGGAGCTGGAAGATCATCGAGTCCAGCTCCTCCTGGGACAGTTCGCCCCGGTCGCGGGCCACGACGAGACGGGTGAGCAGGTCGTCGTCCCCGTGGTCGCGTTGGTGCGCGACGACGTCGGCGATGTAGGTCTGCAGTCCGTGCAGCCGGGCCTCGTACGCGGGCCGTCCGGGGTCGGTGGGCCCGACCGGCTGGACGACCTTGCCCCAGTCGCGGTCGAAGCGGTCGGCCAACTCCCTTGGCAGGCCGATGACTTCGGCGAGGACCTGGAAGGGGAAGGGTGCGGCGAAGCCGCTGACGAGGTCGGCAGGGCCGGTCTCGGGCAGGGCGTCCACGAGCGTGTCGGCCAGGTTCTGGAAGCGGGGGCGCAGGCCCTCGATGCGGCGCGGGGCGAAGGCGTCCGTGACGAGGCGCCGCATGCGGGTGTGGTGGGGCGGGTCCTGGTGGAGGAGGTGGACCTGGAGCTGGGAGTGCTGCGGTTCCGGCATGATCGAGGCGCGCTCGCGCCAGCGGTCGTTGCCCCGGTCGTGGTTCTTGCCGAGGCGGTCGTCGCCGAGCGCGGAGTGCGCGGCGTCGTAGCCGGTCACCAGCCAGGCCCGTACGCCGCTCGGGAAGAGGACGCGGTGGACCGGGCCGGCCTCGCGCATCCGCTCGTACAGGGGGTAGGGGTTGCTCTTGTACGGGCATCCCCTCAGTGGGACCGGATCGGGGAGTGTGGTCACGAGGGCTCCTCAGAGGGCGAGTTCGGGCCGGTAGTGGTCCAGCCACAGGGCGAGGTCGACGACGCGTTCGAGACGCAGGCGGTGGCCCCACTCCAGCCGGTCGGGCGGTGTGTCGAGACAGGGTTTGATGCGGGTCTCGTCGGCCAGGGCGCGGACGTGTTCGCCGGCCAGGGCGTCGCGGGCCAGCTGTTGGAGGCCGCGGTTGTAGGCGGGGTGGTGGGTGGCCGGGTAGTGGTTCTTGGGGCGGTGGCGCACCGAGTCCGGGGCGAGGCCCGCTCCCGCGGCACGGAGCAGGCTCTTCTCCCGGCCGTCGTGGCTGTGGAGGGCCCAGGGCGTGGCGAAGGCGTACTCGACGAGCCGGTGGTCGCAGTACGGCACGCGCACTTCGAGGCCCTGGGCCATGCTCAACCGGTCCTTGCGGTGCAGGAGTTGGCGCAGCCAGCGGGTCAGGGACAGATGCTGCAGCTCGCGCTGCCGGTGCTCGGCGGGGGTCTCGTCGTCCAGGTGGGGTACGGCGGCCAGGGCGGTGCGGTAGGTGTCGTCGCGGAACTCACCTATGTGCAGGTCGAGTTCGGGGTTCAGCGGCATCGCGGCCTCGTCGCCGGTCACCAGCAGCCAGGGGAAGGTGTCCGCGGCCAGCGCCCTCGGGCTGTGGAACCAGGGGTAGCCGCCGAAGACCTCGTCGGCGGCCTCGCCGGACAGGGCGACGGTGGAGTGCTGCCGTATCTCGCCGAACAGCAGGTGGAGCGAGGTGTCCATGTCGCCCACACCGATCGGCGAGTCCCGGGCGACGACGACCGCCGTACGGTGCACGGGATCGAGGAGTTCGCTGGGATCAAGGACGACGGTGCTGTGATCGGTGCCGATGAAGGTGCCCGCCTCGATGGCGTACGGGGTGTCGTGACCGGTGCGCAGGACGTCTCCCGTGAACTGCTCGGCCTGGTCGCTGTAGTCGACGGCGTAGGAGCGGATCCGGGCCTCCGGTCCTTCGCGCAGCCGGAGTTCACCGGCCAGCAGCGCGGTCAGGACGGTGGAGTCGAGGCCTCCGGACAGCAGGCTGCACAGCGGGACGTCGGCCTCCAGCCGGCTGCGCGCGGCCGAACCGACCAGCTCGCGGACCCGTTCGACGGTGGTGTCCAGATCGTCGGTGTGCGGCGCGGCCTCCAGCTGCCAGTAGCGGCGCTCGCGGATGCCGCCGCGGTCCAGGACGAGCAGCCCGCCGGGCTCCACCTCGCGCACGCCGGACCACAGCGTCGGCCCGGTGTTGAACAGCAGGCTGTACGCCTCCCGGAGCCCGTCCGCGTCCACCCGGGGCCGTAGCTCCGGGTGGGCGAACAGCGCCTTCGGCTCGGAGCCGAAGGCCAGGCCGCCGTCGACGGCGGCCCAGTACAGGGGCTTGACGCCGAGCCGGTCCCGCACCAGCAGCAACAGCTGCTCCCGCTCGTCCCAGACGGCGAAGGCGAACATGCCCTCCAGATGATCGGCCACCGCCTCGCCCCATTCGGCGTAGGCGCGCAGCACCACCTCGGTGTCGCTGCGGCTGCGGAAGACATGTCCTCTGGCGCGCAACTCTGCGCGCAGCCGGTGGTGGTTGTAGACCTCGCCGCTGTAACTGAGCACGAGGGCGGGCTCGTCGGGCCGGTCGGTCATGGGCTGTGCGCCGCCTTCGAGGTCGATGACGGCGAGCCTGCGGTGCCCGATCGCGGCACGCTCGCCGAGCCAGACGCCCCCGGCGTCGGGGCCGCGCGGGGCGAGGGTGGCGGTCATGGCCTCGATGACCGGGGCCTGGGTGCGGGCGTCGCTGTGGAAGGACACCCAGCCGGTGATTCCGCACATGGGAACGCTCCTGGGTCAGTGGGGGGACGGTTCGGCAGCTTCGTCCCATACGTCGGGGGCGGACGGCGACGGGTTCCCGTCCGCTGTCGTGTCCCGGTGGTCGAAGGCGATCAGCGGGTCTCCGGTGAGGGGGTGGTCGATCACGGCCGCCCGCACGCCGAACACCTCGGCCAGCAGGGCCGGGGTGAGCACCTCGCGGGGCGGTCCGGAGGCGACCACGGCTCCGGCGTGCAGCACGTGCAGCCGGTCGCACACGGAGGCGGCCGCGTTGAGGTCGTGCAGGGACACCAGGGTGGTACGGCGCTGGGCGCGCAGCAGGGCCAGCAGCTCGACCTGGTGGCGGATGTCGAGATGGTTGGTCGGCTCGTCCAGGACCAGGACGTCCGGGTCCTGGGCGAACGCGCGGGCCAGCAGCACCCGTTGGCGTTCGCCGCCGGACAGGGCCGTGAAGCGGCGTCCGGCGTGTTCCGCCATGCCGACGTCGGACAGTGCCCGCCGGACGAGGTCCCGGTCGGTTTCGTCATCCCCGGCGAAGGCCCGCTTGTAGGGCGTACGGCCCATGGCGACGACCTCGCGGACGCTCAGCTCGAAGTCGCTGCCGCGCTCCTGCGGGAGGGCCGCCACGTGCCTCGCCGACTGGAGGGGCGTCAGGTCGCGCAGATCGGTACCGGCCAGCAGCACGCGTCCGGCGGTGGGTCGCAGGTGCCGGTAGACGGTGCGCAGCAGCGTCGACTTTCCGCTGCCGTTCGGGCCGACCAGGCCGGTGATCTCGCCCCGCTCGGCGATCAGCCGGGCTCCTGCCACGACCGTACGCCCGGCGTAGGCGACGTGCAGGCCCTCGATGTCGATCCTCAACTGCCGTCTCCCAGACGCCGGTCCAGCAGATACAGCAGGGCCGGAGCCCCGAGGAGTGAGGTCACCACGCCGACCGGCAGCTCCTGTTTGTCCATGGCCGTACGACAGACGACGTCGACCACCACCAGCAGCAGGGCGCCGCACAGCGCGCAGACGGGCAGCAGGCGCCGGTGGTCGCCGCCGACGAGCAGGCGGCACACGTGCGGCACCATCAGTGCGACGAAGGCGATCGCCCCGGAGACCGCGACGAGCACGCCGGTCAGCACGCTGGTCACCGTGAACAGCTCCCGGCGCAGCCGGCCGACGTCGATACCGAGCCCGGCTGCCGTCTCGTCGCCCATCAGCAGAGCGTTCAGCCCCCGGGCACGCGCCTGGAGCCACAGCAGGGCCAGCGGCACGGTCACCGCGGGCACGGCGAGCAACTCCCAACTCGCCCCGCTGAGGCTGCCCATGAGCCAGAACAGCACGCTGTGCGTCTGCTGCTCGTCGCCGGCCTGGAGCACCAGGTAGCTGGTGAAGCCGGAGAGGAACTGGCCGATCGCCACCCCGGCCAGGACCAGCCGGAGCGGTGCGAATCCGCCGCCGCGCCGGGCCACCGTCCACACGAGTGCGAAGGTGGCCAGCGCCCCGGCGAAGGCGGCCCCGGACAGACCGAGGCCGAGCGCCCCGCCCGCGCCGAGTCCGAGCACGAGTGCGGCGACCGCGCCGAGCGAGGCGCCGTTGGAGATGCCCAGCAGGTAGGGGTCGGCGAGCGGGTTGCGCACCAGCGCCTGCACCGCCGTACCGACGAGGCCGAGGCCCGCTCCGACGAGTGCTGCCAACAGGGCGCGGGGGAAGCGCAGTTGCCACACGATGAGGTCGTCGGTGCCCGGTCGGGGCGGTTCGCCGGACAGCCGGCGTCCCACCACGCCCCAGACCTCGCCGGGCGGAAGGGAGGTCGAGCCCCAGGCGACGGCCGCGGTCAGTGCGGCCAGCAGCGCGCCGCCCAGGACGAGCACGAGCGGCACCACGGGAAGCGTGCGCGGCTCTGTCGTGGTGCGGCGGGACGCGGTCGGCGTGGACAGCACGGTCAGCCGACCTTCCCGGGGTGGAGGGTCTTGGCGATCGCCTCGACCGTGTCGGCGTTCGCCACCCCGGCGATCGTGGTCCGCTCCGAGCCGACCCGCACGAAGTGCCCCTCCTGCACCGCCTTCAGCCCCTTGGTGGCCGCGTTGGACTTCAGCCACTGCTCGGCCTCGTCGAACGCCTTCTCGTTGGCCGCGTCGCTGCCCCGGTTCCGCACCCCGAGCTGGATCCAGTCCGGGTTCCGGGCGATCACGTCCTCCCAGCCGGCCTGCTTGAAGTCGCCGTCGCAGTCGGCGAAGACGTTGCGGGCGCCGGCCAGGGTGATCACGGCGTTGGCGACCTGGCGGTTGCAGGTGACGGTGGGCTGCTTGGTGCCGGCGTCGTAGTCGAAGAAGAAGTAGGTCGGCCGCGCGCTCTCCGGAGTGCCGCCGACCGCCTTGCGGACGGCGTTCACCTTCTTCCGCATCCCCGCGACGAGTTCCCTCGCCTTCGCGTCCGTACCGGTGACCGCGCCGAGGGAGGTGATGTCGGCCTCGACCGCCGACAGGTCGGTCACCGGGCTCTTGCGCTGGGCCGCGCAGGCCGTGGACTTCAGGAAGACGTGCTTGATCCCGGCCGCCTTGAACTCCTCCTCGGTCGGCGCGTCGCCCATGCCCCCGCCGCCCATGCTCCCCATGGAGGCGAAGGTGTCGATGTACAGGTCGGCGCCGGAGCCGAGGAGCTTCTCCTTGGGGATCACGGTCTTGCCGAGCACCTCGACCTTCGACGCCTGCGCCTCCAGGTCGGCGGGCAGGGTGCCCTTGCCGGGCGGGAAGCCGGTGCCGAGCACACGGTCCCCGGCGCCGAGGCGGAGCAGCAGCTCCAGGGCGGAGGCGTTGCTGGTGACGATCTTCTTCGGCGGGGCGGAGAAGGTGGTGCGGGCACCGGTGCAGTCGGTCACCGACACCGTACGGCCGCCGAAGTCGGCGTTCCGGGCCTGCCCCGCGTTCTCGTCCGCCGTGCCCTTCCCGCCGCCGCAGCCCGCCGTCAGCAGGCCGCCGAGGACGAGGGCGGTGGCAGTGCCCCACACACGAAAACGCATCGAAAGTCTCCAGGTTCCACTCGGTACGCGGGCGCATGTCCGTCGCCCGGACCAGTAGTCGTGGCGAACGTGCCTGGAGTTCCCGCCCTTTCGCCCCGACGGCGCCGAGGGTGCCGGCCGTGTCCGGCGGGCACCCTCGGCACGGGCTCAGGCCGCCAAGCCGGCCGACGGAGCCTCCAGGGAGGTGTCCCCGTCGTCCAGCAGATCGATCAGCGTGGCGCGGGCCCGTGCCACCCGGGAGCGGACCGTGCCGACCGGACAGCCGCTCGCCTCGGCCGCCTCCGCGTACGGCAGGCCGGCCAGCTGGGTGAGGACGAACGCCTCGCGCCGCTCGTCCGGCAGCGCGGTCAGCAGGTCCAGGAGGGCCACGCCCTCGTCGAAGCCGGGCAGGTCGCGCGGCTGGGCCAGTTCCACGGCCAGTTGCCAGTCCGGGACGTCGGAGAGCCGGGGCCGGGCGGCGGCGTACCGGTAGCTGTCGATGACGGCCCGGCGGGCGATGGACAGCAGCCAGGCGCGCGCCGAGGAACGCCCCTCGAAGCGGTGCAGGCTGCCGAGCGCACGCAGGAACGTGTCCTGCGCCAGGTCGTCCACGGCCTGGGGGTCGGCGCACAGATGGGCGACGTAACGCTGGACGTCGCGGTGCAGCGCGCGCACGAAGCGCTCCACCGCCAGCGGGTCGCCGCCCCGGGCCGCAAGGGCCCACGCGGTGATCGACTCGTCCGTCGACACCGGTCGGTCGCTGGTGGCGCTGTCTTCGCGCGAGGTGGGCAGGGCAGGAGTGATCACCTGGTGTCCTTCTCGGGTCATCCGGGATCCGGGCCGCGCACACGCTCGTGCGCCTGCGGTCCGGCGGGAGGGGAACCGGCCGTACGGCGCTCACGCGCGGGGGCGGCGTGGGCGTACGGCCGAGGCCCGAGGCGCGGTGTGCGGCCTCGGGGAACCTGCTGTCGTCAGGCGACAGCGACCCCGGCGGGCGGACCCCGCGAGATGATCGAGTGGACGAGGAGAAGGAGACGCGGCGCGCGCCGCGAGCGACGGCGGCGCAGCCGCAGCCGCGGTCGGGCCGGTGTGACGGGCAGGGCGAGCAGCAGCCTGAGCGGCGCCGCGAGCCGGGCGGCCACGGCCCGCAGGATGCGGAACGCAGCCCGCTCGCCGTACGCCAGCCACAGGCCGCAGAGCAGCGCGGCGAGCAGGTGGGCGGCGAGCATGCCGAACGACGACGACCCGCCGCCCATGGAGTGCCCCATGTGCCCCATGTGATCCATGCCGCTCATGTCCACGTGGCCCGTCGAGCCCATGGAACCCATGGAACCCATGTCCATGGAGTCCATCGGCATCGAACCCATGGTCATGGCGGCCGGGTCCGCGGCGGACGACTGGGCGAGGGCGAACGCCTCGTGCAGCGCCGTCTGCGCGGCGACCACGACCGTCACGATCAGCGGGAGCCCGCGCTCACGGCCCGCCAGCAACCAGCCGGCGGCACCGGTCACGGCCAGGCCTGCGGCCAGGGCCCGGCCGGGCACGTGCTGACCCGACATCATCACGTGGCCCAGGGCGGCGAGCAGCACGCAGACGGCCGCGAACACCGCGGCCCGTACCGTGCGAGAACACCACCCTGCAGTCATGGCGCCCCATCCTCGCATCCGGGCATGCGTCTTCATGCGTCGGTACGGAATGTGTCCCGCCCCGGGACTCAACGGGCGCCATGTGATCCAGAACACGCCCAGTGGCGGGAACTGATGCCGCGTCCGCTCCGACATCTGACTCGATGCCGGTGCCGGTGCCGTCGACGGTGGTGCTCAGCCGAGGCCCGCCTCGGGGCGGATCACCACCGCGAGTGCCCGGACCGTCCCGCTGTGCTCGAAGTGCAGGGTGAACGGCACGAGGTCGCCGGTCTGCCAGCCGGTCCCGGTCCGCAGGCTCACGTCCACGCCGTGCGGCGACATGGACAGCGTGCGGCCCGCGGGGACGACCGCGGAGTCCGTGTCGGTCTTGGCGGCGGCTCCCGGGCCGGTCTCGCGGTGCCTGCTGAGGGTGATCCCGCCGCCGGTGCGGGAGGAGGTGACCTTCACCAACCGGTCGTCCGCGCCGCCGGCGTTGGAGATGTCGAAGAACGCGGCCGTCTCCTGCGTGTCGCCGTACGGCAGCAGGACCCGCGCGTGTGTCACGTCGATCCGGGGCGGGCTGCCCGCCCCGCCGGCGCCGGTCCAGGCGGTCAGGCCGGCCAGGGCGAGGCTGCAGGCGGCCACGGGCGGGAGCGCCGTAAGGAGGGCGTCGGTGAGGCGCCGCCGGGTGGGGCGCCAGGGGCTCTGCTCGGTCATCGGGTGCGCCTTCCCGCGGGGGACGGCTGCCAGGTGCGCAGCCGCAGGCTGTTGCCGACCACCAGCAGCGAACTCACCGACATCGCCGCCGCGGCGACCATCGGGGTGAGCAGGCCCACCAGGGCGAGCGGCACGGTCACGAGGTTGTATCCGAACGCCCAGACGAGGTTGGCGCGGATCGTGCCCAGCGTGCGCCGGGCGAGGCGGACCGCGTCCGCGAGGGACTCGATGTCCCCGCGCGCGAGGGTCACGTCGGCCGCGCCGATGGCGGCATCCGTGCCGCCGCCCATGGCGATGCCCAGGTCGGCTCCGGCCAGCGCGGCCGCGTCGTTCACGCCGTCGCCGATGACCGCGACCCGGTGGCCCCGCTCCTGGAGGTCGCGTACGAGAGCCGCCTTGCCCTCGGGTGTGCAGTGGGCGTGCACCTCGTCGATGCCCAGGTCCGCGGCGACCGCCTGCGCGGACGCCGCACGGTCACCGGTGGCGAGGACCGGTCGCACGCCGAGGCGCCGCAGCCGGTCCACGGCCCGGTAGGCGCCGGTCCGTACGACGTCGCCGACCTCGATCAGCGCCTCGGCCGTACCGTCCACGCGGACCAGCACCGGGGTGTGCGCGGCGGCTTCCGCCACCGGCAGTGCGCCGGCCAGCGCCGCGGGCAACCCGTCGTCGGGTGCGAGGACTTCGACCAGGCGGCCCTCGACCCGCCCGCACACACCTCGGCCGGGCTCTGCACGGAAGTCGCGCACGTCCGGCAGCGGCTGCCGCGCGTGGGCCGTGATCGCCCGGCCGAGGGGATGTTCCGAGCCCTGTTCGACCGCTGCGGCCAGCCGCAGCGCCGCGTCGGCCCCGAGCCCGCCGGGTACCGCGGTGACCCTGGCGACGCTCATGTGGCCGGAGGTGAGGGTGCCGGTCTTGTCGAGGACGACCGTGTCGAGGTGCTGGAGCCCCTCCAGGGCCTGCGGGCCGCTGACGAGGACGCCGAGCCCGGCCCCGCGGCCGGTGGCGGCCAGCAGTGCGGTCGGGGTCGCCAGGCCCAGCGCGCACGGGCACGCCACCACCAGCACGGCCACGGCCGCGGTGACGGCGGCCTGCGGGTCGGCGCCCGCACCGAGCCAGAAGCCGAGCGCTGTGACGGCGAGCGCCAGCACGACCGGTACGAAGACGCCTGCGACCGAGTCGGCCAGTCGCTGCGCCCGCGCCTTGCCGGCCTGCGCCTCGGTCACCAGCCGGGTGATCCGCGCGAGGTGCGTGTCGGCCCCGACGGCGGTGGCCCGCACGAGCAGCAGCCCGCCGGCGTTGACGGCACCGCCGGTCACCGCGGAGCCCGGCCCGGCCTCGACCGGCTCGCTCTCCCCCGTGACCAGGGACAGGTCCACGGCGGAACGGCCCTCCACCACCTCACCGTCGGTGGCGACCCGCTCGCCGGGCCGCACGAGGAAGGTCTGCCCGGGTTTCAACTCCTCGATCGGTACGAGCCGTTCGGTGCCGCCCTCGCGCACCGCCACCTCTTTGGCGGCGAGTTCGGCGAGCGACCGCAGCGCTGCCCCGGTTGCGCGCCGGGCGCGTGCCTCCAGGAACCGGCCCGCCAGCACGAACAGCGGTACGCCGACGGCCGCTTCGAGGTAGAGGTGAGCGGCACCGTCCGAGGCGGAGGGGAGGAGACTGAACGGCATCCGCATGCCGGGTCGGCCGGCGCCGCCGAGGAACAATGCGTACGCGGACCAGGCGAACGAGGCCAGGACGCCCAGCGAGACGAGGGTGTCCATGGTGGCCGTCGAGTGCCGCAGCCCGCGCGCCGCCCGCTGGTGGAACGGCCAGGCCCCCCACACGGCCACCGGGGCGGCCAGGACGAAGCACAGCCACTGCCAGTTCCGGAACTGCAGGGCGGGCACCATCGACAGGACGAGCACGGGCAGCGCGAGCAGCGCGGTGACCAGGAGCCTGTCCCGCTCCTGCCGCGTCTCTTCCGTCGCTCGGTCGCGTTGCCGTCGTCGCTGCTCGGGCGGTCGAGGGATCGCCGCCGTGTACCCCGTCTTCTCGACGGTCGCGACGAGTTCCTCGGGGCTGATCGTCGGCGGGTGGCTCACGCGGGCCCGCCCGGTGGCCAGGTTGACGACCGCCGTGACCCCGTCGAGCCGACCGAGCTTCTTCTCGACCCGCTTCACACAGGCCGCGCAGGTCATCCCACCCACCGTCAGATCGGTGGTCGTCAGCGCGGCGACCACGGGTTCCGTGCCCATCAGTGGCCTCCCCCGTGCATCTCCCCCATGTCGTCCGTGCCCCCGCCTCCGCCGCCGTAGCCGTCCCGGCTCGCACCGGTGCCGTGCATGCCGGGTGCGACGGAACCCGCCGCGGCGCCGACGGCGTACGCCAGCGCGAACAGCAGGGCCAGCAGCAGGAGGAACCCGCAGAGGGCAGGCGGGGGCACGGCTTTTCGCAGTGCCGCGCCCGCGCCGGAGGGGGACTGGCGGGACTCGTCCATCAAGCGCGTCTCCAGATCACGTCGTACGGCATCACCGGTCGGAGCCGTAGCGCTTCAGGAGTCGGGCCGTCGACGGGCCGGGTTCCCGGAACTCGGATATGGCACGCGTCACGTGGGCGGCCGCACCACGAAGCGGCGTGGTGCTACAGACCGGCCATGCTGCTCTCGGTGTCCCGGTCGCCCGTCGCCTCGCTGCCCAGCACGTGGGCGAGGTCGTGGCCGGGCACGGTCGCGAGGCGTGGCAGCAGACAGGCCCAGAACTCCACCATGTGCTCCTTCGACAACCAGTCCCGGTCCCGGCTGCCCAGCACCTCGAAGCCGACCGTCGCGGCGACCACGGCACCGGCCACGCACTCGGCCGAGACGCCGTCGGTCAACTCCCCCTGCGCCTGCGCCTGGCCGACCACATCGCGCACCCAGCCGTGCCACGAGTCCGGCAGGGCGGTCCCGGTGTCCCGCGCGGGGTCACCGCTGAGCGCGAACCCGGCCCGGACGACCGGGTCGGTCGCGCACGCGACCACCAGCCCGCGGATCGCGGCCACCAGGGCCCCGAGCGCGCTGCCGCCCGTGGTCCGGCAGTGCTCGGTCAGCTCCTCCACCGTGCGCGCCGCAGCACTCTCGATCTCACCCGCCAGGGCGTCCTTGCTCGGGAAGTGGAAGTGCAGGGCGCCGGCGCTCACCCCGGCCCGCTTGCTGATCGCGGGCAGGGACGCGCGGGCGTATCCGTCGTGCGCGAAGGCTTCCGCCGCCGCGCGGAGAAGGGCCTCCCGTGTGCGAACCGCCCGTGCCTGCTTGACCATGACCCTTCCTCCTGGACCTGCGCGGTATCGAACCCACGCCACCGGCCCCCGTCTAACCGCATGTTCAGTATGTTTCCGAGGGCCCGATGCCACAAGACCTGACGAGATGCGAGGAGGAAATCGCCGGGAGCTGCCCACATTCCCCTGCCTCACACAGCAGTCTCCGCCGCTCGGCAACCAAACCGCGTATGTGGTTTGGTTGTCCTCGGTGAAAGGCTCAGGTGAACGAACGGGACGGCGACGGCTCCCCCTCGCGCACACGGAAGTCCGCTGCCGGCGAGAGCAGCGGACTTCCGGCAGGCAGACGTGCCCGTGCGTTCAGGATGCCGACGGACGCAGCACCACGGGCAGCGCGCGGTACCCGTTCAGCATGAAGGTGGGCAGCGGGGCCAACTCTTCCGGTGCGCAGGCCAGTTCCACGTCCGGGAACAGGTCGAAGAGCCGGGAGAGGGCGGAGGCCGCCTCGATCTCCCCGAGCGGTGCGCCGAGGCAGCGGTGGGTTCCGTGGCCGAAGCCGAGCACGTCGCGGTCGTCGGTGCGCAGCAGGTCGAAGCGGGCCGCGTCCGGCCCGTGCCGGTCGGTCTCGTGGCCGCCCGCGGCGAAGTTGACGAGGATGCAGTCGCCCTTGCGGATCTGCACCCCGTCGAGATCTATGTCCTCGACCGCGAACCGCATCGGCGCGTACGCCCCCGGCGTGTGCACCCGCATGGTCTCTGCGACCACGTCCGCCCAGGTCGCGCGCCCCGCACGGAGGTGCTCCAGCTGCTCGGGGTGGGTCAGCAGGGCACCGGCCGCGTTGGTGATGAGGGTCGCGGTGGTGTCCTGGCCGGCGGCGATGAACATGAAGAGGGAGCCGAGCAGTTCCTCCTCGGTGAGCCGGTCCCCGTCGTCGCGGGCTGCGATCAGCGAGCTGGTGAGGTCGTCGCCCGGCTGCTCCCGCTTCGCCGCGACCAGTGCGGCGAGCCGGCCGAAGGCCTCGAGTCGGGCGGCCTCCATCTCCTCGCCGCTCACGGTGGAGCTGAACACCGTGCTGAGCGCCGCGGACAGGGCGTCCGTCTCGGCGCCCTGCGGCACACCGAACAGCTCGCAGATGACCCGCAGCGGCAGCACCTCCGCGTACGCGGTGCGCAGGTCGACCGGTGTGCCGAGCGGGAGCGCGGCCAGCCTGCCGAGCAGGTCGGCCGACAGCTCCTCCACGCGAGGGCGCAGCGCCTCGGAGCGCCGCGCGGTGAACGCGCCGGCCACCAGCCGGCGCAGCCTGGTGTGGTGCTCCCCGTACGCGAACAGCATGTTCTCGTTCGCGACCCACGGGTAGAGGGGCCACTCCTCGGTTATCTTCCCTTCGATGAAGGGCGGCCAGTGGAGGCGGGCGCTGCGCGAGACGCGCGGGTCGGTCAGCAGCCGCTCCACCTGCGTCTGCCGTACGACGGCCCAGGCGCGTACGCCTCCCGGCAACTCCACTTCGACCGCGGGGCCCTGGTCACGCAGCATCGCGGCCTCCCCCATGTGGTCCTGGCCGGTGAGGTCCAAGGCGTACGGGCAGGCGGTCATTTCCATCGGTGTGCTCCCTGGGTCGGTTCTGCATCACGGTGTTGCGTTGCGACGTGCCCATGGCAGCGATGTCCACGCGCCCGTGCCCTGCGGAGGCCGGCGTCGGTGGTCCGCGGGGAGGTCCTGCTCAGCTCGCGGCCGGAGCCTTCTCCGGTTCCCCGCGCAGCTCCATGGCCTCTGCGTAGACGCGCTCGCCCCGCTCGAGCGACATGTCCAGCCGCACGAGCACCGCGGGGACGGCGATGCTGGTCATCAGGTGCCGGTAGAGGTCGACCACCCGCTCCATCAGGTCGGCATGGTCGTTCATGATCTTGGACAGCACCTGCGCCCCGGTGAACGCGGCGACGAACGCCTTCGCCGCGGACTGGACGTCGACCTGGGGGAGCAGCTCCCCGTTCGCCTTCGCCCGCTCGAGCAGTTCGGCGTTGTGGGCGATCCAGGAGGCCATCGGCACCCGTCGGTCCAGTCCGTCGTGCGGTGATCCCTGGTCCACGGTGAGGCGGATGCTGCCGCGCACCATGGGGTCGCCCGAGCTGAGCAGGTGGGCGAGGAGGAAGCCCGCGTCCAGCCCCTCCTGGAGCACCAGATCCCGCGGCGGCAAGTCCGGCACGGACTTCAGCTGGTCGGTCAGGACCGCCTGGGCGAGCTGCTCCTTGGACGAGAAGTGGAAGTAGAGGGCACCCTTGGTGACGTTCGCCCGCTGGAGGATCTCCGAGATGGTCGCGGCCTCGTAGCCGACGTCGGCGAACACGTCGGCGGCTGCGACCAGGATGTTGCGTCTCGTCCTGATCGCTCGTTCCTGCAGGGCCACGGCACACCCTCCGCATTGGCTTCACTGACCGGTCGGCCGCAAAAAGAAACCGACAGGTACGTATCGTGCCACCGGAGAAGATGGCCTTTCAAGCATGCGAATGCCCCCTCCTCACCCTGTACGCGGGAACCCCCGAGCCGTCGCTGACCGCCACAATAAAACCTGTCGCCCGGTATCTCAACGTAGCAGCGTCGCTGCACGCACAGGAACGGTCACCAGACCGGACCAGAGCTGAGCCCAGCGATCACTTCTGGGCCGGAAATCGCTTCCGGGGCCACCGAGTTCGGCCAGCGTTGGCAGAAACTTGGCTTGATTACAAAACCGGGAGGTCCGTATCTTCTGACGCTATGCATCCCATCCTTCCGGATCTGCGACCACGGGAGAGGGTCATGACCCTTCTGACGTCCGAGGTACACGTTCTCTCTTCGCCGGACATCGAGACCTGCGACATGCATCAGGACCTTCGTCCGGACATGTCCCGAGCCGGTGAGCTGACCCGGCTTCTCTTCGACGGCGACGACCGGGAGCGCAACCACGACATGTGGCGCGACCTCATCGCGAAGGACACGTTCCGGCACCGTCCCGGGCTCGGCTCCGCCGAACGCGCCGCCCTCTCCTACGAGTGGCTCCGCCTGGTGAACGACACGGCCGGAGGGGCCGAGCGGCTCGCGGACGACCCGGAGCTGCTGGCGGGTCTGCACGAGTGGGCGGCGATCGTGGACGGCGGCGGGAGCCTGTGCACGGTGGCGAGCATCCACTACAACCTCTTCCTCGGCAGCCTCCTCGACCATGGGGGTGCCGGGCCGCGGGACCTGTCCGACTTCACGACGCTGCGGCGCACCGGGACCTTCCTGTGCACCGAACTGGACCACGGCAACGACGCCTCGGCCCTGGAGACCACCGCCGAACTGGACCCGGCCACCGGCGGGTTCGTACTGAACACGCCGCACTCCGGCGCGCAGAAGTTCATGCCCAACACCAGCATGACCGGCGGTCCCAAGAGTGCCGTGGTCGCCGCCCGGCTCATCGTCGAGGGGCGGGACGAGGGCGTCTTTCTGTTCCTGACCCCGCTGAGCGACGAGCGGGGCCTGCTGCCGGGGGTGCATGTGCGCCGGCTGCCCCTGCGCACGGGGGCCCCGGTGGACCACTGCCTGACCGCCTTCGACCACGTGCAGCTGCCGCGCGAGGCCTTGCTGGAGTCCGACCACGGCCGGCTGGACGCCGACGGCCGCCTCCACAGCAGCCTCGGCAACCGGCGCAAGCGGTTCCTGCAGTCCATCGGCCGGGTCACGATGGGCAAGCTGTGCATGAGCGCCGCCGCCGTCGGCGCCACCCGGGCCGCGCTCGCGATAGCCGTCCGCTACGGCGACCACCGGCAGGTCAGCGGGCCGCGAGCGGGCGAGCGCATCCCGGTCAACGCCCACCGCTCGCACCACGGGCGCCTGTTGAAGGGCCTCGCCACGGCCTACGCCATGACGTTCCTGCATCGCTCGGTCCTCGACCGCTGGGCCGCCCACCACGACGACCCTGACGCCGCAAAGCGGGCGGAGACGGAACGGCTGATCGCCGTCGCCAAGAGCTGGATCACCTGGCGGGCCCGGGACATCACCATCGAGTGCCGGGAACGCTGCGGCGCGCAGGGCCTGTTCGCCGCCAACGGTCTGTCGGAATTCCCGCAGTACGCCGAGGGCACCGTCACCGCCGAGGGCGACAACCTGGTGATCTGGGTGAAGGCGGCCGCCGAGATGCTCTTCGAGCACCAAGCGCCGCGCGAGGCCCCCGAACCCCCCGGCGATGTGGAGCGGTTGACGGGCCCCCGGCATCTGCGCGGGCTGCTGGCCCGGGTCGAGGCCGCCTGGCAGGACCGGGCGCGGGCGGCCCTGCGCCGCGGTCCCTCCGGGGATCCGGTGGAGCGGTGGAACGGCGCTTCCTCCGCCGCCCTGGAGATGGTCTCCGTGCACGCCCGGCTGCGGGCGGCGGACGCCTTCCTGGACGCCGCCGACCGGGCGGCGCACCCCGGGGCGCGCGAACTGCTGGAGCGGCTCTGCCTGTTGTTCCTGCTCCAGCAGATCGGCGAGTACACCGGTGATCTGCTGGCCGACGGCCATCTGTCCGCCGAGCAGGTACGGGCCCTGCCCCAGGTCCTGGACGACGTGCTGCGCCAGCTCGCCCCGCACATGACGGACCTGGTCGAGGCGTTCGATCTGCCTGCCGCGTATCTGGAGGGGATCCCCCTGGCCAGCGCGGGGAGCGTCTCGCTCGCGGACTACGCGACGGTGGCCGAGTAGCCGGCCGGTTACGGGCATGCGCGATCTGGAACCCTGAGCCGGCGGCCGGCCGGGGCCACCTACCGCTCGGCGATCGGGCCGGCCTCCATGGGGATCTGATCCCGGATCAGGCGTCCGCGAGGCCGTCGATCCAGGACTGGAGGCGTTCGCCCTGTGCGGCCATCAGGCCGGGGTCGCGCAGGGTGTTGGTGAGGACCGACATGCCCTGGTAGGCGGCGACGAGTTCGACGGCGAGGGCCGGGGCGTCGGGCCGGCCCAGCTCGGTGAACTGGCCCTCGACCCAGTCGAGCAGGGCCCGCATGACCTGGGCGGCGGCCAGGTCCAGGCCGTCGTCGCGCTTGTCGAGTTCGGTGGCCAGGGTGCCGAGGGGGCAGCCGAAGCGGGCCGCGGTCTCGCGCTCCTCGACCCAGCCGGCGATCAGGGCTTTCAGGCGGGCGGCCGGACCGGGGAGCGTCTCCAGGCGGGCCGTGAGCGTGACGAGTTGGTCGCAGTGGGCCTCGACCGCGGCCTCGACCAGCTGGTCCTTGGTCTTGAAGTAGTAGTAGACGTTGCCGAGGGGTACGTCGGCGGCGCGGGCGATGTCCGCGAGGGTCGTCTTCTCCACGCCCTGCCGGTGGAAGACCTGTACCGCGGCTTCGACCAGGCGCTGGCGCTTGCCGCCCCGGCGGGTGGTGGCGGTTCCGGCCGCCGTACCGGCTGTTGAGTCAGTCACCTGACTAAGGATAGACAGCGCCGGACGGATCCCCTAGCGTTGAACTTAGTTAGTCAACTAACTCAGTCGGAGAGATGTCATGATCGTCGTAACGGGTGGCACGGGGAACGTCGGCCGGGCCCTGGTCGCTCAACTGGCAGCCGAAGGAGAGGCCGTGACCGCCGTGGCCCGGCGCATCACCGCCGAGGACGTGCCGTCGGGCGTGCGGGCCGTCGCCGCCGACCTGGGACGGCCGGCCGGTCTCGCGCCCGCGCTGGAAGGGGCCCGGGCACTGTTCCTGCTGGTCGCCGGTGACGACCCGGAGGGAATCCTGAAGCAGGCCGCCGCGGCCGGCGTCACGAAGGTCGTCCTGCTGTCCTCGCAGGGCGTGGCCACCCGGCCGCACAGTTACGCGCACGCCGCAGGCTTCGAAGCCGCAGTGGCGCGGTGGGGACTGGCCTTCACCGTGCTGCGCTCGGGCGGTATGGCCTCCAACGCGTTCGCCTGGGCCGAACCGGTCCGGCAGTACCGCACGGCGGCGGCGCCCTTCGCCGACGTGGCGCTGCCGTTCGTCGACCCGGACGACGTGGCCGCGGTTGCCGCCGCCGTCCTGCGCCAGGACGGACACGACGGCGCCACCTACACGCTGACGGGCCCCGAGGCGACGACTCCCCGGCAGCGGGCCGCCGCCCTCGCCCAGGCCCTCGCCGAGCCGGTGACCTTCGTGGAACAGACCCGCGAGGAGGCCCACGCGCAGATGGCGCAGTTCATGCCGAGCGCGGTCGTGGAGGGAACACTCGCCATCCTCGGCGAGCCGACCCCTGAGGAGCAGCGGGTCAGTGGGGACGTCGAGCGCGTCCTGGGCCGGCCCGCGAGCCCCTTCGCGGTGTGGGCGGCACGCAACGCCAGGGCGTTCCGCTGACCCGGCCGGGCCCCGCTCGGCGCACGGTCAGGGGATCTCCTGCTCGGCCCAGATGATCTTTCCCTCGGAGGTGTACCGGGCACCCCAGCGGTGGGCGAGCTGGGCCACCAGGAAGAGGCCGCGGCCGCCCTCGTCCATGCTCCGGGCGTGCCTGAGCCGGGGCGCGGTGCTGCTGCCGTCGGCGACCTCGCAGGTCAGACGGGCGTCACGGAGCAGTCGTAGCCGGATGGGCGGGTCCGCGTAGCGGATCGCGTTGGTGACCAGTTCGCTGACGATGAGCTCCGTGGTCATCACCAGTTCCTCGAGGCCCCAGTCCGCCACCTGGCGGGTCGCCTCGGCCCGGAGCCGTCCGACGGCGGCCGCCTCGGTGGGCACGTCCCACGACGCCACCCGGTCCGCACCGAGGGCATGGGTGCGCGCCAGCAGCAGGGCGATGTCGTCGGGCTGCGGCACGGGCACCAGCTGCTCCACGGCGGAGGTGCACAGCGTCCCGAGGTCGGTCCCGGTCCTGGCCAGCACCGCGCCGAGCCGGGCCATGCCCGACTCCATGTCCTGGTCGGCGCCTTCGATGAGGCCGTCCGTGTAGAGGCCGAAGAGGCTGTTCTCCGCCAGCTCGATCTCGGCGGACTCGAAGGCCATGCCGCCCAGCCCGAGCGGCGGCCCGGCCGGGATCTCCGGGAAAGAGGCGTGTCCGTCCGGTGCGACGACGACGGGGGGCGGATGTCCGGCCCGGGCCATCGCGCACCGCCGGGTGACCGGGTCGTAGACGGCGTAGAGGCAGGTCGCGCCAATGAAGGTCGCCGTGGTTCCGGTGGCCGTGTCGCGGTCGGTCTCCTCGTCGCTCAGCCGGAGCACGAGGTCGTCGAGGTGGGCGAGCAGTTCGTCGGGGGGCATCTCCATCTCGGCGAGGGTCTGCACCGCCGTGCGCAGCCGGCCCATGCTCGCCGCCGCGGCGATGCCGTGGCCCACCACGTCACCGACGACCAGGCCCACCCGGGCGCCGGACAGCGGGATCACGTCGAACCAGTCGCCGCCGACCCCGCCCGTCGGGTCCGCCGGAAGGTAGAAGGAGGCCACGTCCAGCGCGGTTCCGCCCGTCAGGGCCTGGGGCAGCAGACTGCGCTGCAGGGTGACGGCCGCGGTGTGCTCCCGGGTGTACCGGCGGGCGTTGTCGACGCACACCGCCGCTCGCGCCACCAGCTCCTGGGCCAGCAGGACGTCGTCGGGTCCGAACGGGACCGGGTTGAGCGACCGGGCGAAGGTGGTGAGGCCCAGCACCGTGTTCCGCGCCCGCATCGGTACGGAGATGAGGGAGTGCAGGCCGAACTCGCGGATGCGGGCCGCTCGCACGGGCTGTTCGGCGACCCAGGCGGGGTCGGAGGGGTCGAGGAACGGGATGTGGATCGGATCGCCGCTGATGAGGAGGTTGACGTCGTTGGACGGCGGCAGGAAGTCCACCTCGTCGCCGACCCGGGCCACCGCCTCGGGGCAGCCCTCCCGGGCCGACTGCAGTCCCGCGCGGCGCATCGTCGGCCGTGCGGGCGCCGGTCCGGCATCGCTGAGCCAGGCTCCGTGGCCCTCGGTGCTGAGCACGGGCTCCAGCAGGTCGACGACGACGAAGTCGGCGAAGTGCGGGACCGAGAAGTCGGCCAGTTCCTGGGCCGTGCGCAGCACGTCGAGGGTCCTGCCGATGCTGGTGCCGGCCTCGTTGACCAGGGACAGGAGATGGCGGGCGCGCCAGCGCTCGGTGACGTCCTGGACCATGTAGCCGAGCGCGGTGATGGAGCCGTCGGCGTCCACCAGGGGGAAGAAGGAGGTGGAGTAGGCGTGCTGTCGGTGCGGGTCGGCCCAGCTCCATCCGGTGTACTCGTAGTCGGTGACCGGTTCCCCGGTGGCCAGCACCTTGCGCATGAGACCTTCGAGGGTCTCCGCCTGCAGCCCGGGCAGCAGTTCGCTCAGCCGGCGCCCCAGCCGCTGGTCCCGCGGCACACCGCCGAACCGTTCCAGCGTGTCGTTGATCCACACATAGCGCAGCTCCAGATCCATGACGGCCATGCCGACCGGCGAGCGGGCGAGGAACCCGTCGAGGACGGACCGGCCCACCGTCCACTGGGGGCGCTGCTCCCGAGCCGAGAGCAGAAAGCACTCCTGCCCGCCCAGGCGGAAGGACGCCGAGACCCGCAGATCGATCTCCAGCCGGCGGCCGTCCCGGTGCCGTACGGGGATGACACCGTTCCAGCCCATTCCGGCGCGGCACCGCTCCGCGATGCCCGCGGCACGGGCCGGGTCACCGGGCCCGGCCAGCAGGCTCACGGCGGGCCGGCCGACGACCTCCGGCGCGGCGTGGCCGAGCAGCGCCTCCGCACCCCTGGTCCAGCCGACCACGACGCCGTCCGCCGAGATCACCGCCGCCGCGTCGGTGGAGGCGTCGAAGACGTCACGCATCTCCGCGGACGGAGACACGTCCACACCCTTACGCGCAGATTCCATCCGTTTCCATCCTCTATCTCCATCATGGTCCTTCTTGTCGGTCCGTTGTGCACGGGGCCGGGGCAGGCGGAGTAGCGGTACTGGGGGCAGCATGGAGATACCGGTCACCAGCGCTCGGGCCTGCCGCCTACCGGCACGGACGGGTGACCGGCCGGTGGAGGTGGATCTGCATGGCAGTGGAATCCCTGCACGCCGGCGACGACGAGCACAGCCCCGAGCAGCCCCGGCCGACCGGCCTGCTGGACGTTCTGAGCGTGGCCGCGGTGGCGCTGGACACCCGGGGGCGCATCGTCTTCTGGACCCCGCAGGCCGAGGACCTGTTCGGCTACACCGCGGAGGACGTCCTCGGCAAGTACGCGGCGCGTCTGCTCATCCGGCCCGAACACCTGCAGGCCGTGGTGACGCTGTTCACCGAGGTGCTGGAGACCGGCCGGGGGTGGGCCGGCGCCTTCCCCGTCCGGCACAAGGACGGCAGCAGCCGGCTGACGGAGTTCCGCACCATGCGGCTGCTGGACGACCTCGGCGACGTGTACGCCCTGGGCATCGCGGCCGACCACACACTGCTCCAGCGTGTCGAGACCGACCTGGCCCTGTGCGAGCAGCTCATCAACCAGTCCCCGATCGGGCTCGCGCTGCTGGACCCCGATCTGCAGTATCTCCTGGTCAACCCTGCGCTCGAGCGGATCGACGGCATCCCCGCCGAGGACCACATGGGCAAGAACCTGCGGGAGACCCTGCCCTTCCCGGACGTCGACACCGTCGAGTCCGCGCTGCGTCAGGTGCTCACCACCGGCATCCCCCTGCTCGACCAGTACCACGTGGGCCGTCCCCCGTCCGATCCCGACCACGAACACGCCTGGTCGCTGTCCTTCTACCGGCTCGAGGATCCCGGCGGGCGGATCCTGGGCGCGGCCGCGTCGGTCGTCGACGTCACCGAGCGGCACCACGCGGCCGCCGAGGCCGACCGGGCCCGGCGGCGTCTCGCCCTCATCGCGGACGCCTCGACCCGCGTGGGCACCGCGCTGGAGGTGGAACAGACCGCCCGCGAACTGGCCGACATCTGTACGCCCGTGCTCGCGGACGTGGTCGCCGTGGAGGTCCTCGACGCGGCGCTGGCGCTGCGCCGTGCCCGCCGGCCGGACAACGGCCCGGAGCTGTTCCGCGCGCTCGCCCTCAAGGCGGCCCATCCGACCGTGGCGCTGCGCGCCGCCGAGGAGCCCGGCGACGTGGCCGCGTACGACGGTGACCGTCTGGTCACCCTGTGCGTCCACACCGGCCGGCCGGTCCTGGTGCGCCATGTCGGGGCGCGGGATCTGCGGCAGATGGCCCGGGATGCGGAGGCCGGTGCCCTCTTGGCGCAGGCGGGCGTGCACTCGTATCTCGCCGTGCCGCTGATCGCGCACGGCGAGGTGCTCGGTGCGCTCGATCTCAAACGCACCCGTAATCCGCTGCCCTTCGACGAGGACGACGTCGTCCTGGCAGCCGAGCTGGCCAGCCGTGCCGCCGTGGCCATCGACAACGCCCGCTGGTTCCAGAGCGTGCGCAACACCGCCCTCACCCTCCAGCGCAGCCTGCTGCCCGACCACTCGCCGCACCACACGGGCCTGGAACTCGCCTCCCGCTACCAGCCGGCGCAGGCCACCAGCGAGGTCGGCGGCGACTGGTACGACGTCATCCCGCTGACCGACGACAAGACCGCGCTGGTGGTGGGCGATGTCATGGGCAACGGCATCGACGCGGCGGCCACCATGGGCCGGCTGCGCACGGCCACCTGTGCGTATGCGGACCTGGATCTCCCCCCGGGCGCGGTGCTCCAGCACCTCGACAAGATCACCTGCGATCTGGAGCACTACATCGTCACGTGCCTCTACATGGTCTTCGACCCCCACACCCGGCGGTGCACGATCGCCAACGCGGGACACATGCCGCCCGCGCTCGCGCGGCCCGGCCACCAGCCGGAGTTCCTGGACCTGCCCGCCGCGGCTCCGCTCGGTGTCGGCGGCATCGCGTTCGAGACCACCACGGCCGAACTGGTCCCCGGCGACCTGCTGGTCCTGTACACCGACGGTCTCGTGGAGACCCGGCAGCATCCCATCGACGACCGCCTCGACGTCCTCCTCGGCTTCCTCGACGAGCCGCGCCGGCCGCTCGAGGAGACCTGCGACCTCCTGCTGCACGGCCTGCGCAATCCCGACGACCACGACGATGTGGCGCTGCTCGTCGCCCGGGCTCTGTAGAGCCGAACCCACAGGAGCCGGGGGCTCGGGAGCCCATCCGCTTGGTGCGGTTCGCCCGGCGGTGCGACGCTGGGTGGAGAGGTGTCCGAGGAGCGGAACCCAGGAGGGCCGATGGGACGGGACGTCCCGGCGCTCGTCTTCACCCGCGAGGACCGCCGCCGGTACCGGATCAAGATGCAGGAGTGCCTCGACGCCTTCGCACAGATGCTGCGCGATGCGCGGTTCGAGTCCGAACGGCCTCAGGTGGGACTGGAGATCGAGCTGAACCTGGTCGACGACCGGGGCGAGCCGACGATGCGCAACACCGAGGTGCTGGAGGCGATCGCGGACCCCTCCTGGTCCACCGAACTGGGCCGGTTCAACCTGGAGATCAATGTTCCGCCGCGCGGGCTGACGACGGGCGGTCCGGACTCCTGGGAGTCCGAGATCCGCTCCGCGCTCAACCACGCGGACGAGCGGGCGAGATCGGTGGGCGCGCGCCTGGTCATGGTGGGCATCCTGCCCACGCTGCGCCAGGAGGACATCGGCGAGGCGTCCCTGTCGGAGAACCCGCGCTACCGGCTGATCAACGACCAGATCTTCGCGGCCCGGGGCGAGGACCTGCGCATCGAGGTGGACGGCGTCGACCGGCTGCGGACCTACGCGGACACCATCACGCCGGAGGCCGCGTGCACCAGCACCCAGTTCCACCTCCAGGTGTCCCCGGAGACCTTCGCCGACTACTGGAACGCGGCGCAGGCCATCGCCGGGGTCCAGGTCGGGCTGTCGGCCAACTCGCCGTTCCTGTTCGGCAGGGAGCTGTGGCACGAGACCCGTATCCCGCTGTTCGAGCAGGCGACCGACACCCGCCCGGAGGAGATCAAGATCCAGGGGGTGCGACCGCGGGTGTGGTTCGGCGAGCGGTGGATCAACAGCGTCTTCGACCTCTTCGAGGAGAACCTGCGCTACTTCCCGGCGCTGCTGCCGCTGTGCGACGAACAGGACCCCGCGGAGACGCTGGACCGCGGGGACGTCCCCGAACTGTCCGAACTCACCCTGCACAACGGCACCATCTACCGCTGGAACCGGCCGGTCTACGCCGTCGCGCACGACCGTCCGCACGTCCGGGTGGAGAACCGGGTGCTGCCCGCCGGCCCGACCGTCGCGGACACGCTCGCCAACGGCGCCTTCTACTACGGGCTCACCCGCGCCCTGGTGGAGGAGGACCGCCCGGTGTGGTCGCGGATGTCGTTCGCGGCGGCCGAGGAGAACCTCCACACGGCGGCCCGGGACGGCATCGAGGCGCTGCTGTACTGGCCGGGCATGGGCGAGGTGCCGGTGCCCGAACTGGTCCTGCGGCGCCTGCTGCCCATGGCGCACCGTGGCCTGGCGCTCTCCGGCCTGGACGAGGCCTGGCGGGAGCCGCTGCTCGGGATCATCGAGCAGCGCTGCGTCACCGCGCGCAACGGGGCCGTGTGGCAGAAGGAGATGCTCCACCGCATCGACGCCACCACGCATGCCGGCCGCCACGAGGCGCTGCGGCGGATGACGCAGTTGTACATCGACTTCATGCATCTCAACGCCCCGGTCCACACCTGGCCCGTCGACTGAGGGGCCCTGCCCTCCCCTTGCGGATGCAGGCCGAGACGATCACCGGTCAGGCTCCTCCGGCGCTCGGCGGGGCTGAGGACGTACTCCGTGAAGTCGTGGGCATCGCCCGCCACCCTGTTCCCCGTGGCCGAGGCGGTGCTGCCGACGGTCCCGGGATGGACATAGCGTGCTGCCATGCGTGTCGACTACTCACCACAGTCCCTGGACCCGAGGTCGTTCTACAGTCTGCTCACCGCCGTGGTCGTCCCCCGGCCGATCGCGTGGGTCTCGACCCTCACCGCGGACGGCGCGACGGCCAACCTGGCCCCGCACTCCTTCTTCACCGTCTCCTGCACCCATCCGCCCATCGTCCAGTTCACGTCCGTCGGACGGAAGGACTCGCTGCGCAACGCCGAGGAGACGGGCGAGTTCGTCGTCAACTTCGCTCCCGAGCAGCTCTTCGCGGAGATCAACGCGACGGCGACCGACTTTCCCCGGCACGAGGGCGAGTTCGACGCGGTCGGCATCCGGCGCGAGCCGTCGCTGCGGGTGAAGCCGCCGCGCGTGGCCGCCTCCCCGGTCGCCCTGGAATGCACGCTGCACTCGACGCTGCGGCTCGGCAACTCGACGGTGGTGTTCGGCCAGGTCGTGCACGCTGCCGTCAGCGAGGACGTCCTGGTGGACGGCCGGCCGGACATCGGACTGCTGCGTCCCCTGGCCCGGTTGGGCGGCGACGAGTGGAGCACGGTGGGCGAGGTGCGCGAGGCGGCGCGCATACGGTACCGGGAGCGGACGGCCGGCTGAGGGTCGGCGCTTACGGCCCCGTAGCTCAGGCCTGGTCCAGTACGAGGACGAGCGGGATCCCCCGGCACGGCACCAGGCGCAGGCCGGCCTGCTCGGCGGGCGTGGCGTCGAGGAGCAGTGCGCCGAAGTCGGGGCCCTTGGTGAGGGAACCGGCCAGGTGGGCGGGGTCGGCGGAGGCGGCGACCCGGCCGCGGGCGTTCACCAGGCGGGCGGGCCGGGGCAGTTGCCGCAGCAGAGGGAGTACGGCCGCCTCGAAGTGCCGTAGGTACACATCGGCCGCAGCGACCCCGGCGAAGCCCCCCTCGATCTCGACCGGTGCGGACAGGGTGAGGCTGTACTCGTCGGAGCAGAGGTAGTCGACGTACGGTCCGGCCACGGCGCGGCGCCCGGTGTCGCGGGGCAGGGCGAACCAGTCCCAGTGCGTGTAGTCCGAGTACGCCGAGTGCCCGGGGTCGAGGTCGAGCAGCAGCGGTCGTACCTCGCCGTCGGTACCCGACTGCCACCACTCCAGCCAGGCGGGGACGTCGGTGAGCAGGCCGGGGGCCGCGACGAAGCCGACGCCGGAGACCAGTGCCTGGCGGGCCAGCCGGTGGTGCAGTCCGGGGCGCAGCGCGGCAAGGTCGGCGCTCGCGGGGCGCCGGTCCTGTGCGGCCACCTTCGCGAGCAGGGCCGCCGTGTCGGCCCGGGTGGCGGCGACGGCCTCGAACACCGTCTCCAGCGCGCCGCCCACCTGGGAGGCCACCCACGCCTCGGTGTCCGTGTCCAGCGTGGCGGCCGCCGAGGCGGCCTGCCCGGGGCTCCAGCCCATGGTGTCCTCCAGCGGGACGGGAACCGGACGCGGCGCGTTCAGAGGGTGAGGCGTACGGCGACGAGCCGCGCCGTGGACTCCCTGACGCACCGCTCGGCCAGCGTGCCGGCCGATTCGTGGGCCCCATCTTGCACGGACGAGATCACGGAGCGGTGACGGTCCGCGACTTCTTCACGATATTCGTCGCTCCCGAGGACCAGGCACAGCAGCGCACCCACCTCGCTCTGGAGGGCGACCTGCTCGCGGGTGAGCCGGGCGGACTGGGCGGCCGCCGCGAGTTCCACGTGGAAGCGGCCGTACAGGCGGCTGCGCGCCGCCGTCTCCTCCGCGTGGCCCAGCTCCTCGGCCGTACGACGCAGGGGGTGGAGGTCTTCGGGTTCCGTGCGCTGGGCGGCGAGGCGGGCGGCGGCGCCGGACAGGGCGGCCCAGTGGTCGCCCAGGTCGCGCAGTTCCTCGGTGCTCCAGCCGCGCAGCCGCGCCCTGAGCCGGTCGTCGGCGGGGACCTCGGGCAGGGAGACGAAGCTGCCGCCGCCGCGGCCCCTGCGGGTGGTGACCAGGCCCTGCTGGCGCAGGGCCATGAGGGCCTCGCGCAGGGTCACCGTCGACACGCCGAGCTGTCCGGCCAGTTCGCTCTCGCCGGGGAGCTGCTCGCCGTCGGCGAGGAGACCCAGCTCTATGGCGTCGCCGATGCGGCGGACCACGGTGTCCACGCGGGCCCGGTTGTCCACCGGGCTGAACACGGCCCTGCGGGCGCCGCTGCCCGTTCCCCGGGCGCCGCCGTCGATCTCGTGCTGCCTCACGGCCACCACCTTGTGCGTTGACTCAAGCTTTACCTTAAGGGGACCTTGAGCTTAGAACTATGACTTCATATGTTTGCGGTCAACTCAGAGCGCGCCAGAAAGGTTCCCGCATGGAGGGAATTGCGATCCGGCTGCAGGACGTGCGGAAGTCGTTCGGGGAGACGACCGCCGTGGCCGGGGTGGATCTGGAGATCCGGGACGGGGAGTTCTTCTCGATGCTCGGCCCGTCCGGTTCCGGGAAGACCACGGTCCTCAGGCTCGTCGCCGGGTTCGAGACGCCCACAGCGGGCCGGATCGAACTCGCCGGGCAGGACGTCACCGGCCTGGCCCCGTTCGAACGGGACGTGCACACCGTCTTCCAGGACTACGCCCTGTTCCCGCACATGACGGTCGAGCAGAACGTCGCCTACGGGCTCAAGGTCCGCAAGGTACCGAAGGCCGAGCGTCTCGTCCGGGCCCGCAAGGCCCTCGCCGAGGTCCGCCTGGAGGGCTACGGCCAGCGCCGCCCCGCCCAGCTCTCGGGCGGGCAGCGTCAGCGCGTCGCCCTCGCCCGTGCCCTCGTCGGCCGCCCCCGGGTCCTGCTGCTCGACGAACCCCTCGGCGCCCTCGACCTGAAGCTGCGCGAACAGATGCAGGTCGAACTGAAGGAACTCCAGCGGGAGGTGGGGATCACCTTCGTCTTCGTCACCCACGACCAGGAGGAGGCCCTGACGATGAGCGACCGCATCGCCGTCTTCGACCAGGGCCGCATCGCCCAGGTCGGCACCCCGGCCGAGATCTACGAACGCCCGGCGACCGCATTCGTCGCCTCCTTCGTGGGCACCTCGAACCTGCTCGAGGGCGAGGCGGCCCACCGGATCGTCGGCACGCCCGGCACGTACAACATCCGCCCGGAGAAGATCCGCGTCCTGAAGGAGTCCGCCGAGGCGGACGAGCCCGGGCACGCGACCGTCACCGGCACGGTCGCCGAGGTCGTCTACGTCGGCGACGCCACCCGCTTCATGGTCGACCTCGACGGCGGCGGCCGCCTCACCGCCCTCCAGCAGAACCTGGAGACCTCCCACGAGGACGTCGACGCCTACCGCGGCGCCCGGGTCCGCCTCCGGTGGCACCGCGGACACGCCGTCCGCATCCCCTCCTGACCCCAACTCCCCCGAACCCACCGCTCCGCGCAAGGCTCCCTCACCCATGGAGAACGTCGTGCGTCTCACCCGAACCCTCGTGGCCGCGGCCGGCACCGCCGCACTGCTGCTCACCGCCGCCTGCAGCTCCTCCGGCAACGGCTCCTCCGCCACCGGCCTCAACCCGCCCGACCTCAAGGCCCCGACGAAGCTCGGCACGACGGAGGGACAGGTCAACCTGATCGCCTGGGCCGGGTATGTCGAGGACGGCTCCAACGACCCCAAGGTCGACTGGGTCAGCGAATTCGAGAAGCAGACCGGCTGCCAGGTCAACTCCAAGGTCGCCGCCAGCTCGGACGAGATGGTCAAGCTGATGAAGACCGGCGAGTACGACGCCGTCTCCGCCTCCGGGGACGCCTCCCTGCGCCTGATCGCCTCCGGTGACGCGGCCCCCGTCAACACCGGCCTGGTCCCGAACTACAAGGACGTCTTCAGCGGCCTGAAGAACGGCGCCTGGAACTCGGTGAAGGGGCAGATGTACGGCATTCCGCACGGCCGGGGCGCCAACCTGCTGATGTACAACACCGCGAAGGTGAGCCCGGCGCCCACCTCCTGGTCGGCGGTCTTCGACGACGCCTCGAAGTACAAGGGTCACGTCACCGCGTACGACTCGCCGATCTACATCGCGGACGCTGCCCTGTATCTCAAGGCGACCAAGCCCGAGTTGAAGATCAAGGACCCGTACGCGCTCGACCAGAAGCAGTTCGACGCCGCCGTCGCGCTGCTGAAGAAGCAGAACGCGAACATCGGCGAGTACTGGAGCGACTATCTGAAGGAGGTCTCCGCCTTCAAGAGCGGGGACTCGGTGGTCGGCACCACCTGGCAGGTGATCGCCAACCTGGCCTCCAGTGAGGGCGCCGAGGTCAAGGCGTTCGTCCCGAAGGAGGGCTCGACCGGCTGGTCCGACACCTGGATGGTCTCCGCCAAGGCCAAGCACCCCAACTGCGCCTACAAGTGGCTCGACTGGATCGTCTCCCCCAAGGTCAACGCCCAGGTCGCCGAGTACTTCGGCGAGGCCCCGGCCAACTCCAAGGCCTGCGCGGAGACCAGCGACAAGAACTTCTGCACGACCTACCACGCCGCCGACGAGGGCTACTGGAAGAACATCGCCTTCTGGAACACGCCCATCGAGCAGTGCCTCGACGGCCGCAAGGACGTGACGTGCGTGCCGTATGCGAAGTGGGTGCAGGCCTGGACCGAGATCAAGGGCTGAGCCGTGACGAGTGAAGTGACGCCCGCCGCCGGACGGGGCACCGTCTGGCGGCTCGCCGGAGCGCTGCACACCAGACCCCGGCTCCGCCTGGCCCTGCTTCTCACGGCCCCGCTGCTGTGGCTGACCGTCCTCTATCTCGGCTCGCTGACGGTCCTGTTCGTCTCGGCGTTCTGGACGACGAACTCCTTCACCTCCCAGGTGGTGAAGGTCTGGTCGACGGACAACTTCCACGCCCTGTTCACGACCCCGGTCTTCCGCCAGGTGATCCTGCGCAGCGTCGGTGTGGCGCTCGCGGTGACCGTGCTGTGCGTCGTGATCGCCTTCCCGGTCGCCTTCTACACCGCGCGGGTGGCCCGCCCGAGGTGGCGCCCGCTGCTCGTGGTGGCGATCCTCACCCCGCTGTGGGCGAGCTATCTGGTGAAGGTGTACGCGTGGCGGCTGATCCTCTCCGAGGGCGGCCTCGCCGACTGGATGCTCAGGCCCTTCGGCCTGAGCGGCCCGGGCTTCGGGCTGCCCGCCACCGTGCTCACGCTGACCTACCTGTGGCTGCCGTACATGATCCTGCCGATCCACACGGCCCTCGAACAGCTCCCGGCCAACCTGCTCGACGCCTCCGCCGACCTCGGCGCGCGGGCCGGCCGCACCTTCCGCTCGGTGGTGCTGCCCATGGTGCTGCCGTCCGTGGCCGCCGGCTCCGTGTTCACCTTCTCGCTGAGCCTCGGCGACTACATCACCGTGCAGATCGTCGGCGGCAAGACCCAGCTCATCGGCAACGTCGTGTACTCCAACATCGAACTCAACCTGCCCATGGCGGCCGCGCTCGGCACCGTCCCCGTCGTCGTGATCGTCCTGTACCTGTTGGCGATCCGCCGTACGGGCGCCCTGACCAGCCTGTAGGAGGAGAGCGCCATGCATCTCAGCCGCACCGCGCGCACCGCCCTGCGCATAGGCGCCGCACTCGGCTTCGCGGTGATCTACGTCCCGCTCCTGCTCGTCCTCGTCAACTCCCTGAATCCCGACCGCAGTGCGAGCTGGCCACCGCCGGGGCTCACCCTGCACTGGTGGTCCGTGGCCCTGGACAACTCCGGTGCGCGCGCGGCTGTGTGGGTGTCGGTGAAGGCGGGTCTCGGTGCCACCGCCATCGCGCTCGTTCTCGGCACGCTCGTCGCGTTCGCGGTGGCCCGGCACCGCTTCTTCGGCCGCGACACGGTGTCCTTCGTCGTGGTCCTGCCGATCGCGCTGCCCGGCATCGTCACGGGCATCGCCCTCAACTCGGCCTTCGGCACCGTGCTGGCGCCGCTCGGCGTGGGCCTCGGGCTGTTCACGGTGATCATCGGCCACGCCACCTTCTGCATCGTGGTGGTCTTCAACAACGTCGTGGCCCGGCTGCGCCGTACGGCCTCCTCGTACGAGGAGGCCGCGATGGACCTGGGCGCGAGCACCTTCCGTGCCTTCGCGGACGTCACCTTCCCGCTGGTCCGCTCCGCGCTGCTGGCCGGCGCCCTGCTCGCCTTCGCCCTGTCCTTCGACGAGATCGTCGTCACCACCTTCACCGCGGGGCCCGGCATCGAGACCCTGCCCATCTGGATCTTCGGCAACATGACCCGGCCCCAGCAGGCGCCCGTGGTGAACGTCGTGGCCGCCGTCCTCGTGCTGCTGTCGGTGATCCCCATCTACGTCGCCCAGCGGCTGTCCGCGGACACGGCGACGACGAGCCGGGTGTGACCGGCGGCCACGGTTCCCTGCCGCGTGGGCGTGCGGGCCGCCCGGCCGGCCTCGGCGGCGGCCCGCTGCGGGCTTTCGTAGGCTGAGGGTGCCCGAGACTCCTCAGGGAGGTGTTCCCGCAGGCGGGAGACGGTCGTGATCGAACTGGCCGCGGCGTTCGCCGTCGCGGGAGCGGCGAGCAACGCCGTGGGCACTGCGTTCCAGCGCAAGGCGGCCGCCGCGAGCCGGCGCGGCGGGGTGCGGATCCTGGCGGAACTGATCCGCCGGCCGGCCTGGCTGCTCGGCATGGCCGGTGTGATCGGCGCCGCGCTGTTCCAGAGTCTGGCGCTGGTCAACGGGCCGCTGGCGCTGGTGCAGCCGCTGTTCATCCTGGAGCTTCCCTTCGCCCTGCTCGTCGCCGGGCCGCTGATGCACCGCCGGCTGCCCCGCTCTGGCTGGCGGGGTGTCGGCGGCGTGGTGACGGGCCTGGCCGTCCTGCTCGCCTCGGCCGCCCCGCACGGAGCCACCGACCAGGCGCGGCTCGTACGCTGGGTCCCGGCGCTCGGCCTGTGCCTCGGGGGGATGACCGCGGCGATCCTGCTGGCCGGCCGGGGGCAGGGGGCGGTGCGCCGTGCCGCGCTGCTGGCCGCCGCCTCCGCCACGGGCAACGCCCTGACCGCCGCGCTGCTGAAGTCGGCCACCGGGACTTTCGCAACCCACGGCTTCCTCGCCTTCCTTCGGTCCTGGCAGACGTACGGATTCGCGGTCATGGGCATGGCCGCCGTGCTGCTGCTGGAGAACGCGCTGCAGGCCGGTCCGCTGGCCGCGGCGCAGCCCGGGCTGACCATCGGCGACGCCATGGTGAGCCTGGCCCTGGGCATGACCCTGTTCGACGAGCGCATCCGCACGGGCTGGTGGCTGGCGGCGGAGGTGTGCGGGGCCCTGCTCATCGTCGTGGGCGTGGTGGCGCTCAGCCGGGCCGTACAAAACTTGACTGTCCGTTAAGTCCGGCAAAGAGTAATCGGTCCGGCATGGTGCCGAATAAAGACCTCGCAATGCTTTCTGTGGACCACACGAACTGTTAACGGTCCGCGTTGCGAAGGTTTCCCTAAGTCAGTGATAGCATCCCCGCGTCTGCAACCTTGGTCCACTCCGCTCAGCCGCCGTATTGAGATCGGGCCGGTTCTCGACACGACGGCGGCCGAGTCGTACCAAGCGGTCGTGCCACGGATTCCCCCGATCCGTTCGCCGACGACTGCAGGCTACACATAGGAAAGGTTTCCATGAATCGAGACGCACTCGTCTGGTGCCTGGTTGCGGTGACGGCCATCGCCGTGGCCGCAGCCCTGGTGCTCCGTCGCCGCAACAAGGCCATAGCGGTGAAGAAGCAGCAGGCAGAGGCCGCCCTCACGCAGCGGCTGACCGAGGCCGACAGCCAACTGGCCACCTTAAGAGCCGAGTTGCACCAGCACCGGGCCGAGCACGACAAGACGATCCAAGAGGCCGAAGAGGCGGCGGAGGAGAGCACCAAGGCCGTTCTCAAGGGTTCCGCACGCTTTCTGCAGAGCCTTGCAGCGGAACAGCTCACGCTGCTCGAGGAAATCCAGCGCAAATACGGCGGCCATTCCGTTCTGGGTGATCTGCTGGAAGTAAGTCACGCGAATGCGCAGATGGCCCGCAAGGCCCAGGGCATTGCCGTGATGTGCGGTGCTCCGCTGGGCCGTCGCAATAAGCCCGCGAGCGTTTATGACGTGGTGCGCAGCGCCCAGGGCCAGATTCGTAATTTCCGGCGCGTCGAAATCATGCAGCAGACCGGTTTTGCATTGAAGGCGTCCGCCGTTTCTCCGGTCGCGCTCGCCGTCGCCGAACTTCTCGACAACGCTGCCAGCTTTTCGCAGCAGGGTTCGCCGATCGAGGTCACTTTCCAGCGGGTGCAGAAGAACCTCTGCATCGTCATCGACGACGCCGGTGTCGGTATGAACGACGAGGACCGGCAGAAGGCCTCCGCGCTGCTCTCCGGCGACTTCCGCCCCCGGCTTTCGCACCTCGGAAACCAGCCGAAGTTCGGCTTCCCCGTCATCGGCCTGCTGGCACAGCAGTACGGATTCCGGGTGGACGTGACGGGTGTCTCCCGCTACGGCGGCGTGCGCGCCGTCGTGTTGCTGCCGGAGGAGCTGTGGACCGAGGAGGAGGCGGCACCGGCCGAGGACTCCCAGGTCAGCGGGATTCGCGGCACCGTCGGGCGGCCGGAGCCCGTGGCCCGTACCGCACACGGCCTGCCGCGCCGGGGAGCCCGCCAGGTGCCCATCGCCAGCGTGTCCGACCGGGACACCACGGCGTCGCCCGCCGCCGCGTCCCAGGAGGCCGGCCGCGCCGCGGGCCGCAGCCTCGGAGCCTTCCAGCGCGGCACCGTCTCGGGCCGCAACCTCGCCTCGGCGCCGTCCGAAGGGTCCGATGACGCATGACCACAGACCTGTCGTGGATGCTCGAGGACATCGTGCACAACGTGCCGAAGGCACGTCACGCCGTCCTGCTGTCCGCGGACGGCCTTCCCCGGGGCTCGACCGACGGCATGGCCCAGCAGGACGTGCGGACGATCTCCGCCGCCATGGCCGGCATGCAGTCGCTCAGCAGGGCGACCTCCCACTTCGCCGGGCCGGGGGGAGACAGGCAGTGGAACCAGACGATCATCGAGTTCACGCACGGCTGGATCTTCCTGATCGGAGCCGGCCAGGGAGCCTACCTGGCCGCGGCCGCGGCGCCCGACGTCGACATGCAGCAGATCTCCTTCCGTATGCACCGGCTGGTCGCCCGGCTCGGCAGCAACCTCACCTCGCCGCCGCGGGTGAGCGCGGACGCCGCCGACGGGCAGTCGGGCCGGGCCCGGGCGGAGCAGAACGGGGCGGGCGGCCCGGGCATCCCGATCGCGGACCTCGACGCGGTGGTCGCAGACGTCCAAGGCGCCCGGCACGCCGTGCTGTTGGGCTCCGACGGTCTGCCGCGGGGTGCCACCACGGGCATGAGCCAGGATCTGGCGGACACCATCTCGGCGGCCATGACGGGCATTCACGCCTACAGCAGGGCCACCTCGCAGTTCGCCGGTGCGGGCCAGGACGCGCAGTGGCGGCAGACGGTGATCGAGTTTCAGCACGGCTGGATCTTCCTGATCTCGGCCGGCCGCGGGGCGTTCCTGGCCGCGGCCGCCGAACACGATGCCGATATCGAGGAGTTCACCACCCGGCTGCATCAGGTGGTGCCCCGGCTGAGCGCATATATGGCACCACGCGGGGAGGCGAGCCGTACGTGAATGACGAGCCGGATCAGGAACTGGAGCTGACCTCCGCATTAGTCCCGCTCTTCGTGATCACGAACGGGCGTGCGCTGCCCCCGGACAATGCCTACGAGCGCACGACCCTGGTCTCCGCTCAAGAGGGTGTCCCGGCTTCGGCTCGCACGCTTTCCCCGGAGGCGCGGCAGGTTCTGGAGCTGGTCACGGACGGCTTTCTCTCCGTAGCCGAAGTGGCCGCCCACACGCATCTGCCGCTGGGGGTCGTGCGGATTCTCCTGGCGCAGATGGAGGAGAGCGGTCTCATCATCGCGCGGAAGCCCGTGCCCCGCGCCGAACGTGTCGACCGAGAAGTGCTCAACGCCGTACTCGACGGCCTCAAAGCCCGATTCGGAGCGTGATTCGTGTACCTGGATTCAGGTGTCCTCACGGCGGTGAAGATCCTCGTGGTGGGGCACTTCGGGGTCGGGAAGACCACGTGCATCGGCAGCATCTCCGAGATCGAGCCGCTGCAGACCGAAGAGGAGATCACCGAAGCCAGCGTGGGTTTTGACGACCTGTCGGGGACTCCGCACAAGACCACCACGACGGTCGCCATGGACTTCGGCCGCCTGACCATCAGCGACGAGGTGGTGCTGTACCTCTTCGGCACGCCCGGTCAGGAGCGCTTCAAGGAGATGTGGGAGGAGCTGTCCCGGGGGGCGCTGGGGGCACTCGTCCTCGTCGACCCCGAGCGGCTGTCGGAGTCTTTCGCCGTCCTCGACCTGGTCGAGCGGTTCGGCCTGACGTACGCCATCGGCGTCAACCACTTCGACGGCACGACCGACTACCCGCTCGCGGAGATCCGCGAGGCGCTGAACCTGTCCGACCGGACGCCCGTGGTCGCCTGCGACGTGCGCGACCAGCAGTCGTCGGCGCAGGCCCTCATCACCCTCGTCCACCATCTACTGTCCCTTCTCGACTAGGAGCCTCCCCCACATGACGCAGCGTCCCGGCATACAAGGGCCACCGCCCGGCTGCCCTGCGCACGGCAACGTCCCGCTCTACGGCCCCCACTTCGGCTCCGATCCCGACGCCACCTATGAACACCTGCGCAGTCTCGGCCCGAGCGCGCCGGTCGACATCGCTCCCGGGGTGGAGGTCGAGCTGGTCACCAGTTACGACGCCGCCCTGTACATCCTGCAGAACCCCGCTTCGTTCCTCAGGGACTCGCGGCGCTGGCGGGCGCTGAACGAGGGGCGGGTGCCCGAGGACAGCCCGGCGCTGCCGATGATGGGGTACCGGCCCAACGCGCTGTTCAGCGACGGAGCGGCGCACGCGCGCCTGCGCCAGGCGGTCACCGACAGTCTGGCCACCGTCAACGAGATCCAGCTGGTGCGGCAGACCCAGCAGTCCGCCGACTACCTGGTCAGCCGGTTCAGCTCCGACCGGCTCGGACAGGCCGAGCTGATGGCCGAGTACGCGCAGCCGCTGCCGCTGCTGGTCTTCAGCGACCTGTTCGGATGCCCGCCGGAGATCGGTGACCGGGTGATCGTCGGGATCAGCGGCATCTTCGACGGCACCGCTGGCGCGGACCAGGTGCTGGCCGAAGCGCTCGGCGAGCTGATCGCGCTCAAGCGGCGCCGGCCCGGAAGCGACCTGACGACCCGTCTGATGGAGCACTCCGCGCAGCTGACCGACGAGGAGGTGCTGCACCAGCTGGTGACACTGCTCTCCGGTGGCACCGCACCCCTGTCGGCGACGATCGGCACCAGCAGCGCGCTGATCCTCGGCGAGGACTGGCAGACCGGCCTGCCGGTCGAGGACGCGGTGGGCCAGGCCCTGTGGAACTATGCGCCGATCGCCAACTACGCGGCCCACTACCCCGTCCACGACGTGGAGTTGGGGGGCCGGCTGCTGCGGGCGAACGACCCGGTGGTGATCTCCTTCGCGGCCGCCAACACCGATCCCCGGCTGGCGGAGCACCGCGAGCAGCTCAGCGCCAAGGCCCATCTGTCCTTCGGGGCGGGACCGCACGCCTGCCCCGCCAAGGACCCGGCCTTCGTGATCGCGGTCACCGCCGTCGAGTCCCTCCTCAACCGGCTTCCCGACATCGAAGTCCGGGTGCCCTTCAAGGACTTGAGCTGGGTGCCCGCTCCCTGGAGCCGCTCCCTGGTGGCCCTGCCGGTCCGCTTCACGCCGCGCACCATGGCGCCGGTGCAGACCTCGCAGCCACAGGCGGCCGCGCCCGCCCCGCACCGTGCCCCGGTCCATGTGGCCCAGACACCGGTGCCGGCCGCGCCGAAGCCCAAGCCCGGCCTGTTCAGCCGCTTCCTCGCATGGACGAGGGGAGAGTGACGTAGGCAACTCGCCACCCGCATAGTCATCTCGTATGTATCAGCCGACGGGGGGGTATGCATGGCGGCTGATACGTGAGAGTCAGAAGGGGACATCGTGGAGATTGCGATAACTCCGCCCGTCGACCGGCGATTTGCCGTTTCGCTGTTCGCGCGCTTACGGACCGCGAAGGGCCAGGCCAATCCCTTTCCGATCTACGCGGAGCTGCGGTCGAGGGGCGGAGTCGTCGCAGCCCCCTGGGGCGGGCACCTCGTCACCGGCTTCGACCTGTGCGACCAGGTTCTGCGCAGCCGCGACTGGCTGGAGCCCGATGCGCGCTGGCGGGAGCAGCAGGGAGACGGCACACGCTGGACGGCTCCCTCCTCGCGCGAGATGAGCAGGACCCTGCCGGCGCTCAACCCTCCGGACCACACCGTGGTACGCCGGTCGGCGGGCATGTTCGACCGCGCCTCCATGGAGCAGCTGCGCGGGGCGGTGGGCCGCATCACGAGCAGGCTCCTCGACACGCTGGCCGAGCGGCTGCACGACGGCGAGGCGGACTTCAACGCCCTGGTCGCCGAGGAGTTGCCGGTCGCCGCGATCGGTCACTGGCTCGGGCTGCCGGCCGCCGACTTCCCCCGGCTGCGGGAGCTGACCCATGACCAGGTCTTCACCCAGGAGCTGCTGCCGTCGGCCAGCCAGCTGGCGAAGTCGGACGCGGCCACGGCCCAGCTGCGCACCTACTTCATGGACCTGGTCCGCGCTCGTCGGGCCCGTCCCGGCGACGACCCCGTGTCGCGGTGGATCGCGGTGTGGGACGAGCTGGAGAGCGACCGCGACAAGGCGGACGAGGCGGTCTACTTCCTCGCGCTGTTCGTGCTGCTGGCAGCGCTGGAGACCACGGCCACGCTGCTGTCGCAGATGACGCTCCTGCTGCTGGAGCACCCCCGGCAGTGGGACTGGCTCACGGTCCATCCCGACCTCGTGCCCGCCGCCGTCGAAGAATCGTTGCGCTACGACCCGCCCACCCATGTGATCAGCCGCGTCTCCTCCCGGGACACCGTTCTGGGCGGCGTCGAGGTCCTCAAGGACGAGATGGTCCATCTGATGGTCGGGGCGGCCAACCGCGACCCGGCCAAGCACGAGGACCCCGAGCTGTTCAACCTCCACCGCAAACCGGCGCACCTCGCCTTCAGCGGTGGCATCCACTACTGCCTCGGCGCGCCCCTGGCCCGCATGGAGGCCCAGACCCTGCTCCACCAGCTGCTCAGGCGCTTCCCCCGCCTCACCCTCGTACGCAGGCCGTCCTGGGCACCCCGTGTGGCCTTCAGACGCCTGCTGAACCTGGACGTCGCCCTCTCATGAATGACATGCTCACGACCTCCCCCCACTTCCCCTGCAAGGCGCTGCACGTCGAACAGGACGGGCCGGTCCTCCGGGTCCGCCTCACCCCCACGGCACAGGACAGCACGCTGACCGTCGCCGCCCTCGACGACCTCGCCGCCCTCCTCCACAGCCTCCACGACCGCCCCGACATCCGGCTGCTGCTCCTGTCGTCCGCCGGCGAGGACTTCTGTCTCGGCGCCGATCGCGACGAGTACCAGGCGGCGCTGGCCGAAGACCCGACCGGAGCGGCCATGCGCCGGATCGCGGACAAGGCCCACCGCGTGTGCGACGCCCTGGAGAACACACACGCCGTCACCATCGCCCGGCTCCACGGCAAGGTCGTCGGCGCCGGCCTCGCCCTCGCCTCCTTCTGCGACCTGCGCGCCGGCGCCGACAGCTGCCGGTTCCGCATGCCCGAGATCGGCCTCGGTCTGCCTCCGGCATGGGGCGGGGCGATGGGCCGGCTGATCGTCGAGGGCGGAGCCGCCCGGATCCGTGAACTCATGCTCACCTGTGAGACCTTCGACGCGGCCACCGCACACCGGATCGGCCTCCTGCACAAGGTCGCCCCGCTCGAGGAACTCGACGCGGCCGTCAACGCGTGGATCAGACCGCTCGTACGACGCTCACCCGAGGCCCTCACCCTCACCAAGCGCATGTTCGCGGGCTACTCGCGGGCCAACCGCACCGCGGACGTCGCCCTGCTCGACGCGCACCTCCTGGCGGCCCAGCTCGCCCAGTCCCGGCCCCGGCGCGTGGCCGAGCACTCCTAGACGAATGAGTCCGATGTCAGAGGCTCAGGAAGGGTTGCTGAGGCTGGCGGCCACGGCGGTCAGTCGATCCATTGCGTGAGCCACACCGAGCCCGTCCATGTAATCGCGGACATGCACTATCTGGCTGTTCCGGACCCGGATCACGAGGAGGCCGGGGAAGTTGAAGGACTGGCCGGTCGTGGTCATGGTCCCGGAGACGATCTGCTCGACGACGATCACCTCCGGGTCGGTGTTCTCATGCACGACGACTTCGCGGATCTCCTGCGGCTGCGCCGGGCTTGCATCCCAGGCCGCTCGATAGCCCGCGCGGACCTCTTCGCGTCCCCGGTAGCGCTCAGGCATGCCGGGGAAGAGGAAAGGGAACTCGTGCACGGCATCGACCGCGTACAGATCGGCCAGGTCGTCCGCGGACTTGTCGAGCATCGCCTGCTGGTAGCGGGCCAAGACCTCACGAGGGCCGAGGTCGGCCGAGGTTGTGTCCGGCATGACTGTTGGACTCCGTTCACTCAACGTGTGGACGATATTCGAGCGCTGGGCCAGAACTTCAGGGCTTTGAGCCGGCTGACCGGACGAGGGCCTCCAAGATCCGGTTGTGACGCCCGACTTGGAGACCCTCTTGACCGCACTCTATGTGAAGATCGACGACGAGATCGGAGGAACGCGATGGATGGGACGCCCGCCCCTTCTCAGCGACTCCGAACTCGTCTGCCTGGCGGTGGCCCAGGCGCTGCTCGGCTACCGCTCCGAAGCACGGTGGCTGCGCTTCGCCCATAAGCGTCTGTCCGGCCTGTTCCCCTACTTGCCCCAGCAATCCGGGTAGAACAAGCGCTTGCGGGCGGCTCTGCCGCTGGTCAAGCGCATGATCCGGGAGCTGGCCATGGACAGCGACTTCTGGACGGACACGGTATGGATCACCGATTCCACCCCGGTGCCGTGCGGTATGTCCCGCCCGACCGTCCAGCGCTCGAACCTCGCGGGCTGGGCCAGCTACGGCTACTGCGCCTCCCACTCCCGGTTCTTCTGGGGCCTGCGCCTGTACCTGGTCTGCACGCCTACCGGCATGCCGATCCTGTGGGCGCTGGCCACCCCAAAGATCGGTGAGCGCGAGGTCCTGGCCGCGATGCTCGAAGTCGACGCCGAACTGATCGCCCACCGCGAGGGCATCCTGCTCATCTCGGACAAAGGCTTCGCCTCGAAGGTGTTCGAGAAGGATCTCGCCGAGCTCGGCGTCGAGCTGCTGCGACCGTCGTTCAAGCGGGAGAAAGAGCACTACGGCGAGTCGATGCTCAAGCAAGTCCGCCAGCTGATCGAGTCGGTCAACGACACCCTCAAAGGGCAGCTCGACCTGGAGCAACACGGCGGGCGGACCTTCGAGGGCGTCGCGATCCGGGTCGCCCAGCGCGTCCTCGCGTTGGCCGCCGGCATCTGGCACAACAACAAGATCGGTGCACCTGTCACCCGCTCGCTAATCGCGTATGACCACTGATCACATCGGACTCATTCGTCTAGGGAGACGATCGCCCGGTCGACGGCGCCCGGGCGGCACCCGGAATCCAACTGCTCCTTCCTTGGCGGGCGTTCGGGCGCGTGGTAGCGTCGCGCCGTGTCCAAGATCGAGATCGATGCGGTGACGGCCGAGTTCTTCGGTGCGTTCGACAACCGTGGCGGCAAGGCCGCCGACGTGGCGCGCGTCCGCCGGCTCGTTCTTCCCGGGGGCGTGATCGTCATGACCGGCCCGGACTTCACGGTCTACACGGTGGACGAGTTCATCGAGCCCCGCAGGCAGCTGCTCTCCGACGGCCGGCTCACCGAGTTCTCCGAGTGGGAGACTTCCGAACGGACCGAGATCGCGGGCGACATCGCGACCCGCATCGGTGAGTACCGCAAATCCGGGATCCTGAACGGCGAGCCGTTCGAAGGCCGCGGCACCAAGACCATGCAGTTCGTCCGCACCCCGGACGGTTGGCGCATCGCTGCGCTCTCCTGGTACGACCGCTCGTAGGGACGCAAGAGGCGGGCCGTGCGCCGGTGGCACGGCCCGCTCCCGGGCGAAGACGGGTGGTTCTCACACGGTCGGGCGCCTTGTTAGGTCAGTGCACCTTGTTCAGCTTGTCGAGCGCCTTGGCGAGGCCGTTGGCCCACAACTGGTCGACGCGGGACCGCTCGGCCGCGTTCGGGTAGCGGTTGGTGCAGGACGGGCCCGGGCCGCCGCCCGACATCAGCTCGCTGCACGGACCGCTGTAGTGGTCCGGCAGCCCCAGCACATGGCCGGTCTCGTGCGCGGCGACGCGGATCGAGTCGTACTCCTGGTTCTGCGCGTAGTCGAGGAAGATGTAGCCGTTGCCGTGGCCGTCCGTGGAGGCGTAGGACCCCTCGGGGTCGCTGCCCTCGTAGTAGGCGAAGTCCGCGCCACCCGAGGTGGCCTGCAGCTTGACGTTCTTGACGGAGCTGTTCCATATCGACGCGGCGCTCGATATCTGCGAACGGAAGCTCGGCGCCCGGGAGGCGTCGTAGTAGACGGTCACCGACCGGAGGCCGGGGTGTGCCGCCTGCTTCTTGGCGACCGAGGTGAGCACGGCCTCGAAGAACGCCTTGTTGTTCGAGGCCTCGCCGCCCGAGCCGGTGTACCCGGCGTGCGGCGCGGCGAGGGTGTCGGTGGTCTGGGCGCTCGCCGGGATCGCGGCGCCCAGCGCCGCGAGCGCCAGGCCCAGACCGAGGGCCAGGGCTCTCCTGACGCCCTTCGCAGATGGGGAGGACGTACGGTTCGACCTCATGTGGGGGGCTCCTACTCGTTCGTGTGGGGTGGTGAACGATGGGTTGCCCATGAGTCTCCGTCAGCCTCCGTGGCCGACGGATGATGTCACCTGGGGATAGCCCTCGGCTATCACCTGTCAACACTTCCTGTTTCCTTGGGGTTTGAACATCTGGCGCCCCTTCAGACACTGCCCTTACGCTCCGTGCATGGAGCTCGAGGTGAGGCACCTGCGCGTGCTCTGCGCCATCGCCGACGCCGGCAGCCTGCACAAGGCGGCCCGCGAACTGGGCGTCGCCCAGCCCACGTTGAGCACCCAGCTGCGCCGTATCGAGCAGACGCTCGGCGGCCGGCTCTTCACCCGTGACCGTACGGGCAGCCGCCCCACGCCGCTCGGCCACATCGTGGTGAGTCGCGCCCGGCCGCTCGTCGCCGAACTCGCCGCGATCGTGGCCGAGACGAGGGCCGCGGCCGCCCGTGCCGCGGACGGTCCCCGGCTGCGCATCGGTGCCACGGCGAGCCGTGCCCTGCCGGGCTGGCTCCGCCGGCTGCGCGCCCGTGTCCCGCCGGTCGAGCCCAGCCTCCACATGGGCGTGTCCGCGAACTCCCTGCTGCACATGGTCGCCGAGGGCAGGCTGGACCTGGCGTTCGTGCACGAGGTCGAGGGCAGCCCGCTGCGCATCCCGGCCGGGCTGTGCGTGCGAGTCCTGGTGGAACGCGAACCCCAGTTCGTCACCCTGGCCGCCGACCACCCCGCGGCCGCGCAGCGCGAGGTGCGCCTGGCCGACCTCGCCCACGACCGCTGGATGGTCGACTCCACTGTCGACGGCGAATGGGACGGTGTGTGCCGGGTGCTGCGCGAGGCCGGGATCGAGCCCGACCTGCTGCACGGCGACTACCTCACCGCCTACTCCCTGGCCGCCATCGGCGAGGTGGTCACGGTCAGCCAGCCGACCGCGCGCCCCCGCCCCGACCTCGCCATCCGGCCGCTGCGCGGCGATCCGATAGGAGTACGGCTGCTGCTCGCGGCCCGAACGGCGGCCGAACTCGACCACGGGTGGGGTGAGTTGGAGGAGTCCTACTGGGAAGCGGCACGGCAGGCGCCGGCGTACCAGGAGTGGCTGGAACACAGGACGACCCGTCCGCCGAGGCAGGCGCTTCGTACGGTGCGGGCCTGACGGTGTCCCGTCGGCCCGCCCCGCTGCTCGTCCCGGACGGTCAGTAGCCGGAGCCCAGCGTCTGCGTCGTGTAGGCGCACTCCGTGTAGATGTACCCGGACCGGAGCTTGGCCGTGTCCGAGGCGGGTGTGGCGGAGCTGCCGCGGTGCGGCTTGTGCACGAAGTAGGTGGTGCCGACCGGGAGACTGAGCGTCCGGTGAGGGTAGTTCTTGCCGCTGCTGCACGGCTTGAAGCCGATCCGGAGCGTGTCGGCGAGGGAGTACGCCTTGCAGCTGCCGCATCCCCTGAGGGTGAAGCTGCCGGTGACCGGGCCGGTGAAGAGCACGGTCACGTCGTCGGGGCTGTCGTTCTCGACCGTGACGGAGATGCTGCCGCCGGAGGCGGTGGTGGGCAGCTTCTTCCCGGCGGCGGGGAGGGTCTGGGCCACCTCGGCGCCGATGGCGATCTTCTTGGCGCGCGCCCGGTCCCTGCCGTTCTTGTTGTCGGAGACGTACTGCTCCATGGTCTTCTGGGCCGCGTCGAAGTCGCCGTCCCTGTACTGGTCGACGCCGCAGGCGTACTCCCCGGCGTCACCGCTCCTGCCGGCTCGGTCGGCGGACTTCGTCAGGCCGTCGGCCGCATTCCCCGCCGATCCCGACAGGTCGGTGATCCGGGTGTTCAGGTCACGCAACTGCGCGACGGCGGTGCAGGGTTCGTCGCCGTCGACGTCCTTCTCAGCCTTCTTCACCGCCGCGTCCACGGCGGGTGCGACCTTGGTCGCCGACTCGGACTGCGGGAAGGTGGTCAGCAGGTCGTCGAAGCGCGGGACCCAGTCGGCCCGGCCCGCCGTCAGGCCCGCCCGTCCGCACTCGTACAAGGAGGTGGCCAGTCGGTCGTCGGGCCACTGATCGAGCGGTCCGAGTTCCTTCTTGGGCATGAAGCGGGGCACCGTACGCAGGTATTTCAGTGGCTCGACCGCATCGCAGTACTGCTGGTGACCGTAGGCCGCGCCGACCGTGGTGTAGAAGCTCCGCATCCGGTCGGGTACCTGGTCGGCCGCGCGGGAGCCGGAGTGGTTGACGGCGAGGTCCCGGTAGACCTCCAGGGCCTGCCCGTAGTCGGACCGTGCGGTGGCGAACGGCTGCCGCCCTGCCGCCGTCACCAGCCGGTCGGCCGTGTCGAGGCGGTCGAGGAGCGCCTGCTGCACGGCCTCCTCGTGCGCGTCGTCGTACCACACGGCACCGCCTGCCGGCACGGCGAGCAGCAGCACGCCGAGCAGGAGGGCCAGGGGTGCCCGGCCCGGCCAGGTGAGCCGGGTGCGCAGTCCGGCGACCGCTCCGTGGACGGCTGCCAGCAGCAGGAGCAGGACGTAGACGGCGAGCGCTGCCCCCGGCACCCCGTCGGCGTCGGCCGGCAGGGTCACGAGCAGCAGGACGGCGGTTGCCACCCAGCAGGCGGCCGCCAGGACCCATCTTCGCAGGAGTGCGTACCCGAGCCCGAGTCCGCTCAGGTTGAGCACCGCGACGGCGGCTGCCCGCCGGCCGTCCGGCGGCGCGGGCGGTGGGGCCGAGGGCATCGGCGGTACGGCGAATCCCTGGCTGGGATCGTACGGATATCCGGACATGGTGGGCTCCCCCCGTCAACTACCCCCGAAATACCGCGGATCGGCAGTGTAAGGCCGGGGGCGCGGGCTCGACAGAGGGTGTCCGGGAGCCGGCCACCGGCACGGGCGGAGGGATGCGCAGACCCACGCGAAGGCCCTGCGCCCGCGCCCGCTGCCGGCGGCGCGGGGCGGCCAGGTTGCGGCAGCCGATCGCCGCAGGCGCACGGCGGCCGTCGGGAGAGCGAGGTCTACGGCAGCCACCGGGTGATGCGCGGCGGTGGCTGGTTCCGCCGGCACTGGAGCCGGGCCTCCGTCAGACGCATCAGCCACCCCACGTTCCGCGTCCACGACGTCGGATTGCGTCTCGCCCGATCCCTGCCCGCTGAGACACGACCCGCAAGGTTCTCCCCTCTCCGGGCATCCGAGCCGGGGCCACGTGACACTTGAGGGACAGCGACCGGCGAGCAGGGGCGGGAGGCGAGGGCGGTGATCGCCGTCAATCCGACGGACAGCGCCTCGCTGCTCGCTGCCTTCGGAGCGCTGGGCGTCCTGGTGGTGATCTTCGCCGAATCGGGTCTGCTGGTCGTCGGCTTCTTCCTGCCTGGTGACACACTGCTGTTCCCGGCTGGTGTGCTGTGCGCGGCAAACAGTCACGGGGCGCCGCGGCTGGAGCTGTGGCAGGTACTGCTGTGCGCGGCCGTCGGCGCGGTGGCGGGCGGACAGGTGGGGTATCTGATCGGACGGCAGGGCGGGCGGCCCCTGCTGGCCCGCGCCTCGCGGCGGCGCGTGAGGGAGGGGGCGGCGCGGGCGGAGCGGCTCCTGGCCCGCTACGGATACCGCAAGGCGCTGGTGATCGGCCGCTTCGTCCCGATGCTGCGGTCCGTGCTGCACCCGGCGGCCGGCGCACTCGGCGTGCCCGTGCGCACGTTCACCGTCTGGCAGACCGTCGGCGGCCTGCTCTGGTCCCAGAGCCTCGTCCTCGCCGGATACCTCCTCGGTTCCTCGGTCTCCGACGTCGACGCCTATCTGCTGCCTCTGGTCGCCGTGATCGTCGTACTCTCCCTGGTCCCCCTGCTGGCGGAGGCCCGCCGAACGCGTCGCGGACGGCGGGACCGCTCCGAAGCGAACGGGAGTTGACCGTCAGCCGAGTCCCCAGACGCGCCCCAGCCGGTAGGCGGCGCACAGGTGGACGTCCAGGATGTACGGCGCTGCGGTCCCGCACCCGGTTGCCGGGTCGACGGGCTGGCCGTGGCCCATCCCCGTGATGCTGTAGGTCTCCACCACGGCCTGCCCCGACGGGTTCCTGTAGAGCTGGTGCGGGTACCCCGCGATGGTGTCGGAGACGTCCGCGCTCTGGTCGGCGCCCTGGACGTTGGTCCACTGCCTGACCAGGTCGGTCATGTTCGACGGTTTCACCGTGCCGTCCGCGGAGCCCTGGAAGACGGAAAGGGTGGGCCAGGGACCGGTGTAGCCGGGGCGGGCCCGGCGGACGCGGTCACCCCACTGGACAGGCGTCTGGTTCGCCCATCCGTACATGCACGGGTACGGTCCGCCGGCCGCGTTGGAGCAGTCGTACGGGAGTCCGGCGACGATGCCGGCCGCGCGGAACTTCTCCGGGTACGTCGCCATCATCACCGCCGTCATGCCGCCGCCGGCGGACAGGCCGGTGACGAACACGCGCGAGGGATCGCCCTGGACGTCGGCGAGTTGGCGGTCCACCATCTGCGCGATCGAGGCGGCCTCGCCGTCGCCGCGCTCGATGTCCCCGAGCTGGAACCAGTCGAAGCACTTCTTGAGGTTGTTGCCGGTGGACTGCTGCGGGACCACGACGGAGAAGTGCCAGCGGTCCGCGAGCGTGGTCCAGCCGCTGTCGGCGGCGTATCCGGCGTCCTGGGTGCAGCCGTGCAGGGCGACGACGACAGGGGCGTTCGCCGGCAGGTCCGGCGGGTCGTAGCGGAACATGCGCAGCGCACCGGGGTTGGTGCCGAAACCGGTGACTTCGGTGAGGGAGGCGGCAGCGGCCGCCGTGCGGGGTGTGAGGAGTCCGGCGGCCAGGGCGGCCACGAGGGCCACCAGGGCGGCTGTGAGGCGTGCGGCTCTGGTCTGCATGCCCGGAGATGGTAGGAGCCTGACGCAGGGGCGCTATGGGGTCGGACACCACAGTGCGCCTGCTCCGAGTGGGCGCACCCGTGCACCGACGAGACCTGACACATTTCTTATTTGCCGTATACCCCATTTGTCCGATTACCCTGGGCGGCTGTTGTGCCGTGCCCGTCCAGGCGGGCTCGGGACGTCGGGCCGAGGGAAGGAGCACGGAAGGCATGCGCAGCGCACGGAAGTCCGCCCTGGCGATGCCGTTCGGCCGAACCGATTGCGCCGATGCCGCGCGGGCGACCGTGGCGGCCGGGCTGACCTGGCAGGTGTGCGTGACCGTGCTGCACACGGCCCACCCCTATGTGGGCGCCGTGGCGGCACTGCTCATCGTCGAGGCGACGGTGGTGCGCACGGTCGCCGCGGCGGCCCGGTACGCCGCCGGATGCCTGCTCGGCGTGGTCATCGCCGTACCGGCCGCCCTGTACGTCGAGCCCGGCACGGCGGGGCTCGGGATCGTCGTCTTCGCCTCGGCCCTGCTGGCCCGTCGCGAGTTCCTCGGCCACCACGGGCTGCATCTGCCGACGACGGCCCTGATCACCTTCGCGCTGGTCCGCGGCCGGCATCCCGCCGAGCTGGTCTCCCACGTCGCGGAGATCATGCTGGGCATAGCCATCGGTCTGGCGTGCAGCGCGTTGCTGTTCCCGGCCGTGCGGGTGCGGTCGGCGGAGCGGGCGCTGGAGAGACTCCGCGCCCTGCTCGCCCGCCACCTCGACGGTCTGGCCGACGCCGTCACCCGGCGGGAACGGCCGCGGAACGTGCTCGGCTCCGCCTGGGAGCACGAACTCGACACCGCGCTCGCTCAGGCCCGTACCGCCGTGGACGAGGCACACGAGAGCGTGCGGTGGAACGTACGGCCCACGGCACGGCGCCGCCACTGGCACCTGGACGGGCGTGTCCTGCGGGCGTTGGCCGACGTGGAGCAGCAGGTGTGCGCCACGGGACGGCTGCTGGACGCGCAGCCCGCGGTGCCCCGGCCCGAGCCGGGGAGCCCCGCGCCCGCCGACGGGTTCGCACAGCCGTACGCACGGTTGCTGCGCACGACAGCCCTGTGCGTCTACGACTGCCGGGGCGGGCGGCCCCACCCGGCTCTGCCCGCCGCACGGCACGCCCTCGCGCGGCTCGGCAGGCCCGGCTGCGATCCCCCGGTCGACCGCGAGGAGGACCGCCATCTCGTCCGTCATCTGGACGCGGTCCTGTCCTGCCTGACGACGTCCGTGCCCGCCCCCACCCGACCGCCGGGCCGTCCCCACCGGGCGATCGGCCCGCTCCGGCCCTCACCGCGACGATGACCACTCGCCCCCCGCACATCAGCGCCCGAACCACGTCGCCGGACCGGACGCCGACCAGATCGCGTCTCCTCCTGGCACTGACCCCCGTCCTTCTCCTGGTGGTCGTCGCCCTCACCGACCTGCTCACGCCGAACTGGCTGCACGTCTCGCCGGTGATGGCCGCCGTGCCGGTCCTGGCCGCCGCCCTGCTCCCCCTGTGGGCGACGGCGACCCTGGCCGGTGCGGCGCTCTGCGTGACCGCGCTGCTGCAGCTGATCGCGGACCAGCTCGGCCGCCCGGACTCGGACGTCATCCTGGGCACCCTGACCGTGGTCGGACTCGCCTCCCTCGCGACCTGCTCCCTGCGGCAGCGCCGGGAACGGCAGCTGCGCCGGATCCGCTCCGTCGCGGAGACCGCCCAGCGGGCGCTGATGCACCCGCTCCCCGACCGGATCCGTTCGCTGGCCCTGTGCGGCGTGTATCTCCCGGCCGACTCGGAGGCACGGATCGGCGGCGACTTCTACGAGGCGCTGCAGACGCCGTACGGCACCCGGATCCTCATCGGCGACGTGCGGGGCAAAGGGCTGGCGGCCGTCGGGGCCTCCGCGGCCCTGCTCGGCGCGTTCCGGGAACTGGCCGACCGTGAGGCGTCCCTGACCACGGTGGCCGAGCGGCTGGACATGCGCGCTCGGCGGCAGATCGCGGCGCTGGACGGCCCGGGCACGGGCGCGCTGTTCACGGAGCGGTTCGCGACCGCGCTGCTGGTGGAGTTCCCGCCAGGCGAGGCGGTGGCCCGCATCGTCCACTGCGGTCATCCCGAGCCGCTCGTCGTCCGGGCGGGCGAGGTCCGCGCCCACCAGCCCGGCCATCCCGGGGCACCCCTCGGGCTCGGCGACCTCCTGAACGCGGAACCGGTCGCACAGACGGTGCCGTTCTCCCCGGGCGACCGGCTCCTCCTCTACACCGACGGATTCATCGAAGCCCGGGACCGCCTGGGCCGGTTCTACGACCTGCCCGCTCACGCCCGCACCCACGCCCACCGCCCCCTGCCGGCCATGGTCTCCGCCCTCCGTCACGCCCTCCTCCACCACGTCGACGGCGACCTCGGCGACGACGCGGCGCTGGTGGCACTCGAACGGCTGCCATGAGCCCACAGGCTCTACGGCGTGAGCCCACGGTCACTGACGGCGTTGCCGGCTATTGACCTGTTCGGGAAACTCGTGTCCGACCTGGATGGTGACCACTCGCCCGCCGGGGATGCGGCGGCGCCTACCGCAGCGCCGCCAGGGTCAGGGAGCACGTCGCCAGGGCAAGGAACAGGCCCGGGAACGCGATGGTGTGGAGCACGCGTGCCCGGACGTGGAAGGCCACGGCGCCGGCGTAGAACAGGGCCAGGCCGATGCCGGCGGCGACGCCCAGGGGGCGCAGGCCCAGCAGTCCCAGCAGCAGTCCCGCCGCCCCGGCCGCCTTCAGCGCAGCGAGAGGCGGAATCCAGGACGGCGGCACGCCGACCGCGCCCGAGTTGGCGAGCACGAACGGCGCCTTGGCGAGGTCGGCGGCCGCGATACCGGCGTTGGCGAGGACGGCCGCACAGGTGACGACGATGTAGGCGAGTTCCATGTCCCCACCCTCGCCGGGAAGCCGACGCGCCGTCCAATACCTGCATCTATAACCTGGTGGAATGGATGTCGACACACGCCTCCTGCGCTCCTTCCTGGCCGTCGCCGAGGAGGGCAGTCTCACCCGTGCGGCCGAGCGCGTGTTCGTGTCCCAGCCGGCCCTGACGAAGCAGATCCGACAGCTGGAAACCCAGCTCGGCGTACGACTGTTCGACCGTTCGCGGGCCGGGATGACGCTGACCGGGCCCGGCCGGGAACTCGCACGCCTCGCCCCGAAGGTGCTCACGGCGTGGGACTCCGCCCTGCACGCGACGCAGGCCACGGCCCGGCAGGCCGCCCGGGTGCTGCGCGTCGGGTTCGTGGCGAGCGCGGCCAACGAGGCGACGCAGGAGATCGTCGCCGCGTTCGCCCGACGCCGGCCGGGGTGGCGTACCGAGCTGCGCCAGGCGGCCTGGACGAATCCCAGCGCCGGCCTCGCCACCGGGGACGTGGACGCCGCACTGCTGCGACTGCCCTTCCCGGGCCAGGACGCCCTGCGCGTCGAGCCGCTCTTCGGTGAGCCGCGCTGGGTCGCCCTGCCCAGCACGCACCCGCTGGCCGCGCGCGACACGATCGCCTTCCGCGACCTGTGGGACGAGCCGTTCGTCGCCGCCCCGCCGGAGACCGGCGCGTGGCGCGACTTCTGGCTGGCCGCCGACGAGCGCGAGGGCCACCCCGTACACATCGGCGCGGTCACCGAGCAGCCCGACGACTGGCTGAGCGCGATCGCCAACGGGTACGGCATCGCCCTCGCGCCGCAGTCCGCCGCACGGTTCTACGCCCGCCCCGGCGTGGTCTACCGGCCGGTCACCGGCGTGAGCCCCACGCAGGTGGCGGTCGCCTGGGCCCCCGCCGACGACCGCAATCCGGTGGTGCAGGACTTCGTCCGCTGCTGCCTCGAGCTCGCGCAGCGAGCCTGAGCCGCCCGACCGCCCCCACCGTAGGGCGCTCCGTGTGTTCTCGTCCCCTGCCCGGACCAATACCGGTCCGCCGGAAGGGCGAGGGCCCGTGAGCGGTGTGAACGTGGTGGAAGGGATGCGCGGGTGCATCTCTGACGAGGAGGCGGAATGGCTCGGACGGGCGACGTGCGGGGCACGGCGCGTGCCGCCGTGGCGGACGACGACGTGTCGTACGACGTCTCCGCCGGTGCCTTCGCTGATGCTTTCGCGCAGCTGAGCGGCGTCGCCGATGCCGTCCTCTACGAGGGCTACCTCCTCTACCCGTACCGGCGTTCCTCGGCCAAGAACCGTGTCCGCTGGCAGTTCGGGGGGCTGCTGCCGCGGAACTGGGTGGAGGCGGACGGCCCCGTCACCCCGGGCATCTCCGGTTCGGCGGACTCCTGGTACCAGCAGACCGAGTGCCTCCTGCGCGTACAGCGGCCCGGGGCCGTCGTCCGGGTGCGGATGCGCTACCTGCAGATGCGGCACAAGCAGGTGCAGGAGGCCGGCGCGGACGGCCGGTTCCGCCCGGTGGAGTCGTTGCGGACCGACGACGGGACGGCCCACCTCACCTTCGACGAGGCGGTGCCGCGCGAGATCCGCTTCGAGTGGCCGCTGGAGGATCTGCTGCGCGGCGAGTGCGTCGCGACGGCCGGGGCGCCGTTCGGCGAGGAGGCGGAGCCGCTGCCCGGGGGTGCCGGGCGCGTGGTGCGGCGGCGCGAGGAGGTCCGGGCGCGGACGACGGTCGTGGCCGAGCGGGTCACGGACGACGTGTGCCGGCTGCGCGTGCGCACCGAGAACACCGGGCACGCGCCCGATGCCCGGGCCGCTCGGGGCGACGCGCTGCGGCAGGCGCTGCTCGCCGCGCACACTCTCCTCGGCGGCGAGGGCGTGGAGTTCGTCTCGCTGATCGACCCGCCCGCTGCCCTTGAGTTGCCCGCGCGCACGTGCCGTAACGCGTTCACCTTTCCCGTCCTCGGCGGCGAGCCGCAGGAGGCGGAGCCCGTCGGTCGGGTCGTCCTGTCCTCCCCGATCATCCTCCCGGACCGCCCGCAGGTGGCGCCCGAGAGTCCGGGCGACCTGCACGACGCGGCGGAGATCGACGAGATCCTGACGCTGCGCACGATGCTGCTGACGGACGAGGAGAAGGCCGAGGCCCGGGCCACCGACCCGCGTGCCGCACAGATCCTCGACCGCGTCGACACCATGCCGCGGGAGGTCTTCGCCCGGCTCCACGGCGCCATCCGCTCGCTCACCCCGGCCACGCCCACGGTCCAGGAGGAACGGCCCGCCTGGTGGCAGGAGGGCGCCGACGAGGGACTGTCCCCGACGACCGACACGGTGCTCGTGGACGGCGTCCCGGTCGGCGGTGGCAGCCGGGTGCGGCTGCGGCCGCGCGGCCGGGGTGCCGACGCCCAGGACATGTTCCTGGCCGGCCGGAGTGCCCGGGTGGCGGCGGTCTTCCACGACGTCGACGGCAGCGTGCACCTGGCGGTGACGGTCGACGACGATCCCGCGGCCGAACTGCACGGCTGGTACGGCCGCTTCCACTACTTCCGGCCCGACGAGGTCGAACCGCTCGCACACGCCGGCCGGCCGGGTCCCGGGGCCGAAACGCTCGCACGCGCGGGCGCGCCCGGCCCCGCGGACCCGGTCCACCCACCCCGGCCGCAGTCCCCGCGGCCCCGACGTCCGGCCGGCGGGCCGGAGGAGGGACGGCTCGATGGACGCCCCTGACCCGACGGCGCACGCCGATGTCCGACTCCGTGACCGACTGCAGCAAAGGCCTACGACATGAGCACCCAGAGCAGTACCACCGAGGAGCGCACCGGGATCGACGAGATCCACATCCTCTGGATCTCCGAGGGCATGAGCTGTGACGGCGACACCGTCTCGCTGACGGCCGCCGACCAGCCCTCCATCGAGGACGTGGTGCTCGGCCTCATCCCGGGCCTGCCCAAGGTCAACCTGGTCAACAAGGTGCTCTCGCCGAGCCTGGGCGGCGAGGACTTCCTCGCCCCGTACCGGGCGGCGGCCCGCGGCGAGCTGTCCCCGTTCATCCTCGTCATCGAGGGCTCGATCCCGAACCAGAACATCATCGACGGGGACGGCTACTGGACGTCCTTCGGCAACGACCCGGAGACCGGTGAGCCGCAGACCCTCAACTGGTGGATCGACCAACTCGCCCCGAAGGCCTGGGCGGTGGTGGCGGCCGGCACCTGCGCCACCTTCGGCGGCATCCACGCCATGGCCGGCAACCCCACGGGCTGCATGGGTCTCGCGGACTACCTGGGCTGGGAGTTCACGTCGCAGGCCGGGCTTCCGGTCGTCAACGTGCCCGGCTGCCCCATCCAGCCCGAGAACTTCATGGAGACCCTCATCTGGGTGCTCCAGCACGCGGCCGGTTCGGCTCCCCCGCCCCCGCTGGACCACATGCTGCGTCCGCAGTGGCTGTTCGGGAAGACCGTGCACGAGGGCTGCGACCGGGGCTCGTACTACGAGCAGGCCGACTTCGGCCTCGACTACAACTCGCCCAAGTGCCTGGTGAAGACGGGCTGTTGGGGACCTGTGGTCAACTGCAACGTGCCCAAGCGGGGCTGGATGGCCGGAGTCGGTGGCTGCCCGAACGTCGGCGGGATCTGCATCGGCTGCACGATGCCCGGCTTCCCCGACGCGTTCATGCCGTTCATGGACGAGCCCCCGGGCGCAACGCTGTCGACCACGCTCGTCAAACCGTACGGAGCAGTCATTCGCCGGTTGCGCGGCCTGACCAACGACGCCGTGAACCACGAACCCAAGTGGCGCCACAACAAGCGGAAGCTGACCAGCGGTTACAACCCGCACTACCGCCCGTGACCGCCGCGTCCTTCCCGCATCCCGCCACCGACCCGCCGAACCCGAACAGCGAGGGGCAGTACCGCAGATGACGACCACCGAGTCACGGTCCACGAAACGCAAGCCCGCGCAGATCGTGGACATGTCCTGGGATCCGATCACCCGGATCATCGGCAACCTGGGCATCTACACGAAGATCGACTTCGCCAACCGGGAAGTCGTGGAGTGCCACAGCACCTCGTCGCTGTTCCGCGGCTACTCGGTGTTCATGAAGGGCAAGGACCCGCGCGACGCGGGCTTCATCACCTCGCGCATCTGCGGCATCTGCGGCGACAACCACACCACGTGCTCCAACTACGCCCAGCAGATGGCCTACGGGGTCAAGCCGCCGAAGCTGGCCGAGCACATCACGAACCTCGGCGAGGCGGCCGAGTACATGTTCGACCACACGATCTTCCAGGACAACCTGGTGTTCGTGGACTTCTGCGAGGCGATGGTCAAGGCGACCAACCCCGGTGTCATGGCCCGTGCCGAGCGCACCACCGCGCCTCGCGGGGACGTCCACGGTTTCCGGACCATCGCCGACATCATGAAGGCGTTCAACCCCTTCGAGGGCGAGGTCTACAAGGAGGCCCTGAAGGTCAGCCGGGTCACCCGGGAGATGTTCTGCCTGATGGAAGGGCGGCACGTCCACCCGTCGACGATGTACCCGGGCGGGGTCGGCACGATGCCGCAGCCGAACACCTTCACCGACTACCTCAGCCGGCTCATGCACGTCATCGACTTCGTCAAGAAGGCGGTGGCGATGAACGACGACGTCTTCGACTTCTTCTACGAGGCCCTGCCCGGCTACGAGGAGGTCGGCAAGCGCCGCATCCTGCTCGGCTGCTGGGGCGCCTGGCAGAACCCGGACGTCGTCGACTACCGCTACGCGACGATGAACGAGTGGGGCAGGGCGATGTACGTCACCCCCGGCATCGTCGTGGACGGCAAGCTGGTCACCAACGACCTGATCGACATCAACCTCGGTCTGCGGATCATGCTCGGCAGCTCCTACTACGAGGACTGGGTCAACGAGCAGCCCTTCGTCACCCACGACCCGCTCGGCAACCCCGTCGACATGCGCCACCCGTGGAACCAGACCACCGTACCGGTGCCGCAGAAGCGCGAGTTCGACGGCAAGTACAGCTGGGTGATGAGCCCGCGCTGGCACCACCCGGAGACCGGTGAGCACCTCGCGCTGGACACGGGCGGCGGACCGCTCGCCCGCCTGTGGACAACCGCGCTGAGCGGTCTGGTCGACACCCCGTACGTCAAGGCCACCGGCCACAGCGTGCGCATCTCGCTCCCCAAGGGCGACTCGCTGCCGGAGACCACGCTCGAGTGGCGCATCCCGCAGTGGAGCAACACCATCGAAAGGGACCGTGCCCGGCCGTACTTCGTCGCCTACGCCGCCGCCATGGCCCTGCAGTTCCTGGAGGAGGCGATGGGCATGCTCCGCGACGGGGACACCAAGGTGTACGAGAACTTCGAGGTGCCCGACGAGGCGATCGGCTGCGGCTTCCACGAGGCGGTGCGCGGCGTCCTCTCGCACCACCTGGTGATCCGCGACAAGAAGATCGCCAACTACCACCCGTACCCGCCGACCCCGTGGAACGCCAGCCCCCGCGACGTCTACGGCACCCCTGGCCCGTACGAGGACGCCGTCCAGGGGCAGCCGGTCTTCGAGGAGAACGGGCCGGACGACTTCAAGGGCGTCGACATCATGCGCACCGTGCGCAGCTTCGACCCGTGTCTGCCGTGCGGGGTGCACATGTACGTCGGCAAGGGGAAGACGCTGTCGACGGTGCACTCGCCCACGTACGGAGCGGGCCATGGCTGATCCGGCCGTACGGCTCCCGGACCCGGCGGTGGAGGCGCGGCTGGCCCGGCTCGACGAGGTGCTGGCCGGGCTGGAGGCCGCGCCCGGACCGGCCGCCCGCGAGGCGCTGGAGTCCGTGTCGCTGCTCACCGAGGTCTACGGCGAGGCGCTCGCCCGGGTCCTGGACCTCGCGGACGAGCGGCTGCACGAGCGCCTGGCCGACGACGAGCTGCTGGGGCATCTGCTGGTGCTGCACGCCATCCATCCCGAGTCCGCCGAGCGCCGGGCCGCCCGCGCGGTCGAGAAGCTGCGGCCGGCGGTCCAAAAGCGCGGCGGTGACCTGGAGTGGGCCGGCGTCGAGGGGCGGACCGCCCGGGTGCGGGTCAACGCCGGCGGCGGGTGCGGTTCCGGGTGCGGCGGCGGATCGGCCGACGTCACCGAGGCCGTCCGCGCGGCGGTGCTGGCCGTCGCCCCGGAGCTGGAGACCGTGGAGCCGGTCGCCGCCCAGCGCCGGGCGGCTCCCGCCTTCGTTCCCCTGACGACGCTGAAGCGCCGGACCGCACCGCAGCCGCAGGAGGCGCGGTGACCGTCGACGGAGCACTGGCCCGCGTCATCCGCTCGGCCACCGGCCGGGCGGGGACCGCGCAGGCCGAGGGGTGCGACCTGTGCGCCGCCCCGATGGACGGCGAGCACCCCCATCTGTACGACACCTCGGCCGACGAGGTGCGGTGTGTGTGCAGGCCCTGCTCGGTGCTGTTCGCCGACGGCGGGACGGGCGAGGGACGCCACCGGCTCGTGCCCCGGCGCCGGCTCCGGCTGCCGCCGGTCGACACGGCGGTGCTGGGCGTACCGGTGGGCCTGGTGTTCTTCGTGCCGCGTTCCGACGGCACGGTCACCGCGCAGGGGCCGAGCCCGGCCGGGGCCATGCGCTGGGAGGTGGACGCGGCCGCCTGGCAGCGGCTGACCGCCGCGTTTCCGCAGCTCGCGTCCATGGCACCCGATGTGGAGGCGCTCCTGGTGAACACCGTGCGGGGCCTCGACGAACACTGGATCGTGCCGGTCGACGACTGTTTCCGGATGGTCGCCCTCGTGCGCAGGGAGTGGCGGGGCCTGTCCGGCGGCGAGCGGGTCTGGCCGGCCGTGGAGCGGTTCTTCGCGCAGCTCACCGAGCGGTCGTGAAGCCCAGAAAGGAGACCACCATGGGCACCATCAGAGTGGGCCGCCCGCAGGCGAGGCCCGACACGCCCCGTCATGTGCCGGGCCTGCACCAGGGCAACCAGGGCCCCTACGCGCACCAGAGCGGACACCACGAGGACGGCACCGCCGACGCGCGCCGCTCCACCGGGATCCACTCGAAGCGGCATGACGCCCTGCTGGACGTCATGCCCAACATCTCACCGGGATGAGGGAGCGGGAGTGACGGTGATGAAGCACAGCCGAACGGCGAGGAGAGCGAGGTCGGCGATGTCCGGACGCCAGGTGCTGATGGCACAGGCCGCCATGGTGGGCGGTCTGGCGCTGGCCCTGTTCCTGAAGGAGCTGCCCGGCGTGGTGCGCGAGCTGCGGATCTTCCGGATGACCGGTGGTCTGCGCGCGAACCGTCGCTACCCCTGAGCCTGTCGTGCACGAACTGTCGATCGCGACCGCGATCGTGGAGCAGGCCGAGGAGATCGCCCGGGCGGACGGCGCCGGCGACGTGTCGGTGGTGACCGTCCGGGTCGGGGAGCTGGCGGGTGTCGTGCCGGACGCGCTGCACTTCGCCTTCGAGGTGGCCCGGGACGGCACGGCCCTCGCCGCGGCCCGGCTCGTCGTCGAGCAGGTGACGGCGCGGGCCTGGTGCGGCGGGTGCGCGGAGGAGTTCGCGGTGGGCATGCCGCCGTTCTTCTGGTGCCCGCGCTGCGACCGGCCCTCGCAGGACCTGCGCAGCGGGCGAGAACTGGAGATCACGGGCGTCGAGCCGGTCGCGGACCGGCTCTGACGACGGTCGACCCCGCCGGTGCCGCGGGCTCCGGCGGGGTCGGCTGCTGTCCTGGTGGCTGGGGCTCAGGCGGGGGGCGCCGCTGTCCTGGCGCCTCAGCAGATGCGGGGCAGCTGCTCCCCGAGGGGCAGGTCCACGACCCGGGTGCCGCCGAGCCCGGTGGCGACGACGACCATGCCCGGATGGTCCTCCACGCATTCGCCGATGAGCGTCGCTCCCGCACCCTGCGGGTGGGCGCGCATGGCCGCCAGCACGGCGTCGGCCTGCTGCGGGGGCACGAAGGCGACGAGCCGGCCCTCGTTGGCGACGTACAGCGGGTCCAGGCCGAGGAAGCCGCAGGCGTTCGCGACCTCCTCCGGGACCGGGATGGCGCGCTCCCGGAGCCGTACGCCGGTGCCGGAGGCGCGGGCGATCTCGTTGAGGGACGCGCCGAGCCCGCCCCGGGTGGGGTCGCGCAGGACGTGGATGTCGTTGGTGACGGCCAGCATGGCCGCGACCAGGCCGGCCAGGGGTGCGGTGTCGGAGGCGATCTCGACCCCGAACTCCAGCCCCTCCCGTACGCTCATGATCGCCACGCCGTGCAGACCGATCGGGCCGCTGACGATGACGGCATCGCCCGGCCGGGCACGCTGTGGGCGGATGTCGACTCCCTCCGGGACGAGGCCGACGCCGGCGGTGGTGACGTAGACGCCGTCGCCGTGTCCGGACTCGACGACCTTGGTGTCGCCCGTGGCGATGGTGACCCCCGCTGCCTCGGCCGCCGCCCCGATGGCGTGGGCGATGCGTGCGACGACGGCCAGTTCCACGCCCTCCTCCAGGACGAAGGCCGTGGAGAGGTGGGTGGGACGGGCGCCGCTCATCGCCAGGTCGTTGACGGTGCCGTTGACCGCGAGGTCGCCCAGGCTGCCGCCGGGGAAGAACAGCGGCCGTACGACGTAGGAGTCGGTGGAGAAGGCCAGCCGGGTACCGCCCAGGTCGAGGACGGCCGAGTCGGTGAGGGCGGCCAGGGTGGGGTTGCCGTAGGCGGGCGCGAAGACCTGCTCGATCAGCTCGGCGGACAGGGCGCCGCCCCCGCCGTGGCCCATGACCACGACCGGCTGGTCGCGCAGGGGTGCGGGGCAGGTCCAGTTCGCGGGGTCGGCGGCCGCTTCGGTGGCTTCGATGGCAAGGTCAGCCAACGGGGTTCATCTCCTCCTGCGGGATGCGGGATCCCTGCGGTGCCGGGCTGTCGGTCATCCGGCGGTACAGGTAGTAGGCCGCGCAGGCGCCCTCGCTGGAGACCATGGTGGCGCCCAGGGGGGTGCGCGGGGTACAGGTCGCGCCGAAGGCGGCACACTCGGTCGGCTTGATCAGGCCCTGGAGCACCTCACCGGCCCGGCAGGCGGCGGGTTCCTCGGTGCGGATGCCGGCGACGTCGAAGCGGTGCTCGGCGTCGTAGGCGCGGTAGGCGTCCGTCAGGCGCCAGCCACTGGCCGGGATGGGGCCGATGCCGCGCCAGTTGCGGTCGGTGACCTCGAACACCTCCTCGAGCATGCGTAGGGCCGCCGGGTTTCCCTGGTCGCGCACGGCCCGGGGGTAGGCGTTCTCCACCCGGTGCTCCCCGCGCTCCAGCTGGTGAACCGCGCGGCGGATGCCCTCCAGGATGTCGAGCGGTTCGAAACCGGTGACCACCATCGGCACCCGGTGCTTCTCCGCCAGGTCCGGGCACTCGGCGGTGCCCATCACGCTGCACACGTGCCCGGCGGCGAGGAAGCCCTGCACCCGGCAGGCGGGGGCCGACATGATGGCGTCGATCGCCGGCGGGACCCGGACGTGGGAGACGAGCAGGCTGAAGTTGTCCAGGCCGAGCCGGCGGGCCTGGTACACGGCCATGGCGTTGGCGGGGGCGGTGGTCTCGAAGCCGATCGCGAAGAAGACGACCTGCCGGCCGGGGTTCCTGCGGGCGAGGTCGAGGGCGTCGAGCGGCGAGTACACGACCCGTACGTCACCGCCCTCGCCCTTGACCCGGAACAGGTCGCGGTCGGTGCCGGGCACCCGCAGCATGTCGCCGAACGAGCAGAAGATCACCTCGGGGCGTGCGGCGATCTCCAGCGCCTGGTCGATGACGTCGAGCGGCGTGACACACACCGGGCAGCCGGGACCGTGGATCAACTCCACTTCCTCCGGCAGGAGTTGATCGATCCCGTGACGGATGATGGAGTGGGTCTGGCCGCCGCAGACCTCCATCAGCGCCCACGGCCGGGTGACCGTGGCGCGGATCTCGTCCAGCAGCCGGCGCGCCAGGTCGGGGTCGTTGAACTCGTCGATGTACTTCACCGGACCTCACTCCCGCTCTCCTGCCGGGCCGCCTGCTGCCAGGCGTCGCCGAACTCCTCCTCCAGCAGCCCGAGTTGCTCGAACAGTTCCAGGGACGCCCGGGCCGACTCCTCGTCCAGGCGCTGCAGCGCGAACCCGACGTGAACGATGACGTACTCCCCCACCCGCACATCGGGCAGGTACTCGAGGCACGCCTGCTTGCGTACTCCGCCGAAGTCGATCAGCCCGGTGAGCGGGTCGGCGCCGTCATCGATCGCCACGACCTTGCCGGGCACTGCCAGACACATGGGTCACTCCGTCTCGTGGTTGGTTGCTGTTCCCGCGACCATGAGCTGGCCGAGCGCCAACCCTCCGTCGTTCGGGGGCACTTCGCCGTGCCGGAGGACCGTGAACCCGTCCCGGGCCAGCAGGGCGGTGCACTCCTCCTCCAACAGGGCGTTGGCGAAGACTCCCCCGGTGAGGGCGACTGCGGTCAGGTCGGTCGTTCCGCGGGCCCGCCGGCAGATCTCCGCGACGGCCCGAGCCACGCCCCGGTGGAAGCGGGCCGCGAGCACGGGGGCGGGGGTGCCGCGCCGCCGGTCGGCGAGGATGGCTTGGAGCGGGGGCTCGATTTCCCATGTGCCCGCCCGGCTCAGTCGGCCAAGGCGCGACGGGGCTCGGCCCCGGCCCCCTCGGGGTGGCCGGACGGTCCTGAGCCCGAAGCGGAACGCCACGGCGTCCGCATGCCACGCCTCCGTCGCCGCGGCCTCCAGCTCCAACGCGGCCTGCGCCTCGTATCCGGCGCGGTGGCACACACCGACCAGGGACGACACGGCGTCGAAGAGACGGCCCATGCTGGACGTCGGCACGCAGGCGACCTGCCGTTCCAACTGCTGCTTCAGCACGGCGAGTTCGAGGTCCGAGCAGGCGACGGCGCTGGGCAGGTCCCGTTCCCACGGCAGCCCCGCCGCCCACAGCCGGGCCAGTGCCAGCCGGCACGGGTTGGCCACGCCCGCGTCCCCGCCGGGCAGCGGGGCGGGGGTCAGATGGGCGAAGCGCCGGTAGCCGGTGTAGTCGGCGAGCAGGACCTCGCCGCCCCACACCGTGCCGTCGTCGCCGTATCCGGTGCCGTCGAAGGCGACGCCGATCACGGGCGTGGTGCCGTCGAGACCGTGTTCCGCCATCGCCGAGGCGATGTGCGCATGGTGGTGCTGGACCAACGTCGGGGGATCCAGGGAGAGTTCGGACGATCGTCGCCGCGCCCAGCCCGTCGACCGGTAGCCGGGGTGCCGGTCGGCGGTCACCAGGTGCGGGGTGACTCCGGTGAGGCGGGTGAGGTGCCGTTCGGCTCGCTCGGCGGCCGCGAGGGCGGCCAGGTCGCCCATGTCTCCGATGTGCGGCCCGAACCAGGCGAGGTCCCCCTCGCCCAGGCAGAGGGTGTTCTTCAGGTCGCCGCCGGCCGCGAGCGCGGGGCGGACCGGGAGCGGGAGGCGCAGCGGGCGCGGGACGTAGCCGCGGGAGCGCCGGAGCACCTGTTCGGTGCCGTCGGGGCGCACGCGCAGCAGGGAGTCGTCGCAGGGGGAGGCGATGGGCCGGTCGTGGGCGAGCCAGGCGTCGGCGAGTCCGGCCAGCCGGGTCAGGGCCTCGGCGTCGTCGGTGACGATGGGTTCGCCGGAGCGGTTGCCGCTGGTCATGACGAGGACCCGGGGGCCGGGGGTGTCGCCGGGCAGCCCGAACAGCAGGGTGTGCACGGGGGTGTAGGGCAGCATCACGCCGACGTGCGGGCTGCCCGGGCAGACCTGGTCGGCGAGGCGGAGGCCGTCCGTCTGCGCGCGTCTGCGCAGCAGGACGACGGGGCGCCGGGGGCTGGTGAGCGCGGCCCGTGCGGCGTCGGTGAGGACCGCGATGCGCTCCGCCGTGTCGAGGTCGGCGCACATCACGGCGAAGGCCTTGCCGCCGCGTTCCTTGCGGGTGCGCAGGGTGGCGACGGCCCGTGCGTCGGTGGCGTCGCAGGCCAGGTGGTAGCCGCCGATGCCCTTCACGGCGACGATCCGGCCCGCGGCCAGCAGCGCCCGTGCCGTCGCCAGGGCGTCCGTGTCCCGGGCCGGGCGGAGGCCCGCGCCGTCGGCGGGGAACACGCGGAGCCTCGGGCCGCAGTCGGGGCAGGCGACGGGCTGGGCGTGGAAGCGCCGGTCGACGGGATCGCCGTACTCCCGGGCGCAGGAGGGGCACATCGGGAAGCCGGCCATGGTGGTGGCCTTGCGGTCGTACGGCATCCCCGTGGCGATGGTGAAGCGGGGGCCGCAGTGGGTGCAGGTGACGAACGGGTGGCGGTGGCGGCGGTCGGCCGGGTCTGCCAGCTCGCGCAGGCAGTCGGGGCAGGTCGCGGTGTCGGGCGGGAGCTGGGTGCGGCCCGTGGACTGCTCGGTGGGGCGGATGGTGAACGGGCCGGCGGCGCCGGTCGTGGGGAGGTCCTCGCAGCCGACGCCGGTCACGGTCGCCAGCGGGGGCGGCTGGACGGCCAACCGGTCGCAGAACAGCCCCACTTGGCCCGCCGGTCCTTCGACCTCGATGAGCACGCCGTGCGAGGTGTTGCTCACGAACCCGGCCAGCGCGAGGTCGGCGGCCAGCCGGTGCACGTACGGCCGGAAGCCGACGCCTTGCACCGTGCCGCGCACGGTGATGCGGCGGCGGACCGGGCCGGTGACGGGCGCGGTCACGCGACGGGGGCGGAGGCGTGGTGGTGCCCGTGCGGCTGCGGGGCGAGCGGAGGCCGGTGCGGCGGGGCTCCCTTCCGGGCGGCGAGCGCGTGGGCGAGGAGGGTGTCGACGCCGTCGCCGGTGCGGGCGCACGACCCCAGGATGTCCACGCCCGGATTGACCCGCTGAACGTTCGCCCGGAAGGCGGCCTCGTCGAACCCGGCCGGCTCGGCCAGGTCGGTCTTGGTGATGACGACCAGATGGGCGGAGCCGAACGCGGTCGGGTACTTCAGCGGCTTGTCCTCGCCCTCGGTCACCGCCATCAGCACGATCCGCAGGGTTTCGCCGAGGTCGTACGCGGCCGGGCAGACGAGGTTGCCGACGTTCTCCACGAAGAGCAGCGCGGTGTCCGCGGGCAGCCAGCCCTCCAGGCGCCCGCGTACCTGCCGGGCCTCCAGATGGCACAGTCCGTCGGTGAGCAGCTGCTGGACCGGCGCACCCGAACGCGCGAGGCGGACGGCGTCGTTCTCGGTGGCGAGGTCGGCGGTGAGCGCGGCGACCGGAACGCCCCGCTCCACCGCGTGGGCCAGGATCCGGCCGAGCAGTTCCGTCTTGCCGCTGCCCGGGCTGGACAGCAGGTTGACCACCGTCACGCCCTGCCGGGTCAGATCGTCCCGCAGGCGCGCGGCCAGGTCGTCGTTCTTCGCCAGGACGGCCTGCTTGACGTCGGACCGGCACATGGGCGCAGCTCCTCGGAGTCGTAGGCGAAAGCCCCGGCCGCGTCGTGTGCGGCCCCGGGGTCTCACCGATCTTCGGCTCCGTCGGCCGCGAGGCCGGGCAGCGCAGCCGCGTGCGGGGGCCCGGATTCCATCGGGCGGCCCAACGGCGGCGCCGGGGCGGCGGGATCGGCCAGCAGGACGGGGATCAGTGTGTGCAGGGCGTCCACGGCCCGGTCGACCGCCTCGCGCACCGGTGTGCTGAGCCCGGGCAGGATGTCCTCGTCGCCGCTCGGCAGGACGCCGGGCTCGCAGGCCAGCACGAGGACCCGCGGCAACGGATCGTCGCCCAGGTGCGCGGCCAGGGCCAGCACCTTCTCCGGGTCCATGCCGTGGGCTTCGGGTACGGCCGTTGCGTCGGGTGGTTCCGCCTCGATCAGGGTGAGGGTGCCGGGGCGGTGTCCGCGCGGTGCCGCATCGACCAGGACGGCGGTGGCGCAGCCGTCGAGCAGGGTGTAGGCGAGGTCCATGCCGCGGATGCCGAAGTCCCGTACCCGCACCTCGGGCGGCAGCGGGCGCCGGTCGAGGGCGCGGATCACCTCGGGCCCGAACGCATCGTCCCCGAGGAAGATGTTGCCGACGCCGGCCACCAGCAACCGCGGGGTCAACGGACGTCTCCGGCGGCCGGTGTGGCGAGGGGGCGGACGGAGCCGCCGGGCACCTTCCGGACGAAGGCCGACCGCAGCGCGTGGTAGGGGGCTTCGGGGTCGAAGAAGACGGCGTGCATACGGGCCAGTTCGACCTGCCGGTACTTCGCCAGTGGCCGTGCCTCCTCGTCCGACCGGCGGGCCGCCGCCTTGTCGGCGATGCGCCGTTTGAGGTCCGGAGCGGCGGCGGCCTCGGCCGCCATCCGCTCGACCTCTGCCTCGAAGTCCTGCGCCCCGGCCGGCACGAGCCGGTCCACCAGCCCGATCCGCTCGGCCCTCGCGGCGCTGACCGGCAGCGCCTCGGTCGTCAGCCGGTGGGCCGTGTCCGCTCCGACGCGACGCGGCAGCGTGTACGTCCAGAACTCCGAGCCGTACAGGCCCATCCGCCGGTAGTGAGGATTGAGAACGGCGCCTGTACGGCACCACACCTCGTCGGCGGCGAGAGCGAGCATGGCGCCGCCCGCGGCCGCGTTGCCCGCGAGCGCGGCCACCACCAGCCGGTCCGTGGTGAGCAGGATCGCTTCGACGAGGTCGTCCATCGCGTTGAGGTTGTCCCAGGACTCCTCGGCCGGGTCGGCGGCCGCCTCGATGACGCTCAGGTGGATGCCGTTGGAGAAGAAGTCGCGGGCTCCGCCGAGCACCAGGACCGAGGTGGGGCGGGCGAGGGCCGACTCGTAGGCGGCGAGCAGCCTGCGGCACTGGTCGGTGCTCATGGCCCCGCCGGGGAAGGAGAAGGTCAGGAAGCCGACGTCGCCGCGCTGCCGGTAGCGGATGTCGGTCCAGGTACGGCGGTCCGGGGACAGTTCGAGCGGCAGGGGGGCTGCCGGGAGCCTGAGTGAGGGCTGGTACGAGGCGAGCACGGAGGCGGCGGGTCGCCGGAAGGGGGCCGGGTCGCCGGAGTTCTTGCGCGGGCGCAGCTCCGGGATCCACACGGCGCCGTCGCGGGTGGCCCGGCAGACCGCGCCCGCCCGGGTCGCGATGAGTTCGCCGGGGCGGCCGCGCAGCCGGTCCTCGGGGTGCCCGCCGTGCAGGAACACCTCGCGCCCGAGGAGCTCGTCCAGGACGCCCGGCTGCGAGTCGGCGCCGCGGAGCTTGCGCAAGACGGTCTCGGTGCTGTCGTCCGCCCAGTCGATACGGCGCCGTTCCTGCCGGAAGAAGTCGCGCCATACGACGTGCACGGAGTCGTCGGTCTGCGGTCGGGGCTTGTAGGAGGCGTCGGCGTACCGGCGTACGGCCAGCAGGACGGCGGCCACGGCGGCGTCGGAGGCCTCGCCCCGGTACAGGTCGCTCTTGCCGACGGGCGGCACGGGGAACGGCTCCGCAGCCCAGATGTCCCCGGCATCCATGGCCGCCTCGGCTTGGAGCACCGTGACACCCCAGAGCGGCGCCTGCTCGGCGATCGCCCAGTCCAGTGAGGAGGGTCCGCGGTCGCCGGGCGGGCCGGGATGAACGATCAGGCAGGTGTGCTCCCGCCAGACGTCCTCGGGCAGGGCCGCCCTGAGCATCGGGGCGATGATCAGCTCCGGGCGCCGTTCGCGTACCGCGGCCCGGACCGCGTCGGTTCCGTGCGTGGCGAGGACGACGTCCACCCGGTGTCCCTGGTCCGAGAGCTCGGCGTACACCCGCTGGGAGAGGCTGTTGAACGCGCTCGCGACGAGCAAAATGTCCATGACACGGCATGTTCGTCCTTCCGCGGGGTGCCGTGAAGAACCGCTGCGGCGTTTCGTCCACCTCGGCCGGGTCGCTTCCGCCATCCGGATCGCATGCGCGAGGGGCCCGAGCAGGTGCCGGACGCACCGTACGGGCGCGGATGCGGGTGCCGGGACGCGGCGGCACGATGGAAGAACGGGTCGGGTCCCGCACGGGCCCGCGTCCCGCGCTGGAAGTGATCCCATGGCACAGGATTCCGCGACCAGGGACCGGACGGCCGCACCGGTCGGCCGTGCAGACACCGTCGCGGACGACCGGCTCAACCGGGTCCTGCCGGTGGCGCTGCTCGTGCGGGCCGTCGCCTTCACCCGCCGCCACCCCGAGTCCCGTCGCGGCCGGCCCTGACCGGTCCGCACGGCCCCCGTCCCGGGAGGCACCATGACCGCATCGGCCGTACGGCCCTTCGACCCCTCACGGGTGGCCCACCTGTCGGGCCGCTTCGCCCCCGTCACGGAAGAGGTGGACGAGACCGGCCTGGCGGTCGAGGGTGAGCTGCCCGGCGACCTGGACGGCGTCTATCTGCGCAACGGCCCCAATCCGCGGTTCACCCCGATCGGCTCGTACCTGTATCCGATCGACGGCGACGGCATGCTGCACGCCGTCCGCTTCGAGCAGGGCCGGGCCGGTTACCGCAACCGCTTCGTGCGCACCCCCGCCCTGCTCGCCGAGGAGAAGGCAGGCCGCGCCCTGTGGGGTGGCGTCGAATCACTGATCATGCCGGGCCTGGACGAGGTGGGTCCGCAGCTCGCCCACACTTTCAAGGACCTGCCGGACATCAACGTGGTCCGCCATGCCGGCCGGCTGCTGGCACTCGCCGAGTCCGCGTGCCCCTTCCGCATGACGCCGGAGCTGGAGACGGTCGGCAAGGAGACCTTCGGCGGCGCCCTGCACTGCGGTATCACCGCGCACCCGAAGATCGATCCGGTCTCCGGGGAGATGGCGGTGTTCTGCTACGCGCTTCAGCCGCCGTATCTGACCTGGTCGCTGATCGCGCCGAGCGGTGCGGTCGCCCGGGGGCCCACCCCGGTGGACGGGCTCGACGAGCCGATGATGATCCACGACATGGCGCTCACCGCCCGCTACCTGGTGCTGGTCCTCGCCCCGGTCTTCTTCGACCTCTCCGCGGCGCTGAGCGGCGGCTCGCTGATCGACTGGCGCCCCGAGACGGGCACCCGGGTGGCGCTGGTCCCGCGCGACGGCTCACCGGTGCGCTGGGCCCACGACGAGGCATTCTGGCTGTGGCACACGGTGAACGCGTACGACGCGGAGGGCGACGGCACGGTGGTCCTCCAGTACGTGCAGTGGTCGCGGCTGTCCCTGGGTGAAGAGGCCGAAGGGGAGGCCAACCGCAGCCACCTGAGGAGCGCCGTGATCGACCCGGCCACGGGCCGGATGCGCCGTACGCCCCTGGACGACGCGCGCATCGAGTTCCCGCGCATCGACGACCGCCGGATCGGCCGCCGGCACCGTCAGGTCGCCGCGGCCGCGGACAGCGGACGGACCCCGGGGCTGCTGCCGGGCGAGTTCGACGCACTGCGCTGGTACGACACCGGGGACGCGGCCGTGCCGTCCCGGACATGGCAGGGCGGCGACCTCTCCGTGGGCGAGCCGGCGTTCGCACCCGCCCCCGGCTGCGCCGACGACCGGGAGGGCTATTGGCTGACCTTCGCCACCGACCGTACGGACGCGAGCAGTTGGCTGCTCGTCTTCCCGGCGCAGGATCCCGTCGCCGGACCGCTCGCGCGCGTGCGGATCCCCGTCCGCGTCCCTCTCGGTCTGCACGGGACGTGGCTGCCCACGCAGGAGTGAGGAAGGGAGCGGCCTGATGCATCACGACGAGCTGATCGCAAAGGTGCAGGAGCTCGTCCAGCTGCCCGACCGGAGGTCGGCGGAGCGGACGACACACGCCGTGGTGACCACGCTGGCGGAACGGCTGCCGTCCGGGCTGGCCCGCCATGTGGCCGCTCAGCTGCCGCCGGACCTGGCCGCGGACATGCGCCAGGCGGCGGACGCCTCGACCGGCCCCGACGCGGGCACCTCGGGCGAGGTGTTCGGGCTGACCGTGTTCGCCGGACGGATCGCCGACCGGGCCGGCACGGACGAGGACATGGCCCTGCGCGACGCGGCCGCCGTACTGGAGGTGCTGGACGCAGCCCTCGCCCCGGAGCTGACCGAGCGGATCGCCGGGGCGCTGCCGGCGGACATCCGGGAGCTGCTGCCCGTGGAGCGCGCTGTCGAGAGCGGTGGGGAGCGGGGCTGAGGCCCACCGGACGCTCCCCCGGCAGCGATGCACCCGCGACCGCGCGTTGCACAGTCCCCTCCCGCTGCTTGCGCTTACCGTTCTCTCCATGTGACTGGCAGTCAGGATCCGGTTGCACGGCGGAGACGGGAGGCGTGGTGGGCGATGCGGGCCGGCGGTCGGGCCGGGGGCGTCGGGCAGGCGCGGCGGTGCCGGGCAGCCGGCCGGCGTACTCCGTGCGGCTGCCGAAGGCCGCCCGTTCCGGGCCGGACGCTGCGGTGGCCCTGCACATGGTGCCGTGGCTGCGGATCGCCGCGGCCTACTCCTGGCGTCTCATCCTCGTCGGCATCGTCGTGTACGGCGTCTTCGGCGTCCTCGGCCGGTTCCAGCTCATCGCCGTCGCCCTGTTCCTCGCCCTGGTCGGCACGTCGGTGCTGCGTCCCCTCACCGATCTCCTCAACCGCGTCCTGCCCAGGCGGCTGAGCGTCGCCGTCGCCGTCGTCGGGAGCCTCCTGATCGTGCTGGCCCTGCTGGCGCTCGTCGGCAATGCGGTGGCGGGCGAGTCGGCCAAGCTCGCGAGCGAGTTCCGCGGCGGGATCCACCGGATCGAGGAGTGGCTGCAGCGTCCGCCGTTCCGGCTCAGTCCCGGCCGGCTCGCGGAGCTGCAGCGTCAGGTGACCGACTACATCTCCGGGCACCGGGCCAGTCTGCTGAGCAGCGCCCTCTCGGGTCTTGGTCGCGTCGTCGAGCTGGTCACGGGCGGCGCGCTCGCGCTCTTCGCGTCCGTCTTCTTCATCCACTCCGGCGAGCGCATGTGGGGCTGGGCGCGCGACCAGCTGCTGCCGAGCGGCGCCCGTCCGGCCTGGGACCGGGCGGGGCATGCGGCCTGGCGGACGTTCGCCGGGTACACGCGCGGGATCATCATCGTGGCGGCCACCAATGCCGTGCTCGTCGGCATCGCCCTGATCGTGCTGCAGGTGCCGCTCGCGCTGCCGCTGACCCTGCTGGAGTTCTTCGCGGCGTTCGTGCCCCTGGTGGGCTCGCCGGTGGCGCTCGGGGTGGCCACGGTGGTCGCCCTGGCCGGGCGCGGGCCGCTCACGGCGGCTGCGGTGCTGGTGCTCATCGTGGTGATCGGCCAGCTCGAAGGGCATGTGCTGCACCCGCTGGTGATGAGCTGGGCGGTCCGGCTGCACCCGCTGGTCGTGGCGGTGTCGGTCATCGCGGGCAGCATCGTCGCGGGGGTGATCGGGGCGGTCGTGGCCGTGCCGTTCATCTCGGTGCTCTGGTCGGTGCTGCGCGCGCTGCGGGCGGCGCCGCCGTAAGCGGGCTTCGTCGTAACTACCCCGTTTTTTTCGAGTAGTTGATGGACGTCGACCCGAACACGGGATCAGCCGTTCCCTGCCGTCGTACCGTCCTGTTTCAGGTCGGCCATCGCGAGGGGCGCGTAGCCGACGCACACCGCGGTCACGGCCACGGTGGCGACACGGCGCCAGGTACTGCTCGTCCAAGGACGCACGGCGACTCCCCCTCTCGGGCCCCGATCGGACCCGTCATAGTCTCTTCTGGACTATCGAAGGGTTACCGACGGTAGAGGGCGTTGTCGCAGAGGTCAACGGTCCGTCAGCCGCGGACGGTCAGATACCCGTCGTGCGTTCGTCCCGGCGCCGGACCCAGTCCCAGAAGTCGACCATCATCCGCTCGTAGCGGATGCCGAACTCCAGCGCCTCCCGCTGGCCGGGGGCCAGCATCTCACCGACGTCCTGGGCCAGTTGCTCGTACTCACCCAACGTCTTCTCGTGTTCGGCGAGTTGGACGGGCGCGAGCAGTTCCGGACGGGCCCCGAACCACAGTCTCAGGATGCCGCGCTCCCGGGCCTCGACGGGGACGAACTCGGGGTCGGCGAGCCATTGTCCCAGGGCTTGCCGACCCCGGTCGGTCAGCGCCAGCACCCGTCGGTTGCGCCCGCTCTCCCGGCGCACCTGGGTCAGCAGCCCGGCCGCGAGCAGCCGGTCGCACTGGGCGTACACCTGCGCGTGCGGCACCGACCAGAAGGGTGCGACGGTACGGCCGGCCTCCACCTTCACGTCGTACGCGCTGGCCTCGCCCAGCTTGTCGATGATGCCGAGGACCAGGAAGGAGGAGGTGGTCAGCCGCGCGTCAGCCATGGGCCGACCGTACCGCGCTCAGCAATGCCCTGATGAAGCGTTCGGGTCTGGAGGGCCTTCTGCACGGTGAGCATGCCGGACCTACGCGCCTGCAGGGCGTCGACGTGGCCGCGCACCGGCATGGTGTCGCGTCGTCTGCCGGAACGCGCCTCCGCCTCGGGGAAGCCCAGCCCTCTGCACGGGACCCGGTCCGCAACCGTGATCCGGCCGAAGCGAACAGCCCCGACCAGCGGGCTGATCGGGCCGGACGCGTCGTCGATCACCAGCAGGGCGGCGCCCTGTTCGGGTGCCGCATCCAGATCCACCGCATCTCGTGGCCAGTGCAGGGTCGCCGACAGCCACGAGGTGTGCTGCGGCACCTCCAGGGGCCGGACCTCGACCGGATCACCCGGGGCCAGGCCCTGCACGACGTGATACGACGTCAGCACCAGGCGTGTGGACAGGAGATATCCGCTGCCCACCCGCTCGGCGCCGGGAACCCACACCTCAACGACCCGCGCCTCATCCATCCCTGCGTCTCCGGGCCTGCCGATCAGTGAGGCCGCTGCGCTTGTCGGCCGTGGTGCGGGCGCGGATCGCACTGACCGTCTCACCCGGCTCCGCCCAGGGTTGGGGCCGGTCTGCACCCTGCGCAGGTCACAGCAGGCGCTGCTCCACCCACATGAAGACGAGGCCGGTGACCCCGGTACCGATGCCGTAGCAGGTCCCGCGCAGGATGTGCGCCAGCGCGGTACGCCGACGGCGGGCGAACCATGTCCGGGCGGCGGCCCGCCGATTCTTGCCGGCCAGGGGCAGGCGGGGGCTGGGGTTCATGGAAGCGTCCCTCTCAGATGGTGTCGTGGCGTGAGTCCGCCTGGCCGGTGGCCTCGGACCCGGTGGCCGGGACAGGATCCCCCTGCGTTCGGTGCCCGACTCGGCTGCCCGCAGTGAACTCCTGCAGGCGGGCGACCAGTTGGCGGTCCGGCCGGGCTACGATGACGGAGCAGCCGGGCGTGCGCGCCGCGAGGCGGTCGACCTCGTTCTCCAGGCGGCCGGTGGGGGGCAGCGCACGGGAGCCGTTGGTGCGGACGTAGCGGGCGAAGATCTCCAGGCCCTCGATGAACGCCGCGTCGGGCGGGGCGGTGTCCGCCATGGAGTGGGTGAGCTGGTGGAACCAGTGCCAGGCCCGCTTGGATTCACCGACGGCCAGGTGGTGCAGGTGCAGGCAGTAGGCGGCGGCGCGGCTGCCGGCGCCCGCAGCGAGCTGCCACCAGAACTGGGCGGACTCCGGATGCCCCGTCAGGTAGAGCAGGCAGGCGAAGACGAGGGCGCCGTCGACGTCCATGCGGTCTTCCGTCAGCGGTCCGCGGTCGGCGTCTTCGGCGATCTTGGCGACATGGTCGGCGGCGGCCGGTTCGTTGAGCACCCACCGGCACACCACGCCCAGGCGCTGGCCGGCCTGCGCGGCACGGGCGATCTCCGCGGTGGGAGTGCGGACGGAGGCGTCGGCGGCGAGGCGCCGCAGGCCGGCGGCGACGTCGAAGCGGCGCGGGCCGGTCACGGGCAGCCGGGCTTCGGCCAGCAGGGTGTCGAGGGTGGTGGTCACGGTCCTTCTCTCCTCTGCTTGGGCTTCTTGCGTTCGTCGGGCAGGCCCAGCTTGATGCGCAGGCGTTCCTTGCCGCGGCGCAGGTGGTGGCCGACGGTGCGTTCGTCGATGCCCATGTACCAGGCGACCTTGGAGGTGGGGTAGCCGAGGATGTAGCGGAGCACGATCACCTCGAACTGCCGGTTGGGCAGGTCCGCGATCGCCTCGTACAGGCCGCTGCTGGACTCCATCTTCTGCAGCTTGTCCCGGGCCGTGGCCAGTGCCTTGTTCATCGCCTGTGCGATGGGCCCGTTGATGACGAAGGCCGGCGCGCGCCCCTCCAGATCGAGGCGGTCGTGCACGGCTCGTCGGACGATCGCCCAGGCGCCCTGCTCGAGGTTGCCCGCGCTCAGCAGTTCGGTCCAGCCGGCATGGATCTGGAGGAACACCTCGTGGATGACCTCTTCGGCCGCCTCACGGGTACCGAAGTGGACTTCGGCATAGGCGTGGAACACCTCCTGGTGACCGAGGTAGAACGCCTCGAAGTCCAGCGGCAGGCCCAGCGGCAGGTACATGGACTGCGACAGCCCGGCACCCTGGGCAGGGGATGGAGCGCCCTCCAGGGCGTCGTCGTGACTCACGCGGGCCTCCCGTGGGCAAGGCACATGCGCAGGCTTCCTCTCCATTGAGGGTCGGCTGGGACCGGCGCCAACTCATGTGCGCCGACGGCCTGTTGGGCCTGACACCTACCTAAGTGATTCGGCGGACGGATCACTCATGGCCGTCCCGGAAAAATCACCGAGCGTCCCGACACAAGGGCACCATGCAGCCTTCAACAAGCACCGCTAGTCACCCTCGGTAGTGCGCTGACCAGGTGTAACCCGCTGGAGGGAACGGGCGAACAGCAATACGCACCCCTGTCGTGTTCTGCGTCACACCCACCTGCCGCCCAGCACCCCTCCCGCCCGCGAACTCCCCTGCACACCCCTAAGCATCAGGAAGAGTGACCAAGGGCCGTCCCGTAATCGATCTCCAGGCGGATCGGGACATGGCCAAGCCGTCGGCGGGTTGGCCCACGCGGCCTGGAGAAGGTTGTGAAGGCGGGCGATGCCGAGCATGGCGTGGTGGACTCCGTCGCCCTTGAGGCGGCAGTCACCAAGGACCTTCCAGGTCTTCATCCGGGCGAAGACGTGCTCTACGCGGGCGCGGATCTGCTTCTGCTCGCGGTTGTGCTCGGCTTGCCACTCGGTCAGCTCGCCGCCGCGCGGTCGGCGGTGGGGGATGACCAAAAACGACCTGGTGGTTGGTGGAGTACCAGTAGTTCTTGGACTGCTCGGCGATGGTGTGGTCACGGGTAGGGACCAGGGTGCCGTCGACGATCAGTACGGTGCCCTTGCGGAAACGGTGCCGCGGCTTGAGTGCCAGCAGTGGGCCGATGTGATCGATGACCCGGCCGGCGGTCGACTTGGACATTCCGAACAAGGGGGCGAGCTGTCACATCGTCAGGTTCGTGCGCCAGCAGGCCGCCGCCAGCAGAACCCGGTCCTCCAACGACAGGCTCCACGGCCGGCCAGGCCGCACGGTGTCGGCGCCTTTGCGGCGCAGAGCTGTTACCAGCCGGCCGAAGGTGCGCGGACTCAGCCCGGTGAACGGGGCTATCCAGGACGGCTCCGACGCCGTGATCACACCAGCCACGCCGAGATCATCGCACCGCACGATCAACCTGCACGGCAGCCTTGGGCGGTGGCACGGCGCGCTTCCCTCTTCTGAGGCGAAATCCCTTTGCCTGGCTGTCCTGCGCGGTTCGACACTGAGGTCATGCTCGGATTCGTCAGGACCGACAACGAAGCCCTCGTCTCGTGCTTGGGCGACCCGCAACGGGCCGTGGCGGCCTACTGGGAGTTGCTGCGTCGCAAGGAGGACGCGCTGGGCGCCATCCGCGCCGGCCTGTCCCACGAGAGCGCGGCTGTCCGAGCGGGCTGCTGCCGGCTTCTGGACCACCTGGTCGACACCGAGTCGATGGGCCAGCTCATCACCATGGCCGACGATCCCGACACCCAGGTCAGGATCGCCGCGTTCCATGCCCTGGCTTGCGACCGGTGCAAGGGCGAAACGTGTGCGCCGGGCGCGGACCGAGTCCTCGAACCCGCACTGCAACACCTGGCCTCCGACCCCGACCCGCAGGTGCGGGTAAGGGCCGCCGAACTCGTCGGCAAGTTCGCCCATACCGATGCCCGAGCCGTCGCCGCCTTGCGGGCGTCCCAGGCGCAAGACCCGAGCCCGGCCGTCCGGAAGAAGGCTGGCTGGTTCATCCCCGGAGGGACCATCTACGAACGGACCGTCCCACGCGCGCCCAGGTAACGGGACAGCCCTTGGAACTCCTAACGAAATGATGTTCGGGGTGGTTGGATCACTCGGCGGGCGTTGATCCGGGGGTATGAGGTGGCTCGGCCGAAGGCGTGGCAGGTGGATGACGAGTTGTGGCCCGGTGATCGAGCCGCTGCTACCGAAGGTCGAGCGGCGGGCCCGGCATCCGGGACGCAAGCGTCATCCGGTCCGGCTGGTGTTCCAGGGCATCCTGTTCGTGCTGCATACCGGGATCGCCTGGGAACACCTGCCGCAGGAGCTCGCAGCGCGAACGCCCTGGACTTCTCCCGGGCGGCGGTCGACGGCTCCCACATCCGGGCGTCAAGAGGGGGTCCAAGACGGGACGAAGCCCTGTCGACCGGGGCAGGACGGGCAGCAAGCACCATCTGATCACCGACGCCACCGGCATCCCGCTCGCCGTCACCCCGACCGGCGGCAACCGCAACGACGTCACTCAGCTCATCCCGCTGCTTCAGGCAGTGCCGTCCGTTCGGGGCAAGCCGGGCCGGCCCCGGCGCCGCCCCGACATCGTGCTCGGCGACCGCGGCTACGACCACGACAAGTACCGCCGCCTCGTCCGCGCGCTCGGCATGAAGCCACTGATCGCACGACGCGGCACCGAACACGGCTCCGGACTCGGCACTCAACGCTGGGTGGTCGAGCGAGCCTTCGCCCACCTGCACTGGTTCCGCCGTCTGCGGATCCGCCGGGAGATCCGCGACGACATCCACGAAGCCTTCCTCACCCTGGGATGCGCACTCATCTGCCGGCGACGGCTTGTCTCTCTACGCTGACAGCATCGGAACCCAGTAATCCAGCACCTGCTGCAAACGCTGCCGGTGGTCAGCAATCCAGTCGTCCGGAGGACACCTCGTAAGGGCGGTCCACCGTCTCCCCCGCCGCCTGGCCGGCGCTGACTACTGGGGTTCATGGGCCGTCAGGTCGATGAGGTGACGCTTGCCCTGCAGCAGGCAGGTGACCTCCCAGCCCGTGCGCCTGCCGACGACCCCCTGGGCGGGCACGTGCAGGCGCTCGGCCAGTTCGGCGACGTACACGTGGACCGACGCCTCGATGAGGGCCGCGTAGGCGTCCACACCGCTGCGAATACGGAGCCGGGCGGTGACGTACGTGGCGACGGCCAGCGGCAGTGCGGGCCACCACCAGACCGCGAGAACCGCGTACAGGACCGCCCAGGCCACCAGGGTGGTGGCCCGGTCGAGGGCTTCGCGGGCCGTTTCGATCTGCTGGCGCGGGGCGTCCGGGAGGAGCTGCCACAGGGCGGGCCACACCGTGGCCAGGTCCAGGTCCAGGTCGCGGGCGAGGCGCAGGGTGACCGCGTGCATCCGGTCACCGGACCAGGTGGGCCGATGGGGCTCCTCGGGCGAGACGCGGGCCACGGCGAGCCGGGCCGGCCCCAGGTCCCTCCCGCCGCCGGGCGTGCCGGAGGCCAGCAGCTCACCGAAACGCAGCCGCTCCCGCTCGTACGCGGCCACGGCACCGGCGCGCCGCTGCCGGCGCCTGGCCACCCGCCACCGCGCGAGGGCACGCAGCGGCCGGGGCCAGGAGCCCCAGTCGGCCGCGAACCACAGGCGCTCCACGAGTGAGCCGAGCGTCTGGGCCACGAGGCCCACGGCGGCGGCCAGCAGCGCCACGACCAGCAGGAGCACCGCGAGCCGCGCTCCGGCTCCCGCACCGGGCGCCGGGCGCCACGCCTGTGCCTCGCCGACCAGGAGGTCCAGGTCGACGGCGTGGGCGTGGCCGAGCGTCCGGGCGGCGAAGGCGGCGGCCAGGAACAGCGCGCCCGGGAGCACCAGCAGGGACATCCATCGCTCCGCCAGGCGTTTGCCCAGTTCCGTCAGCAGGCCGCCCATCTCAGCCCTTGACCCAGCGCAGCGGAACCCCGCCCATCCGGCAGCGCGGGGCCTCCCGCATCGTGGGCTCCGCCCACTCCACGCGTGCGCAGGCGCCCAGGGGGCAGAGGAAGGCGACATCGGCTTCGGCGGCGGGCCCCACGCCGACGAGCCCGGGCTCGGGGACCGTGCGGGCGCTCGCCCCGTAGGCGCCGCGCGCGTCGCCGTCCGCGCGAACGATCCGGTCGATGGCGTCGAGCGGCGTCGCAGGGTCCTCGTTCCCGTCGACGACGGCTCGCTTCAACCGGTCGAGTTCCTCGGTCCGGCCCAGTTCGGCCAGGTGTTCGCGCAGCGCGTCGAGGTGTTCGCAGACGTACGACAGGCCTCGCCTGACCCTTGCGGTCGATTCTTCCTCCGTCATCCCGACTCCCTCCGCGCACTGGTGCTTTCAGGGCATCATGCATGAACGGGGCGGCGGTGGAAGGTAGTTGGGGGGGCGAACTGTGGCGGGCGAACCGGGCCGGGAATCACGTGACGAGCTGCTGGCGCGGGCCGTACGGGCCCTGCAGACGCTGTGGGCGGGGCCCTCCCCCGACCCGGACCCCGCCTTGACGGCCGACCTGGCGCGGCTGGTCGCCGACGATCCCACGGACGAGCAGGTCACGGCCGTCCTCGGCCATCTGTACTGGCACCGGTACGAACGGCACGGCGCGCAGTCCGATCTCGACGACGCGGTGCGCATGCTGGCTCCGCACTTCTTCCCCGACCGGATGTTCCTCATCCCCGACGGTCTCAGGACGGAGATCGCGGACGCGCACAGCACGCACGTGCACACCCGGCTCGCCCAGGCCCTCACCGGCGAGGGCGACGTCGGGGAGAACCTGTCCGAGCTCGCCGCATGGTGCTGGTTCCTGCTGGAGCACGCCGACCCGGACAACGACCAGTACGGCGTCCATCTGGGCGGCTTGGGAACGGTGCTGTACACGCGGTTCGACGTCCTGGGCGACGTCAATGCTTTGTTGCAGGCCATCGGCCTCCTGAGCCGGGCCGCGCGGGTCACGCCGGCCGGCCACCCGAGCGGGCCGGGCATCCGGGGCAACCTCGCCATCGCCCTGGCCCGTCGCCACGGGCTCACCGGGTCCGCTGACGACCTGCGCACCGCGTTCGAGGCGTGCGTCCTCGCGCTGCGGGAGCCCCTCGCCACCGCTGACCGGGACGGTCTCATGGGGATGCTCGCCTCGTTGCTGCGCGACCGGGTCCTTCGTGCGCGGGCGGAACATCGGTGGGACGACGTGCTGGCGGCGGGCCGCGCGGTCCTGGACTTCCCCGAGTTGCGCTCGTACGCGCGGGAGGCGGTCGCGGAAGGCCTGGAGGAGCGCTTCACGACGGGCGCCGACAGGGCGGACCTGGACGAGGCGATCCGGCAGTGGACGGCGCTTCAGCGCGAGGTGCCGGACACATACACGGTGCACGAACGTGCGTACGTGACGATGAGGCGGGCCAACGCCTACTGGCTGCGGTACCAGCACGATCAACGGCCGGACGATCTGGACGTCGTGGTCGACGCCCACGAGCAGGCGCTGGCCCTCATCCCGGACAACGACATCACCCTCCGCTGGGACCTTCTCCGCAAACTGGCCATCGCCCTCCTGGAGCGTATCGAGCGGCAGCCGGCCGCCGACGACGTGGAGCGGGCCGTCACGGTGATCCGTGCCGGACTGGCCGACCGGGACGGCCACCAGGCGTCGCCCCACCTCCGGGCCGTCCTGACCCGGGCGCTCCCCCGGGCCCTGTGGTTCCGGTACGTCCTCGCGCGCCGGCACGAGGACCTCGACGAGGCCGCTGAGCTTCTGGGTTCGGCCGCCGTCCGCGAGGTGTCCTCGGCCGACGGCGTGCTGTTGTTCGGCTGGCTGGCCGCCCAGGTGCACCGCGCCCGGTACCGCGCGGGCCAGGGGCTCGACGCACTCCGGGAGGCGGTCGCCGCCTGCCGCGAGGCGCTCGGGGCGGCCCCGGACGTCCATCCCGCACGCCCCGGTGTGCTGGTGCAGCTCGGCATGTCGCTGGTCTACCTCTACCAGCACACCGGTGACCTGGCCGCGTTGGACGAGGCGGTCGACCGCGACCGCGAGGCCGTGCGGGCCGTGGGTGAGGACCAGCTCCACGGCCCCGCCGGGGTGGACGCCCTGTACCTCCTCGGCACGGCCCTGGCCGAACGGGGCGCCCGCACCGGCAGCCTCGACGACCTGAACGACGCCGTGCGGACGCTGCGGCGGCTGCACGCCACTGCCGCTGCCATCAGGGCCCGGGAGCTGCACGGGCTCGGGTTCGCGCTCAAGCAGCTCTTCGACCGCACCCGTGACTCCACACAACTGGACGAGGCCGTGGACATGCTGCGGCGCGCGGTGGAGTCGTGCGAACCGGACGAATCCGAGGCGCCGATCGTGCTGTCGGGGCTCAGCAGCGCGCTCCTGCGCCGTTATGGCCACAGCGGTGGACCGGCCGATCTGGACGAGGCCCTCGTGTACGCACGGCGCGCCGCCGACGCGGTACCGGCGAACGATCCGGTCGCGCTGCCGACGCTCACCTCTCTGGTGGGCGCACTCCTGGAGGAGCGGCGGCGAAATCCCGAACGGGTCGATGTGGACGACCTCGTCGCCCTGTGCCGGCGCGTCGTCGACCTCGCACCGCCCGACCACGCCGCCCTCGGGATGTTCCACCACAACCTGGGGATCGCCCACAAGGAACAGGCCGAGGCAACCGAACCGGACCCGCTGTTCCGGGCGTTCAGCGAGCTCGCTGGCGGGACGGTGGTCCCCTTCGGCATCGTGGAGGCCGTCGCCGATCTCGAAAAGGCGGCCGGCAGCGAGACCCTCGCGGCGTCCCATCGCATCCGCTCGGCACGGGCGGCCGCGCTCACGCTCTATCCCGTGGACGTGCTGGCCGCTCTCGAGCTCCTGGAGTACGCCGTCGAACTGATCCCCCTCGCCGCCCCGCGCCGGATCGCGCGGGCCGATCAGCAACACGCGGTGAAGGACCACTCAGCCCTGGTCACATTCACCGCGGCCGCGGCCCTCGACGCGGGTGAGCAGCGGCGCCCGGACGCGCCGTACCTGCCCCTCCTGCCGTACGCCGCGCGCAGCGCCCTCCAGATCCTGGAACAGGGGCGCACGGTCCTCCTCAGCCAGATGCTGGACACCCGCGGTGACATCTCGGACCTGCGGCGGAGCCATCCCGGGCTCGCCGACCGCTTCGTACACCTGCGCAACCTCCTCGACAGCGAGGACGACGGGACCCTGGACCGCCCCCGGGCCGCCACCGAACTCACGGCCACGATCGAGGAGATCCGCGGCCTGGAGGGCTTCGCCTCGTTCGCCCGGCCGCCGGAGCCCGAGGCGCTCCTCGCCACGGCGGAAGCGGGACCGATCGTGGTGTTCAACTGCGACGAGACACGCTGCGACGCCCTCCTGGTCACCAGCGGCGGTGTGCGGCACCTGCCGCTGCCCCGCCTCACGCACGCGGAGCTGACCTCACAGGCCGACCTCTTCCACCACACGCTCGCCGTCGTCGCGGACCCGGAGACCGACTGGCGTGCCCAACGGGAGGCGCAGCGGACCCTGAGCGGCATCCTGGGGTGGCTCTGGGACGTGGCCGCGGAGCCGGTCCTGCTGGCGTTGGGCATCGGCCCGGGTTCCGGGCGCGGCGGTGAGCCGCCCCGTGTGTGGTGGTCCCCCGGCGGCCTGCTGGGCTCGCTGCCGCTGCACGCCGCCGGGCACCACGCCGAGTCCGCCGGGGGCGGTGACCGTACGGTCCTGGACCGGGTCGTGTCCTCGTACACGCCCACGATCCGTGCCCTGCGGCACGCCCGGCGCCCGCGGCCGGCCGGTGGCGGGCCGGGGCGCTCGCTGATCGTCGCCATGCCGGCCACCCCGGGTGCCCCTCCGCTGTTCGGGGCCTCGGAGGAGGCGGCCGCGGTGGCGGCGGTGCTGCCGGACCCGACGGTCGTCACCGGTGCGGCCACGCGGGCGGCGGTCCTGGCCGGGCTCATCGACGCCCGGGTGATCCACCTGGCGTGTCATGCGGTCACCGATGCCGTCGATCCCTCGCGCAGCCGACTGCTGCTGTGGGACCACGAGACGAGGGCGCTGAACGTCGCCGGGGTCGCCTCCGTGGCGCTGGAGCGGGCCGAGCTGGCCTATCTGTCGGCCTGCCGGACGACGTACACCGCCGCGCCGGATCTCCTGGACGAGGCCATCCACCTGACCAGCGCGTTCCAACTGGCCGGTTTCCGGCATGTGGTGGGCACGCTGTGGGAGGTGGACGACGTGATCTCCGAGACGGTGGCGAAGGGCTTCTACGCGTCCTTGTCGGACGCCGAGGGCCTGCACTGCGCCCGTTCCGCGGCCGCGCTCCGGACGTCGGTCCTGGCGCTGCGCGACGAGTTCCCCGGCACCCCGTCGCTCTGGGCCGGGTACCTGCACGCGGGCGCCTGACCCACCCCCGGCCCCACCCGCCGCAGCCACCGCTCCAGCGGGTGCTCGACCCAGTGGTAGGCGGCCGCCGACAGGGTGAGGCTCAGGGCGAGGACGAGCGCCCACGTCACCGGCGTGTCACAGATCCGGCCCACCACGACCCGGATGACGATCTCGTGGATCAGGTACCAGGCGTACGACCAGTGGCGCAGTCGTCCGGAGGAACAAGCGGCACCCGCACGGTGACCATGGACCCCGACTCGTCCTCCACGAAGGGCGTCTGGACCACGATCTCGGCCTCCAGTCCGGCGCTCCGTCCCGGATCGTGCCCCAGCACATCGACGGTGACGCTGTTCCCCTCGTCATCAGCGAGAGAGATGAGCTCCCTCGGAGCGATGTCGCCCATGGCTGCCCCGTCATCGGCGAGTACCGGGAGATCGTCGCTCTGTCAGGAGCGCAGCTGCCACCCCATTTCGTCAGGAGTTCTCAGGCGGCTTGCGACTGAGCCTCGGCCGTGTCGGCGCGACGCCACACCCGGCATGATGATCACCATGACTCCGATCACCGGCCTGGACCTGACCGGCTTCACCGCGCGTGAGCCCGGCGTGTGGACGGACACGACAGGACTCGTGCTGTCGGTCCACTTCTTTCCCCTCGTCCCCGATCTGCCCGCCCCGCTGGACGAGTTCGAGCACTTGCGGACCGCGCTCGCGGCGGGCGTGGGCCGGCACGGGGGCGGGCTCATCGAGGCGGCGCCCGGCACGGTGCACGGTGTCCCGGCGGTCCGTCAGCTGATCAAGGTGCGCCTGCCCGGCGCACCGCACGGGCAGGCGTTCCTCGGCTCGTGGACCATACCCAAGGCCGGGTGCAGCACGGTCCTGAAGGTGCAGGCGGCGGAAGGCGGGATGACCGGTCTGCGCGAGGCCGTAGTGGCGGACCAGGTGGGGCCGGAAAGCTACTTCCGGCCCCACCCGTACTCCGCCGGGGGCGAGTTCGGCGGATTGCCGTGCCACGTGGCCGACGACGAGGAGTGGGACGCCCGGTTCCCCGACCACCCGCTCACACTGGTGCGGGCTGCGCTGAACCGCATCACCCCGACGGTCACGCTCGACGAACGCTTCCGGCAACTCCCCCCGTTCCCGGGCCCGGACCAGCCCCCGCACCCGGCTCCTCCGACCGCACCGTACGGCGCGCCGCCCACCGCCGGTGCGCCCAAGCGGGGCTGGTTCCGCCGCGGCAGCGGACGTTGACGGACCCCGGCGAACACGGCGGCGAGCGCCGAGCTGCAGTTCCGCAAGGCCGGCACCACCACGTACAGCGGTGATTACGTCCACCTCACTGCGGGCTGACGTGAGCCCAGTCAGGACTCCAGGACGCGCTCCGCTCTCCACCGGATTCCGGACCCCTCGCCACCGGATTCCGGAACCCCTCGCGCGCCCTCTCGTAAGACGAGAGTTACACGTGTAACATCCTCGCCAGCACGAGACCCGAGCAGTCGCTCCGGCTGATCACGGAAGGCCCCGGACATGACCTCAACCGCGCCCGCCCCGGTCGACACGGGCTGGCCCCCGCCCCCGTTCCTGGCGCCCACCCCGCCCTTCGTCGACACCCACGGCGTACGGCGTTTCCACGGGCTGACCTACGCCCGGACGCCGGGCTACCGTCCGCGCCTGCTGGACGTCCACGTCCCGGCCGCGGAGGGCGCCGTGGCGGCGGTCGTCTGGATCCACGGCGGCGGCTGGCTGGAAGGCGACCGTCGCTATCCGCCGCCGACCGTGCCCGTGGAGCTGCTGCACGGAGCGGTCCTCGGCGCCGGCCTGGCCCTGGTGAGCATCGACTACCGGCACAGCCTCGAAGCGCCCTTCCCCGCGCAGCTGCACGACGTCAAGGCGGCCATCCGGTACGTACGGCGGCACGCCGGCCTCTTCGGCATCGACCCGGAGCGGATCGGCGCCTGGGGCGAGTCGGCGGGCGGCCATCTTGCGGCCCTGGCCGGGCTCGTCCGCGCGGACGCCGGCGGAGCCGCCCTCGAAGGGCTGGACGGCGTACCGGACGAGGACAGCGGTGTGCGGGCGGTGGTCGACTGGTACGGCGTCTCGGACATCGAGCCGCTGCTCGCGCAGCCCACCCTGCCGCCCGTCCCGGGCGGGCCGCCGTACCCCGACCCCATCGCATCCCTGCTCGGCGGAACGGAGGAGGACCGGCCGGAGCGCGCCCGCGTCGCGAGTCCGGTGACGTACGTGCACGGGACGACTCCGCCGCCGTTCCTGCTGATCCACGGCCGGGAGGACCAGGTCGTCCCGTTCAGCCAGAGCGAGGCGCTGGCCGCGGCGCTGCAGCGGGCGGGCGGCGACGTGACACTGCGCGTCGTGGAGGGGGCCGACCACATCTTCCTGGGTTCGGCGGAGGTGCCCGCCATCGTCGCGGAGAGCGTCGACTTCCTGCGGCGCCATCTGACCGCCTGACTGCCTGACCGCCCGGCCACCTGATCCGTCGCCGCCCGGCCGACGGTGAGCGTGTGCCGCCGGCCGGGCGGTCAGGCGGACTCGCGGCGCACCAGGGCCGGTTCGATGCCGGGCAGCGGTTCGGCGGTGCCGTACTCGATCAGTGCGTGCAGCGTCGCCGCCACCTGGGCGGCCGAGGGCGGGTCCAGCCGGATCGTCGTCAGGGACGGCCGCTGCAGGGCCGCCGTCACCAGGTCGTCGGAGCCGACCACAGCGACGTCCGCGGGGACGTCGACGCCCTCGTCCTGCAGGGCGCGCAGCAGCAGCGCGGCGTATTCGTCGTTGTAGGCGAAGACGCCGTCCAGCTGCGACTCCGCCCAGTTGCGGGCGAGTTCGGCGGCGGACGCGTACGTGTACTCCATCTCCACCGGGGTCACGGTCGCCACGGTCCGGGCTGCCACGCTGCGCGCGCCGGCCAGCCGGGGGGCGGCGAACGCGGACAGGCCCCGCTCCCTGGGCATGAGCACGGCCAGGCGCCGTCGGCCGTTCGCCACCAGGTGCTCGGCGGCGAGCACGCCCACGCGCTGATCGTCGAAGGCGACCGTATGGACGCCCTCGACGGGCTGCGGCGCGAACGCCATCAGGGCGCGGACACCGGCCCGCTGCAGCACCTCCACGCTGCCGGCGGTGAGGCTGGAGCCGTCCAGCCCGAGCACGGCGCCGGGGCGCAGCTCCGCCCAGGCGCGGGCCGCGGTGACAGGGTCGGCGTACCGGCCCGCGTGCAGGACGGCGGTGTAGCCGTAGTGGTCCAGCTCGGTGTGGAGGTCGTCGATCCAGCCGCTCACCAGGCGGCCGACGGCGGACACGGCGGCCGGGATCAGCACCAGGTTGTTGCGCCCCGCGCGCAGTGAGCGGGCCGCCGCGTGCGGCACGTACCCGAGCGTGTCCGCGGCGGCGAGGACCTTCGCGCGGGTCGCCCCACTGACCCGGTGGGCCTGGGTGTTGTTGAGCACGAAGGAGACGGTGGCGCGTGAGACGCCCGCCAGCCGTGCCACATCGGCGCTGGTGACGGCAGCGGCCGGTTTCCTCGCCATGCTTCCCTTCCGCCCCCGGCAGCCGGTTCCCGGGACAGCCCCAGGTTACACGCGGGTCTGGCAACACGAGTAAGCAACGACCCGGCCTCATCGACGTACCACCTCTGTTCATGCCGACCCTCGGGGTGCTACACAAGACCCACTCGTTGAGGTTACTCGTGTAATCAATGAGCCGACACCCACGGTTTCCCCCCGCAGAGCCGCCCCCACCGGCTCGTTCTCCCTGCTCGAACCCCTCATTCCCAGGAGTCGACATGACCCCGCTCTCCCCGACAGAAGACGTCCGGCCGGCCGCCGCCGGGGCCCCCGAGTCCCGGCGGCGGGGCCTGATGGCGCTGCTGCTGGTCGCCAACGCCTCGATGTACGCCGTCTACATGGGTGTCGGGTCCGTCCTGCTGCCCACGCAGGTCGAGGCGATCGACCCGCATCACAAGGTGGCGCTGCTCGGCCTGATCGGCGGTGTCAGCTCGGTGTTCGCCACCGCGTGCAACCCCGTCGCCGGGGCCCTGTCGGACCGCTCCGGGCGTCGCAACCCCTGGGTGCTGGGCGGGGCTCTGGCCTCGCTGGCCGGTCTCGCGCTCCTGGGCAGCGTGCGCACGGCCCTGCTGGTCGGGATCGCCTGGTGTCTCGTCCAGGCGACCATGAACGTCTACCAGGCCGCCGTCACCGCCATCGTGCCCGACCGCGTCCCGGCCGACCGCCGGGGCACGGCCTCCGCCCTGGTGGGCCTCGCGCTGCCCGTCGGCGGCACGCTGGGCGTGCTGATCGCCTCCAGAACCGCCGACCATCTCTCCGCGGGCTACCTCACCCTCGGCCTCGTCGCCGCCGGGGCCGCGGTCCTGCTGACGGCGCTGTGCCGGGACGTCCCGCGCGAGCCGAGCGCCGAGCCCGCGCCGTCGCTGCCCCTGCGCCGCCGGGTGACGGTCTTTCTGTCCGCGCTGAGCAGCGGCGACTTCCGCTGGGCGTTCATCGGCCGGGCGCTGATGGTGCTGGGCTACTTCTCCGTCGTCGGCTACCAGCTCTACATCCTCGACGACCACATCAGGCTGCCCGAGGGTCTGCGGCCGGCGGAGGCGATGGCCGTTCTCACCCCCGTGTCGATGGCGGCGATGGCCGTCTCCACCGTGGTCGGGGGTCTGTTGTCGGACCGCTGGAACCGGCGCAAGGTGTTCGTGGGCGTGTCCGCGGCGCTCGCCGGTCTCGTCATGGTCGTCCCGGTGCTGGCGCCCACCTGGCCGGGCATGCTCGTCTTCAGTGCGCTCAACGGGCTCGCGTTCGGCTGCTTCATGGCCGTGGACACCGCCGTGGTCACGCTCGTCCTGCCCCGCGCGGAGGATGCCGCACGCGACATGGGCGTGCTCAACATCGCCAACGCCGGTCCGCAGATCGTCGCGCCGTTCGTCGCGTCCGCCGTGGTCACCGCGCTCGGCGGCTACACCCCGCTGTTCCTGTTCGGCGGCGCCCTGTCGCTGCTCGGCGCGCTGGCCATCCTGCCCATCCGCGGCGTGCGCTGAGCCCGCCGCCCGCTTCCTCCCCCTACGGCGACCCCTTCGAGGAGGCACGGACGGCACCTGGAAGGTGAGCGTGGCGGACGGCCCCGCCCGGCCGGGAGGCGGCGCCGAGTCGGTCGAGGCCGTCCGGGCATCACCGGGCGTCGGCGCCGGCCGGGTGAGCGGCGGCCGGGCCGGCGGGGTCGGCCATGAGGTCGGTGCGCCGTGCCCGCCGCCACGGCGCGAGTTGAGCGAGACCGAAGGCCGCCTCCACCACGAGGAAGGGCAACAGCAGCCGCGGTGCACCGTGGCCCACGGCGTACGCCTGCCATGTGGCGAACAGGGTGCGCGCCACTCCGTCGAGCAGTCCGTGCACCGGAAGCGGCCTGACGATCCGCAGGAGCGCCCAGACCACCACGACCGAACCCATCAGATTCGCGTACAGGGTCTGCATCGGGTCGAGGGCGGGCAGGCCGCCCAGCCCGAGGGCGCCGCCCAGCGAGGACAGCGCGTCGTGCACCAGCGCGTAGGTCCAGGGCGTGGCGAATCCCGCTGTGACGACGAGGTCGTACCAGGCGCTCGCGCGGACGACGCGGAGATAGGCGTGGCCGGAGGGGACGAAAGAACGGATCACGACGAGGCTCCTGCCGGTCTCGTGGAAGCGACGCCTCACGGTAAACAGTGGAGTACTCTCCAAGGTCAAGTCCTCAAGTCCTCAAGTCCCGGTTCGGCGGAGGGTCATGCGCATCGGAGAGCTCGCCGCGCAAGCGGGTCTGACCAAGGACACCATTCGCTTCTACGAGAAGATCGGCCTCGTCACAGGTCGACGGCTGGCCAACGGCTACCGCGACTTCCCGCCGGAGACGGTGACCTGGCTGCACTATGTCCGCACCGCACAGACGCTCGGCTTCTCGCTGGCCGAGATCGCGCGGACCGGCGAGGAACTGAGCGACGCGCCGGACGCGGCCGAGGCGTTGTCCGCGCTGTTCGAGGAGAAGATCCAGGTCATCGACGCGCGCATGGCCGAGCTTGCGGTTCTGCGGGCCGACCTCGAAGCGCGCGTCGGTACCGGATGCCCGCTGCGGGCGGCCGGCCGGGCCGGCTGAGCAGTGAACCTCCTGACCCGACGGCGGGTCAGCCGTTGGCGAGGGCCTTGACCCTGTCCACCGCGCCGTTGAACCTGTCGTGGTCCCCGACCGTCGGGCCGGAGGAGGTGTACTGCCACATCGTGTACGTCGACCAGCCCGACGGCAGCGTCCCCACCGCCGAGGCGTACCGCGCGATCCAGAGGGGGTTGGTCGCGCCGAAGCCCGCGTAGTTGCCGGTGCACTGCGTCCACCAGCTGGTGGCCGTGTAGATGACGGCGTGGCGGCCGGTGCGGGACTTGTAGCGGTTCAGGAAGTCGCGGATCCAGGTGACCATGGCGCTCTGGGACTTGCCGTAGCAGTCGTCGCCGTACGGGTTCCACTCGATGTCGAGCACGCCGGGCAGGGTCTTGCCGTCCTTGGACCAGCCGCCGCCGTGGTCGACGAAGTAGTCGGCCTGGGCGGCGCCGCCCGTGGCGTCCGGGATCGCGAAGTGGTAGGCGCCGCGGATCATGCCGATGCCGTAGGAGCCGTCGTACTGCTGGGCGAAGTAGGGGTTTTTGTAGTACGTCCCCTCCGTCCCCTTCATGTACGCCCATCGGACGCCGCTGCCCCACAGGGTCGACCAGGAGACGTTGCCCTGGTAACTGGCGACGTCCACGCCTTCGGTCTGGGTCGCGCGGGGGACGTTCACCGAGTCGTCCTCGGTGATGTCCACGCCGTCGTGGGTGAGCACGCCCATGCCCATGTAGGCGCTGCCGCGCCGGGGCAGGGACTGGGACGGGGACTCGGCCGGCGAGGGCACGGCCGCGGGGATCGACAGGGACAGCAGCAGGCCGGTCAGGACGCCGGTGACGGACCAGCGTGAGCGGCGGCGAAGGGATATGTCGCTTGTCACGCATCCATCTGACCCGCCGTGGGTCCGCACCGCACTCCGGGTGCCGTCCAACGCGGCCATTCCGGGCCGGTCTTTAGGCCAGGCGGGTGGCTCGGCGACCGGGCCCGCATGGTCGTGGGGGGGGGGGGGGGGGGGGGGGGGGGGGGGGGGGAAGGAGGAGGGGGGGGGGGGGGGGGGGGGGGGGGGGGGAGGGGGGGGGGGGGGGGGGGGGGGGGGGGGGCGGGGGCGGGCCGAGTTAGGGGGGGTGGGG